>UQZN01000009.1 GCA_900545535.1 uncultured Phascolarctobacterium sp.
TCGGCCTTTTCCGTCACGTAGACGTTGACTACCGCATGGCTCATCAGCTCGCTCAGGGCATTGGCGACGGCAAGGCACTTGTCGTCTTCTGCATCCAGCTTAACGCTGCCGATAGATACAGACTTGACCTGCGCCGCTCCCAGCGCGTTGACACCGTTTTCTACTGCTAAGGATAATTTGTAGGATGTTGCTGTTTTAGTTGTTGGCATGATTTTCGCTCCTCTGTTTATTGTATTGGTTACTTGTTTCGTTATGGCATCTGGCCTGCTTTCAGTTCAGCCGGCTGTAATACCACAGGGCTTTGCCCCGCAGTACCAGCCCGCCGTGGCGCATGACGCCGTCACCGGGTGAATCGCGGATATACCACAGGTCCCAGCGGGTCTGGGGATCGGCGCTGTAAGGGCCGTAGCCATCGATGAGCGCGGCTTCGCAATGAGTCATGACAGTAGACGGCAGCAGGAAGATATCCAGTCCTTTGGCAAGGAAGGCCAGTACCTGCGCCAGTTTGTCGGTTTGCGCTTCGGTGGGGGCAAAAACGCCCAGATCCGCGTCGTGGCCGTGGTTAGCCAGTGCGCCCAGCCCGCAGCACAGTGCGATGCCGATGCTGCCGCTGTTGCGTTTCCAGGTGTGGCTTTTCTGTTCGGTCAGGCTGTCGCAGGTGCAGTAAACTGTGCCGTCGGCGTCGATGTTCAGATGATAATCATCGTAGACCTGTCCATAGCGGCCTGCCGTCCAGTGCAGATAGATCTGCGCGATGCGGCCCCTGGCTGCCTGCGCCATAACGGCGACTTGTGTGAGTGATACTTTTTGTGGTGATGATACGAGCATTTTGTATTCCTCCCTGTATGTTTTTGAGGGGCAGCCGGCGGTCTGCCGCATTACCCTCTCACTATATATAGGGCAGGCAGACCCCCAAAAAACATACAAGGCCGCGCAAATTTTTATTTATTTTTTTACAAAAGCTTCGTCAGCCGCAGCAGAGCTTGCTCTGGCCGTTTTATTTTTTTGCGTTCAGATTTTTTGGAAAAATATTTTTTTAGCTTTGTATGTTTTTTGCCCCTTTCGCTGCCCTATATATAGTGAGAGGGTCTACCTTTTCTTTTATTAAATTTTCTTTTGGCTCTTACGTTAGCGTTCTGGCGTAGGTCAGCGTTTGGGGTCAGCAATTATCTCCTGCGTTAGCCTGAATAAAACCAGTAAAGATTGTTAAGTTATGTTTTATAGTAGTGCTAACGTACTAAGAAGAAGATAAGGACAGGCCAATTTTACTCGCGAAAGGGACAGCAATATGACAAAAATCAAACCAATTTCTCAAACAGTAAACGAGGAGACTTTGAAAAGCCGTTTGTTTTATCTGCTGACGCACTGCCCGTTATTGACAGGACAGAACTGCCAGGCAGCATCAGGCCAGCCCAAAGTGCGCACAGTGAACCTGCCGGCTGACGATGCCGACCTGGTGAGCCTGCACGTTACCCTGCCCTACAAGCTGCGCCGCGAAGCGCTGGCGGCAGGCATAAACTGCAGCGAGCTGATGCGCAAGGCTTTGAAACGCCGTTTAAAGAAGGAGGGACTTATTTAGTATGGGCAGCTTGGCCAGGGCGGAAGCTGACTGGCTGAGGCCGCCGGAAAAGGACTGCGGGGCGGTATATGACTGCTGCCTGTGCGGTGAAACGATCTGCACAGGTGAAGAATATTTGGAGACCTGCGCGGGCATGGTGTGCAGCTGCTGCCTGGACGGGCTGACGGCACGCGAGTTTGCCTGTGCGCTTTTGGGATCGACTACTACTATTGCTTATACAGACTAAGGAGCTGTTGTTTTGATAAAAAGATCTGCAAAACGCCAACACGATATCCCTGATTTTGAAGCTTTATTGAAAGACGCCAAGTGTGGCAGCGAAGCGGCGCTGCTGAAATTTTTGCAGTGCTTTGAAGGGCTGGCCGTAAAGCTGGCGCGCCAGAGCGTCTGCACTGACAGGCTGGGTGAAGACGCCCTGCAGATAGCTAACCTGGGGATCTTGAAGGCTGTACAGGATTGGCAGGAAGGCGACGATATTCACCGGATCGCGGCCTTTGTCGCCAATAAAATGCGTACGGAGCTGCATACCGCGATCAGGCGGCAGCAGTCTGTAGAAACAATGGAGGGCGGCAGCAATCAGGAAGCCGCACTGAAGCAGGACGTACAAATCTACCGTGAATTCCAGTTATCCGAGCTGAGCAGGCTGCGTTTGTGGCTGGTACGGGAGTGTCTGCCGCTGCTGCCCCGGCAGCAGGCCAACGTGATCACCGGACTGCTGGCAGGCAAATCGCTGCAGATGATCGGACGCGAGCTGCATCTGGATACACGTACAGTGAGTTTGCACCGCAGCAGGGCGATCAAAAAGCTGCGGCTGCTTTTGGGGATAACGATATGACGGAGCTTACCGGCTACCGGCATATCACCGAGGCGCTGGAGCGCTGGCGGGCCGCCGGGCTGTATCTGCCCTGCGATTCAGCTGCCAGCCGTCAGCGGTTGCAGCAGGTATGGCTGGAGCGGTATAAGGCTACAGACGCCGGCCTGTTTATGGAGTGCGTGAAGTTTTTAGCGGCCGGCACCCATTTTCCACGGCTGTATGATATGGACGTGGCGCTGGCGGAAGTACGGGCCCGGCACAAAATGCAGGCCCGGCTGACTGACCCCGAAGCGGCTAAGGCTTCTACCCGCCGCCCTGACTGCGACATCGAAAACAGTAAGCAGCGCATCAGGCAGATCATCAACCATTTGCAGCAAAAATATACGGTGAGCGAACTAAAAACGGACTTTTAAAGAGAAAACGAGGCTGGAATAATATCCAGCCTCGTTTTTTATATCCACTGTTTTTTGTTGTGTATTTAAACGCTGATGTCTTTGTTATGGGTAAGTTTGAAGAAGATCAACAGCGAGATGATGGACGTTAAGGTGAGCACGGTAGAATAAGCCGCCGCATTGCCGAAGTTGCTGCGAATGACTTCGGTATAGATGGCGACTGTCAGCGTGCTGGTTTTACTGGTATACAGGATGATCGAGGAGCTGAGCTCGCTGATCAGGGTGATCCAACTCATGATAGCGCCGGCCAGAACACCGGGCAGCATCATGGGCACCGTCACCTTCCAGAAGGATTTGAATTCGGTCGCGCCCAGGCTGATAGCAGCTTCTTCGATACTGGGGCTGATCTGGGTGATGATGGCCGTACTGGAACGGATGGTATAGGGCATACGCCGTATAGCCAGGGAAATAATGATGATGAGCGCCGTGCCGCTTAAGATAAGCGGCTGCTTGTTGAAGGCATACAAAAACGAGATACCCAGAACCGAGCCGGGAATGATATACGGGAACATGGTGACCGTATCCAGCACTTCCGTAACATAGGAACGCTTGCGCACTGTAAGATAAGAAATGAAGATACCCATAAAAACAACGATGAAAATAGCACAGATACCAAAAAGATAGGTATTGGTGATAGAGTTGTTGTCTTTGGCAAACAGGGTATTCATATAGTTCTGCAGCGAAAAACTGCCGGTGTAGACCGCGCCGCCGCTGACCTCTAAAAACGAGGTAAAGATGACTGTAAGCTGCGGCAGCATGGCTAAAAAGGTGATGCCGTAGACAAAAAGATAGGAGAAGAATTTTTTGCTGCCTTTAGCTTCCACTGCTTCCATGGGCTTCAGCGCCGTCATGGAATAGGAATAATGCCCGGCGATATAACGCTGGAGGAAAAAGAGCAGCAGGGTGATGACGATGACGATGACGCACAGCGAAGCGGCAAAGTGATCGTCGGTGCTGACTTCACCCATAAACTGGGTGTAGATCAAGACCGGGAAGGTTTTAAAGCCTTCGCCGATCAGCATCGGTGTGCCGAAATCGGAAAAGACCCGCATAAAGACCAGCAGCGAGCCTGCTAAAAGCGAAGGCATCACCAGCGGCAGAATGATCTGGCGTACACGCTGAAAAGCGGTCAGCCCCAGGCTTTCGGCCGCTTCATTCAACGAATTATCCAGATTTTTGAGGGCTCCTGACACATACATATAAATGAGCGGAAAGGATTGCAGTGCAAAAACCAGCACGATGCCGGCAAAGCCATAGATGCCGCCCAGCTTGACGCCAAAGACCGAGTTGGCGATCTGCGTGATGAAGCCGTTGCGCCCTAAAAGCTGGATCCAGGCGTAAGCGCCGATAAACGGCGGCGACAAATAGGAAATAACTATGAGTATGTTGAGGTATTTACTGCCCGGTATCTTGACGCTGCGCAGCACATAAGCCATGGGCAGGCCAATAACGGAGGCAATGAGCGTGGAGCAGACGGTGACATAAAAGCTGTTGACCAGGGTGCTCCAATAATATTTGCGGGCAAAGAATTTGGTAAAATAGTCCAGCGTCAGCCGCGACGATTCGGCGTCGATAACGCTTTTATACAGGATCAGGATCAGCGGATAGACGACAAAAACCACAAAGAAACACAGAATGACCAGGGCTATCCCCAGCCACAGATTGAATTTTCTGGCAGCAGGCATCAGCGATCCCCCCTAACTATCAGGGTCGTGTTCCCATCCTCCGTAAAAACATTGATCTTGGCGGCCTGCACCAGCAGGCGTACCGTAGTCTGGTTGGGTATGGTGTCTTCCACGCCGGAGTTCTGGATCACTTCTATTTCCTGTCCGTTTTCCAGACGCATAAAATAATGCGTAGTGACACCTAAAAAGACGCTGTGCTCGACTACGGCAGCAAGTCCTGCCGTACCGTCAGGGCAGATCTCGAATTCTTCCGGGCGTACTGAGACCTTTACTTTACTGCCGTCAGCGGCTGCCGGCGCCAAATTAGTCATCGGCACCTGATAACCGCCAAAATCAAGGACTTTAGCAGCGGCGTCAGTTTTGAGCTCCGCTTCCAAAATATTGGACAGACCAATAAAAGTAGCGACAAAGACGCAGTTAGGCCGCTGATAGATCTCTTTCGGCGTGCCGATCTGCTGGATGATGCCGTTGTTCATAATGGCGATGCGGTCAGAAACGGCCAGCGCTTCTTCCTGGTCGTGGGTGACATAGACTGTGGTGATACCGATTTGCTGCTGGATGAGCTTGATAGCGTTGCGCATCTCGACTCTGAGCTTGGCGTCGAGATTGGAGAGCGGTTCGTCCATCAGCAGCACCTGCGGGTGGATAACTATAGCGCGGGCCAAAGCCACACGCTGCTGCTGCCCGCCGGAAAGCTGCGTCGGCATCCTGTCTTTCAGGTGACCGATCTTGACGGTTTCCAGTATCTCCTCTACCTGCGCCTCCATTTGTGCTCTGGACACCTTACGGTTTTTCAGGCCAAAGGCGACGTTATCCTTGACGGACATATGCGGAAAAATAGCATAGTTTTGAAAGACCATACCCATATTACGCAGATGGGTCGGGATATCATTGATGATCTGGTCATCTATTTTGATCGTGCCGCCTTCGATAGAGTTGAAGCCGATGATCATGCGCAGCAAAGTCGTTTTGCCGCAGCCGGAGGGGCCCAGCAGCGTAAAAAACTCGCCGGGGCGCACATCTACTGACAGCCCGTTGATAATCGTATCCTTGCCGAAGCGTTTGATGACATTGTCGATGTTGATCGCTACACTCATAAAATAACCGCCTTTTTATTTTGATAAGACAAAAGGGACTCCTGCGAGTCCCCTTGCCTGTTTGCTGTAGTGAAAATCAATTACATGGATTTTTCCATATGCTCGCTGAACATTTTGGTGATCTTAGCTTTATTTTCGGAAACCCATTTTTCATCATAATTAGGAGCTAATTTGATCTTATCGTTAGGAGTCATGTAAGCAGCCAGGGTCGCGCCTTTGCGCAGCGGACGCACGGTAAGGTTCATACCGACGGCGTTCTGGATCTTTTCAGACAGCATATAATCGACAAACTTTTTAGCGTTTTCAGGATGCTTGCAGTTCTTCAAAATCTGTACGGATTCGCCGGGGAAAATAGCCCCTTCTACCGGGAACACGACCTGTACTTTAGCGCCGTTTTTGACCAGGTTGGCTGCCGGGTCTTCCCAGGTGAGGCCGACTACATATTCGCCGCCGGCGACGCCTTTATAGACCTGACTGGAGCTGTTGCACATTTTGCCGCCCAGATTGGCGATGAATTTATCTACATAATTCCAGGCTTCCGGGGACATGGGGTCGCCGTTTTTGCCCATACCGTACAGCATAGCCATCAGGCTTTGGAAGGCCGAGCTGGAGTTGACAGGGTCGCCGAAAGCGATCTTGCCTTTTAAGGCCGGGTTCAGCAGGTCTTCAAAGCCTTCGATCTTCATGCCGCTGGCCAGTTCGGTGTTGACGATCATCACCGTAGGATCGGCAAAGGCCGGGGTAAAGACGCCGGCTTTATTTTTGAAGCCGTCCATCATTTTATCGTTTTCGGTGGAAGTATATTCCATAAACAGGTCTTTGGACGAGGACAGCATGGTTTCGTCAGCCGCCCACAGAATATCGCCCAGCGGGTTGTCTTTTTCGGATTTGGCACGTTTGAGGACTTCGCCGGTACCGGCTACGACCAGATTGACTTTGATGCCGGTATCTTTTTCAAACTGAGGGATGACTGCGTTATTCAGCTGCTCGCTGCGGGCAGAATAAACCGTCAGTACCTTTTCTTCCGGGCCGCCGGCTTTCTTTTCGGCCGGCTTGTCACTGCCGCAGCCTGCGGCCAGCAGCATCAGCGATGCCAAAACTGCTGAAATGAGTTTAGTTGACTTTTTCATAAAAAACCCTCCATTCCTGTCTCTTGCTGCAATTTTGTTCTTAATTTTCGAACTTTTCTTACTAATTTGATTATAAACCTTTTACAAAAGAGGGTCAAGCACACAAGGTCAGCGGCGTGGTCGCCACAGCCATATCGGGCAACAGTTTTTCCGCTTAGCCGCAGGCTTTATTCAACCAGCAGTAAACCATAGATCTTCAGCTCCTGCACCGGTCCCTGCAAAATTTCCGCACTGTAGCCGTTATCGTTGGCCAAGGCCATCACGTCGATGCCGCAGGCTTCAAGCGACGGCCGGGCTTTGGTGGGATGGACGCACTTTGTTAAATTGCACTGGTCACACAACCGGCAGCGTCCGGCTTTTAAGGCAAAAGCCTTGTAGTGGTTCTGCAAAAAGGCTTCCCGTTCCAGCGTCAGTAAAATATCCAGCAGTCCGTTGCTCATCGACAGGTCGGCGGCGGCAAAGTCTGTGCTGTCAACGTTTTCCAAACTGAACGTATATTGGACGATGATGCCTTGGGCAAATTCACGCAAAAATTTTTGCGTTTCTTCGTAGCCGGGTACAAAGGGCGGGCAGCACAGGGTCTTGCCATAATTGGGACAGCCGAACTGGCATTTCCAGCGGGTCCAGGCCCCGGTTTTGATTTTGCCCACCTCAACTGTTTTAGCGCCGGAAGCGCCTAAAGCCAGTGCTTTATCGATCAGCTTGTGTAAATCGTTTTCTAAAGTCACAAAATCCCCTTCTTTCTGGCAGCTTTACGCATTTATGCTTTTATTATACCACTATCGCCCGGAAGCGGATATGCGGCGGCTGCATTAAAAGCACAACGTTCAATTATTACACTTTTGCCCGCCGCAAAAGTTTTTTGGTCCCGAATTTGACCGCAATTTAAAAAAAGCATTTGCCGGCTAAAGTTTCTTTGTTATAATTTAATCAAAATCATTGAGGGGGCTTTTTTATGACAACAGGGTTCGATCAGGATCTGGAACTTATTTTTCAAAAATTGACAGCTGACAGGCAGGTCCGGCAGGCTTTGGCCTTTTTGGAGCAGGATGCGCCTCAGACCATTGCGCAGCAAAAGGAGCTGGTGCTGATCGAAGCGCCGACCTTCCATGAGGAGGAGCGCAGCAGGCACTATGCCAAGCTGCTGCGTGAGGCAGGGCTGCAGGACGTGGTCATCGACGATAAATTCAACGTATACGGCAAAATCTACGGCAGCGGCAACACCGGCAAGTGTATCCTGCTGGAAGGCCATTTGGATACGGTTTTCGGCTTCGGCTCGGTGCATGAGGTCATCGAAAAGGACGGCAGGCTGTATGCGCCGGGTATTTGCGATGATACCAGGGCTTTGGCGGCCAATCTGTCTGTTATCCGCGCTTTGGCAGGCTGCGGCCTGAAGCCCTATCACGATATCATGGTAGCCGGCACTGTGGCCGAAGAAGGTTTGGGCGCTATGAGCGGCATGAAGCATCTTGTCGCTGCCAAAGGTGCGGAAATCCTGGCGGCAATTTCTATCGACGGTCCCAGTAATGACGTGATGTATTTTAACGCAACGGGTATGATAAATTACGACGTTACCTATAGCGGCCCCGGCGGCCACGCCTACCTGGCTTTCGGCACCCCCAGCGCCGTACAGGCTATGGGGCGGGCTATTGCCGCTTTAAGCGATATGCAGGTGCCTGAGGTGCCTAAAACTACCTTTACTGTGAGCCTGGCCAGCGGCGGGCAGGCGATCCACGGTATCGCCCAAAGCGCCAATTTTAAGATCAATATGCGCTCGGACAGCGCCGAGGTGCTGGCGCAAATGGAGCAGCAGGCACTGGCGGCCTTTCAGCTGGGCGCCGATGCCGAAAATGCCCGCTGGGGCAAGCCGGGCGTTGTACAGGTAGCGTTTACCAAGATCATGGACGTGCCGGCCGGCAGCCAGCCGGAAAACTGCCGGATGGTGCAGGCAGCCAAGCTGGCAACTTTAGCCTGCGGCATTACGCCCCAGCCCCGTTTAGGCGGCTGCACCAACAGCAATATGCCGATCGCAAGCGGTATCCCGGCTGTAACGCTGGGCCGCGGCGGTACTGAATACGGCACGCATACGCTGGACGAATGGTTCGATCCTGCCGGCGTCCACGTCTGCGAGCAGAAATCCCTGCTGCTGCTGTTGGCCCTGGCCGGACTGACCGGTGTCACCGAAGCGCCGCAGCTGTGAGGCGTGCTTAACTTAACAATACCTGCTCAAACAAAATGCTCTGACGAAATTCGTCAGAGCATTTTTGGTATCTTTACCACTTGTTACGTTTGCTGATATTTTCCTTCGATCACTGAAAAAAATCTACAAAGTCAGATATCTTTTTATTATTTCTTTTTCTCTTTCCATTCTCTAAACCAATAATATAGCCCAATACCTCCATATATTATCATTCCCTTTCTCATGATATCCATATACTTATATTGAAAGCACAGATATACAAAAGAAAAAAATATTAAATTAAAAATAAATTGGAAATATTTTTTGTGTAAAATATTTATTTTGGTGAATATTATTGTAAGAATTAAAACACCAACAGTTCCTATAACTAATATTTGTTCATTCATTTTTTATTTTATCTCCATTTTTATTCTACACAGAGTTTTCCCCTGCAAGTGTTTTACATTGTTATATTCTGCTATATCCACAAATTTAAACTGCATTTTCATATTATCTTTTACAAAATATTCCCCATTCTCTACTAATTTCCAATTATTACGATCCGCACTTTTCTTAAATAAATCATACAATTCCGCTTTACTTAAGTCGGAAAATAAAGTTGTTTCAAATACCCTCCCACCTCCTATATGTTTAGTTACTTCTGATCCTTGAAGTTTTATCGTATCACTTATAGGCATTATCATATTTACTTCTTTAACAATAAACCTCTGTTTTTCTTGTCCATTATTTAAATTATAAAGACTATAATATCCTCGATGTAATCCAAATAATATCAACCCTATTATTATTACATATATAACTCGCGGATCTCCTCTTGTACCAAGCTTTAGCCACATACGCTTCTACTCCTATCCTCTATTTTCCTAAATAACTACCAATACTGATTCCTTTATTTGCTGTCATAATAGCGAATATAAACATTATTTACCTCTTTGGTTTTAAACTCAACCGCCTTCGCCTGCATAGATCCCGCTCTGGTCGGTGACGCTGTTGTATTCGGAGTTGGTTTTGCCGCTGCTGGCTCCGTCAATATCAACTACGCAACAGGTGTAGTTGATATTGACGTTTAAACCGCCGGAAGTATATTTTTCGTCATAGTTCTGGCTGTCCTGCTGACCTTTGATATTTAAATCGCCGCCCACATTACCGGTCACTTTTTCACCGCTCAGCATACTGCTTATTACCATTTTAATTACTAGCTGCTAAAATATTTTTTAACATCATTTATTTCCAAAACATATAATAACTGACTAACAATAAAACAAACAAAATTATACCATGTACTATTCTTATACTTCTTTTCCTGTTTTTATCATTATAATCAGTATTTTTATCATCCCAATTAGTTACTGAAAATTTACCTCTTACATATTGTGGATAAATAATACAAAAAATATTAAATACTATCATTAAATATAGTACTACTTTTTCTTTTAACATTAAAAAGAATCACCTACTTACCGTCGCTGCCGGCGTTGACGCCGATGATATTGGTATCTTTACCACTTTCTATGGTCAGCTTGTCATTAGCAGTAACTGTGCTGTTTATATGCGTTGTGCCGTTTTCTTTGACTTTGCTATTGTATTTGGAGTAGCCGGCACTGATATTGTTTAAGACTTTTACACCATTTCCTATTACAATTCTAATATTAAAAGAATCCCGTTATAAATACTACAACTAAATAAATTATCCTAAGAAGAACAATAAATTCTACTAATTTTAGATTCCTCAACAGAAAATTTTTTTCTTTTTTTTTCGCTACTAACTACTGGCAAAAATTTATAATCAATAAATAATGCAAATATTAACAGCATAATAAAATATAATATCTCTAACAATTTATCAATCAAGCGGAACGCCACCATTCTTGAATTTTTCTATTCGAGACTAAAGTTTATCTGTTGATGTCTCAACTACACAAAAAATAAATCCTGCTGATCCAGCTATTATAGTAACAAAATAATAGAAATTTTAAGCTAACCCGCCATATTGGCGGGTTAGCTTTTACTCAGATAGATGCATAAATTATAGTTTCTGATATTTTCCTTTGTTGATTAAATAATCTAAACTCTAAAATCAAACAAGAAGATAATATCAATTTCTTATTACAAAGTTACCACAATCATCTATAACATTTTTGCCAAGTGATTTCGCGGCTGATGTTATTGCATGCCTTCAGGATACTGTTATTCAATCATTACAACGTAAGATCACCAATAATTATTATCATATACCGTATAAATAGTTGCCTATGGTACTTCTGCAATCTGTAAAATGAAACAAATAACGATTATCAAAGAAAAGAATATTTAACTTGTAATCATTTTTTTTAAAACTTAGCATATTTTTATGTACTGTCTTTTCTTCGACCCAATTTTGGTTCATAATTTCCGTCCTTAGAAACTCTCTATTACTAATATTTCCATCTTCTAATTCATAAAATAATGCACTATCACCAAGTAAATAACTCTCTGTATAAAAATCAATGACTTTAAACTCACGACCAACTTTAATTCTATTAGCCTCAAAAATCAACTTAATTTTTCTTTCTTCACCATCATTTAAATTTCTAACATAGTTTGAAGTAAATCCTAAAATATAATACGCTAAAAAGAAGCCGATAAGGTAAACTCCTACTTTTTTTGATAATATATTCTGCATTAAATATCACCACCAGTTTCTTCATCGTAGGGCCATATAGAGTATGAGTAAAAATTATTATTTTTCTTTATTGTAACTTTCGTATTTCCAAAATTACCTTCAAAATAATTTTCTTGTTCAACGACACCATAGCAAGCATTATTGCACAATATTTCTCTTTTTATACTTGTAAAATTTTCTTTGCTAACAAATTCCAAAATCTGGTATCCTGTATGACTAGCATTAGTATATCCCCTAGAAAATATAGGCCTACTTATACTTTCATAATTAGGAAGCCCTAATATCATATATGTCTTCATTACCTCATTTAATTTTGTTTTTATAAAATCGCTTTCTTGTATCTTGTCTGTTTTAGGAATAAAAATAAGGAATGCTTCTATTATAAAACTTATACATACAATCATAATAATTTTTTTCATATTTGTCCTCCTCATCCTGTGATAATATAATCACCACTCACTCCGGGAACAGCATTTAGACCTGGTGCCAATATAGTATGACCATCTGGAGTAGTTCCTACAGATATATTACCTATAACAGATACTGTTAATCCCATTGAAGCACCTTTCATGGTTTTATTAAATTCTTTCAAATCTGTTACAAAATATTTTGGATTTTTAGACGAAATGTCTTCAGGGGATAAATCAGTGAAATTTACACCTTTTTTCAAAACATATACTTTATTAGTATTAAAATCAACACTAAAATCTGTGGTTCCAAATGTTGCACCGCCGCTTAAATACACGGTATCTGGTGTAACAACCATTCCGCCTTTTATAAACGATAAATTACCACCTATAGAATAGGCAAAAATTGCTTCACCATCAGATATTTCGGAAAAATCTAGTTCTTTAACAAATTCTCCTAATTTCCCTGTAGTTATCTGCTCTATTTCATCTTTCCTCCATTCATTATTCTTCGTCCCACTGGCCGCCGCACTTGAACCTGCCTGTGCATTGCCTGCAACAACATCGGACACCACCGCTCCTAACGCTGCGCTTAACCATTGATGCAGCGCCGGATCGTCTCCGGCAATCTTTTTCAGTTCATCGCTCAACAGTTTGTTTACTGCTGCACCACTGGCTCCCGCCAAGAAGCCGCTGCCTGTAAGTTCGCTCATAATACCACCTACAAGAGCGTGTAAAGCTGCCTTTTGTTCAGGCGTACCATCAATATTATGTACTACATTATACGCCAATTCACCAAACAAGGCCGCCATTTCTTTACGTTCTGCTACTGTTTGCTTGTCAAAGATCTGTTCCAGCTGGTTCAGCGTATTTTTGGTATCGCGGTTCAGGTCTTCGATATTCTGTTTTTGGTTTTCTTTATCTGTTATTTCGATAGTTCCCTGTGCTACACCTGCTTTGGTAGTGCTTTCGGCTTCGCCTTCGGCCGGCATACCTATATTGGGCGTAATACCTTTTTCGTTCTGCTCTGCACCGTTGTTGATGCTGACATTGATCCCTGTATCCTTGCTTTCGTATTCAGCTTTGTTGTCGATATCTTCCCACGTCAGCGTGCCTGTAGTCAAGTTATTTTTATCTGCCGTGGCGTCGCTGTCGATAACTGCGCCTTTCAGGTCGGTATTATTGCCGACAGTGATGTCAAATCCGCCTTCGCCGGCATAGATACCGCTCTGGTCGGTGACGCTGTTGTATTCGGAGTTGGTTTTGCCGCTGCTGGCTCCGCCGCTGACGCCTACACCTGTTGCGTAGTTGATATTGACGTTTAAGCCGCCCGAAGTATATTTTTCGTCATAGTTCTGGCTGTCCTGCTGACTTTCGATATTCAAATCGCCGCCCACATTCATTTCCACACTGTCGCCGCTGACTTTGCCGCCGATGATATTGGTATCTTTACCGCTTTCTATGGTCAGCTTGTCATTGGCAGTAACTGTGCTGTTGGTATGCGTTGTGCCGTTTTCTTTGACTTTGCCATTGTATTTGGAGTAGCCGGCACTGATATCGCTGAGCCCAGACGTATTAAAGCCCAGTCCCAGACTGGAATTGCTGCCTTTGGATTCTGAATTGGCCGTATTGGTATTATCGCTGGAGGTGATGTTGACGTCGCCTTTGGCTGCAAGATTGACATTTTCGCCACTGACACTGCTGCCTTTGATATTGATGTCTTTTTCAGTTGCAGTGATCTTGACATTACCGCCAGCCTGCACACTGCTGCCCTTGGCAATAGTGGTAGTGCTGTTGGACTCATTTTTATATTTCTGGCTGCCGATGCTGACAGTCAGGGTAAAGTCATCGGCATTAAAGCCGTCCTGCAGGCCATTGTTTGTCTGATTCAGGACGCTGTCTTTGCCGTTTTTGGTCAGGTCGCTGACTTCTTTGCCAACGATCAGTGCTTTTAGGCGATCGTCTTTAACGCTGTCGGCTTTTTTGATGGTATCATGCACACTTTGAGCCACGGATAAGGCTGGCGTGCCCAACGACACAGTTATCCCGCTCTTCTTATATTCGTGTTTTTCCTGGGCGTTATAGGTATTATCGGCACTTTCAATAGTGACGTTTTGGCCGGTTACATTGATATCCTGCCCGGCGATCACGTGACTGGCGCTGATGCTGACATCTTTGCCGGCTTCGATATTGACGTTGCCGTTAATGCTGCCGATAGTGCTGCCTACCTGCTCGGTGTTCTGGTTGGCATACTGGTCTTTTTGCTGTTCTTTGCCGATGGTGAAGCCCAAACCGCCGCCGCTGAGCAGACCGGATTTTTTGACCTGTTTTATATATTCGCTGGTACTGGTCTGTTCGGCGCTGGTCACGTTCAGGTCGCCGCCGGCTTTGATGCTGACGTCGTTATCGGCAACTACGCTGCTGCCTTTGACGTTGGTATCGGCACCGCTGTTGATGACAACACTGCTGCCGCTGACGGTGCTGCCGACGACAGCGTCCAGATTGCTGTAGTCGTAGATGTCGGTGGTTTTGCTGCTGAGAACGCCGCTGACCTTGGTATGCGATTCCTGCAGGCGTTCGTGGTATTCTGTCGCATTGGTGATATTGACATTGCTGCCGGCGTCAAGCTCGATCTTGCCTTTTTCGCTGGCAAGGCTGCTGCCCTGCAGGTTGATGTCGCTGCCGCTGCTGACGGTGATATTTTCCGTGCCGGCGACGAGGCTGCCTTTTACGGTTTCATCGACCTGGCGGGAGTGGTTATAATAGTTGCTGCCGCGGCTGCCCACGCTGCTTTCTTCGCTGTGCAGGTCTTTAACGGCTGCGATATTGACGTCGCCGCCGGCTTTGATAGCTGTATCTTCAGCTGCTGCGATAATGCCGCCTTTGATGTTGACGTCGCTGCCGGCCGTAAGGCTGACATTTTTACCTGTCAGGGCGCTTTGCTGGTTTTCGACGCTGTGGATCTCGGCTGCCGAACTGCCGTATGTCACTGCTACGTGTTTTTCGTTGGCGACTGTGGTGATATTGATGTTCTGTCCCGCACTGAGTGTCAGGTCGTTATCTGCCGCCAGAACGCCGCCTTTGTTAGTGATGTCACCTGCCGCTTCCAGACGCAGGTCATTGCCCGCAGTGATGCCGGCAGTTTTACCTGCGGTCGTTTGCTGCAGTTCTTTATAGGTGCTATTTTTTGTTGTGGTCTCATTGATAATATCGTGGGCCTGCAAAGCAGCGTCGTGCTGCGCTGTGATGCTGCCGCCCTGATTGGTGATCTTGTCGGCCGCCGTGATCGCGATATCGTTGCCGGCCAGACTGCCGCCCAGGTTGCTGACATTTTGTCCGTGCAGATCTAAAGTACCGTCGGCTTTGATGGTACCTACATTTTGGATATCCTGTTTGGAATATATTTCTACATCGCCGCCGACGATCAAAGCACCGCCCGGCTGCAGGTCTTCACTGCGGACTGCTGCCAGATAGACCTGCGGCACCAAAACTTTCTGGCCGTTGACGGTTGTTTCGACCAGCCAGACGATGTCACTGGTCAGGCTGGCGACCTGCTGCGCTGTCAGGCTGACCCCGATCTCCAGGTTCAGGGCTTCCGCTGCTACGGCGCCGGCGTTCATCAGGGCCTGAAATTGTTCCATGTCGCTGCCGTAGCTGCCCAGGTAAGGCCTGCCGGTGAGCTGTCCGATCTGTTCGATAACGAATTGCTGTTCAAAGTAGCCGTCACCCAATCGTTTGGCTACTTTTTCCGGGTCGGCTTTTACCCGTTCCAGCAGATAGTCGCTGGAGAGGAATTGGTGGTAGTCGGCAAATTTGGGGTTGGTTTCGATCAGGTACCTGGCGCTGGGATCGTCGTTAAGCTGATAGATTTTGTTGTTGTATTGCAGCTGGTCGATCGCCAGCAGCTTGTTGTCGTCCAGCGGCTTTCTTTCAGCCGCGCTGTTGCCGGTCAGCTTGTCATCTACGTCGGTGCTTACGGTTTTGTCGCGGTCGGCATATTGGCTGCCGTCAGCCTCTAGGGTTTTATTGACGACGTTGCCGGCGTTGATCTTTACGGTACCGGTTGCACCCAGCACTGCCAGTCTTTCGCTGCCGGGGGCTGCGTCCTGGTCGTAGACGTTGTGGTCTTCATAGGGAATGACAGTAGTGCCATAGACCATATGGCAGCCGATATGCATTCTTCTGTGTTTTTTGTATTTCCAGTAGTGGTTATCCTGCCCCAGGTCATCGTGGTGGATCGTGCCCTGGTAGCCCACGTTTTCGACAGTGCCGCCGGCGTTAATGGTCAAATCGTTACCGGCCATGATCTTGCTGTAGTGGTTGGTTACATCGTGGTCGGCATTGATGGTTATATTGCCGCTGGCAATGATGTTGGCGTCGGCGGTCTCTTCTTTGATAACGCCGGTGTGGATGGTACGGGTAAATTCGCGCATGGCGTCGTAATAATCGCCGCCCTGCAGATGCGGGATCTTATAGGAGATATATTCATAGGTCACGTCCCAGTCGGTGACGAAGTTTTCTTTTTTATTGATCAGGTCAGCAGCGTTTATGGTAATATTGCTCTTGCTTTCGATATCCGAGGAACGGTTGAGCAATGTCTCTCTGGCTGTAAGCGTCAGGTCGCCGGCGGCGCTGATGACGGAGCCATTATAGTAGCTGCTGCCGTTTTGGTTATAAATGTTCTGGGCCGTGATGCTGCCGGTACTGCCCAACGCCAGCAAGCCGTCGTCGTTGGTGAAATCGCCTGTGCTGTCTGCAGTGAAGCCGCCGCTGACAAAGATGCTGCCCAAGGCGCTGTTGGTAAAGCTGCCGGTAGTAAAGTCGGCCTTTTGGCCTGCACCAAGATAGGCACTGTCGGTATTGGTGAAGCTGCCTGCCTGCACTGACAGGTTACCCAGCACGTCAACAGCGGCTTTGGTGTTCAGCATGGTGTCTGCGGTAATCACAGCGTCTTTCCCGATATGGATAGTGCCCATATTTTGATTAGTCAGCCGGCCAGCGGTAATATTGCCGCTGCCGGTAAGATAGATATTGGCATTGTCGTTAGTCAGACGCTCTGCCTGCAGCTGCAGGTCAGTACCGTTGACCAGTGCCGAGCTGCTGTTGGCAAAGCTGTCGGCACTGATAGTGACTTTGGCACCGGCCATGATGGTCGCACCGGTGTTGTCAAAGTTTGCAGCCGCACTGGCAGTAAGGTTGCCGCCTGCTCCCAGCAGGGAAGCCGCTTCGTTATTGATCGAACCGGCGGAGACGTTCAGATCACCTCCGGCTTTGCTGGTGGCCTGGTTCTGGTGCAGCAGTCCTGCCGCTGCCAGGGTCAGGTCTTTGCCGGCTTCGATGTAGCCGTTAGCTGTATTTTCGATGCTGCCGGCAGTTATGTCCACATTCCCGCTGCCGCCGATCTTACTGGTATTAGCCAGCAGTCCGTCAGCCGAAATATGCAGTTCATTGCCCCACAGTTCGCTGCGGTCGATAGTGATATTATCGGCAATAAGGTCTAACCGTCCTGGATCGCGTCCGTTCAGTCCGTCGCCGTTGATGAGCAGGTCGCCTTTGGCCGCGCTGAATTTCATGTTGCCGTCGGCCCAGTTTGTTACTTTGCCGGTAGCCAGCACGACGTTGTCGGTGTTGATGAAGCCCAGACCGTTGACGCTGATCCCGTTGGCGTTGGCGATAACGACGCTGGCGCTGTTGCCGGCAACTTCCAGATAACCGTTGAGTACGCTGGCTTTGGAGCTGGTGACTTCGTTAAGGATAACGCGGGCACCTTTGCCGGCCAGAAACATATTGCGGTCGATGTAGCCGCCCAGTTCTGTTTGGGTGTATTTGGTAGCGTTGTTCAGGATCAGGCCGCTGGATTTGATGTTAAAGTCGCTGTACAGGTTGCGTGATACGCCGTTGCTGTTGACTTCGGCGATCTGTACCAGATCTACGCCGTTGGCGGCTTTGTCGATAATGGGTTTATATTTGCCGTCAGCAGTGCTGTCGGCCACCAGGGCCAGTTCGCTGTCGCTTATTTTATCCTGCTGAACTGTGCCTGCTACGCCGGCAGTGTCAGCCAGTTCCGGATTGGTAAGGTCTTCCGCTTCACGCGGCGGTTCCGGCGGCGGCAGTTCTGCTGGTTTTTCCGGGTCGGTTTCTAAGATCGTTACCTGCTCAGGATTCTGGGTCTGCAGGTTTTCTTTACTATATTTTACCTGGGCGCCGGTAACGGCGATCGTACCGTTTGCAGAAAAAACACTGCCTTTGATATCGACTGCCTTTGCTGCCGCAAGATCGATGTTATTTAAGGCGCTGATAGTACCGCCAAGTGCGGCGTCGCCGGCAGCGGCAGTGACTGACAGATTATTGGAGGCGTCTAAAAGGCCGGTATTGATGATGCCCTGCGCTGCCTTGATCGAAAGATCAGCACTATCGCGCTGGAAGATATCCGATTCTTCTGTCTGCTCGTATTCTTCACCGGCAATGATTTTACCGGTGTTGGTCAGCGTTCCGCCCAGTTCTATATTTATGTTTTCTCTGGCTGTCAGCATCGCGCCGTTTTCAATGTCTGCATTACTCGCGTCGATACGCATATCGCCATCAGAGTGAATCATGGTTGCGGCTTCATATTGATTGCCGTCCTCGTCGATCTCATGATATTTGTTTTCGGTAAAAACTATTTGGCCATCGTTGGTAATATTGAGGTTTTTCTGGGCGTTAAGGTTGCCGCCGATATTCATGCCCAGGCCTTTATTGGTACCAACTAAAGTGATCTTGCCGGCATACATGCCGCCCAAAGCTCCGACATCAAGGCTTACGCCGCTGCCGGCACTGCCCGGCTGTGCTGTCGCCGTTCCTGCGGCATAATCGATCTTGTTCTTACCGGTCACTACGTTGATTTCGTCCTGGGCCCACAACTGCGCATTGATCTCTGCCGCGTTGGCATAGATATCCAGTTTACTGACCGGAACATATTTATAGGTACCGGTAGTTTCATCAAATACCGGCATATTGCCGGCGCCGTTTATTGCTATTTTGCCGCCGTTCACGTCAAAGCCTTCTACCCGTCCGTCGGCCGTGATCCGGGGCGTACCTGTTGTTAAGGTGGCACGGCCTACGTTGATAAAGCCAAAACCGCTGCCGGTGATGCCGTTAGGGTTGGCGATGATCAGATCGGCTTTACTGCCGGCGATCTCCATCATACCGTTCAGGTTCGATCTGCCTGTGCCTGTTACTTCCTGCAGGATCACTTTGGCAGCATTGCCGCCCAGATTGGCATTGGCGCCTACCTGGCCTGCCAGCGCTGTATTGACGTTACCGCCGCTGGCATTATTGTTGAAGACAAGTCCTTCCGGCCCTACGTTAAAGGCATCGGCTTTATTATGCGATAAGCCGCTCTCGTTTGGTTTGGCAATATTCACTACCGGCGGTGCAGCCTGAGGAGCCGCTGCCGCTATATAACAGGGCAAAACTGCCTGCATCTGCACCGACATAATTACAGCGCAGGCGATCAATTTTTTCTTTCTGCTTTGATATTTCCCCATGATTTCGCTCTCCTTTATTTTCAACTTGACCTCAGTTTATTCTCAGATCTGCGCCGTCAGCATAAAACCGTAGGTTCTGGCAGCACAGGTAAATCCATCCGGCTTTTTCAAAGGCCAGCCCACAAAGGCATCATAATTGCAGGGGCCAATCTGCCCACGCAGGCCAATGGCGCTGCCAACCAGTTCCGTACCCAAAAGGTATTCGGCTGACGGGCCTGATACTTTACCGTAATCCAGCGCCAGATACAACTGGTGATATTTTTCGATCGGGAACCGCAGTTCGTTTCTGATAGTGATACCGTCTTCTGCCGAAAGGGTCTGTTCGCCGTCAAAACCTCTGACGCTATACCATCCGCCGATCGAGAAGAATTCGCTGCCGTAAATGCGCTGATCGCTTTTTTGTCCCCTGATGCTTACGTTATATTGGGCATCGTAGTTATCGCCGAAAGGTACCGGCGTCGCAAAGTTAGCACTGATAAGATACATATTATACTGCGTCGTCGCTTCGCCGCTCATACCGTCGGTCGGCCCGGCGTCAGCATACCACGGCAGGCCCTTCTGCCATTTCACCGAGGCATTTAAAACGCTGGGGCCCAGATACTGCCTGTGATTGAACCCGATCTGCATCGACGTTGTTTTTTGGCGCTGTACTTCAATTTCCGTACCGTCTATATAGCTATGGCGTGTTTTATGTACAAGCCCCAGTTCAAAATCTGTTTTACTGCTTTGGTTCCGCTGCAGCAGATGCGTCCAGGTCAGACTGTCCGAAGTGAATTCGCCGCTGGAGACAAAAGGATTGACAGCATATTCTACTGTTTGATGATAATCGTTTTTGCTATGGCTGAAGGCAAAGCGTTCTTTGCCCAAAGGCACGGCATAATAAAAACTGTTGGCGCGTGTGCCCTTAGTTTCGCCTGATTGTGTAGCATCTTTATTCCAGCTGGCATAAAAAATATCGTTGGCCGAAAAAGGCTGAGCCAATTGCACAGCGCCCGACATCTGGACCTTGCCTGTTTCCCTGGTGCCGGAATTATCAAGAGTCATACTCAGGCTCCACGGTTTGCCGCGTTTGATATCGATCACCAGATCACTTTCACCTTCATTGGGGCCGGGTTCTATTTTAATATCCGCACTTTGCGACGGCACGCTGTTAAAGTTATCAACGGTCTGCTCAATATCGCGTATGTTGAGCAGTGATCCTTTGCGCATCGCCACTGCATTATGCCAGGTACCCCAGGTTTCTTCCCGGAAACGGATATCCGAAATGATACCGGGCAGCAGCGTAAAATACATTGTCCCGCTGCTCAGGTCCTGCGGCTCAACATAAACTCTGGTCGTAACATAGCCCCTGTTCATGATCTCTTTATTGATGTTTTGCAGCAGCAGGTTGATCCCCTGTACACCGATACTTTCGCCGTTATAGTTTGCCAGATAATCAGTTATCCAGTTGAATTTATAACCATATGATGCTGCTTTCAGCGTAAATTTTTTGATTTTAAAGCTGTTGACTTCCTGCGGCAAGGCAACTACTTCCAGCTTAGTGCTGCCGGCAGGAGTTTTCGACATCCCCTGTTTGACCCGCTGCTGCAGGGCCTGTTCAGCCTGTTTAGCGGCCAGCTCCTGTTCTTTTTGCTGCAGAATCTTCTGCTGCAGGTCAATGTCGCTGCTTGGTGCGGCACAGGCTGTTACCGCTGTCAGTAAAGCATTTAAGCACACAAGAAAATATGTAAGTTTTTTCCCCATTAAACTTTTCATCCTTCCCCTATTTTAGTTATCAAAAATTAATTATTCATTTACAAAATTAATTATACTTATTCAAGCAAAAATTTCCAAATAACGATATTTCTTTCATTTCATAACTTTGAACACGCAGGAAATTTTCTCGTTTTTGTATAAAATTCATACTATTCTTCAATTTAATTAAACTCATTTTAGTATTTTCTAAGATAAAACAGATAATATGTATATTGTTGAAGCAAAAAGCAAACCAAATTGTGTAAAAAGCAAAAAATACTTGCCTGGAGTTTAATCTCCGGGCAAGTATTTCGATTACCTTTACTATATATTTTTTAAGTTATCGATCATCCTTTTGCTGTATATCTTCGTCATAAATTATTTTTGCTCATACCTTATATAAGCTGTGATGCTTAACTTAACAATACCTGCTCAAACAAAATGCTCTGACGAAATTCGTCAGAGCATTTTTATGCTGATGTGTAAGTGTCCTGCCCCAGGCAGTCTTGGTAAATCTGTTTATGCCTGCGCAGACAGCAGCCAGTCTTCCACCTTGTGCAGAATTTGCTGCAAACTCTGCTGCAGGGCTGCAATATCGTCAGCACCGGCCTCATCAAGGTGCAGGCCGACGGTGACGGTAACATTGGTATTGAAGCGGCTTGCCAGATACAGGGCGGCTTCCCGCGCCGGCTGGTCGTCTTTATGGCCCAAACGGCACAGTACCGAAGCACTGGCCGAAACAGCACCGTTATTTTTCAGGCTGGGCCGGGGTGACGCCAAAGCTACCGCGCCGATATGGGGCGCCGCCCCGCCGCCGATCACGACTGCGATGTCCGAACCGCAGCAAACGACGCAGGCGGTAACTGCATAAGGCTCGCTGCCTGCTGTTAAGAGCGTCGTTTTCATGCTTCTTCCCCCTGCCAGGCAACAAATTTTTGATATTCGATGCCGAACTGCATCAGGATCTTGCCGATGATATGGTCGATCTGCTGCTCCAGCGAATCGGCGCCGTTATAAAAAGTAAGCATCGGCGGTACTATGATGCAGCCGTTATCGGCACATTCCCTGATATTGCGCAGGTGGATGCGGCTGAGCGGCATTTCGCGCGGCACCAAAACCACCTTGCGGTTTTCCTTCAGGCACACGTCGGCAGCCCGCAGCAGCAGATTTTCGGCAAAGCCGGAGGCGATACCGGCTACTGTTTTCATACTGGCGGGAATGATGATTATACCGTCAGTCACAAACGAGCCGCTGGAAATGCTGGCCGCCAGATTTTTATTGCTGTGGGTAAATGCAGCCAGCTGCGTCAATTCAGTGACGTCAAGGTCTGTTTCACAGGCAAAATTTTTCACAGCACCTTCTGTGATGACCAGATGCACCTCCAGATCCGGCAGCTGTTTTAAGACCTTCAGCAGCCTGTGCCCCATAACGACGCCGCTGGCCCCGGATATTCCTACGATCAAGCGCTTCATAATAACCAACCTTTCTCAAGCTTACTTTTTAAAACTGATCACCACAGTCCGATCACTTTCCACCAAGGTACGGCAACGCCGACAGTAATGATGAATAAGACGATGGTAAACGGCACGCCGAATTTGATAGTTTCTTTTTCCGTGTACATACCGTTATCCTCACCTACGCCGACTAAAATCGCCAAGTTATGGAAGGGCAGGATAAAGTGGGCATTGATAGCGATATAGGCGATCATGACCGGAATAATGGTGCTGATGCCCATACTGCCAGTAAAGGCCAGCATGGCGGGGATCACGATACCCATAACGGCGATGACGCTGCCGAACAGCATATGGATAGCAATGGAAACTGCTGTAATGAACGCTGCCAGTACAAACATATTTTCCGGTACACTGCCGGGCAGCACGGTCTGGGCGATCCAGGTATTCATGCCGGTAGCGCCGCCAACGCGGCCGATGGCTACGGCGGCAGTCAAAAAGATCAATGTCTGCACCGGTACGCCGCCCCAGCTTTGCGGGGTCAGGATACCGCCGATCCTGGGCATCGCCATACC
Source organism: uncultured Phascolarctobacterium sp. (assembly GCA_900545535.1). Lineage (GTDB taxonomy): Bacteria > Bacillota > Negativicutes > Acidaminococcales > Acidaminococcaceae > Phascolarctobacterium. Next base: position 23,310 of record UQZN01000009.1, read on the forward strand.
CATAGCGATGAACAAGGTTACCCAGCCGATATCGATGCCATGCAGGGTATCAGTCATCCAGAGGACGATCGCCAACGTTACCCAGATAGCAGTACGCAGTTCTTTGCCGCTCATCGGGCCCATAGCCTGCAATTTGGCTAAAATTTCACCTTTGTTGACACTGACTTCTTTGGTAGGCTTGAACATAAACAAGATCATGACCATGGTAATGATACTGGTAACGATCATCGGCAGACCCATAACTTCGAACCAGCGCAGCCAGCCTACCGGTTCGGGAGCGCAGCTGGTAGCTGCCAGCGGGTTGATGGAGGCGTCGCCGGTCAGGAAGATCATGGAGACCGGGATCGAAGCCGTAAAAACGGTAAAGCCGATCTTCACAGCGTCTTCATGAGGAATAGCGGCACTTTTTACCACAACAGCCATGACCGACATAATGAGGAAGGCCCGCGGCCAGGGATGCGGGATCAGCAGGGCCAGAATAAAAGTCAGGGCAAAGATAGAGATGATGATGCTTTTAAACGAAGATACGTATTTGACGATAAATTTATAGGCGATCCGCTCACCCAGGCCTGATTCTTTTACTGCTACCGCGATCAGGTAAGCGCCAATGATCAGATACATCATGGAAGTAGTCCAGGTAGAAAAAATCAGCGTTGTTGGCGCCACTTTAAAAACTGCTAAAAGCAAAAGATACAGACCGGATACATAACCGGGCTGGGCAATGCCGAAAGCCCAGAAAATCACTGTCATCAGCGAAAACGCCATACACATCTGCCCTTCCCGTCCTAAACCGGGAATGTTGGCAAAAAAGATGATCACAGCGACGATGATACCTAAAATAAAACCTATGATCGGTTTATTCTTACCCATAATTGTCCTCCTTCAAATAGCCGAGCCATATAAATAGTGTGGTTAAGGCGCTGTGCACGCCTTAACCGTGATTTTTAATCAGTCCTTGTCAGCAAAATCCGGCAGGAATTTTTTGACGTCGACTTCCATAAACTGCGCACGTTGGAAGCGTGCTTTTTCTGAATAAGGGATCGTGGCGTCATAAATAGTTTTGCAGGCGATACCATGGTCGCGGATCGTCCAGCTGCAGGAAGCGTCGTTGGACGGATCGAGCGGATGGCAGCGCACACCGGGGATCGTGACGATATCGACATCGGCCTGCATTCTGGTAGTCATGGCCCAGAGGATATCGTTGGTATCGAAAATATCGACGTCTTCATCGACTAAGATCACCTGTTTCAGTTCGGGGAAAGCCGAGAAGGCCAGCAAAGCGGCCTGACGCTGACGGCCTTCGTCACTGGGCACGCTTTTTTTGAACTGGATAACGGCCAGGAATTTGCCGCCGCCGGAGGAATGGGCGTAAACATTTTGTACGCGGCCGGGCATAGCTCTTTCCACCATATCCAAAATCGAGGCTTCGGTGGGAATACCGGCCATGCTGACGTGTTCTTCGGAAGGGCCGATACAGGTTTGCATGATCGGATTGACTCTGTGGGTCACGGCTTTGACCTTGATCACAGGCAGAGCCGGATTGGCAGGCCCGGTGTAACCGGGGAATTCCGGCATGGCTTTGCCTGTGTTGGAGTTCTGGTCCTCACGGACGCGGGCGCCGACGATAAGCTCGCCTTCGATAACGTATTCGGCGTTGGCGATACATTTTTCGTCGATAGTCACGCAGGGAGTCAGTTCAACAGCTTTGCCGCGGATCGCGCCGGCGATAGACAATTCGTTGAAGCCCAGCGGCGTAGTCGGCGGCTCGAAGCAGGAAGCGATCTCGATCGCCGGGTCGACGCCGATGCTGATAGAGATCGGCAGCGGTTTGCCCAGGGCTTCGGCTTTTTCACGGAAAGCGCCTAAATGGCGGGCGCCGGGAGTAAAGAACATGGATATCTCATCTTTGCTCTGCAGGCACAGTCTGTGGATCGTCACGTCGGATTCGCCGATTTCAACATCGGAAGCGTAGCACATGCCCAAAGTTACATACGGGCCGGCGTCCTCCGGGGTGTTAGTCGGGGCTGGGATCAATTTGCGGATATCGAAGTCTGCATCGGTCGCCAGATGCACAACTTCCTGGCATTTAGCTTTTTCTTTGCCGACAACGACGGGAGCGATAGCGTTTTTGACAGCGTCACGCATCATAAATCCTAATTTTTCGGGTTTGGTATTTAACAGATAGCCTACACGTTTACGGCTTGCCAAAAGACCAATAACGACTTTAGCGCCGGGATGGCCTTTGATTTTTTCAAAAGTCATGGCAGGGCCGGTCTTAGTGGGACGGGCCACGGTGCCGCCTGCGCCTACATAACGGTAAACGCCTGCCAGCTCAGCGGAAGGGTCGACCTCTACGTCAGTATGTACCATTTGTCCGGGAATGCTTTCCAGCAGTTCCAATGCAGATCTTAAATCAATAATTTCTTTAGTCATAAAAATAACCTCCTGACTTTTTGTTGAGTGTTACCTCACAATTTGATCATAAATTGTGGTGTAACAATACAGTCAAGAGGTTTTTTAAAAAATTTTCTATTTATTTTTTAACGCTACCGGAGCCTGCAGCATACAGAAGTCTACGCCTGTTTCTTTTTTATAAAAGGTCGTGTCCAGCAGGCAGACGTCGACGATGTCGCCGGTCAGCTCGTAACCGTTCTGCACCAGCCACTGCATCAGCTTTTCCAGGTGCTCGGTATCATAGGGCATACCATACTTATACATGCACACATATTCCCCGGCCGGTATCGTAAGCGTATTCTCGTGCTCTTTGTTCCAGATCGGCAGAAAAATGCAGGAGCCGGCCCCTGCCAGCCAGTCGCCACTTTGGGCAGCGTCTTTTTTGATGATCGAGCCGAAACCGCCGGAAGGCACCATTTCCCGTTCAAAAATGCGCTGCCACAAGTCCATCAGCGTCGTATGCAGATTGTCCTTGTCGATAGGCTGCAGCCACTCTTTAAAGATCGCCTGCCGGGCGTCTATATAGCGCACAAAGGGCAGCGACATCCGCATCATCCCCGCATCGACAGCTTCTTCGTACAGGTCGATCCGCTGGTTCAGGTATTCGCGCAGGGTATTGAGCTTGGCGATCTGGTTCATGATATACTGTTTTTGCTTTTCCAAAAGATACATTTCATTTTCCGGCGTCCGTTCCTGAAAATGCTGCTGGATATCCTTAAGGCTTATCCCCAGTGATTTGAGGAAGCAGATCTCACGCAGATATGGGATCTGATGCTTACAATAATATCTGTAGCCGTTAGCGTCTACTTTCGCCGGCTTAAAAAGGTCGATATTATCATAATGAATGAGCGTCTGTCTGGTAATTCCGTGCAATTTGGCCATTTCACTGATCGAAATATAAGTAGTCATGCCAATCACCTCACTCTGTGCTATATTCCTATTATATAATAAAAAGAACTGTATTGTTACAATACAGTTCAAGAAACTTTTAGATGCCGTTTTAGAATATGTTTGCAGATAAAAAAAATAAAGCCTCTGACAAAAGTCAGAGGCTTTAACTGCGGCTTGGTAGCGCCAACGAGAATCGAACTCGTGATTTCGCCTTGAGAGGGCGACGTCTTAGCCGCTTGACCATGGCGCCATTGGCTCCGGGACTAGGGCTCGAACCCAGACAAGATGATCCAGAATCACCTGTGCTACCATTACACCATCCCGGAATTGTGCTGAACACAATGGTTATTATAACTCAATTTGCCGCGCTTGACAAGTACTTTTTTTATTTTTTTACATGCCCTTATTATAAGTAAAGGTATCAAGCGTGTCGTTGATCTTTTGCGCCAGCGCTTCCGGCAGGCCTTCGATATTGACATTGAGGAAGCCGCGGACGATAGTAGCCGTTGCTTCTTCTTCGTCCATGCCGCGTGCCATCAGATATTCAATCTCTTCCGGCGCGATACGGCCGACTGCTGCTTCATGGCTGAGCTCGGCATTGCCGGTAAAGGCGTCCAGCTCGGGAATAGCCGAAATATAGCCTTTATCGCTGAGCATCAGGCCGTTACATTCCAGATGGGCCCTGATGCCTTCGGCACGGCCGGTCAGGTTGCCGCGGTTGATGATCTCGCCGCCGGTAGAAATGGTACGGGTCACGATCTCGGCCCGTGTGCCGGGGACTTCCAGCAGCGCTTTGCCGCCGATATCCAGATGCGAGCCTTCCGGCGCCACTAAAATGGAATTCAGGCGGGCGACAGCGCCTTCGCCGACCAGTCTGGTCGTCGGGTACATCTGCACGTCTTTGACTTTTTCCATACACACATAATTAGAAATAAAGTGCCCGCCTGCTTCGATGATCGTTACGCTGCGGGGACGTACGGCAATGTTTTCGCCCCAGCTGTGGATCATGGTAAAGGTCAGTTTGGCATTTTTTTCGACGTAAAATTCGCTGATGCCGATATGTACGCCTTTTTCCACACTGGGATCGCTGGCACAGCCGGAAATGATATTCAGCTCGGCGCCTTCTTCCACGATCACGATATTATGGACGCGCTGCAGCTGCTCTTCATGCCCGATAAAAACGCAGGCCTGCAAGGGAGCGGCGATCTTCTGTCCGGCTTTGACACGGATAAAATAGCCCTGCTCCTGCTCTAAAGCAGTTTTGGCGGTGTATTTGTCGGTGTCGGCCTTAACGGCGTTCCACCAGTATTTTTTGACCAGTTCGGGATATTTTTTGGCAGCGACGCCGGTATTCATCAATTCCAGCGGCAGCTGTGCTTTGACCTCGGCCTCAATAGGAGCGTTATCGACCTGAATAAAGCTGGCACTGCGGTTTTCACGCTCCAGATCGATACCCACGTGCTCCAGCCGTTCCTTACCGGCTGCGGACAGCTCGGCTGTGCTTTGCACATGCTGTTCATTATTATCGTCAAATTTTTCCAGATCGATATCATTGCCAAAGGCTGCTTTTTTAGCCAGCGCTTCCTGTAATTTTACCTGTTCACTCATTTCATCAACCTCCTGCAGCCGCCATTGACGCATTTTTCGTAGCCGGCTTTGCTGATGCAGCCCAGAACGTCCAAAGGATCGCCGCTGGTGCAGCTAAGCGTGCCCTGATATAAAATATGCGCATGTGAAGCTGGCACATATTTTAAAATATGGCCGACATGGGTAATGATCAGGCCGCTGCGCTGACTGTTGAGCGGGTTGTAGCTGTCGCAGTCCAGGCTATGGGCGCAGCAGGGCTGATCGCAGCCTGCACCGCCGCAGGGCTCGTTATGCAGGATATAGTTGGCAGCCCGCCCTACCAGAGCAATATTTTCTACATCGACGCCGGATTCCGGTTCGTCTAAAAGCAGCAGGTCCGGCTTTTGCGCCATCAGCTGCAATAATTCGGAGCGTTTGAGCTCGCCGCCGCTGAAGCCTTCATTGACACTGCGGTCAAGAAAATCGGCCAGACCCATCCAGCGTGCCATCTGCTCAGTTTCCTGAGGCGTTGCGCCGCAGATCTCGATCATCTGACGCAGTGACAGGCCGCGGATCGTCGGCGGACGCTGGATCATGACGCCCACGCCTAAACGGGCCCGCTCATAACAGGGGGCTTCGGTGATATCATGCCCTTTGAAATAAATTTTGCCGCTTAAAACCTCATAGCGTTCAAAACCCATGATCGTGCCGATCAATGTAGATTTGCCGGTGCCGTTAGGCCCAAATAAAACGTGGACCTCGCCCGGTTTGATATGCAGATTAATATCGTGAAGAATCTGCCGGCCTTGCACGGCGACGGACAGATTTTCTATTTTCAACATAGTTATCCCTCTTTCTGAAATTGATACTGGTTTATTATACCATATAATCCCCCTAAATTCCATACTCTAATCGTAGGAATTAAATCCTCACACTTCCTGCGCAAGATAGAATTTTCAGGCGCACTGTGTTAGAATAATCTTATTCAAAGATTTAGCTAACGGTATCTGCAGCTGCAAATAAAATTTTACCGGCAGGCACTTGGAGGTTCTATGCATCAGTATTTATTCCATATCGGCGATTTTCCGATCCGTATGTACGGCCTAGTTTTATGTATGAGTATTTTTCTGGCGACCGGCGTTGCATATTTCCTGGCTAAACAGGATGGCCGCTGGCAGCAGCATGTGCTTGACATCGGCATCTACGGCGGCTTTGCGGGCCTTGTCGGCGGGCGGCTTTGGGACGTCTTCTTCTTCGACTGGGATTATTACCAGCATCATCTGCTGGAGATACCCTTTGTCTGGCAGGGCGGCATGGCGATCCAGGGCGGCGTTATTGCCGGCGTGCTGGCAGGTATCTGGTACTGCAAGCGGCACAAGATCGACTGGCTGGCCTTTGCTGACATCGTCTGCCCCGCTATTCTGATCGGTCAGGCTATTGGCCGTATGGCCAACCTGCTGAACGGCGATGCTTTCGGCACGCCTACCGGCGGCAGCTTTGGCCTGTTATACCCGGAAGGGACCCTGGCTTTTAAGACTTATGGCGCTGTGCCTCTCTGGCCGGCCGAGGTCTGGGAGGGCCAGCTGGATATCGTGATCTTTGCTATCCTGCTGTTGTTCCGCACTACCAATCATGCTAAAGGTCAGGCTATGTGCCTGTATGTCATGCTGTACTCGGCTGTACGCTTTGGTCTGGAAATGCTGCGGGGCGATTATGTCGAACCCTTCCTCTTTGGTTTAAAATCGGCTCAGGCTACCAGCCTTGCTTTCTTCTTGATAGCACTGGGCTTTTTCCTCTATTTCGGCTGGCGCGAAAAGCATGTCGAAGCAGCACCGACCATAACCAGTAAAAAACGCGGCAAAAAATAACTATCGGAGTTACTATTATATGGATAATATAAAATTACCAATAATTCACAATTCCCAAAAAACAGGAAAAGAACTCCTATTTAACTTAAAAGGACAAACTATCAGTACGGTATTGGATTTTTGGAAATGGGCCTATTCTGATTTGTTTGACAATACACAACGAGGAATTTTAGCAGAATATATAGTAGCCTGCGCTTTAGATTTACAGAATACAAAACGAACTAACTGGGATAAATATGACCTTATTACTAAAACTGGAATTACTTTAGAAATAAAAACTTCTGCTTATCTACAAACATGGGGCCAAAAAAAACTTTCTAAGTTGGTTTTCGGGATTCAACCAACTTACGGTTGGAATAAAGAAACCAATGAATATGACACAATAAAAAGCAGACAAGCAGATATTTATATCTTTTGTATTTTCAAACATAAGGATCCCTTAACTGCGAATCCTTTAAATTTAAATCAATGGGCTTTCTATATATTAAATACCAAAATTCTTAATCAAAAAGTCGGTAACCAAAAAAGTATTACAATAAACAGTTTGAAGGCCTTAGGTGCCCAATACTGCTGTTTCGAAGATTTAAAATTTACTGTTTACAATGAATATAAAAAAGAGACCGGCCTTTAACCGGTCTCTTTTTCAGTTAATAGATCAACATAAAAGCAAAGCGCAATAAAAACATCGCACTCAACCCGCGCACCAGCAGCGAAACCTCCGGCCATTTACCAACTACAGCTTTAACAAAGCTGTACATAATAAAACCGATCGCGATACCGTCTGCAATATTATAGCCAAAGCACATGATAGTTATTGTTAAATATACCGGTATGGCTATTTCCAGATTGCGCCAGTCGATGTCGCCGATATCGGAAGCCATCAAGATCCCGACCATGATCAGTACCGGCGCTGTCGCTGCTGCCGGCACCATACCCAGCAGCGGCGCTAAAGACACACTCAGCAGAAATAACAATGCCGTTATGACCGAAGCAAAACCGGTTCTGGCGCCTGCTGCCACACCTGTGCTTGATTCGACATAAGTAGTTACAGTAGAAGTACCAAAAAATGAGCCCATGACGGTTGCGGCAGCGTCAGCCAGCAAGATGCGGTCGCCGTCGACGATATTGCCATCTGCATCGACAAGATTGGCCCTGGACGCAGTTGCCAGCACGGTACCGATCGTATCGAACATATCGGCGATCGTCATGGTGATCATCACCGAAAACAGTGAAAAGATCATGACTCCGACTCCCTGCGATGTATCGAACAGCTGCACAAAACCACTCAGACACTTACCAAAGGTATCGCCAATATCACCGACAGGCATCGTTCCCGGCAGATGCAGCCCCAGCTGCCAGCCGCTGAAAAACTGCAGATAACAGCCCAGCACAGAAGTAATAATAATGCTGAGCAGCATACCACCTTTTGTGCCGCGCAGTAAAAAGCAGATATTCAGGAAAATGCCGATCAAGGCCAGCTTGGCCGAATCGCTGGCAAAAGTCAGAGCAGGAATGATGCTGCTGTCTAACTTCATGCTATCGCCCAGGGGGATAAAGCTGCCGGGATTAGCGGCAAAGCTCAATAAGGACGCATTTTTTAAGCCGATGTATAAAATAAACATCCCGATACCGATGCCGATCGCTTTTTTGAGATGCAGCGGAATCTCAGCAATGATCCTGCTGCGCAGGCCGGTAACAGAAACCACGACAAAAATAATGCCGGACAGCAAAACTGCCCCTAAGCCCTGCTCCCAGCTATACCCCATCGTACCGCACAGGGTATAGGCAAAAAAGGCATTGATCCCCATGCCCGGTGCCAGGCCAAAAGGCGCATTGGCATACAGCGCCATCAGCAGCGTGCCTGCGGCTGACGCCAGACAGGTAGCCAGCATGACAGTTCCTTTATCCATGCCGGCCGCAGCCATGATCTGCGGATTAACAAAAATGATATACGCCATCGTCACAAAGGACGTGATCCCCCCGATCGTCTCGCGCTGCCAGGTAGTCTGGCGCTCTTGAAATTTAAAAAACTTTGTTACAAAATCATTCATTAGCCGCTTCCTCCGGTCCTTTTTACATTTCACAAACTGTTCAAAGGTTTGCCCTTTTTCTGTCAAATGTCTGTTGTATACTTAAAGCATAGCAAGTGACGAACTTGCTACACCCTTCCCATCAAATTCATCATAAACAGCTTTCCTATGGAGGAACCGTTCGCTACCATCCCCAGCGAACGGTTTTCTCTTTGTCTGCCGAAACTGAAAATAAATGCGTGCTGACCTGCACGCATTTATTTTTTTACATCTTCGCAAACAGCCTTCATGCAGGCTACTAAAGAGCCTTTTTCCCGATGATGGTTGATACATTCACAACACTTGCCATGCCGCACACAGTTTACCATTTTACAGGTACAGTTGGCTTCGTTGCAATTCGCCATTTTCATTCCTCCTCTAATGCAGTTTCATCTATATCTGCGTAAAGGGCATAAAACCTCAGCATATTTGCCCTTGGCATTCTGCAGGGTAATATTGACCGCCCACATAGGCACCCCTGCATCATCCTCGGTATGCGTACACTGAAACAAACGTTTTGCGCCGGTAAATTTAATAATATCTTCCAGTTCCAAAAGCAGCACCAGATCTTCACGGCTGTAAGCGTCAAGACCTTCGTCCGAAAAAAAGACTGTCGCTACGACAAGCTCGTCCATCTGCCAGCATTCCAGAACATAAGGACGCCCGCCAATAATAGTACCTTTATAGTAGCCTATATCCAGCACTCCGTCTGCATCAGGCTCCAGCGGCGAAGGGATATACTCGCTTCTGTTGGGAACAGGGAATTTTATTTCTTGCATGATACTCTCCTTGATCATTTATATTGATTCAGCACTTTTTTACAATATTTGACAAAATCTTTCTTCACATTGGCAGGGCCGGTAAGTTTAGCTTTGCTGCCCAAACCGAACAGCCAGCTGTAAAAAGCCTGGTCTGCAACGACGGTGCCTTCGATAACGCTGGTTGCTTCTTTGCTTTTTTTCACCTTACCTTCAGCAAGGTATTCCAGCACGGCCGGTACCAGCTCGTTACTGCAGCGCAGTTCAATCGGGCATAACAGCTCTGCTTCCTCATATTTCTGCGCTTTCAGGCTTGCCCTTAAAGCCTCGGCCTGATACCTGCTGCCTAAACAGGCCAGCTTCTCTACCAGTTTCTGGGCCTTACTTTTGCCGACAGCAGCAGATTTCAGCACAGCCTCTGCCACCAGCTGCAGTTCAGGCAGTGTAAAAAGCCGGCTGCCGATCCTGTAAATATTGGCCCTGCTGCGCGTAGCAATAATATCCAGGCCAAAAGCCTGCAATGTAGCGATGTCGTCATACAAGCTTTTCCGTTCGGCAGGTATTTCCAGCTCTGCCAATCTTTCGATCAGCTGCTGTACTGTCAGCACATGCTTTTCGTCAGTTTCTTCCAGCAAAATCTGCTGCAGATGCAAGAGCTTTGCTTTTTGGTTTGCTTTTTTTGACATGATTCACACCTTCTTTTCGGAAACGCTTATAGTTTCACTAAATATTATATTAGCCACAAAAACACATTTCCCTGCCGCCCTGATGATTTTTTACAAAAAAATACTCTGGCCGCAGCCAGAGTAAGAAATCACTTTAACCTTGCACGATATACCAGCCTTTATTCTCGCCTGCCACCAGCAAATACGTATCGGCATTGTTCATAAAATCACGCATTGATTTTTTCTGCACAACGACTACGTTATCTTTGACAGCGGCATAGCTTTTCAATTCCGCATAGGGCATCACGTTTTTGCTGCTCCAGCTGAAAGCTTTGGGTTTAAAACCTTCGATATCTCCCTGCGGTAAAAGTTTTACCAGTTTTTTGCCGGAATAAAAAACAGCTGAGGTTGGATACGCGCCATACAGGCCTATCTCCTGCTTCTCAGGATACTGAGCCTGCAGCTGCAGCGCCAGCTGTTTGCCTGACCGCAGCTCGCTCAGCGGTACTGCCACAGAAGGTATCAAAGCTATATTGAAAAGCAGCGCCATGGCGGCAACAGCCGCCGTCAGGTACTTTTGGTTATAGCTTTTAACAGCATATACCAGGCAGAAACCTGCCAGCGCCGTCAGCAATACAAAAAATTCACCCTGTACGGGAGCCACGCCCCGAAACCGGCACCAGTAAACGGCACCAGCCAAAACAGCATAAAAGATCCCGTGAAACATCATATAACCACGGCTGAAGACCCTGGAACCATTGACTGCTATATATCGCCCCAGCAGCAATGCTGCCGGGAACAGCAGCGGATAGGTATAAGTGATATATTTAGTTGCCATATTCTGGAAAAAGAAGAATACCGCTGCAGCCCAGATCACTAAAAAAACAGTCAGATTATCAGGGCGCTGCAATCTGTCCTCTTTGACGAATTTCTGCCACAGACATTGCGGCAGCAGGCCGCTCCAGGGGAATAACGCCAGCAGATTGACCAAAGTATAGTAATAAATGACATTATCGCGCGGATGCTCGGAAACCGTAGCCCGCAGAAAATTATGCGTACCCAAAAAAGTTTTGGTGAACGCATCGCCATGCAGACTTATCATTGCCAGATACCAGGGCAGGCCTATGGCAAAAAAAAGCAGGCTGCCGCTGCAAAGCTTCATGTGTTTGATTTCCCGCCAGCCTTTATCGAACGCCAAAAACAGGAACATGATCAATCCCGGCAGCAGAAAACCGATCGGCCCTTTAGTCAGCGTCGCCAGAGCCGCACAGGCATACATCCCATAATAATACTTCTTCTGCGGCGTGCTGTAACCCAGATAAAAGAAAAGCAAACTGCCGCTGAAAAAGAAAAACAGGATCGCATCGGTGATGACCGATTTACTGATCAGAAAAAATTCTACCGAAGTCAACAGCACTAAACCGCTGTAAAAAGCAGTTTTATCATCAAAAAGCTTTTTCGCACCCCAGACAAGCAGCCCCAGTCCAGCCAGACCAAAACAGGCCGGGAAGAAACGGGCGGCAAATTCAGTAAAGCCAAAGAGCTTAAAGCCCAATGCTGTCAGCCAGTAAAAAAATACCGGTTTGTCAAACCAATACTGTCCGTAAATCTGCGGCGACAGCCAGTCTCCCGATACTACCATTTCTTTAGCTGTCAACGCATAATTTGATTCTACCGAATCAGTGATCAATAAAGCACTGTTAAAGACAAATAATAACAGTACTGCGGCCAGCCAGAAAACAGCCCAACTTTTCCTATTCATAAAAAACAACTCCTTGCCTCTATTTCAGCCTTATCATAAAAAATGTGACTGAAAATAACCTGAAACAAGGAGTTATTATTTTTAGCGCTGCATCGTCAGGGGCAGCTTGACAATAAAGCAGCTGCCGCCTGCTTTTTTACTTTCCACTTCGATCGTTCCCTGATGCTGCTCAACGATTATCTTCGCTATCGGCAGCCCCAGACCAAAGCCGCCTTCAGCACGGGTCCTGGCTTTATCGACCCGGTAAAACCTTTCAAAAATACGTTCGATATCTGCAGCTTCAATACCTATGCCTTCATCATCCACCCTGATCACAAGCTGCTGATTATGCCGCAGGGCGCTGACTGTGACCGTGCCGCTCAGCGAATATTTGATGGCATTATCGATCAGGATCGTCAGCAGCTGTTCCAGGCGCAGCCGGTTACCCCAAATGATCAAACGTTCCGGCGGCAGCTGCAGTTCCAGCTTTAAGCCCTTTTGCTGCGCCAGTATACTTAAAGTCCCGGCTGTCTGCTCTAACAGCACATTAAAGTTTACCTGTTCCAGCCTGACCTCAGCGACGCCGGCGTCATTGCGTGCCAGCGACAGCAGGGCAGCGACCAGATTATTCATACGTTTGATTTCCATACGCATGGTTTTCAGGGTATCGGCAGTAAACTCACTAAATTTACTGTCAGTATCGCCCTCCATGCCTTCGGCGGCGATACCCATAACTGTCAGCGGGGTCCGCAGTTCATGCGAGGCATCGGCAACAAATTCACGCTGCCGTTTAAACATTTCCCGGATCGGTTTGATACTGCGCCCGGCCAGGTAATAACCGATACCGGCGCCACAGCAGATAAAAAACAAACTCATCAGAACAAGCCAGACGACCTCGCCCTGTTCTTCATAATAATAATCGCTCAGATCCTTAAACATATACAAAGTAGCTGCACTGGCAGTTCCGTTCATTATCTGGTCCCGGCCAACGATATATATCCAGAGCCGGTCATTTGCATCACGCAGAGTAAGCCATTTTACTTTGCGGTCCTGCTTCGGCCATTTATCGCGCAAAGCGAATAACTGCTGAGCTACCGGGCTGCCGCTGACCTGATCGTGCAGCACTTCATCTGAACCGGGCTTCAGCATATACGCCAGCTCCCGGCCGACCTCAATAGAGTGATTCGACACCGGCAGCTCACCGCTCTCCACATATTCCTCACCCTCGTGGATGATCAGATCGCGCATTTGCTGCTTTTCATGCGTCAGCACCGAATGGCCTAACAGGATGATGCAGCCGGTCACGATCATCACTACCAGCAATGAAAAAATCCCTGTATAGATAATAGTAAGCTTTAAACGTAATTTATCAAACATCATGTACCTCTAGCATATAACCGACGCCACGCACGGTCTTGATCAGGCTCTCCGCTCCGATCGACGCCAGTTTCAAACGCAGTGACCGGATATGCACATCCAGATTATTTTCAGTAACATCGCCGTCAATGCCCCAGATACGTTCTAAAAGCAGCTCCCGCGGCAAAATCTGGCCGATATTGATCAGCAGCAGCTCCATCAGCTTAAATTCCCGTGGCCGCAGCTGCACCTTCTTATTTTTGTAACCCACGGTATAATCTTTAACAGCCAGGGTCACGCCTTGACAGACAAATTCCTCCTGCTTGTAACCGCTCTGCCGCCGCACTAACGCATGCAGCCGCGCCAGCAGCTCCGCCATTTCAAAAGGCTTGACCAGATAATCGTCAGCGCCTTCGTTCAGCCCCGCTACCTTATCATCCAGGCTGTCACGCGCTGTCAGCATCAGTATTTTCCCCTGGTATTCCTCTTCACGCAGGCGCCTGCACAAAGTTACGCCGTCCAGCTTCGGCATCATCCAGTCTAATACCAAAACATCATAACCGTCACGGTAGCACTGCTCGTAAGCCGCTTCGCCGTCTTCCACCCAGTCAGTCGTGATATTTTCTTTTTTCAACAGGCTCTGCAATAACCTGCCCAGATTTTTATCATCTTCTGCTAACAGTATTTTCATAGCGTTCACCTCTTTTGGCAACTTATACCATATGTATATTAAAATTGGCTGAATTTATGATAAATCCTGCTGTCAGCTATACAAATATTAAATCAGCGGCAGCGAATAAAAAGAGGACGCTTATGCGTCCTCTGCTATGTTATTGAAAAATTTTATTCAACGGCATCTGCCGCAAGCTTCTTACCAGGCTGCAGCAATGCTACAACCGCATAAGTCAAAATGCAGGCAAACCATTCCATATAAATAACGTTCGGGAAAATGCGTACCGCCGGCACCAGCTGCCACAGGACCAGCATGATAAAGCCCACCAGCAGCGTCCAGAACCCGGCCGCTTTACAGCTATAGCGCGGGAAAAACAACGCCACGATAACGATAACGCTGAAAGCTGCCGTCAGACTGAGACCGATCATGATCGTTCCCAGAATACTGGAAACGCCCATCGCCATACCTAAGGTCAGCACGCCGGAGATCACGATGCACAAACGCATCATCGTCAGCTGTTTGGCATCCGAACATTTCGGATTGATAAACCGTTTGTAAATATCATTAGAAAACAGCGTTCCTGCCGAAAGCAGCAGATTGCAGGCAGTCGATACGTCTGCCGCCCATAAAGCAGCCAGTGTAACACCGGCCAGCGCCGGCTGCAGCCCCACGATGACCTGCGGCAGTGCCAGAGCAGCCTGGGCATCAGGATACATGGATTTGGCACAAATACCAAGCAGCGCCGCCAGCACACCTACCGGCAGCATGATGATCCCGCCCCAGACAAAGCCTCTTCTGGCAGTCGCGGCGTCTTTTGCCCCCAGCGAGATCTGCAGGATACTCTGCAGCGACAGATTGACGGTGACCAGCGTAATGATCCAGCTGGTGATCGTCGTTAAGCCCACGCCTTCAGTAAAACTGAACCACGGTACGTTCGCCGGCAAGGTTTTGGCCAGCTCGCTTATACCGCCTACCTTATCAAGCTGGATAAAGGTTGCCGCTACGATGCCAAAATAAATCAAAATTATATTCAGCACATTAGTCAGCGACGCCGACCACATACCGCCGATAAAGGTGATGCTGATAAAAGTTACCGCACTGACCAGCATACCTGTTTTGAAATCAAAAACTTCCGGCATAATAGCATGCAATATACTGCCACCGGCAATATATTGCAGAGAAATAATTACCAATTGAATAACGATCTGACAGAACACACCTAAAATAACGGCATTCGTACCATGGTGACGTTCAATCAGTTCAGAAATAGTGGTAATATTCTGCTCGCGATATTTTTTCGCCATAAAAATACCCATCACGATCGCGCCTATTGCCCAGGCAATAGTATACCAGCCGGCAGATAAGCCGACCCTGAACGCATGCTCCGAGACGCCGATCGTCGAAGCACCGCCAACAGCCAGGCCAATAATAGTAACCGCGATCAGCGGTGCCGATAACCTGCGGCCTGCCAATGCATAATTTTCCGCATTGCCTTCACTGCGCTTTTTTGCAAACCAGCTGATACCAAACAAGGCAATAATGTAAAGTATCAATATCGCCAAAGAAACTGACATAAGAATACCCCTCCCGATTTTTGGCAATAAAAAACGCCCGCTACTGAGGACGGCCAAAGAGTAACTTTATTGTATGCAAACTTTACAACAAAGTCAAGCAAAACTTGCCTGTTTTCGGACAAAGCTGTTAAAAGGAAATATATTGCAAACATTTGTTTCTATAGAAAGTACCTATTGGTTTTCCATATAAAACACTTCTTGCACAATAATTTATACAGTGATATAATTAATTGTGTTTATTTTAGCCCTTCTTTGATTATAATTATTAATTTTAGCAATTTATTTATGAATATCGAAACCTAAGGGAGATGATTATCATCGGCAGAAAATCACGCAACACAGACCAGGCTTTAATTAAAGCTGGTATAGAATTAATTGCTCAGGGTAATTACGACCCGACTGTGCGCGCTATTTGCACTCTGGCAAATGTTAATCAGGGTATGTTTGTTTACTACTTTGGTTTTAAAGAAGAATATATGAAAGTCATTTTTCAAAAAATTTATGAAGACTATTTATCTAAATTACAGAATTATCCCGACAAAAATGCTAAAGCCGTCATTCAACTGCAGCAGATTTTTTACCGTATGACCAAATTTTTTATAGAAAACTTCAATACGGCGCAATTTCTGACTGATGCTTTATATCATCACAAAGCTGCTGCCTACTTTACCAATTACAGAGTCCAGCATTTTATTTTTGTCCGGACACTGATCGAACAGGCACAGCGCGACGGCGATATCTGCAGCGATATGAACAGCTATGAAATCTATACGACCCTGCAGAGTATTCTGATCCAGCCGATCGTCATCAAAAATACTATCCTGCAGCAGCATAAAAACGAACCCCTGATGGATAAACTAAAACTTATCGATGTTAATTCAGAAGACAGTCTGCAAAAAAGACTGCGTGTTGCTTTTAAAGGACTGCGTCCCTAACAGATATCTGCTGACAATATTTTTTAAAAATCAGTTGACATTTTTTCATAATCATATATAATAATATCGTTGCTTAGTAATATAGGCAGCCTCAATGACTCCGTAGCTCAGTTGGATAGAGCGTTTGACTACGAATCAAAAGGTCGCAGGTTCGAATCCTGCCGGGGCCACCATTAAAATGTAGACACCGCAAGTATTTGCGGTGTTTTTTATTTTTTGGGGAATAAATGTCAATTTAGCTAGGGGAATATTTTGGGAAGAATATACCAATTACTAAGAATACGATATAAAGCAAAATTATGCTATAATTTAGATACATCAAGTTATAATAGAATTAGGAGGCTAAAATGACAAATAACAGAATTAACGTAAAAGGTTCTATAAATAACTCTTTTATACAACAGGCAACCGATAATTCCACTCAATCAATTGTACAAACCGTAAATCCTGATTATAGTAAATTTCTTTCTACATTACTAGAGATAAAAGATTTATCAAATTCAAATTCATTCCACAAGGAATTTGATACTAACGCTACTGAAACTAAAATGCTAATTGACAAAGCAATTATTCTTATTAAAGAAAAACAAGAACCAAAAAAAGTTATTCCACAAATAGTTCGCTTAAAAGAAATGGCTAGCAATGTTGGTTCAGGAATAATAGCCACTGGCATATGTAAATTATTGGAACAATTATTATAAGGAGAATCATAAAAGATGAATCTTTTAGAAGATTTGCAACAGGAACTACTAAAATCAGATTGTGACCTAACTGCTACATTAAGAAAAGCCCGTGTAATCAGCCATAAGTTAGGTTTAAGTGAATTTGAAAAATGGGTGAACAAGGAACTCGCTGGCTATGAGAGTAATGATACTATTCCTCTTTATAGAAAAAATATACATGGCAAAGTAAAATTCAAAAATCCGATCCATGGATTGTGTCCTATACAATTTCCAAATAGTAAAAGCGAAGATATTTTTTCAAAGAGAAACATTACAAGCTCTATATCCAAATTATTAGCTTTTTCTAATATTTCAAGTAACGAAGTATTCGCTATGGACTTTTCTCCAGAAGCTCTTGATTTAATATGGGCGAATAACAACCATCTAAGAATGGATACCTATTTAATAATAGATAAAAGCACTATCCAAAACATTATTGAACAAGTAAAAAATGAACTTTTGAATTGGATTCTTCTATTAGACGATAAAGGCATAATCGGTGAAGGTACATCTTTTTCGTTTGAAGAAAAAGAAAAAGCAATAGGTGATCCGCAAATAATCAACCATATAACAAATATTTATGGTAATGTTGAATCTTCTCAACTACAACAAGGAACAAGCAATTCAAATCAAAAATTTTAAGAATTAGACTTGCAAACATTATTTTATGTTAGCAAGTCTAATTTTATATTTTCATGACGACACAAGCCATCACATTACCTTTCCGTACAGAGATCCAGCCACCAATATTATTTTTAACAGAAAACCCTATCATACCAACAGCGCCATCTTTAGGAGCTCCTATGCCAATTGGCCAGTTCCTAGCCTTATCAATTACAGGCACTGTTATATTCAGATCAGCTCGGCTTGTTTGGTTTAGCTGTAGCTTATATTTATCAAAAACATACTTTTCATCATCAGCCTTAAATATACCTCCACAAAAGGAACATGGTATCTTTTTCACAAGTTTTTTATGTTGAATATTATACTATGTTACTTTATCGTGACGGCAAGTAGTTTTATCAAATTTCTTATGATTTTTATTTACGGATTAAAGATTTCAGAGTAAGATAATATTGATAAAAATTTAGGAACTGAGCACATGAACGAAAAAATATTACCATTAAAACAAAGTTGGTTAATATATGTTGATTTTGACAAAAATTAGATGAAGGAGGACTATACAAATGGCTGATATTATTATATACAATACAGCAGACGGTAAAGTCAGCATTAACCTTTACGCAGATAATAATACTGTTTGGCTGACCCAAGCACAAATAGCAGATTTATTTAATGTAACTAAACAAAATATAAGTTTACATATCAATAAAATATTCAGTGAAGGTGAACTTGTTGAAAATTCAGTTGTCAAGTATTACTTGACAACTGCCAATGATAAAAAAGATTATAATGTTAAATATTATAATCTTGATATGATTTTAGCTATTGGCTTTCGTGTACGTTCACCACGTGGCACCCAATTTCGACAGTGGGCTAACAGTACATTAAAAGAATACCTTTTAAAAGGGTTTGTGATGGATGATGAACGCCTAAAAAATCCTGACGGACGACCTGACTATTTTGATGAATTACTGGAACGTATACGCGATATTCGTGCCAGCGAAAAACGATTTTATCAAAAGTTGCGTGATCTTTTCGCACTTTCAAGCGATTATATCCCTAACGAAAACACTACTAAATTATTTTTTGCAGAAACACAAAATAAACTTATCTACGGCGTTACAGGACAAACTGCAGCAGAGTTGATCATGGCACGTGCTAATGCTGATAAACCCAATATGGCTTTAACTTCATGGCAAGGTTCCATAGTTCGAAAATCAGATATTATCACAGCTAAAAACTACCTCCTACATGATGAGTTAGACTCATTAAATCGTTTAGTGAACATCTTTTTAGAAAGTGCTGAATTCAGGGTAAAAAAGCGCAAAGATTTAACGCTTGAATTTTGGCGTGCCAGTGTAGATAAGCTTCTTCTTGATCACGACGTTCCTTTATTACAAGCACACGGTAAAGTTTCACACAAGCAGGCCATAGATCACGCTAACAAAATTTATGAAAACTTTGATGCACGGCGTAAGGCAGTAGAAGCAAAGGAAGCTGATCAAGCAGATCTCCTGGAACTAGAACAAACAACTGCAAAAATAAAATCTATTAAAAAATAATTAAACATGCCCGGCTTTACCAGCGCTGAATGCAAACCGCAGATATTACCAAGTATCAACGGCAATATAATAACTCCACCGCTGTATTCATGCGTTTGCAGGGCATACTTGGCATCAAAACTTTATCCGCTGGCTAACTAAGTGATGAATAAAACCACGCCTGAAGATATTAATGCTTTTATTGCAGGAGCTGATATGTCAGCTTCCAATAAATCAAAGGTATATAAATTCTTAAAAATCCTATTTGGAGCTGCAAGGAAAAATAATCTCATTCTCGAAAATCCTATGGATATAGCCATTGCCCCTGAGTATGAACCGGAATCCGATGAACCGTTTACACCGGAAGAAATAAAGCTTATTATTACCAAATTAAAAAATACACCTAAATTTTTACGTTATTATGCCCTATGCTCACTTGAAAGTGTTATAGGCGCGCGTATAGGTGAAATTTTGGGAATTTAACGCGGCATACTAAACTTCGAAAAAATTACTGCAAAATAAAAGATGCCGTAAAGGCCGATTAAATGTCCGGATCTATGTAGGAAAAACTAAAACTAAAGCTTCTGTTAGAATACAATATTTTGATGCCGACATAGGCAAAATCCTGTAAGACTACTTAGCAGCCTGCAATGTAGAAAGCAAATATTTATTCTGCACAGTCAACGGAACGCCTATCAGCGTCAGGAATATGCAGCGAGCACGGAAGATGATTTTAAAACATGCTAACGTGCGTTACCGTAGCTTTCATTACCTGCGCCACAGAGTTATAATAGAAATGTTTATTCAAGGTTATGCTGCAGCATATATTGCCGCCGTGGTTAGTCACAGCCGTTTAGAAACAACCAACAAATATGCCCTGCGCCGATAGGACAAAGTTTTAGAGATTGCCAAAAACGCTGACAACATTTATAATATTGCATGAAAAAATGGAACCGTTATTACAAACGGTTCCAAAATTATTCCTAGCTATTTTATACTAAAACTTAAGTAACAGATATAATCAATGACAATGAATATTACAAAAATAATATTAAATTCACTGACATGGAGCTGAATGGTATCAAACTTTTCTTTTCTGTCTGTTATCTTTAGTAGAAAATCAAATAACGCTTTTAATGCATTAAACATAAACATCGCTACTAAAATTACTAAAAAAGACAAAGTATAAAAATTTTCATTGCCGTCTTTCAAAGCTGATAATGCTGAATTAGCTAAACTAATTCCAGCTACAAAAGTTATCACTACTGAAGCAAAAATCCCCAATATAGCTACATAATCTTTTTGCAATTTACCTATTCGATTTTCTGTAGTCTTACTAAAATCTTCTGTTGCATTTTGTATTTCTTTTTGCAACTCTGTTTTACTTTGTTCTATCTGCTTCTGAAGTTCTTCTAAATTTTCCCTAGAACTATCAAATTTTTCTCTTAGAGCATAAATTTCTTTATTATTATTATCCCTAATAGCCTTTACATATTCTATCCTAGCATAATCTAAATTTATATGGTCATACAATTTTCTAACTTTTGATACAAACTCATCTTCAATACTTATTTTTTTATAGGATCTTTCACAATGCTCATAAACCAATTTTATATTTTGAGCAATATATGAAATATCTTTCCCGGTTTCATTGCAACTACCATCAATCAACGCTATAGCCGCAAAAATTTCTGAATATAGATGCCTATAATTATACGAATATAAAGTTTGTAATTTTATAGAAATTTCTTCCAGGGAAGTTTCATTCCACTCTTTGCTTCCATCAGCAAGTTCATCAAGTATCTCTTTCAACAAATCATTTTTTTCTTTATCCATCAGTTTTTAGTAAATCTTTAGGAATCGCACACCCATTCCCAAAACCTCCTGAATAAATCTGATCCCAAGCTTTCCCTGGTGCATGTGTATCACGAACCAATTCCCAAGGCATAGACTTCCGCTTTTCACTTATAATCATATCAACAATTGGTTTTTCTTCTGACGAAAAAATATTTTCTAACCCATAGAACTCACAAATTGGTAAAGCTCCAAATCCACAATATTTATTGTACACATCTCTTACTACTGGCCCAAACCTCCAAGCTTCTATCTCATCAGAAAAGCATGGTCGTCCATTCCAGCGCTTTAAAAAAGCAACTTGTACATAATACAAAATTTTTTGTAATTGCAAATTACTAATAGGTTTCCCTTCTTCACAGCACTTATTAATAATATACTTAGCAACACTTAACGCTGTTCTTTTCATCATTTCACACCTCCTATCAAAACTTTCAAATATAAAACACAATTTTATTCAACTTTTCTTATAATAATTTTAACATTATTATCACAAACTGTAAACATTGTCAAGCGAAAAATTATGGGGAACAGTTGGAGAACTTATACCCCAAAACACTGTCTTTTTAGTCAAAATTCCGGTATTACCATACTCAGGCAACAGATCATCAAAACCTTGAAACCGCTGTATTCATGCGTTTGCTGGGCCTTTTAAACACAAAATTTTATCCTGCAACTCTTGCCTACGAATCAAAAGGTCGCAGGTTCGAATCCTGCCGGGGCCACCATGGCAATCGACGCATTCCGAAAAGGAATGCGTTTTTTATTTTGTCCATAATCAACTAATCCTTCAAACCATAATACCGCCCCCCGCAAGCCTACCCCATTATCTTTTATTTAATATTTTTAAATAAAAGATAATAAACAATGTTATAATAAATACATACTATATTTAAAATTCAAGATTTACTTGCAAATGGACGGAGGGGTACTATGATAAATTTAGCACAGGAAAAAATTAAGGCAATCAAAGATTTTGCCCATCAATATATCTATAAATTACTTTGTGACCAGGATCTGCCTTTTATTCTCAGCCATCTTGATCCGCAGCTCATCGGCATCGGCGCCGCCGAGCATAATTATTATAATACACCTGAAGCAGCCCGCGATTTTATCACTTCTTTAAATGGTCAGATCCCTCCCTGCCGGCTGTTAAATGAAGAATGGACTGTTATCCCGTTGGCAGAAACCCTCTATCTGGCTCAGGGACGTCATTATCTGACAGCAGCAGAGGACCAGCAATTGCTCGTTCAAACACACCAGCGTGCCACTATCATTATTCGTGATCTGGGCAGTGATTTCAGTTATATGTATGTCAATCTTTCCCATCCATATCAGGAGCTGCAGGGCACAGAAAACTTTCCTTTTCAGGTCGGTTCACAAACCTATCGATATATGGAAGCAGAACTTGCTAAAGCCAAAGAACAGCTCCAGCAGAAGCAGCAGCAAATGGAAGTCGTACTGCAGTCCGTCAATGGCGGCGTCAAATGCAGCAATGACGACGCTACCTATTCTTACGCTTATATCAGCGAAGAGCTGCCCGGCATGTTTGGCTATTCTATGGAAGAGTTCCGGCAATTTACCGACAATAACGCCACAGGGCTTGTTTATCCGCCGGATCTGCCTAAGGCGCTGGCTGACTGTAAAGAATGTTTTAAAGACGACAATCCTACCTACTCAACGAAATATCGCGTCCCCTGCAAAGATGGCAGCCTGAAATGGATCATAGACAGCGGCCGGAAAACAAAGACTCCGGAAGGTAAAACTATTATCAACAGTATTTACCTGGATATAACAAAAGATGAGGAAACCCGCCAGAGCGAACTGGATAATGAACGCCGCACCCGACAGCAATATTATGATCTGCTTTCCAGCATCAATTCTAATTATTATTTCATCTATCTGGTCAACCTTGAAGACGGCTCCGGCATTCCTCTGCGTCTGCCGGAAACAGATTGCTCAGCTTTCGCGCAATACCGTACAAACGGGAGTTATGACATCGAACCTCTGATCCGCAGCCATTTTCATCCTGATGACAGCACAAAAATTTTAGAGCATTTCTCTCTAAGCGGCCTGCGCCGTCAAAAACAGGACCGGCATATTGACTTTGCCATGGAATGCCGCAGCAGCCTTTGCAGCACAGAATATCGCTGGACAGCCTTCAATTCGACTTTATTAGCGCAAAGCGACGGTTACCACCAGATCATTCTTACTCTGCGCGATATCCATGAGGATAAATTGAAAAAGCTGCGGGAACAACAGGCTTTGCAGGAAGCCTTTAACGCTGCCCAGGCTTCCAATATGGCTAAAAATGAATTTCTTTCGCGCATGAGCCATGATATACGTACCCCTATGAACGCCATTATAGGGATGACTGCTATTGCCGGCAAAAATCTGGAAGACACAGCGCGGCTCCAGGATTGCCTTGCCAAAATAACTACTGCCAGCAATCATCTTTTGACCTTGATCAATGAAGTGCTTGATATGTCCAAAATTGAAAGCGGCAAGCTCAATCTTCTAAATGAAGATTTTTCTCTCAAAGAGATGCTGGAGGAGCTGCTTGATCTGGTCAATCCGCAGCTTTTGAACAAAAAGCATACTTTTACTATGAATATAGCGCCTGAGCTTTGTGTCAACGTTCTGGGTGACAAGCTGCGCTTGAAACAACTGCTGCTCAATATTTTAGCCAATGCTATCAAATACACGCCTTTCCATGGCCATATCTCTTTGGAAGTACGTGAAACCCACGTCCGGCTTCGCGATACCATTGGTTATGAATTTATCATTACAGATAACGGTATCGGTATGACGCCGGAATTTACAGCAAAAATTTTTGAGCCATTTGCTCGCGCTTCCGACTCGCGCACCAGCGAAATAGAAGGAACTGGTCTGGGTATGACGATTGCTCTCAACATCGCCCGCATGATGAACGGTACTATCGAAGTCCAGAGTGTTTTAGGCGAAGGTTCTGCTTTTAAAGCCATCGTTTATTTACAACCACGCGAGCAGGAGGCAGGCCGCAGCAAAGCTCTGATGCAGACAGCCAGCATTGATAAACTGCAGGAGCTGGCTTTCCAGGGAAAACGGGTTTTGCTGGCAGAGGATAATGAACTCAATCTGGAAATAGCTGTAGAATTATTAAAGTATGCCGGTTTGGAGATCACTACCGCCAAAAACGGCCTGGAAGCACTGGATAAATTTAAAGCCGCACCGCCAGGCACCTATAACCTGATTTTGATGGATATCCAAATGCCTGTCATGAATGGCCTGGAGGCCGCTAAAGCGATCCGGGCGCTGCCCTGCCAAGACGCCCAGACTGTCCCTATCATCGCGATGACGGCAAACGCCTTTCCTGAAGATATTGCAGCCACACTGCAGGCAGGAATGAACGAACATCTCAGCAAGCCGGTCAATTTAGAACAATTTCAGGCCATGCTGCAAAAATGGTGTCAGTAATTTTCGTAAAAGATGTTGACAACAACACTGCAATCAGATATAATATCATCGTTGCCTAAAGATTTAGGTAACCTCAATGACTCCGTAGCTCAGTTGGATAGAGCGTTTGACTACGAATCAAAAGGTCGCAGGTTCGAATCCTGCCGGGGCCACCAGAAATTAAAGCTCACTTCTTACGAAGTGAGCTTTTTTGTTGCGCTGTTTATTTTTCTAAAGGCCGCAGCGGTATCGTAAAGCTGAAGCTGCTGCCAATGCCCAATTCACTGGTGGCAGTTACCGTCCCGCCGTGACTTTCAACCATCCATTTTACCATTGCCAACCCCAGGCCTGTGCCGCTGTCTGCCCCGCTGCTGCGGGCAGTATTGACCCTGTAAAAGCGTTTCCAGATTTTTGGCAGTTCATCAGCACTGATACCAATACCATCGTCACGGACAGTACCAATGGCATTTTGACCGTCGCTTGTTAAAGTAAGCCAGATCTGTCCCTGCTGCCTGCCATACTTGACCGCATTAGTCAGCAGGTTGAGCCAGATCCGCATCAGCAATGTTTGATCAGCTTGAACCATAACTGCCGGCTCGATCTCTGCCGTCAGCGTGATCGCTTTGGCTGCCGCCAGTCCCTTAGCTTCTTCCGCCACGATCTCTGTCAATTCGCTTAAATCGAACACTTCCAGATCCAGGCTTGCCTGATGCCGGTCCGCTCTGGCCAGCTGCAAGAGCTGGTTGACCAGCTTCGACATTTTTCTGGCCTGCTGCAACACGCCCTGCAGCGCCTGCTGTTTACTCTCGGAGTCAGGCTGCTGCAGTCCGCATTCAGCCTGTGCTATGATCACTGAGGTCGGCGTACGCAGCTCGTGGGAAGCGTCATCAGTAAACTGCCGTTCTGCTTCAAAGGCCGCTTCTAATCTGGCAAACATTCCGTCAAAGGTTTTTGCCAGCGTATCGATTTCATCGTCAGCACCTTCCAGTTCGATCCGTTTGGAAAGGTCGCTCCCGCTGCTGATCTGAGCCGCAGCTTCTGTGATCCGTGTTACCGGACGAAAAGCTTTTTTGGTGATCCAGTAACCACCCAGGGCCGCCAATAAAATCAGCAGTGGGAAAAACAGCGCGCACTGCCACAAAATCTTATCGCGTTCCGCATAGGCCGAGCTAAGCGGCACCGTGCCACGTACCCAGTAAAAATTTTCCGCATGGCGCGGTTTGAAATAAAAATCATAAACAAACCAGTTTTGCTGCCCATTACCAGCCTTCTGCAGCAGCTCGTCGGCAAAAGGCGTTGCCGGCAGACCACTGGCCACCAGACCTGTTATCATCTGCCCGTTTTCGTGGTATACGGCAAGCCGGACGCCGTCCTTTAAAAAATCAAGCTTCTCCAGGCGCAGACGGCCAGCATTGTCTATTTTCAGTTCTTCCGCAAAATCATAAACTTCTTCTTCCAGCTTGTTCTGCACGCCCAACAGTAAAACCTTATCTGTCGCCAGCAGGACGGCCGCAAAAATAGCCCCTAAAATTATTACGATCAGCCCTGTATACCACAGGGTTATTTTCATTTTTACCGACAGCTTTTTCATAAAGTCTCCTTCAGCACATAACCGGCGCCGCGTACTGTCTGGATCAGTTTTTTCTCAAAGCCGTCATCTACTTTTTTCCGCAGATACCGTATATATACATCTACCACGTTGGACCCGCCTTCAAAATCATAATCCCAGACATGATTTTCGATCGTTTCCCTTGTTAAAACTACTCCCTGGTTACGCAGTAAATATTCCAGCACGGCAAACTCTTTAGCTGAAAGCTGCAGCTCTCGTCCTTCTCTGCTGACGCTGCGGCTGCTCAGATCCATTTCCAGATCGCCGCACCGCAGTACATTCGAAACCTGCCCGCTGCTGCGCCGCAAAAGTACCCGCAAGCGCGCCACCAATTCGTCAAAGGCAAAGGGTTTGACTAAATAGTCGTCCGCACCAAGATCAAGCCCGGCAACGCGATCCTCGACACTGCCGCGGGCAGTCAGCAGCAGCACCGGTGTTTTATCGCCAGCAGTACGCATTTTCTGCAGCACCGATAGCCCATCCAGTCCCGGCAACATAATATCCAAAATAATAGCGTCATACGCCGTCAGCTGCATATAATCCAATGCTTCCAGACCATCACCGCAGGCATCTACACTGTAACCGCTGCTCTGCAGCTGCTTTTTCAGCACCTCACGCAGATCAGGCTCATCTTCCACGAATAAAAGCCGCATAAGCGCAACCTCCTTTAATTATTTTTATTATAGCACAGACAACAGACGCTCTGAAACAAGTCAACCTCTGTAACGCTGTGCCTGTTCGGCAGCCCTTTTAAAGCACAGGCCCCAACCCAGCAGCAACAGGCCGCAGACAATCATGATATATTCTATTTTGATAAAATCCCCCAAAGGTCCAAAGCCAAGAATAGCCACCGGCATCATGCCCTGCGAAACAAATTGCAGCAACGCAAAAACACGTCCCAGATAACCGGGCTCAGTATGAGTCTGGATCAAAACCGTTTCAGCCGTAATAAAAACCGGCACGAATAAGCCGCAGATACAGTCAAACAGCAGATAGAGCCAGAACACCTTCGACAGACCCATCAGGGCAAAGGTACAGCCAAACACTGCCAACGAGACCGCTATCGCCGTGATCTTATTTTTAAAATCGCCTTTCCAGGCGACAAATATGCCGCCTAAAAACGAGCCCAGCGCCCACACCATTTCGTTAGCTGTCAGCTTCCAAACCTCGCTGCCAAAAGTCCTCACTACCATCAACGGTGTCAAAAAAGCTGCCGGTGTGATCAGAATAAAGGTCACCGCGTAACAGACCA
Source organism: uncultured Phascolarctobacterium sp. (assembly GCA_900545535.1). GTDB lineage: Bacteria > Bacillota > Negativicutes > Acidaminococcales > Acidaminococcaceae > Phascolarctobacterium. The sequence goes on from UQZN01000009.1 coordinate 50,897, forward strand.
GCATGACCCGCAGCAGCGGCTGCGACCAGGTATAACGCACACCTTCGCGCAATTCTGCCAGCACTGGTTTTCTGCTTTGCTTGACAACCGTTCTAGTTACCTGCAGACGCAGCATAATAATGATGGCGACAGCTGCCGTCAGCACATCGACAAAAAAAGCCCACTTCATCCCGAACGTGCCTAAAATCGCTCCGCCTACTGCCGGCGCGATCAGCAGCAGTACATTGTTAGCCATCTGATTGATACCGTTAACTCTTACCAGATGTTCCGGCGGCACCAGTTCCGGATACAGCGCACTGACGGCAGGACTTTGAAAGCCGCTGCCGATAGAACGCAGACAGGCGATAAAAATCAAAAACGTCAGGCTTTCATAGCCAAAAGCAAACGCTGCAAAGGCCAGTAATGTCGCCAGCGCCGTAAACCCGTCCGCCAGCATGATGATCAGTTTTTTACTGTAGCGGTCAGCGAAAACACCAGCCCACAGGGAAACGACTACCTGAGGGATCAGCGTTGCCAGGGTCGCAACAGTGATCCAAAAACCGGACGCAGTATTGACTGTGATATACCAGACAATGGCAAATCCCACTACCGACGAGCCAAAAATAGATATATTCTGACTGATCAGAAATAATGCTGTCTGCTTTTGCCAGGCTGTTTCCTGTGCCATAAAAATTCCTCAGCTTTCCTGCTTTCTGCCGCTTCAATAAACAACTGCTGTTTTCTACAAGTTTCTATAATAAGATTGTACAACAAAAATAGTCAAAATAGCCGTTCCATAATAAGTTTATAAAATAAATTTTTATTAAAGTTTCTTTTAATCTTCTTTTAATCTTTCCGCGTTATAATAAAGACAAAGAAAACGCCGCAGTAAAAACGGCGCAAGGAGGTAAAGAAAATGACTAAAAAATTTCTGGCGTTCATCGCCGCTGCTATCTGTACATTAGCAATCACCGCAACCGCTTTTGCCGCTGAGTTCATCAGTGCCGATCAGGCCCGCAGCATTGCTGCTCAATGGGTACCTGCCGGCAGCACGCATCTGGTGACCAAAGACGAAAGCCACAAATACGCATCTTATTATGAAGTAAAATTCTATGACAACGCTACCAACACCGAATATGAAGTAGAAGTACTCAAAAACGGCGGCGCTGTGAAAGAATTCAAAATGGATGCCCAAACAGTTCTCGGCAGCCCTAAAGTAGTGCTCTCTGCTGCTGATGTTCAGGACCTCGTTCGCAAAGAGTTCCCCAACGCGACCTTCACAAAAGTAAAACTTGACAGCGACGATGGCCTTTACGAATATGAGTTGAAATTTTACACTCCCGAATTACGCGGCGAAATGAAATTCAACCCTGAAAATGGCGCTCTGATGGAAAAAGAACTTAAATACCAAGTTCACTGAGCCATCCCCCCAAAAGGACCCGCACCTGTCCGATGCGGGTCCTTTATTATGTCTTTATGCTTTTGCCAGCAGCGCCTGCAGCTCAGTCTCACTCAAACCGCAGCCGCGTAAAACAGCTTCCGTATCCTCGCCCAGCTTGGGTGCCCGTTTTTGCAAGGCTCCCGGCGTTGCCGACATTTTCATAGCAAAGCCCATCTGCTTGTAAGTACCGATCTCCTCATCCTCTACTGTCAGCACCATTGAGTTAGCCAGCGTCTGTTCGGCCGCCAATGCTTCATCAAAATTCAGCACCGGCGTTACGCAGGTATCCTTACCTTGTAAACAGACAGTCCACTCCTGCATGGTCTTATTCTTAAAAATCTTTGTCAGCTCGCTTTTGACCAGTCCGTGCTGCGTTTCATCATCCAGGGCATCGATCAGATCGGCCCGGTCCAAAGCCCGGCAAAGGTTGCTCCAGAATTTTTTCTCCAGACAGCCGACAGAAACATAACGCCCGTCCTGCGTTCCGTAGATATTATAATTGGCATAGGCGCCGGTCAGCCAGTTATTACCGCGTTCGGCTACAAAGCCGCTGCCAAAATACAGGCTGGCCGCTCCCGGCATCAGCGTCAACGCCGTATTATAAAGTGAAATGTCGATCTCCTGACCCTGCCCTGTCTGCTCAGCATGGCGCACAGCCATCATAATACTCATACCGGCCATCAGCGCCGCATTCATATCCGCCATCAAGATGCCCGGTATCGCCGGTCTGCCTCCGGGCTCACCGCTCATTGAAGTAATACCTGCCAGGCTGACATAACCAAGATCGTGGTCAGCCTGCTCAACCAATGGTCCCTGCTTGCCATAGCCGGTGATCGCACAGTAAACGATTTTCTGATTCAGCCTGCTCACAGTCTCATAATCAATGCCCAGACGTTTTAACACACCGGGCCGGTAGCTTTCCAGCACTACGTCCGCTGTCTGCGCCAATTTCAAAAAGGCCGCTTTGCCGGCAGCACTTTTCAGATCCAGCACCAAACTTTTTTTATTACGGTTCAGCTGCAAATGCCAGTAACCGAAACCGTTTTGGAACGGCGGGAAACTGCGCGAATAGTCGCCGCGTCCCGGTTCTTCGATCTTGATGACTTCTGCGCCAAAATCAGCTAAAATCATACTGCAATACGGTCCCGGCAAAAGCCGCGACAAATCCAGAACTCTGATACCGTCAAGTGCACCCACGTCAACACCGCCCTTTTCCTGTTTATTGCTTACATTATAACACAGATATTTTACATTTTCAGGCACTGCGCCATTTGACAGCAGCCCCTGCTTTAGTTACAATGAAAGATAAGTATTAAGAAAAAAATCTTTGGAGGCAGAATAAAAAATGAACAAAACTTTAATGATTATTATCGCCGTCGTTGTTATTTTCGTCGGTATTATTATGAGCGGCTATAACAGCCTGGTCACCATGAACGAAGACGTTAACGGCAAATGGTCGCAGGTAGAAAACCAGCTGCAGCGCCGCAACGACCTGATCCCCAATCTGGTCAATACCGTTAAAGGCTACGCTACTCACGAAAGTGACGTTTTTAAAGCCGTATCCGATGCCCGTGCTAAATTGGGCGGCGCCAAAACTGTTGCCGAAACCAGCCAGGCCAACGGCGAATTGAGCAGCGCTCTTTCCCGCCTGTTGATGATCGCGGAAAATTATCCTGATCTGAAGGCCAACACCAACTTCCTGCAGCTGCAGGACGAACTGGCCGGCACAGAAAACCGTATTGCCGTAGCCCGTATGGATTACAATAATGCCGTACAAGGTTTCAACGCTAAGATCAAATCCTTCCCGACCGTCCTTTATGCAGGCATGTTCGGCTTTGACGCCCGCGATTACTTTAAAGCTGATGAAAGCGCTAAAACTGTTCCGCAAGTACAATTTTAAGCGATAACGGAGCTTACTGATCATGAAACGTTGGCTCGTCCTTATAATGCTTCTGCTCCAGACGTTCTTTGCCCTCGGTGCGGAAGCAGCGATCCAGGTACCACCTAAACCCAGCACAGAGTCCGGTATCTATGTACAGGATTACGCAGGTGTTTTGTCACCGCAGACCCGTCAGGCCCTCAATGGGATCGGTCAGGATCTGGACAATAAAACGACCGCCCAGGTCGCTGTCGTAACGGTCAAAACGCTGGACGGCCAGCCCATTGACGAATATGGACTGACCCTGCTGCGGCAATGGGGTCTTGGTAATAAAGAAAAAAATAACGGCGCGCTGATCTTAGTCGCTGTCGATGACCGGCAATCACGGATCGAAGTCGGTTACGGATTGGAAGGCTTACTGCCTGACGGCCTGACCGGACGAATTCAGGACCAGCAGATGCTGCCCTATTTTAAACAGGGCCAATATGAAAAAGGCATTGTGCAGGGCTATCTGACTGTTGCCACCACTGTAGCCAAAAGCTATAACGTCAAGCTGGAAGGCGTACGTTATAGCGGCGGCGCCGGGCAGGGCACAGGCGATACGCCGATGCCGGGCTGGATGAAGGCCCTGATCGCAGTCGGCCTGATCGTACTCGTCATCGTTGACCATATGTTCTTCGGCGGTATCATCACCCAGTTCATCCTGCTTGCGCTTTTGCGCGGCGGCGGACGTGGTGGCGGCGGTGGATTTGGTGGCGGTTCCGGAGGCGGAGGCGGCTCCAGCCGGCGCTGGTAAAAAAACAAGGACTATCTCAATGAGATAGTCCTTTCTTTATGCCTGTTTTACTTCGTCATACAGCAGCCCGATACAGGCATCGACCAGAGCACCGATACTGGAAACTTCACGTTCCAGCGGCAGTCCCGAGGCCGCATAACCCAAAGGCAGCTCGGTACAGGCCGTCATCACGGGAAGATCCCTTGCGCGCCACAGCTCCTCTACCAGCTCTTTAGTCACTGCGCCAGCCAGAGCCAGCTCACCGGCTTTGACGTGCAGGATCGCCTGCTGCGCTTTTTCCGCCTGTTCATCATTGGGCAGATATAAGATATAACCATGCTTATCAGCATATTTCTGATACAGGCCGCTGGCACGGGTACCGTGGGTCGACAGCATCCAGGCACCCTCGGGATTAAGGCGCTGCGCCGCCAGTACAGTTTCTTCAATGATATGCACCAGGGGCCTGGGCAGATCATCCCGGAAATCGTCAATAAAATAATGGGCCGTATTACAGGGCACCGCCAGGATATCGGCACCCATAGCGCACAACTGCTGCAAACGTGCCTGCAGTACCGGCGCCGGGCTTTCACCCTTACCGAAGATCGCCGTACTGCGGTCAGGTATCTCGCAATCACCGATCATATATACCACCGGGTGCTCCTGATCCGTTGCCGCCGGGCATCTGGCAGCCAGCTGACGCAGAAATTCTGCCGCTGCCGCCGGTCCCATGCCACCCAGCACTCCCAGTTTTTTACCATTTTTCTTATACTTGGTCACCTTGATCCCTCCACCAGCAAAAACTGTTTTTATGCGTTTATTGTACCACAACCTGCTATCGCAGTATAGCCTGCATTTTTTTATGTGTATACATAATTTATGTACTTTACTCTTTAATTGTTAATTTGTTATACTAAAGGGGTATAATTAAATAAAAATTTACCCCGTTTGGAGGAATCAGGATGACCAAGAAAAAAATCGTCGTTATCGGCGGCGGCTGGGCCGGCTGTGCCGCTGCTCTCACGGCTGCCAAAGCCGGCGCTGACGTAACTCTGCTCGAACGTACCGATATGCTTTTAGGCACTGGTCTTGTCGGCGGTATTTTCCGCAACAACGGACGCTATACTGCTGCCGAAGAATGCATCGCCATGGGCGCAGGCGACCTGTTTGCAGTTATGGAATCCGTTGCAACTCACAAAAACATGGAATTTCCCGGTCATAAACACGCAACCCTGTATAATATCTATAAAATCGAACCGGCTGTCAAACAGCTGCTCCTCAGTCGCGGCATCAAACTGCTGATGGCAGACCCGGCGGTCAAGACCGACTATGAAGGCAGCAGGATCATCGCTGTGACTACCAAAAGCGGCCTGCGGCTCACTGCCGACGCTTTCGTCGATGTCAGCGGGTCCTCAGCCATGCCGCTCAACTGTAACAAACACGGCAACGGCTGTGCCATGTGCATCCTGCGCTGTCACAGCTTCGGTCCCCGCGTCAGCGTCACCACCCAGTCCGGCGTTGAAGAATGGACCGCAGAAAAACCGACCGGCCTTGGTGCCATGAGCGGTTCCTGCAAGCTGTTCAAAGAATCGCTGGCGCCGGAAATCGTCGCCGAGCTGGAAAAAACCGGCTGCTGCGTCGTGCCGATCCCGGAAGAAATCAAAAAACATAAAGAAAAACTGGCTATGAAAGCCTGCCAGCAATATGCTCTCGACGCTTACGCCGATAATATCGTTCTGCTGGATACAGGCTCAGCCAAACTGATGACGCCCTACTACCCACTGGAAGAATTGCGTCTGATCCCCGGCTTTGAACAGGCCCGTTTTGAAGATCCCCTGTCCGGCGGCAAGGGCAACTCCATGCGTTATTTCAACTTTGCCCACGTCGACGCTGCTCTGAAAGCCGACGGCAAAGACAACCTGTTCTGCGGCGGCGAGAGGGCAGGCGCTATGGTAGGTCACACCGAAGCCATTGTCAGCGGTTCGCTGGCCGGCCATAACGCCGCCCGCGCAGCTAACGGCCTGGAACCTGTTATCCTGCCTGAAAGCACCGCTATCGGCGAATTTATCGGCTACGTTGTGAAACAAATGCTGGATGCCGAAACCCGCAATAAAAAATACACCTTCTCCGGCTCTGTCTATTTTGAGCGGATGCAGGCCAAAAATCTTTACAGCACCGACAACGACGCGATCAAAGCACGTGTTGCAGCGGCTGGCTGTACCGACATTTTTGCAAAATTATAAGAAAGATGTGATAATCCGATGGCAACTGTACGTGACATCCTCAAAGCCCTCGATACCATCACCGGCGGACGCGTCATTACCGACTCCTTCAGCTACGGCGGCGGCAATCCCTTCGTCGTGACCAAGACCTCCGGTATCCCAGGTAAAGCAGTTACCGAGCTTCCGGGACTTGTTTGGGGCGACCCCGATATGCCCGTCAAAAAAGTAGCAGTCATGATGACGCTTACTGAAAGCGCTATCGAACTGGCCGGTGCGACCGGCGTCGACTGCCTGATCGCCCATCATCCCATTGCCGAAGGCTCCAACACCGGCGGCGTGACTGCCAGAAACTACTTTAATCTGTATCATCTAGCAGTGTTCGAGCTGCACGAAGCCTTTCACGGCCTTCATCCCGGTATTGCCTGGATCCATGGCAGCTGCGCCAAGCACGTCAATATCCGTTTCGGCGGCGTGCCCGGTAAAATCGTCTGGTACGGCAACGCCCTGCCGGAAGTAGAGACGCTGGGCGACCTGCTCAACCGTATCGACACGATCATGGGCACTGATATCGAGTCCCGTGTGCTCACCTCTGAACGTCAGATCCGCGGCTGCACCGAGATCCATGAAACCTCGATCGCGGCCCGCGCCAAAATTTATGTTGGCAAGCCGGAAAACAAACTGGGCAAAACTATCACCGTCTTTCCGCATACGGGTTTCTCGGCCGAAGACCTGGAAACAGCCTACGCCGAATATCCCGAAGCCAACACAGTCGTCTGCACTATCAGCCGCCCGCTGCCCGGCGACCCGCTGGTCAAAAAAGCCGAAGAGCTGGGCCTGAATCTGATCGCCGGTAATTCCCATGCGCTGGAGATTTTAGAAAACGGTATCCCGCTGGCCTGGGCCCTGCGTCTCCAGCTGCCCGAGCTGGACATCCATATCTTCCGCGAACGCATGGTAAGCCTGCCCTTGGATCACTGCGGCTGCACTCATATCGAAAACTACGGCGAAACAATGGCCCGCAACTATCTGCCTAAGCCGAAAACAGAATAACGGAGGGGTTTATGATGAATGGTGGAAAAAGAAAGATCGAATTGATCGAATACGTGGGTCTGTTTTTAGTTGCCTTTTCCTTTTTGATGCTGGTAGTTAATCCCGGCGGCATCGGGAACCTGTTCAACAACATGTTCAATCACGCTGCCCCTATTATCATCAAAGTCTATATCACCGGCTCTATCGGTATCGCGATCATTATCAGCGTCACCATGGGCCGTCTTTTGGAGCGTTTGGGCTTTACTGATGCTCTGATGCGTATTTTTGTGCCGTTGATGAAAGTCATCGGTGTCAACGCAGCCGTTGCCGTGCCGTCTGTTTATAATATCCTTGGCGACGTCAACGCAGCCGGCCGTATCGGCGGCCCGATCCTCAAAAAATCCAACGCTACCAAAGATGAACAGAAAATAGCCATTGCGACGATGATGCAATCGCAGTCCTCCTTCGCGATCTTTGTCTTTGGTCTGATAGCTTTGAACGCCGCTAAGGTTTCCGTCTGGGTCGTCGTCTTTCTGGCGATCTTCCTGCCGGTACTGCTGACGCCGCTGCTGCTGCGGCTCACCATCTGGCGTGATACTAAGGCAGTTTCCATTGACGAGCTGCCTAAATTCACTCCGGAAACAGGCTTTCTGCCGACTATCTTCAATGCGGCCAAAGAAGGGGCCGAGCTGCTGTTTCTGCTCATCATCCCCTCCTGCGCCGTTGTCTTTGCCGCTATTGGCGCGCTGGATCATTTCGGTCTTTGGACCAGTATCCAGGCCGGCATCACCGCCATGCTCAATGCGTTCAATATCGAAGCTGAAACCGGCTCTGTCTCGATTTTAGTTGGCGGTTCGCTGGCTATGGCCCAGCTGAAAGAAATTGCCGCCACTATTGCGCCGCCGCTGGTCGTAGGCTCGTATATCCTGGCCTCCTCCGGTTTCCCGCTGCAGGTCATCTTCGGGCAGATCCCCGCTATCTGGAGCGGCTGTACCGACCTTACCGAACGTGAAGCTATGACGGCAGCAATTATCGGCGCTGTTATCAAGGTTTTAACGGCGGCTTTATTTGCTACCTGCCTGCAATTCCTTTATATGTAACAACAGATAAAAATAAAACCAGCTGCCTGATGCAGCTGGTTTTATTTTTATAACAGCTCAAACTTATTCTTTTGATACCTGATCAGCCCGTCAGCCTGCATTTTGCTCAGCTCGCCGGACATAGCACTGCGATCTACCGCCAGAAAATCTGCCAGCTGCTGCCTGTTAAAGGGTATAACAAACTTATTGCTCTGCTGCAGGCGTGCCTGCTCTGAAAGATAAGCCAGCAGTTTTTCCCTCGTTGTCCGCTTGGTCAGATATTCCATTTTTTGAGTCAGGAAGAAATTACGTTCCGCCATCAACAGGAGCAGATTATGCAGCAGCCTGCTTTCGGCTTCACTGCGCGACGGCCCCGACAGCAGCTGTTTAAGATCCAGAAAGATCACAGTAGCTCCATTAGGCGCTGCCACGCTTACAGTCAGCGGCACCTGCTGCAAACAGGCATACACCTCGCCGAACAGATGACCGCAGCCCAGCTGTGCCAGAATATTCTGCCGGCCCCAATAATCCTCGCGCAGGATGTGCACACTGCCGGCTACCACAAAACCGGCAGTCGTTACCCGCTCACCCAGCCGCCAGATAAAACCATTCCGTGGGTAGACCTTCAGCTGCGCATCCAAGTGCTTCAGCACCGCTGCGAGCTCTGTTTTGGCAATACCGTGAAACAAAGACGACGACGCTATGATCTGCAAATATTTATCCAAGCTTCTTTACCTCCGTTGTAAAAACAACAGCTTTCCTTTGCTTATCGTACTATAATAAAAGCAGAAAAACAACAGGAGGTTCATCATGTTACGTAAAATAATCACGATAGATCAGGAAAAATGTAATGGCTGCGGTCTCTGCGTCCAGGCCTGTCACGAACAGGCTATCGGCATGGCGGGCGGCAAAGCCGTCCTGCTGCGCGACGATTACTGCGACGGACTTGGCGACTGCCTGCCAGTTTGCCCTGCTGATGCTATAAGCTTTGAAGTGCGTGAAGCAGCAGCTTATGACGAAGCGGCTGTTTTAGCTAACAAAACAAGTCAGAAAACTGTAGGCTACCCAGGTACGCAGGCACAGCAGCTGCAGCCGCCCCATTCTGCACCAGCAGAGATGTCCCAAACCAGCCAGCTGCAGCAATGGCCTGTCCAGATCAAACTGGTCAATCCCCACGCAGCTTATCTGCAAAACAGCAGGCTTCTCATTGCCGCTGACTGTACAGCCTTTGCTTACGGTGACTTCCACCGCAAATTCATCAAAAACCACATCACACTCATCGGCTGCCCCAAGCTGGATAATGAAGATTACAGCCGCAAACTGACCGAGATCCTGCAGGCAAACGACATTAAAAGCGTTACCGTCGTCCGCATGGAAGTCCCCTGCTGCGGCGGCATCGAGCAGGCTGTCAAAACTGCCCTGCAGCAAAGCGGCAGATTGATCCCCTGGCAGGTCGTCACTATCAGCACAGACGGGCAGATTTTGGAAGAAATATAATAAAAATTATGATATAATCTTCCCAAACAGGAAAGAGGTGAGCCCGGTGACCAAAAAAAATCATATCCGTTACCTGACCTGTGCCGACCGTGCTCTGGAAGTGATCATCTGCACCAACTCTACACTCTCTTATCCACTGCATAACCATATTTCCGTTTTTACGATCAGCCTGGTAATAAAAGGCTCTCTTTCGGTCACGAGCGGGCAGACTTCACATCTTTACGGTAAAGACCAGACCTTTATCATTCCCCCTTATCTGCCGCACAGTATTGACGCAGCAGACAGTTACACACTTTTGAGCCTGTGCATTCGCGAAGAATTGTTCTGCCGCTGTAATTATGATATGCAGATCCTTAAAGCCTGCGTAAATAAAGCACTTCGCAGCGCCGCTGTTGCAAATAAGCTCAGCCGGCAGCAGCTCGTCCAACTGACAGACTGCCTTGACTCACTTAGCGGCCAAGCAGAACTTTTCCGTCAGAACACCGGTGACCAGTTCATCAATAATTTAAAACAACGCCTGGAAAGGGCTCCTGAAAATAAATTCAGCATCAACGACATGGCACAGGCGGCCTGCACCAGCAAATATCATTTGATCCGCTGCTTCAAAAGGGCCGTAGGACTAACACCGCACCAGTTTCAACTGCAAAACCGTATTCGCAAAGCACAGCGTCTGCTCAGCAGTGCTGACACTATAACAAAAGCAGCCCTGACCGCCGGTTTCTGCGACCAAAGCCACTTTATCAAACACTTTGAAAAATATACAGGCTTAACGCCTACCGACTATAAAAACTCATGCCATAGGCTTTAGCACTACTGCTTGTTAACAAAGTGCCGGCATAAACTTGGCAAACAAATACAGACCTTCAGACCCGGCAAGCACTTCATGCGGCACTCCGGCCGGGAAAATCGAAATAATGCCAGGTTCATACTTTAGTTCTGTACCGTTATTGATACACACACCCTTCCCGGCGAGCACTTCATGGGTCTCAAGCTGCTTTTCATGCACATGGCCGCCAATTTTACAGTCTGGGGCAATGCGTACCAGATGAAAGCTGAAATCGCCGCCACTCTGCCGCGCCGTAAGAATATGTTTTAACTCCACCCCGGCAAACGTCGGATGTTTTGACCACGGAATTTCTTTAAAAGCGACATCGGTATCGGGCAAAAGCAAATGTCCCTCAAGATTGAATTTTTCAAAAAGTTTCTGGAATTCCATTTTAAACACTCCTTATAAGGTATTTTTTGGCAGGCAAACCACCGCCCACTTCAATAATAAGCTAAACCATTACGGCTGCATTGTATAAAATTGCTCTGTTAAAGTAAAAACTGTCTGTATCATATATCTGTATTTAAACCTCAAGCTGCCCCTGTAGGGTGGCTTTTTACTTTTTTATTAGACAAGCGCAGCTGCAAGCAGTATGATATTATTAATTAATTTTATACTTGACCGGCAAACAATCTCCGACGTTTACCGGTTACAGGAGAAAATCATGGAAACCGTTATTATCTTTCTCTTCGCCGCTGTCCTGTTCGGCTGCATTATGGCCGGATATTCTATTCTCTGGGCCCTTGGTTTAGGCTATCTGATGTTTTTCGGCTATGCCATCAACAAAGGCTATACTGTGAAACAGGTTTTATGTATGTCCGGGCGCGGTGTGCTTACGATCAAAAATATCCTGTTTATCTTTGTCCTCATCGGTATGATCACCGCCGTCTGGCGTGCCTGCGGCACGATTCCATTCATTATTTACCATATGTCGGCGCTGCTTTTGCCATCGATATTTATTTTGATAGTCTTCCTGCTCTGCTGTTTCGTTTCTCTTTTAACAGGTACGTCCTTCGGCACTGCGGCCACGATTGGCATTATCTGCATGTCGATCGCCAAAGCCAGCGGCATCGATCCCACTTTTACAGGCGGCGCGATTCTATCAGGTATTTATTTCGGCGACCGCTGTTCGCCTATGTCAACCAGCGCTTTATTGATCAGCGAACTGACACAGACAGATATTTACCGTAATATCAAAAATATGTTCAGATCGGCACTGTTACCTTTTCTGCTTACCTGCTCCCTTTATGCCCTGCTGGGCTTTACCGGCACCGGCACCGGCACCGTAAGCGAAACGTCTTTGTATACGCTGTTTCCGCAAAATTTTGATCTGCACTGGACTACTATTATCCCAGCGCTTTTGATCATTCTCCTCTCTCTGTGTAAAATCAGGGTCCGCCTGACGATGGCTGCCAGTATCGTCACCGGCAGTCTGCTCTGTCTGTATTTGCAGAACATCAGCCTCAGTGAGCTGGCGGCGATCATGTTTTACGGCTTCCAACCCGCCGACCCCCAGTTAGCATTGGTACTCAGCGGCGGTGGTATCGTTTCCATGTTTACAGTCAGTGTAATCATCCTGCTTTCTTCAGCCTACGCCGGAATTTTTGAAGCGACAGGCTTTTTGGATACCACGCAGTCCCTAATCGCGCGTCTTGAACAGAAAATAACGCCTTACGGCAGCGTTTTACTAACTGCTACTATCACCAGTATGGCGACCTGCAACCAGACCCTCAGCAGTATCCTTACCTATCAGCTGCATAAGGACAGTGCCGCAAATAACTATCAACTGGCCCTCGACCTGGAAAACAGTACCATCGTCGTCGCTGCGCTGATCCCCTGGTCCATAGCCTGCGCTGTCCCGCTCGCTACCATAGGCGCCGGCAATGCTTCGATCTGGTTCGCCTTTTACCTGTACCTGCTGCCGCTCTATAATCTGCTGCGGCCTTACAAGGTCACAACCCCAATAAAAAAATAAACAACCTGCTTTCAAGTTTGCTTGAAGCCAGGTTGTTTATTTTTTACACTTTTTATTTTCGCGCTTTCCGCAGCACACTGCTGTCAGCCAAATCCACGATCAAAGGCTCCAGCCCCTGACTGCGTACATAGTCCGCCCCGGCAGCCGTCGTAATTATCCTGCCGCCACACCCTAAAATCTTGCCATCTATATAGCAGACCTGTCCGCCGATGATCGTAGCAAAAGCACTGCGCCGCAGTCTGTCAACGATCGTAATATCGGCATCCCAGCCTGCTGCCAAACTGCCTTTATTCGTCAATCCCAACATCTGTGCCGGCAAGTAGCTGATCTTCGCCACCAGCTCCTGCAGCGTCAGTCCACCCAGATCTACTAAAGCAAGATCAGCCGGCAGCAGCACGTTTCGGGGAATACCACCGCCGTCGGTACTGATCGCGTCCACGATAAAACCACCGTCAGCCTTTTTGGCCGTTGCCAGCCGTACCCGTGGCCCTACAGGGTTGACTGCAAAACTGACGGATACCAGTGTTTTCTGCTCAAGCCAATAATCCCTGGCCGGCTCACCCATCAGCAAAGTCATTTCCTGTCCCTGCGGATAGTTGACCTGTGCCCAGCCGGCCAGAAGCGCAGCCTCCATTCCTGCCTCATCCTCAGTAAAGCCGCCGGTTTTCAGGCAGCGGCGGGTAACCATACTCCCCGGCAGACCATCAATGATTTCGGCACTGGTACCATTGAGCGGTGATAAATATGACTCGCAGGAAATATTGGGGTTGTCCATCAATGCTTTAAGGGCCAGCTCAGTTTCTTCCGTTTCCGGCCGTACCGTGCCGCGGCAATAAGCGTTAATATGTGCTAAATGCAGGGGATTGCCGTCTGCCAGCTCCACAGCCTCCAACATCCCTTCAATATTGGAACCATGCTCGGCCGTACCGGCGTGAAAAGCCGTATACGCTCCCATGTCTGCCGCTGTCTTGATCGCTCTGGCCGTCGCCGCCACCGTCAGTGGATAATGACCTCCCAGCAGCTTAATGCCTAAAGACCCCTGCCGCAGGACCCGCTCCAGCAACTCCTGCAGTTCTGCTGCCGAAGGATCGGCAGTGCTGACAGTATGTCCAGGCCGCACATATTCTATCGTCGCCAGATTGAGCCCCACACCATAGTCACGTGCCAGCTCCAACACACTGGTCCCCGGTCCCGACATATCCAAAGCACTGGTCACACCGGCCTTGATCAGCATCGCATGAGCATAGCTGCCGCCCAGCCAGGCCGAAGCATGTACATGAGAATCCACCAGTCCTGGCAGTATCAGCTTCCCTGACGCATCGATTTCCTGCGCCGCACTGCCGCTGATACTGCTTTCGACAGCCGTCACCAGACCGTTTTGCACCGCCACATCAAAATAACCTTCACGTCCTGTTGCATAATCTACCACATACCCGTTTTTGACCAGTAAATCATATCGCATTTGCTGCCCCTCCCTCAAACCAATTCAGGTAAAAAGTAACGCCGCCTGTTTTTGAGCAAGCAGCGTCTACTATTTCCCGGTCAATATTATTTATGTATTTTATAAAAAGCTTCCATAAATTCTGCCAGCTTCTCGCAGCCATCCAGCGGCATCGCGTTGTAGATCGAAGCTCTCAAGCCGCCAACACTGCGGTGTCCCTTCAGTCCGCCCATACCAAGCTCCTCTGCCTCGGCCGCAAAGCGTTTTTCCAGCTCTTCAGTCGGCAGGCCAAAAGTCACGTTCATCACCGAACGGCTGTCAGCCTTGGCAAAACCGCGGAAAAAGTCAGGATACATATCGATCACATCATAAACGATCTTCGCCTTCGCCGCATTACGCTGCTCCATCATCACCAGTCCGCCCTGTGCTTTCAGCCACTTGGCGACCTTGCCAACAATATAAACCGCAAAAGCCGGCGGCGTATTATACAGTGAATTGTTATTCATATGGATTTCATAATTGAGCATACTGTGCAGAGCTTTAGAACGTCCCTCAATAAATTTTCTGCGGGCAATGACCGCTACTGCGCCGGCAGGTCCGATATTCTTCTGCACACCGGCATAGATCAGCGAAAACTTCTCCGCCGGGATCGGTTTACTCAAAATATCCGAAGACATATCCGCGATCAGCGGCACCTCGCCGGTTTCAGGATAAACGCTGTATTCTGTGCCTTCGATCGTATTATTAGCCGTAATATGCAGATAAGCGCAGTTCTCCGGCAGCCTGATCTCGCCCGGCTGCGGTACCCGGTCGTACTTTTCGGCCTTGCTGCTGAAAGGAACAACGACATTGCCTACTTTTTCCGCCTCTTTGACAGCTTTATCCGAAAAATTGCTGGTCACAGCATAAGCAGCAGTTTGCCCGGCGCCTAAAAAATTCATTGGCACCATCGAAAACTGCAAGCTGGCGCCACCGCCCATAAAGAGGACGCAATAGTCGTCGCCCAAACCCAAAAGCTCTTTGATATCGGTTTCCGCCTCGGCGTTGATCTTTTCATAAACCGGCGCACGGTGGCTCATTTCCAAAATCGACATACCGCTGCCCTGCAGATCCAGCAGCTCGGCCTGTACCTCCTGCAGCACTTCCAGCGGCAGCATAGCCGGGCCGGCGTTAAAATTATAGATACGTTTCATTATTCATCTTCTCCGATCAAATGCACGACCATCGCATCGCGCAGCTTAGGTTCAAACCAGGTCGATTTCGGCGGCATGATCTTACCGGCATCGGCTACCTTGATCAGTTCCTCCATTGACGTGGGATACATGGCAAAGGCTACGCTGTAAGCACCTTCGTCTACTTTAGCCGCCAAAGCATCCAGTCCGCGGATACCACCCATAAAATTGATACGTTCATCCGTGCGCGGATCTTTGATGCCCAAAATCGGCGCCAGCAGATTATTCTGCAATATCGAAACATCCAATGACTCGATCACATCATCAGCAGCAAAAGTGCCTTCTTTCGCTGTCAGACGGCGCCATTTACCGGTCAGATACATGCTGAACTGATGCCGTTCTTCCGGCTTCGGTCCGCCTTCCAACTCGCTGATTTCAAATTTCTCGCCAACCTTATTCAAAAACTCCTCCATAGACAGGCCATTCAGATCTTTTACCAAACGGTTGTAGTCCATGATCTGCATCATACTGTCAGGAAAAATAACCGCTAAAAAAGTATTGTAATCTTCATTGGCACTATGCTCCGGCCTCTTACTCAGCTCGTCCGCCACCCGCATAGCCGCCGCACTCCGGTGATGGCCGTCGGCAATATACAGCGCCGGCACATCTTCAAACAGGCGGGTCAGCTCAGCGATCTCCATCAGGTTATCCACCACATACAGAGTGTGCTGCACTCCGTCTTCCGAAGTAAAATCATATACAGGTTTTTTCGCCCCCATCAGGCTCAAAATATACGTATTGATCTCAGGCTTGCCCTTATAAGTCAAAAAAACAGCGCCGGTCTGCGCTTCTGTAGCCAGAATATGGTTGACCCGGTCCTGCTCTTTGTCATGCCTAGTCAATTCGTGCTTTTTAATAATATTCTCGCGGTACTCCTCTACCGATGCCGCGGCGACAAGCCCGATCTGGATATGCTGTCCCATCTGCTGACGGTAAATATAGTAGCAGGGCGTAGTATCCTTCTTCATCTGCCCGTCGGCCAGATACCTGTCAAGATTCGCTTTAGCCATTTTATAAACTGCCTGGCTGTGCGGATCGATACATTCCGACATCGTCGCTTCTGATTTTGTTACCCGCAAAAAACTCAACGGGTTCTTATTAAGTATCTGCCGCGCCTCTTCCGTATCCATCACGTCATAAGGCAAAGCGGCGATCTCGGCCGCATATTCCGGCACCGGACGCAGCCCGCAGAACGGTCTGATCTGTGTCATCTAAAAAACCTCCTTAGCGTTGTATGTATATACAAACATCTGCTTAAATCAAATTAGTCCTTATCTATATTATTTTACTCAGTTCTCCGTCAAAACGCAAGCGTCGCCGCAGCAAACAACGTCTCCAGACAAAAAAATTCCTGCGCCGTAATAAATATAACACTTTTCCCGGTTTCTTATCCATGCAAAATAAGTTATAATAGAAGAAGTCGTTTTAAATAAGGGGAGTGTCCATTCGTGTCAGCTATAACAATCAACAGGCGTGTCCTGCAAAAACTTATTCCCATCGCCATCGGCTATCTGGCCCTTGGCATTGCCTGCGGCATCCTGGCGCAGCAGGCAGGCCTCACCCCGCTCGAAGCCTTTGGTATGAGCGTACTGGTTTTCGCCGGCTCCGGCCAGTTCATCGGTATCGCCATGATGGCTCAGGGTGCGGCACTCGTTTCTATCGGCCTCACTATTTTTATCGTCAATCTGCGTCATCTTCTATTCAGCTCTACGCTGATGAATTTTTTTGACGGCCGCAGCAAAAACTTTCTCATCGGTTATGCTCATGGCATCACTGACGAAACCTTCGCCGTCAATCTGAACGCCTTTGAAACAGAGACCGCTCCCCGCTGGACAGGTGAAGAAGCACTGGGGCTCAACGTTACCTCCTGCGCCGTCTGGTCGCTCAGCAACGCGCTTGGCTGCTATGCCGCCGCCTGGCTCAATCCGCCGACCGAACTGGTATCCTATCTGCTGATCGCCATGTTCCTCGGTATCTGGGTCAACTATCTCAGTGACCGCAAAATGATTATCACCGGCCTGATTTCCGGAGTTCTGGCGATCCTGCTTTCACAGATCGTCCCTTATAAACTGCACATCGTGCTGGCAACCCTGGCCGCCTCCGGCGCCGCCTGCTATATTACCGAACGTCATGCAGGAGGTGCCGACAATGTCCGCTGAATATATCTGGGGCGCTATTTTCATCATGATGGGCGTCACCTATATTTCCCGTATCATTCCTTTTCTGCTGCTGGCCGGCAAACCGGTGCCGCGCTGGTTCAAAACCTGGCTTACCTATGTGCCGACGGCTATTTTCGGAGCACTGGTCCTGCCCGATGTTTTTTTACCGGCCGGCAGCTTTGACCTGGGTCTGCACAACCTGTATCTCTGGTCCACTGTTATCATCTTCCCGCTGGTCTATAAAACAAAATCATTGGGGCTGGCAATAGTCAGCGGCGCAGCAGTCTTTGCACTGCTGCAGGCCGTAATCTGATTTAAAGCTTCTATATTGTTATTAAAGGAGATCTGTTTTGGATATCTTTTTACAGGGGCTTACCATAGGTTTGGCTTATCTTGCCCCTATCGGTGCCCAAAATCTTTTCGTTATCAATACGGCGCTTAACGCGCCTTTAGGCACAGCCCTCGCTACAGCCGGTATCGTCGCCTGCTTCGATATCAGTCTGGCGCTGGCCTGCTTTTGGGGCATCGGCCTCATCATCGAAGACAGTCTGCTGCTGCAAAAAGCTCTGCTCTGCGGCGGCGGTCTGATTTTGCTCTATCTGGCCTGGCAGCTGATGCATGCGCAGATAGAGGCAAATGCGTCTGATGAGAACAAACCCACACTCTGGCAAACTGTTTCCCTGGCCTTTACAGTTACCTGGTTCAACCCACAGGCCGTCATCGACGGTACGCTGATGCTGGGAGCATTTCGTTCCTCATTGCCTGCCGATACCGCCACTTACTTTATCAGCGGCGTTATTACGGCTTCCTGTCTGTGGTTTTTCATGTTGATCGGTATTTTCAAAACCTGCTGCCGCAAACTGCGTCCCTCACACCTGCAGTGGATCAACCGTATCTGCGGCGCTGTTATTTTTGTTTATGCTCTCAAACTGCTTTACATCTTTTGGCAAATGCTGTAAAACTGACTAAAATAAAAAGCAACAGCTTTTCAGCTGTTGCTTTTTTGCTGCAATCAGTTATTAATTTTTCCTGTAACCACACTTCGGGCAAACGCCGTTTTCATTCAGGGCAATGCCGCAGAGCGGGCAGCGATCGATTTTATTTTTCGTTACAAACTCTGCCGAAGCAGTATTGACACCACTGACAAAAGTGATCTTGGCAATATTCAGCTTGTCCTTAAGCAGATCATAGACGATTTTGATCATGCCTTCAACCGTCATTGTTTCTTTAGTGACCACCAGACGGCAATCAGGGTATGCAGTTGCCAGTTCTGTTTTAAAAGCAGCGCCCTTCATCTGATTCTGCGGTGCGCCATTGCGGATGCCCTGTTTTTCGTAAACATCAAGTACGGCCGGCAGCAACGGATCATCTTCCCTCAAAATCAGCGCATGGTCAAAATTTTTTAAAACGTCCCAAGCTGTTTTTTGGATTTCGTTACAAGGGAACACCATGTTGACGCCGGGTTCAACAGAATCCTCTACTTCGATCGTCAAAATACCGGAATGTCCGTGCAGATACTGAGCTTCACCTTTAAAACCATAAAATCTGTGGGCATATTGCAGGTCTAATGTTGTGATACTTCTCATATTCCTATCCTCCTGATTATTTATATTTACGGAATAACGCGTCCGCATACGCACATGTTTAAATGCTGCTCCCTGCTGGGGATACCACAGCTCAAACTACGCTTTCTGTCTTCAGAACAAAGGTATTATATCTGCAAATCATAAATTCTACGAAAAATTTTATCTGTTCTTCCATATTTCAAGACTTATTCTAGTTACAATATAGTATATAATACTATATTTGTCAACGTTTTTCTAATATAAAATACTGATAAATAAATAAAATTCATTTTGCCAACAAAATTACTTTGTACCTTGCAGTACAACAGTTATCAATACTAACCGGGTCTGCTGCAAATAAAAAATCTAACCGGCTTATTTCATATAAAAAGTACCTGATATGGCTACTCTTCCATATCAGGTACTTTATTTTTATCTGCAATTTTGAAAAATCAATTCACAATCACTTAGAATGTGAACCGTAACCCGGCGTTGAACTGCCATTCCGTACGCAAGTCGCCGCCAAAGGTTTTCAAGGCGTCAAAATACAGGTTGCTGTTTTTGGCAAGGCCCAGATTAGCCCCCAGACCTATCTCCCACCAGGTGCCGCTCATATCTGCGCTTTCCACAACAGTACTTCTGCCGTTGTAATAGGCCGCTCCGCCGCCGCTGCCGCCAAAGTCATGCAGCAGCGAGGCTTTAAGATAAGCGTTGCCTTGACGTCCGTTCATGGTAAATTCCTTACCACTCAAAACACCTATCCGGGTCACAGCGCTGTTGACTGCGTCCTGACTGATCTCCGTACCGTTGGACATGGTATAATCGGCACTGCCGATACGTCCCAAACTCAATTCTGCCTGCGGTTCTACAAACCAGCCGCCCTGCAGATCCTGCCTGTAACCGTATTCGGCGCTGATACCATAAGCCCAGGTATCATAATCACCTTTTGCAGTATTACCGCTTCTGTCTACCAGCTTAAAGTCGTTGGCAAGCTTGCTACCACGGGCGATAACATCCAGATAATGGCCTTTACTGCCCAGCCAGCTGGCATATACGCCTACGCCGGTACTGCTCAGGTCGCCGCTGCCGCTGTTGTAGCCGGCATTACTGTCGATACGGTTGACGGCGATACCTGTATACAGCTTGCCGCCCTTATAATCCTGCACCTTGTCGATACCGCCCTGGAAGGCCGTATAGTCCTGGTCGAAGCTGCGGCCATACGCACTATCGGCGCTCATTTCGCCCCTGTA
Source organism: uncultured Phascolarctobacterium sp. (assembly GCA_900545535.1). Classification (GTDB taxonomy): domain Bacteria; phylum Bacillota; class Negativicutes; order Acidaminococcales; family Acidaminococcaceae; genus Phascolarctobacterium. The sequence goes on from UQZN01000009.1 coordinate 71,243, forward strand.
GTAACGGGCCCAAACGCCGCCCTCAGCAGCTTCAGGGTCACTGCGCAGGTCGCCCATGCGTTTCATCAGGTTGTTGCCTTCGATGCGCCACAGATTACCGACCGACATCTGGGCGTCAGCTGCCGTCATCACTGTTTCAGAAGCGCCCGCTTCTTCAAAATCTATTTGCGTGATCTTGACATCATTGCCGCTCACTGCTACGGTCGGCGTTGCCAGGAATCTGGTCAGAGGGTCGTCCATTTCGCTGGCTTTGCCGACAAAGTTATTTAAGTTCTGGCCAGCAGCCAAATTAGTTACTGTCAGCACCGTCACATCACCCACAAAGCTGTCCAGCCTGCTGCCGTCAAAAGCTTTGTCGTAGCCGACAGTAATATACTGGGTTGCCGTGCTGCTGCCAGCTGCCAGGCTGTTGAAAGTAAATTTATCGGCATTATTATTATTCAAATCCGTTGCAAATTTAAAGGTATTGCTGCCCGCCAGCTGCAAAGTGCCGCCGGTAATAGTGCGGCCCACGTTTTGCCCTTCAGCTGGAGTACCAAAGCCCAAAGTCGCATTGTTCAGGTAAGTAATAACTGTATCGTCAGTAGACGTGCCGTCGCTGTTTAAAACAGCATTATCGTTAAACAGTACTGTCGCATTATCGGCATAAATGGCGTAGGCTTTCGTGCTTTGGGCATTTTCTGCTTTAGCGCCGATAGTGATCGTGCCGCCGTTACCGCCGTCAGTCTTAGCGCTCAAAGTGATCACAGCGCCCTTTTCGGCATATACGCCATAAGCTTCGGCCTGCGCGCCCTGCTGTCCGTCCTGACCTTGCTGACCGACGGTACCTGATGTACCGTCTTGACCCTTATTATTACCACTAGAATATCCATTTCCTCCAGAACCACCCATTCCTCCTAAAGCACCAGCTCCACCAGAACCACCTGTTCCTCCACTGGCCTGAGCAGTGATGCTGTCTGCTGTCAGTATCGTAATCCCGCCGCTGCTGTGCAAGCCATAGGCCACAGCACTGCCGCCAGTACCACCAGAACCACCATCGCTGCCGTCGCCACCGTCGCCACCGTCATAACCATCGCCTAAGTTGCCAGTACTGCCGACAAAACTATTATGACCATATCCACCATATCCACCTCGGCCGCCAGCACCACCTTTCCCACCGTTGCCACCAACACCACCTGTTGCCTGAACATTGATATTCTCTGCGGTCAATATGGTGATCCCGCCGCTGCTGTGCAGACCATAGGCAGTTGCCAATCCACCAGTGCCGCCACTACCGCCCTCGGCACCACTGCTTCCATTTTCACCAACGGTACCAGGTGCAGTCGAACTAGCACTTTTACCACTCACGCCAGCATTACCACTCCCGCCAGCAGCACCGGCACCGCCGGCACCGCCTGTTACCTCAACACTGATGCTATCGGCAGTAATAAGCGTACTACCACTGCCGTACACACCATAAGCCATTGCCTGACCGCCACTGCCACCGCTGCCGCCAACTCCGCTTTGACTACCTTGGCCACCAGTGCCACCAGTGCCACCAGTGCCGCCTGTCGCTTTAGCGCTGATACTGCCCGCAGTCACTTCTGCAACACTGCTGCTCCAAATACCATAAGCATAAGCATTGCTGCCGCTGCCACCAGTGCTGCCTTTCGCACCAGAACCGGCAACGAGGCTACTACTATAAACCTCACTGCTGCCACCTGCACCACCGTAACCACCAACTCCGCCTGTAGCTTCTGCAGCAATACTGTCAGCTGTTATTTTCGTACTGCTGCTGCTGAACAGGCCATAAGCATGAGCTTCGCCACCAGCGCCGCCAACGCTTCCCTGGTCACCATCAGTACCATCATGCATAGAATCGTAACTACCACCAGCACCCCAACCACCAGCACCGCCAGTCGCTGTAGCTTTAATTGCTCCTACCAACAGCTTATCCGTCAAGCCTCCTGTAACTTCAATACCTGTTGCTGAAGCCATTCCGCCCTGCCCGGCGTTAGCAACCTTAGCAGCAGCATCTTGCCTATTGGCTGTATTATTACTCCCAGCATTGCCGCCATTCCCACCAGCCGCCTTAATGGTAACATTATTGGCCGTCAGCTGTACAACACCGCTTTCTACAAGCAGGCCCTTACCTACAGCACTGCCGCCGTCAGCGCCGTCAGTACTCATGTAATTATCACCGTGGCTATTATTCGTACCACCCTGGAACATACTAGTATTACCACCATTACCACCAGTACCGCCGGTAGCCTTCAGTGTCAAGTCCGCAAACTGTACATTATAAGCGCCACTGCCTGCTGCAACCAGGCCATAGGCTTCGGCCGCGCCGCCAACAGCAGCCAGTCCGACTGAGCCATAATTAGAACCACCGGAGCCGCCCCTACCGCCTGTACCGGTGATCACAATATTATTTTCCACCTTTACCTCTGCCTGCTGACCGCTCAAAACAAGGCCCTTAATAGAGGCAGTACCGGCTTTAGCACCATTACTGCCTTGGTTGTCTTTCCCCCAACAAGCAGCCCAAGCATAACTGCCAGCATTACCGGCAGTGGCAGCCAGTGTAATGCTGTCTGCCTTCAGACTGCCATCAGTTATGGCTATGCCCGCAGCAGCATTACCCCCAGCACCACCGCCACCCAAAACAGCACCATTCACCGGGATGACCGATCCTTCACCCGCCTTGCCACCAGAGCCGCCAGAGCCAGCTGAAGCTGTCAGTACCAGGGCACCGGTCTGCACTTCGCCAGCAACAGTCAACTGCAGTTCGGCACTGCCTCCAGCACCGCCGTTACCGGTACTAACATCAGTACGAGCAGGATTGGCCCCACCAGCGCCGCCATTACCACCCTGCACTGTTAAGCTGACAGCTTTACTGCTATCGTCAACAGTCAAAGTACCGCTGAAATTGGCATTGCCGCCCTTGCCGCCATTACCGCCATCGTCATTTGCATCAGTACCCTGGGTACCGTCTGTACCAGCTGTACCCCCTACAGTTTCGTTATAAGCATCACTGATCACAACACCATTGCGAATATCATCGTTGCCATCTTGTCCATTGTCAGCAGCCCAGGCGGTGCCAGCCCACATATTCAGCCCGCTGGCCGATACGATCGACATGGCCAGTAAGGTATGGGCCACCTTTTTTGTCAGCATTTGTTTTCTACTCATTTTCATCCTTCTTCCCTATGTTTTTAGTTTGATTTATCTTTATTTCTTCAAATAACGTCTTTAAAAATATTTATCCCCCAGCAGGTATTTCAGCACAGCTTCGTAATACGAGGCCGCCTTCTGGTACTCGCCGCGGTTATGCAGCAAACGCGCCGTCAGCAGCGCCGTTTCTACCGTATTGCCATCAACAGGCCGCAGATCGCTCCACAGCGATTTTTTAACATACTGCCAGTACAGCTTTTTTTCATCGCTGTCGTAATAGTAAATATGCCAGGGCTTCACGTAGTCGATATAATGCACGATCACATCTTCCGCTGCTGCCTTCAGCACCGTGTTGTTGATAACGATACCGTTGTACTTCTTCGGCAGCTCGGTAAACTCGCCGTCGATAACGCCGTTGAGCGCGTCCTGATCGCCCCAGAGGATCTTCGTGCCGCCGACCTGCTCCAGCCACTGAAACAGCTGCTGCGTCAGTTTTTGCTGCCGCCACTTAGTCAGATTCATCAGCAGCACTCCGGAGTTAAAATAGCGGCCGTTTTTCAGACCGATACGGTCGCAGCTTTTGGCTTCGCCCCAGTCGCGTACAGCGCCTAAAACCTTACCCTGCAAGTCCGTCTGCCACAAGGATAAAATGTCGCCCTTACAGATGATGTCCGCATCAAGATAGATGATCTTTGTTATCTCCGGCGGCAGCAGCTCGGCGAACAGATAGCGGTAATACATGGCCTGGGTGATATGCCCCGGCGGTACGATAAAGGTCATGCCTGCCGTGCTGGTGATTTGATAAAAGCGCAGTGTCAGATTACGGTAAAGCCTTTCCATCTGCAGTAATTTTTCCATATCCTCCGGCAGCAGCTCGTCGTAGACGATATGTACGATTAGATCATGCCCGATATTGTTATGTACCAGCGAAGTAATGGTGATGCCGGCGAATTTGCCAAAATTCTTATCAATGCCGAAACCAAGATGTATTTGTTCGGGCACCTTACTCCTCCTCTCTCTATCTAAAATTTTCTTTGGGCTGCTTTGTTTATACCTGACCGCCTCCCTGTCTGGTAAATTTAATATATTCTCCGCAGCTGTTGCCGCGGTTACAGCGTTTTACCTGTGCGACAGCCTTACAAGCTGCAAAAGCTGCCGCACTTCCTCTACGGTATAAACTTCTGCTGGTGCTTCCTGCTCAGGTGCAGCCTTTCCTGCCTGCTCTTTGCCCCAGTCCAACGCCGCCCGGGTATCTAAAAAGATCTCCAGCCGGCACTCCAGCACATTGGCGATACGCAGCAGCAGCCTCAGGTTGACGTTGACATGGTTACGTTCCAGATTACTCAGATGGGTCTGGCTGATACCGATACGTTCAGCCATATCCTGCTGGCTTACCTGGCAGGCCATCCGCAGAAAACGGATATTGCCGCCGATATTTTTCAGGCATTTTTCGTCGTACACCTTTTCACCCCACTCCTGATCTGACGGAAATATTGTTCCGTCTTTGTCTTACTTCGCCGAAAGTCTAATTTTATTTACCAAAACTTTAAAAACATTTGTTAAAATAATATTCGCACCTATTATAGCACACTTGTACCCCCCCACAAGACATACTGACGGATATTTTCGACGCAGCTTGGCTGTCTATTGCCCTTACGGTTTGCCAGCCGCCAGGAGAGAAGAGGAGCCGTACGGTGTCACGGCTTGCCGGACACTGGTTATTTTGCTTTTAAATTTTCTTTTTCCTTAAAATTTCAATTTTTGATTTTTAATTTAGATTTTTATTTTTTCTTATGTTAGATTGCTTTATTTAGTATTTTCTTTTTCTTATGCAGCTTTCTTCCAGAAGCAAGCTGCGCAATCTACAGAGGCTCATTATGCAATCGCCTCTTGCGCTGTCCGTTTTACCATTGCATTATTTTCGGCGTTAGCACTTGCAACTAATGCGGTAAAAAGGCAATAAGCTTGCGCACTATGGCAAGTCCTGTTTTGCTTTACTCGCTGTCCGGCTTCCAGGCAACTGCTTTTTTTAGGTTCACAGAAATACTTCCCTATTCGGTCAGTATTTCTGCGGGCTTTCGGCAATCCTGTTCCATGCTGCGCATATAACAGTGCCTCAATGCCTTGACCACAATATGCGCTCAAAACCCTGCATCGCACTATTCAGCTATAAATTTCATAAAGCATAGTATCAAACACCTAATGTTATCAATGCTTAGTAACTACAGCACTAGAACGTAGGGGGTTAGGGCACATTGAGCAGATTTTGTTATGTGCGATGCGAATAAAGCGAAAGCGGAGTGACTTGTTTAAGGCATTGTTGCTCAGATAATTTATCTTCGGCAACAATGCCGAGTTTCGCGGAGCCGCCGTTGAGCGAAGCAAAATAAAAATCTGCGACGTGCCGGTTTTTCTTTGGTTCGTTTCTTTTACCGCTAAAAGAAATGAACATTTAAACGAATTGCTTCCAGAAGCAAGCTGCATAAATAAAAAAGAAAACCCCTGTGCGGCTGCATAAAATACAGTCACACAGGGGTTTGAAATTACTTGACAGGTACGATATAATAGTAAAAGAGATAGCTGATGCGGGAACGTCAGCTCTCCCCTGAAATTTAATAATTTGACGGGAAGCTGCGTAGCCACTTGGTTATGCGGCTTTTTGCTTTTACTTGACAAGTACGATATAATATAAATACAAAGAGATAGCAAATGTTTGGTAGCGTTGGCTCATCTCGTAACTTTTATGTTGATTGAAGACGAGCCCGCATACTTTTATGTTGGGCTCATTTTCTTGCTATTTTACGGCAAGAATAATGGTTGCCACGAGGATACCAAAAGCAATCATCAATGATAATGCCTGATATACACTCATAGTCTCACCACCAATCCGCTACGGGACTGATGAGCCAACTCATTTGCTATCTCTCGCCTTAGTATAGCACTTTACATTCAAGTTTACAAACAATAGTTCACTTTTTATTCATGCACAAAATATTTTTGCCCGGTCAGTTATGGCCGGGTTTATTTTTTATAAAAAAATTAGCCCCTGAAAGGGGCTAAAAGTTTTTGCGCCATTTTTCCCTATTTACTTTTGCGTAAAACAGGCGTACACTAGCTACTGTTGCGCGTAACGATCGACAGTATAACCGGTTATCATAAAATCAAGGGACTTGATCACTATAAATAAATTTAACGATTTCAACAATAACGATACGGACGAAACCCAGGCAGAACGCTTACAGCGGCTGATAACTGCTGCCCAAAACAAAGATAAGGCCGCACTTTTGCAGTTATGCGAGGATTTTAAGCCGCTGCTGCAAAGCGAGGCCCGCCGGGAAATGTTTTATAAGTCGCTGGGACGCGACGCCGAAAGTATTGCCGTGCTGGCTTTTATCGAGCTGGTATTGAAATATAAGGGCGCCGATTACCTGAACTGGCCCGGCTATGCCCGCTGCAAGGTGCATTTTGCCCTTTTTGACGCTATGGAAAAACAGGGCAGGATCTGGGAAAATGAAACGCAGATCGATACGGGCAGCGAGGCCGGTATCGACCTGCTGGACAGCGGCTATAGCGAAGCCTGTGCCCTGGACGAGCTGGCGCAGCTTTTGCTGTCGCTGGACCTGCAGGAAGCACTGGCGCAGCTGAACGAACAGCAGCGCAGAATACTGCTGTTGCTGTTCATAGCTGACCTGAAACCTGCCGAAGCAGCCAGACGTCTGCACTGCACGGTGCGTAATATCACCAAGCACCGTTTGAAGGCACTGGACAGGCTGCGGGAACTGCTGTAAAAGCTGATACTGAATAAAAAAACAAAACAGTCCCTCAAAAGTTATTTACTCTAACTTTCAAGGGACTGTTATTTTTCTAAAATTATTGTTTCCTGTTTATTTCCTGAAGCGCAGACTGCTTTTCAGCATCGTTACCACATCGCCCGACAGCAGCAGACCGGTCAGTGTCAGCAGCATGCCGCAGGCGATGACCGTTGTGATCTGTTCGTCCAGTACAAGGACCGAGGTTATGACTGTAACGACCGGCGCCAGATAAATATAGGCGCTGGTTTTGATCGCGCCCAGCAGCTTGACAGCCATATTCCAGGTCACAAAGCACATCGCAGACGCGCCGACGCCCAGAAACAGCAGATTGAACAGGTTGACCGGGTCAGCCAGCCGTTCAAAGCCCCAGCGAAAATCCATGAACAGCAGTGCCGGCAGCATAAATACTAGACCATACATAAAGGTATGCCGCGTACTTTGGATAGCATTATAACCAAAGGCGCTGATTTTTTTGGACAGCACTGCATAAACGGCCCAGGTCGCTGCCGCAGCCAGCGCCAGCAGATCGCCTAAGGGATTGATCTGCAGCTGCGTCGCGCTGTTGAAGCTGATCATGGCGATACCGGCAATAGCCAGCACGAAACCGACGATAAATTTTTTCTGCAGGGCTTCGCCGGCCAAAAAACGGCAGGCCAGCAATGCAGTAAAAAAAGGCGCTGTTGCCGTAATAACGCCCACGTTGGAAGCAGGCGCGTACACCAGCGCGATATTCTCAAACAAATAATACAGCGTGATACCGCTGAGCCCGGCTCCGGCAAAGATCCATTCCTGTTTTTTATCGGTCACCCGCAGACGGTGCGGATAGATCAGGAACAAAACGATCAGTCCCATGATAAAACGGAAAAACAAGATCTCTATCGGCGTAAAGCTGCGCAGCAATACTTTGGTAGAAATAAAGGTCGTGCCCCAGAGCAGGATCGTCACCAGAGCAAAAAGGTGTCCCATCAAAATTTTATTCCGCATAGCTTCTCCTGTTATTTTACTCTAAAAATCGTACGGTATTGGCCCGGCGTCAGGCCAATGACTTCTTTAAAAAACTTACTGAAATGGCTTTGGTCGGTAAACCCGGTCATCAATGCCACTTCAGCCGGCTCCAGCCCCTGACCCAGCAGCTCTTTGGCTTTGCCGATCCTGATCGTTTCCAGATAACGGTAGGGCGTGATGCCTGCCGTTTTGGTAAACAGCCGCAGCAGGGAATATTTGTTCATTGCCGCCACGTCAGCCAGTTCTTCCAGCGTTACCTTGTCCGTATAATGTTCCAGCAGATACTCCGTTACCTTCTGTACCGGCGGCGCTTTGGTCGCGGCAGACATTTTACTGATACCTGCGGCAACAAGCTGTTCCAGCAAAAAGTACAGGGCTTCTTCCTTAGCCAGGTCCTCCTGCTCCTGCATGATCATTTGATGCAGCTCGCGCAGCAGCGCAGCCGTTCGCTCGTCCCCGCGCAGAACAGGGCTGGTAAACAGCGGCAGTTCACTGCTGCCCGTCAGTTCCAGCATGGCCTGGCGCATGATCTCCGGCTTGATGTTCAGGCAGCGCAGATCCAGCAGGTCATTATCCATAGGTTCGCAGTTGTGCGGGGCGCGGGGATTGAACAGCAGCACATCACCGGCAGTGATATAATAATCCACATTGTCATAACACATATGGCGCAGGCCGCTTTTCTCCACCAGCCCGATCACGTAATATTCGTGGAAATGCTGCGGAAATCTTTGCAGTATCCCCTGAAACCAATAGGCTTCCAGCCGCAGTTTCTTATCGTATTTTACAAAGCGTTTTTCGTTTTTCACAGCAGACTCCTTTAGTTTATCATAGCAAAAAGCCGCCGCGTTATCTTGTATGATATTGACCGCCATTATAAAAGAACCTGCGTAAAACGCAGGTTCTGGCAATCAACGCATATTTTCGATAAAATCTTCAAAATTATTGATGAGGATCGGATGGCCTGTGACTTTCAAATCACGCAGGTGCGTGCCATAGGATTCATAAATATTTTCAGACAGGTCCATTTTCAGGCCTTCTTTGATATATTCTTCGATCATTTTGACGATAAAACGGTTGATCTCGCCTGTGCCGGCTTTGACATTGAGCGGAATGATACGTTCTTCAGGCTCATAGCTTTCGACCGTCACGTCCCAGCCGCCGGGAATAGGCGGCAGACGCTTTGCCAGGATCATATATTCGGGTGAAAACCCTACATAAGCTTCCAGCTTATTCTGCAATTTTGCTTTAGTAACGGGATAACCGTTAGCGTTGCCCCATTTTACTATTTCATCACAAACTTCATTATTGTGGATAACACTGGAAAATGTAGTTTTTGCTAAAACTTCAGCCATCATCATACCTCCAACATCGTAAAATCTAATTACTATTGTACTTTATCTTGGCAAGAAATTCAACTTATTCGCCTGATGCCGTGTAATTTTATCACTGAAGGCAAAAAAAGACACCGGCAAAGCCGGTGCCTGTAAATACTGCCATTCAGATCTGTCCCAAAGCTTTTAAAATCGACTGGGCGATAATCGCGCTGCCGATATAGGTGCCTGTAAAAACTACACAGGCCACAACGACGATGCGCCAGCCGCTTTTGGCAAAAGCGTCAAGGTCTTTACCGATAGCGATACCGGCATAAGCAAGGATAGGTGTGCACAGCTGCAGAAAGCCTACTTTTTTAACAGCTTCGTTGATCACGTCGCTGCCGGGCATGGCCGGATAGGTAAGAATGCAGCCTAAGGTTACGATATAAGCAACAGCGGGGATACGTCCCGGCAAAAATTTAGCCAGAATAACGCCTGCGATCGCCAGGAAGATCAAAAAGAGCAGTCCGGGGATCGCTTCCACGATAGTATATTTAGTACCGATAGCGTTGGCGACAAGAGACATGGCGCCGACGATAAATAAAACGATCAGTGTATCTTTGATTTTCATTTTGCAGCATCCTTTCCTGTCGGCTCAACACCGTATTTTAAACGATAGATCTTTTTATACAGCCATTCTGTCAGCGGCAGAGCCAACCAGATGCACATGTACAGACCATCCAGGCCGGAAAGCATGTTGCTGGCTGCGCCGAAGGCTGCGATCTGATCGGCCATCTGCGGATACATAACGCTTAAAGAGCCTACGGCAGCGGTCATCATGCTGGCAGAACCAACGCCGGCCGCCATTGCCAACGCATAAGGATGAAAGGGCAGATAGGCAGCGGCAAAGCTGGCCATAATGCCGAAGAAGATCGTACCAAAAACAGTACCGGCGATATAAACGCCCATAACGCCGCGGCCTTCGGCAGAGTCAAGGCCATAGCGTTCGCCGATCAGGGCTACGTTAGGCTCACGGGCAATAGAATGCGCCGCGCCGATAGTTTCGCGTTTGAGTCCCAGGTAAATAGCCACAGGCACACCGATGAAAACAGTGCCCAGGTTACCAAATTCCTGCAGGATCAGAGCCGGAGAGGCGGCCAGGATCTTGGGCAGCGTCGGGCCGACCAGAGTTCCGTAACGGGCCATCAGCAGCATCAGGGTGATACCGATCAGCGAGCTGGCGTCCAGCATATCTTTTTGATTGACGACCTTTAAGAATTTAGGCGCCATGAAAATACCCATGATCAGGGCATACAGCATCGGCAGCAGCACGATAGTGCCTACGCCGATCTTGAAAGAAACGTTACCGATCATTTCCGCAATGATGATCAATGCTAAAACGATGGCATGAACTTTAATGTTTTTCACAAAATCCACCTTCCCTTTTCCATCATTTTCCTGTTACAGCTTCTGGTTACTGAAAATATTTATCAAGCTTGGCGATGTAAGCCTCTTTGGTCAGCAGCGGGTGGTGCTCCGCTTTGATCTGACGCGCCAGTTTGGCATCGTCGGCCAGAAGGTCGATGATCATCATCGCAAAAGCCTTAGCAGGCAATAATACGGCTTTCTTGAAATCAACTACATGAAAATCTGCCGTATGCAAAAATCCGTCCACACCGCCAATGAAGGGGTGGATGACCGGCAGCAGATGCGATACGTCGCCCATATCTGTCGAAGCGCTGAAATGTCCGGCGTCTTTAACAGCTACATTGGGGTCGGCAATTTTGGCATTAGCTACAAACAGCTCGTTCAGGCTGTTATTGCAGGCCAGCGGCAGCTGCCCCGGCATGGTGGCGATGACTGTCTGCGCCCCGACGGCGTCGCCGCCGGCTTTGAGCGCCGCATCGACCTTTGTATGGGTAGCTTCGATCGCTTCCATAGTCTTAGCGCGGACATAGGTCTCGATCCTGACGTCGGCAGGAACGGAGTTGACCAGATCGCCGCCTTTAGTGATAATAGGATGGACGCGGACTACGTCGGCTTCACGAAAGGTCTCGCGCAGCGCATTGATCCCCATCAGTCCCAGCATGGCGGCATTGAGGGCGTTGATGCCCTGGTCAGGCGCGTCGGCAGCATGGGCAGTTTTGCCGACATACTGAATAGTTTTACCGATGAAGCCATTGCTGCTTTCACCAATGGAGACAGTAGCTTCCGGCATATTTTTATCGGCGTGCATCTGCATCGCCATGTCGATATCGTCAAAAGCGCCTTCATAGATCAGCTGGCCTTTGCCTGTAAGAAAGTGCAGCTTGCCTTCTTTGATCAGTTTGCTGCGGTAAGCAAGCTCTACATATTCTTCTGCAGGAACACCAAAAAACACGGCGTCGCCGGCCAATTCTCCCAAAACGCCTGACTGCGTGATGCCGCAGGCAGCGGCAGCCATCGTCGCGATCTGCAGATTGTGGCCGCAGGCATGAGCCGCACCGGTCAGAGGATCGGCTTTACAGCTGTCAGGACAGCCGATAGCGTCAAGTTCTCCCAGCACTGCTACAGTAGGGCCGGGACGGCCGCTGACAGCACGGGCTTTGACACCGGTAAGTGCCAGTCCGGTCTGAGGCTCAAGACCTAACTGCTGCAGGAAGGCCGTGACCTTCGCCGCTGTTTTGGTTTCCTTGAATCCAAGTTCCGGTTCGCTTTCGATATCCTGCGCTAAAGCTTCGATTTTATCAGCCCAGGCGTCAATAGCGGCGCATACTTTGGTTTTCAGCATTTCTTTATCCGTAATAAACACCTCGCTTTGAAATAGTATACACTTTATTCCTGTAAATCGCTTTTAATTATAGCACAAATGCTTTTAACGGTACAGGCTTAATTCCTGACATTTTTGTTTGCTTATGAACTTTTATTTCTTTAAAGTTTACCACAAGTTGCAAAAATTTACAATTTCATCATATTTTGTATACTTTATTCATGTTTTTAACTTTTGCGGCAGCGTTCACCGCAGTAATAATTTGCATTGAAAAATGCCCTGTGCTAAAATATATAAGTTAAGAAGTCATTCTAAAACTGTTTACGAAAGGAGTCTGTCATGTTCGACCAAATCAAAACCGACATTGATGCAGTTATGCACCGCGATCCTGCAGCCAAAACCAGGCTGGAGGCAGCACTCTGTTATCCCGGTCTGCATGCTATCTGGCTCCACCGTTTAGCACATAAATTTTATTTAAAGGGCTGGGTACTGATCCCCCGCCTGCTCAATACTTTTTCCCGGTTCGTGACCGGCATCGACATCCATCCCGGCGCCAAACTTGGGCCCGGACTTTTTATCGATCACGGCATGGGGCTCGTTATCGGCGAGACCGCCGAACTGGGCTGCAATGTTACTCTCTATCAGGGCGTGACCCTGGGCGGCACCGGCAAGGAAAAAGGCAAGCGTCACCCGACGATCGGCGATAACGTCGTCGTTTCCAGCGGCGCCAAAGTCCTGGGTTCCTTCAGCGTCGGCTCCAATTCCAAGATCGGCGCCGGTTCGGTAGTATTGAAGGAAGTACCGCCCAATTCGGTAGTAGTGGGCGTGCCCGGCCGTATCGTCACCAAAGACGGCGTCCGTGTCGCCGCCAGCGATATGAGCAGCCCTGACAGCATGATCGACCTGAACCACAACCAGCTGCCCGATCCCGTCGCCGACTATGAAGACCGTCTGGCCGATTACATGGTCCGTATGGACAGCCGCCTGGAAGAGCTGGAAGAAATCATCAAAAAGCATCGCGAGCAAAATGAAAAGCGAGGTAACAACGAATGAGCAGAACAATGACCATGTCCGAGGCTATCAACGAAGCGCGCCGCTGCCTGAATTGTGCGCGGCCTACCTGCCGCACAGGCTGCCCGATCGCCAATAATATCCCGCAGTTTATCCGCGCGCTCAGCGAGGGCAATATCGGTCTGGCCTACGAGACTATCGCCGAACGCAGCAATCTGCCCGCTATCTGCGGCCGCGTCTGCCCGCATGAACGACAATGCGAGGCCCACTGCGTTTTGACTAAAAACAAACATGGGATCGAGATCGGCAGTCTGGAAATGTTCATTGCCGATTTCGCCCACGAAAATAACCTGAAACCACTGCCGCCTTCTACCGGCAAACGCGGCAAGGTCGCCGTTATCGGCAGCGGCCCGGCCGGCCTGACGGTAGCCGGCGATCTGGCGAAAATGAATTTCGCCGTCACTATTTTTGAGGGCCAGTCTGAACCGGGCGGTATCCTGCTGTTCGGTATCCCGGAGTTCCGGCTGCAAAAAGACGTTGTCCGCCGCGAGATCACGGAGCTGCTGCATTTAGGCGTAGAGATCAAGACCAATATGCTGGTCGGCCCTGACTTTACTGTTGACGATTTGTTTGAGCAGGGTTATGACGCTGTTTTTATGGGTACCGGTACTTCGCTGCCCCGCACTTTAGATATTCCCGGCAAGGAACTGTCAGGCATTCTGACTGCCACGTATTTCCTGCAGATGGTGGTCTTATCAGATTCAGGCAAATTAGACGAGAGCGAGACGCTGCTGCATGATGGTGACAACGTCGTCGTCATCGGCGCCGGCAACGTAGCTATGGACGCCGCACGTACAGCAGTGCGCCGCGGCGCCGAGAATGTCACGATCGTCTATCATAAAACCGAAGCCGAAATTTCCAGCTTCCCGTCCGAATATGAAGCGGCCGTTAAAGAAGGCGTGCAGTTCAACTTCCTGAAACAGCCTATCGCTTATCTGAACAAAAAACAGATGCGGGCTTTGAACAATATCCGCCGTAAACCGGCCGAAGCTGATGAAACGGAATTAGCCGGCCTTTTAGTGCAAAATATCACCAAAACCGACGATGGTCAATTTGTGACTGAGGGCGGTCAGGAAGTTATTCCCTGCGACTGCGTGATCCTGGCTATTGGTCAGCGGCCCGCAGCCCGCATCGTTTCCACCACCAAAGGAATCCAGGTCGACGACCGTGGCTTTGTTATCACCCGTGAACGGCCGTACGGCATGACGACCCGCGCCGGTGTTTTCAGCAGCGGCGACGTGGTACATGGCCCGGCAACCGTAGTTTTGGCAATGAAGGAATCTAAAAAGGTAGCTGCCGGTATCGCCCAATATATCGATGCTAAAAAACTGCTGGAAGACTGCTGCGAAGATTAAGCAATAATTACAGCCCCTGCTGAAATCAGCAGGGGCTTTGCTTTGCTCATAAAAAACTCCTGCCGCTTGTTGCGGCAGGAGTTTACTTTTAATATTTTACTTGCGGCAAGGTGGCAAAGCCTTTCGCCAGATCCTCCTCTGTTGGGATATAATCTACCATATTCCCCTGGTTATAGGCCTGATAAGCAGCCAGGTCAAAATAACCGGTGCCGGTCAGTCCGAAAACGATGACTTTTTTCTCGCCGGTCTCACGGCATTTGATCGCTTCGTCCATAGCTACACGGATCGCATGCGAGCTTTCCGGGGCCGGCAGGGTGCCTTCACAGCGGCAGAACATCGTAGCGGCTTCAAACACTTTGGTCTGCTCCACGCTGCGTGCTTCCATCATACCGTCGTGATACAGCTTGGAAACGATCGGAGACATACCGTGATAACGCAGACCGCCGGAATGGTTCGGCGACGGCATGAAGCCGCTGCCCAAAGTATACATCCGCATCAGCGGCGTGGTTTGTCCGGTATCGCCGAAGTCAAAGGCATATCTACCGCGGGTCAGCGACGGGCAGGAGGCTGGTTCAACAGCAATGAAATGAATGTCGTTCTTACCTTCCAGCTTATCGGCCATAAAGGGCGTGATCAGACCGCCCAGGTTAGAGCCGCCGCCGGCACAGCCGATGACGATGTCAGGCTGGACGCCGTATTTATCAAGTCCGAGCTTGGTTTCCAGACCGATAATGCTTTGATGCAGCACTACGTGATTGAGTACGCTGCCCAGGACGTAACGGCAGTTATCGGTTTTCATCGATACTTCCATCGCCTCGGAAATGGCGCAGCCCAGGGAACCGCCGGTACCGGGGTTTTCTGCCAGGATTTTGCGGCCTACTTCCGTCGTATCGGAAGGCGAGGGAATAACGCGGGCGCCATAGGTTTCCATAACGGCCTTACGGTAAGGCTTCTGCTCTGCAGATACCTTGACCATATACACAGAAAGGTCGATGCCGAAATAACCGCAGGCCATAGCCAGGGCAGTGCCCCATTGTCCGGCGCCGGTTTCCGTCGTCAGATGGGTCAGACCCTGCTTTTGAGCATAATAGACCTGCGCTACAGCCGAATTGAGCTTATGCGAACCGGAGGTATTGGTGCCTTCAAATTTGTAGTAGATCTCTGCGGGTGTGCCCAGCGCTTTTTCCAGATTATAGGCTCTGGTCAGCGGCGACGGCCGGTACATTTTGTAAAAATCACGGATCGCTTCCGGGATCTCAATAAATTTATTGGTATTATCCAGCTCCTGTTCGATCAGTTCGTCACAGAAAACAGGCCGCAGATCGTCTGCGCTGCAGGGCTTAAAGGTCACCGGGTTGATAAACGGGTCCGGTGCTTCCTGCATATAAGGGCGGATATTCTGCCAATATTTTGGCAGCTCATCTTCAGATAAATTGATTTTATATGGTATTTTTGCCATAGGTCGCCGTCCTTTCTATTCTGCTTTAGCAGCTTTCAGCGCTGCATAGGCTTCTTTGAGCAGTAAAACAGTCAGTACCAGCAAAACGGTAGAAATGCCGGATACGATGTAGTTATTCAGATTAGCCGCGATCATCTGCACCAGGGCCACAATAGTGGTGACCAGCATAAACGCCATGGGGTACATAATGAAGCCGGCGCTTTTTTTCAGCGAACGGATGACCCAGACGCCCATTGCCAAAAGCGCGATCGCCGCAACCAGCTGGTTAGTGGCGCCGAAAACAGGCCAGATCATCTGCCAGGCAGCAACTTTGCCGGTCTTGACAAAAATAAGCGCTAAAGCCACGCCGACGCTGACAGCGGTCGCCAGATATTTATTCAGGCTCATGCCCGTGAATTCCTGCAGCTGATAACGCGCTAAACGGGTAGCGGTATCCAGCGAGGTAAGAATGAAGGAGTTGAGCGCCAAAAGGCCCAGAGCCGTGCCGACGCGCGGAGCGATACCCAGCAGCGAAGCAAATTGTCCCAAACCGTGACCGTAGACGACAGTCGGGCCGCCTTTCAGCATTTCACCGCTCATCATGATCGTGCCGAGAGCAATAACGCCGACCACGCCTTCCAGCAGCATGGCGCCATAGCCAACAGGAACAGCGTCAGTTTCGCGTTTCAGCTGTTTGGAGGTGGTGCCGGAAGCAACCAGAGAATGGAAGCCGGAAATAGCGCCGCAGGCTACTGTGATAAACAGCAGCGGCCAGAGCCAGTCGCCGGAAGCGGTAACAAAGCCTTTGAACGCAGGCAGTTTTACTTCGTAGCTGGCGCCGCCGAAGATCATGCCTACACCGCCGATAAATACGGAAAAATATAACATATACGAGGCCAGATAATCGCGCGGTTGTAAAAGCAGCCAGACAGGCAATACCGAAGCGGCAAAAATATACACGATCAACGCCATGCGCCAGGTATCAAGGCTCAGGGCAAAGGTCGACTGCACCCAGGAGCTTTCGATGCCAAAGAGCAGCGAACCGAACAAGATCGGCAGCATGATGACCGTACTGACTTTCAAAGACATACCATAGTGGTAAATAGCGACGCCGAAAACCATTGCCAGGAAAATATACAGGGTAGCGGTAAACGCAACTGCCGGATCAGCGGCAAAGGTCTGAGCCGCCAATTCTAAAAATACGGCAATGACCAGCGTCAAACTGAGCCAGGTAAAGGCCAGAAACAATTTGTGGCCGCGGGCACCGATCCATTGACGAACGACCTCGCCGATAGACATGCCTTTATGACGGATAGACGCTACCAAAGCGCCCATATCGTGTACGCCGCCGAAGAAGATGCAGCCGACGATGATCCAAAGTAAGGTAGGCAGCCAGCCAAGTGCCGCTGCGGCTGCGATCGGGCCTACAACAGGGCCGGCGCCGGCGATAGAAGCAAAATGATGGCCCATCAGCACAGCCGGATGGGCAGGACAGTAATCGATATCGTCCTGTAATTCCGTAGCCGGAGTTTTACGGTTTGGGTCTAAATCGTAAAAACGGCTTTGAAAGCCGCCGTAAAATTTATAAGCGACAGCAAAACAAAGAATAGTGATTACAAAAATGGTCAGTAACATAAAATATCCCCTTTGCGAACTTATTACAGAGCTTCTCTGCCGCAGCGCCGTTGCTGCGTTAAATAGATCAAATCCTCAAAACGCTTTTCCTCATCCCCTTCCCGATATTGCAGCACTTCCAGCCAGCCGCGTATGCCAAGCCAGAAAGCTTTTTTCATCAATTTAGTTTCCGGGCAGTCCAGCAGCAGGAACCGGTGCGTCATAACATCTTCCCGGCTCTGCCAGTGCTCCCGCAGCCAGCGCACTGACTTTTCGCCAGCGTGGCTGATAACTATATAATCATCCGCATAATAGCGGGCAATCTCACCTGCCAGGCAGTCTTTGACAAACGCGGTCTGACGGTACCAGCCCTTCATCCCGCCGTCTGCCCAGGGCACAAAACCATAGTCTTTTAAAACCTCTTCCCACTCTTTCATCCGGCTCTCCCGTTTACAAGTTTTCTTTGCGCCAGGCGTTGAGCGCCCCGCAGAAATCTTCCCACAGCTGGGGCAGCATTTCTACCGCCGCCTCCGCCTTAGCCCGCTCCCAGCCGGCAAACAGCCCTGCTTCGTAACGCAGCTGCACATTAGCGGCGTCTTCGAGAAAACACTGCACTAACCGGGCATTGATAAAATCATCATGTAAAAAGCCCAGCATATCCTGCAGCCTTTTCAGCCGCCGCAGCAGGTTACTGTCACGCGGCACCTCGGGCAGGGTCTGCAGCGCGTAACGGAAGCGTTTGACTTTGATCCTGATCTGATGCAGCTCCAGCATATTATGAAAATCAGGATATTTTTTATCCAGAGTTTCCAGCTTTTCGCTCCATTCATTCAGACGCCGGCTGATGAATTTACGCAGCTTTTTATCGGCCAGATTGGGGGCCAGCGGCCTTTCGTGCAGCCAGATATTGAATTGCGCCAGTGTTTTCGTGACGCTGCTCAGGTCCGCTTTCTGTAGGCAGACAGCGGCTTCTTCACGGCGCAGCTTCTGCAGCAGTTCTTCCACCTGGGTCGGCGCTGTCAGTTTACCGCCGGAAGCAGCTGCCTGTGACCTGATCTTTTCACAGGTCATCAGGGCCACGTCCAGCTCACGCAGCCGGGAAAGCAGTTCGCCCTGCTGCCGCAGCGTGTTTTGCCAGGCAACGGCGCTGCTTCTTTGCAGTACCGGCTTAAAAAAGCTTAAGGTCGAGCGCAGCCGGCGCAGTTTTACCCGCAGCTGTCTGATAAAAACTTTTTCTTCCGGCTGCTGCAGAAATTGCTGCCAGGCTTTACTGACAACATAGATCTGCCAGGGCAGATGACAAACAGCCATTGCCCTCAGGCTGCCGTTTCTATAAGCAGGCAGCTTCCTGAAATCATAGGTGCCCAGCTCCTGTGCCAGACGCTGTTTCAAGTTCGGCTCGGCTATGATCAGCGACATACGGCAGCAAAGTTTTTCAACTACCGTCTGCAGCTTAGGCAGCTCCCTGCTCGTATAAACAACGATCATTTCACGAAGGGGAAGCAGCCTGGCTTCCATAATGACAATGCCTTCTCTGGCAATAAGCCGCAGCTCGCTGTTTTTCGCCGGCGGCTGCAGCTCGGTCTCACGGCAGCGCAGCACAGCCTCTGCCCCGTCCACTTCAAACCGCTGCTCGCGTTCTTCCGTTCTGCCGGCCTTCCAGCCGGTGATGATCCGCAAACGCTCTGCCAGATCAACTTCATTGACGGCGGATACATCCTGCAGGCATAATCTTTTTTTCACTGCTTCCCCTCCTTTCCTACAAATTCTTCAATGTTCAGTGCTCAGTCTTTTATTTTTACCTGGGCGGGCAAAGGCTCCCCAGCCAGACCTGCCAAAATATTAGCCGCCGCCAGTTTCGCCATGGCATCGCGGGTCTCTGCCGTTGAAGCGGCAATGTGCGGCGTTACCGTGATATTGGGCAGCGCCAGCAGCGGATGGTCACCCGGCAATGGTTCCGATTCGACTACGTCCAGTGCGGCATAAGCGATCTGCCCGCTCTGCAGGGCTTCATAAAGGGCCTGCGTATCGACGACCTTGCCGCGGGAAATATTGATAAATCGCGCCGTTGGCTTCATTTTGGCAAAAGCTTCCCGATCAAACATTCCTGCCGTTGCCGGCGTTAAATTGACAGTTACCAGAACAAAATCAGCAGTTTGCAGCAGTTCGTCAAAGCCGGCATAGCTTACGCCCAGCTCGGCTTCATCCGCGCGCCGGTGCCGGTTATGATAAATGACCTGCATTTTGCTGGCCTGCGCCCTGGGAACTACCGCACTGCCAATATCGCCCAAACCAACGATGCCCAGTGTTTTACCGGCCAGGTCAACGCCGAAGCCAAGGCCCTTACGTTCGCCCCATTTGCCGCTGGCCACATGCTGCCAGCCACGGGCAATACTTCTGGCGCTGTCTAAGATCAGACCGTAGGCAAGATCAGCAACGGCGTCTACCAGTACGCCCGGCGTATTGCCCACGGCGATCCCGCGCGCACTGCAGGCGGCGATATCGATATTGTCGTAGCCGACAGAAGCCTGAGCAATAACTTTCAGCTTTGGCGCTTTAGCAAGCAAAGTCTCATCGACCTTGATATTGCCGATAGAATAAAGCCCTTCCGCTTCTGCAAGCCAGCTTTCGAACTGCTGCTGCGGCACTCTGCCGCCCTGCTGCCAGGCCAGCAGGTTAGTCTGCTCATTCAGGATATCATAGGCTATCTGCCGCAGTTTACCGCTGGCAGCCACAGTCATTTTTTTCAGATCGGTCATTACTGTCACCTCTCTTTAAAAATTTAACGTTTGGGAATGATTTCCAGCCAGTAGTTATCGGGGTCGGTAATAAAATATATGCCCATCGCCGGATTTTCGTAGACAATGCAGCCCATTTCCTGATGTTTTTTGTGGGCAGCGTCATAATCTTCGGCTTCAAACGCCAGATGAAATTCATTCTCTCCCAGGTTATACGGCTCCTTACGGTCGCGCAGCCAGGTCAGTTCCAACTGATGCGAAGTCTGCCCGTCGCCTAAATACACCAAAATAAAGCTGCCGTCACCGGCTACTTTACGGCGGACCTCTTTTAAACCCAAAGCTTCCTCATAAAATTTCAGGCTTTTGTCCAGGTCAAGTACGTTAAAATTGTTGTGTAAAAATTTGAATGACATTTTTTACCCTCCTTATAATATAATATTGTACTGTTTCAATTATTCAAAAAAATCTGCTTAAAGAGCAGCAGCGCCAGTGCAAATGAAGCTACGATCTTCCCGAGCATGGCAACAAACTGTGTCTGCGCCGCTTTCCAGGCCAGAGCGAAAGCATTGTCCTTATTTCTGGTGCGCATAAATTCGTAGCCGAAAGCAACGATATACGAACCAATAGCGCCGCCTAAAACAGAACCAAGCACAGGGAAAAAGCCTGTGCCGATAACAGCGCCGATAAAAGTACCGACAGCAATCAGAAATACCGCTCCCCACGATACCTTATGCCGCCTTATCCCAAAAAACGATACGATAAATTCCCAGATCTCACCAAACGCATAAACCAGTACCAGCGCCGATAAGAGACGGCCATCAAAGTACCTGGCTTCATCAAAGAAAGCATAACCTATGCCTGCAGCCAACATTACCGTATTGCCCGGCAGGTCGAGCAGGGTCAGCAACGGACCAATAATGACGATCAATGCTCCGAGTGCCCACTCTACTAAAAATTCCACACAAAGTCCTCCTTAACGAAGATTAAAATATATTATAACATATTTCAATTAAATAGTTAGATAATTGTATGACTCTTATGTGAATTATTGTGTTTTGTTTACGCAAATGTTACAATATCTACAAATATCTTTTAAAGGAGTAACTATAATGGACTTGGACGCTCTTTTAATTCTTCTGCAGCCCTGGCTCAGGCCTTTTCTGGCGTTTGCCTTTTTTACGTTTGTACGTTATTTTTACCGGGCTGTATTGCTGCGCGTACTGCACCGCTTCAATGACAAAGCTTCATTTGAATATGGCGAAGACCTGCTGAATGCTTTTGAAAGGCCGGTACACTTTTTCTTATTTATTTTTGCCATCTATGCGGCACTCAATTGCTCGCCCCTGACCTTTATTGCCGATCATCCGTCTATCGATCAGCTTCTGCGCAGTTTTTTCATCATCTGCTTTATCTGGGGGCTTTACAACCTCAGCGACACTACGCACGGCATCGCTATGAAGCTGCTGCTGAAAGCAGGCGTAGAATTTGATCTGGCCCTGTCCAATATCATTTCTACTACCCTGCGCATCCTGCTCATCATTCTGGGCTTTGTCATGATTGCCAAAGAATGGAATTATGATATTACCGGTTTTATAGCCAGCCTGAGTATCGGCTCTCTGGCTGTAGCATTGGCTGCCAAAGATTCTCTGGCCAATGTGTTCGGCAGTCTGGTCATCATTATCGATAAGCCCTTTGTGATCGGGGACTGGATCTCGGCCAACGGTATTGAAGGCACTGTAGAAAAAATCACCTTCCGCAGTACCTGTCTGCGTACTTTTCCCCAGGAGCTGGTCTACATTCCCAACTCACTGCTTTCCAACACAGCCATCACCAATTTTAGCAAGCGTGAAAAAAGGCGGCTGGATTTCATTCTGGGATTAACTTACGACACGACCTATCAGCAGATGGAGACATTTGTCAACCGTCTGCGTGAATATCTTAAGCATCATGACGGCGTTTATGACGACGGCATCACTGTCAATTTTCAGGATTTCGGCGGCAGCAGCCTGGACATCAGGGTAGTCTGCTATACTAAGGCCAGCGCCTATGCGACCTATATGGACGTGCGGCAGCAGATCAATCTGGATATTATGAAAATGCTGGAAGAAGAAAAGCTTGGCTGCGCGTTCCCCAGCACCAGCGTTTATTTTGAAACGCCGCTGGTCCAAAAGCAGGCCACCGCTGAAACGGCTGCTTCGGAAACTAAAGCACAGGTTTAAAACGCAGATTTAAAGCACAAAAAACGCTCCTTTTTTAAGGAGCGTTTTTTTATGGCCGGATTTTATTCCCACAAATCGACAAGGGCAAATTGATCGACATCGACCAGGCCTTTATCGCTGAGTCTCAGACGGGGTATGACCGGTAATGCCAAAAAGGAGAGGCAGTTGAAAGCGTTGACGTTCTCAGGCACGCCCAGCTCTGCCGCCCAGAAGTGCAGCTGCTGCAGCTTGTGCTGTACAAACTCAGTATTCTGATCGCTCATCAACCCGGCCAAAGGCAGCGGCAGCAAGGCTTTGACCTCGCCGTCAGCCACTACCGCCAAGCCGCCGCCGACTTCCTGCAGAGCCACCGCGGCTGCCAGCATATCCCGGTCATCAGCACCGACTACGATCAGATTATGCGAGTCGTGCGCTACCGTCGAGGCCAGGGCACCCCGCTTTAAGCCAAAGCCGTGCACCAGGCCGACGCCTGTATTGCCATTACCGCCATGCCGTTCCCAAACTGCCAGTTTCAAAATGTCGCGCCTGGTATCGCTCACGACAAAACCAGCCTGTACTTCCGGCAGCATATAATCTGCTTCTGTCAAGATCTGTTCAGGTACGATGCGGATCACGCGGGCCTTTTTACCGGGCCTTGCGGGAATTTGCAGCTGCTGTTTATGTACGTTCTCCAGCCGCATGGTATTGGCAGGGGCAGATAGCAGCGGCGGCGACTGCCACAGCAGTTTTTGCTTATTGACGATCACAGCCCCGTTTTTTATGACCAGCTGCGGCTGAAAGTTTACCAGATTATCAAAAATACTGATATCTGCCTTATAACCGGGCGCCAAAGCGCCTCTGTCATACAAGCGGAACCTTTCGGCAGTATTCAGCGTCGCCATTTGCAGTAACTGCTCTACAGCATAACCATGTGCAGCGCCGATCTCGATCAGATAATTGATGCTGCCTTCGCTTACCAGCTCGTCTAAATGCCGGTCATCTGTGGCCAGGCAGCAGCGGCGGCAGTTGAGCGGCGTCACCGCCGGCAGCAGGTCCAGCAGATTATGCGCCCCGGAAGCTTCCCGCAGCATCAGATAGGCTCCCCGGCGCAGCTTTTCCAATGCTTCGTCAGCTGTTGTCGCTTCATGGTCCGAAGTGATCCCGGCCGCCAGATACGCATTGAGCGCTTTGCCGCTGACACCCGGAGCGTGGCCGTCACACAAGGCACAGCCGTTCAAGGCCAGTTTATCCAGCACAGCGTCTGCGCCGCAGATCGTACCGGGATAATTCATCATCTCACCCAGCCCGAGCACTCTCTCATGACTGACAAGCGGCTCCAGCTTTGCCGCCGTCAGTACGGCGCCGCCGGTTTCCATATCGGTGGCAGGCACACACGAAGGCAGCATGAAGAAAACGTCTAAAGGCATATCTTCCGTTTCTGCCAGCATCAGCTCTATCCCCGCACAGCCAAGCACATTCGCGATTTCATGAGGATCGGCAAAAATCGTCGTCACACCATTCAAAAGTAAAATTTTAGCCAGCTCACGCGGGGCGACCATCGTGCTTTCGATATGCAGATGCGCGTCCATCAATCCCGGAGTTACGTACTTACCGGTGACGTCGATTTCTTTTTGGCCGCTGTAAATACCAATACCGGCAATCGTTGTGCCTGCGATCGCTACATCGCCGGTTTCCCATTCGCCTGTGAAGCTGTTGAAAACAAAACCGCCCTTCAAGACGATGTCAGCCGGCGCTTCGCCTCTGGCTACAGCCAGCACGGCGGCCAGATCTGTCTTTTTCATCATGATCCACAACCTTTGCTAAAAGTTTTCTGCTTTTATTGTCGGTTATACCTGTTAAAAACGCAAGCTTTATTTAAATAAAAAACAGCAGCTGCCATGACAAGACAGCTGCTGCCTGAATCCATCCCCATTTACTTTTTTACAATTTTACAGCTCATTGTATATAAATCTCGACAGCTTCCAGCTGTCTGCTTTCCCCGACGGTACCGGCAACCTGACCGTTACTGCACCAGCCGGACCAGCCTTTGCCGTGCATAAAGACGCGATAAAAGACCGTATAGCCTTCGCAGCCGACCAGATGCATTTTTACAGCTTCAGCACGCCTGGATTCTCCTGTAGTACCGCCCACAGCACCGTCAGAGACTTCCGGCAGCCAGCCTTTACCGGCGACATGCACGCAATATCTGATACCTGCACCCTGAGGCGCATCCGGCAATCGTACCTGTAGGGCTTCCAGTCTTTTACCGGAGTCTGGTTTGCCGGCAATAGCACCGTCAGCTGCCTCAGGCAGCCAGCCAAAGTCCTGCATATGCGCTTTGTAAACAATATGCAGCTGCTTTTCTTTGAGCATTTCACCCAAATTACCAATTTTACCAAAATCTTTCATACTTATTACCTCCTTTATTTTGGGTTATCCTGATTATAACCGTACTGCAATCCCCTATGGTGGTAAAAAACAACAGGCACCACTATAATAAGTGACGCCTGTTGTCAAGGGGAAAGGGTATCTATATTAACGGTAGCTGACCGTTATTTTTTCAAAACAGTAACGTAATATTTACCGTCTTTTACTTCTACACCGTGGGAGTCATGTTCAAAAGCAGGGAATCGTCTGTCAAAGCCTTCCAGGGCTTTCAGGTAGCCAAGTGCAGGACCGTCGGCAGGGCCGGCATTTTCACCAGGCATGATCAGAGGAATTCCAGGCGGATAAGGAACGACGCCTGTAGCTAAGGTACGTTCAGCAACGCCGTCCAGATCTACTTTTTCAACATTATCAAGTACCAGCTGTTCGTAAGCTGCGGACGGGCTCATATCAGGATGCGGAAGGACTGCGAAGCCTTCGGACATGAATTCGGTAGTTTTGAGTTCTTTCATGGCCGCAAACATTTCCTCGCACAGATCGCGCAGGCCCATACCGGCATAACGCTGCGGAGCTGCTTTAACAACGTCCGGCAATACTTCTTCCAGAGAGGTGTTGTTATCGTAGTCTTCTTTGAATTTGATCAGTGTATCGATCAAGGTGCCCCATTTACCTTTGGTAATACCAATGGAGAACAGCATCAAAACAGTGAAGTCGGTTGTTTTTTCAGGAATGATGCCGTTAGCGGTGAGGTAAGCGGACAGAATGGAAGCAGGAACGCCCATTTCGCCCAGCCCGTCAGGACCGATGCCCGGAGTGGAAATAGATACTTTGATCGGGTCTAACATGCAGTATCCGTCTTCGATATCGCCAAAGCCGTGCCATGCATCATTAGGATGCAGGACCCAGCACTCCGGCTCGGTTGCCAGATATTCGGGGTCAGCCAGACGGAAGGCGATTTTTTTACCTTCAGCGTCTTTGACAAAATCCGGCTGCCAGCAGTTGAAGAACCATTCGCCCTGATCGGCAAAATCAGCATTCAGTTTAGCCATCAGCTGACGGAAGGCCACTGCTTCATGGATCGATTCGTCAGTCAGTGCTTTACCGCCTTTGCCGTCCATCATAGCCGCCGTAATATCGTTGGAAGCGATGATCGGATAGTTCGGGGAGGTAGATGCCTGCATCATAAAGGATTCATTGAAACGGCTGTGGTCAACATTCTTTTTACCTTCGCGGATGTGAATGAAGGAAGCCTGAGAAAGTGCAGCCAGTAATTTATGGGTGGATTGAGTTGCAAAAACCGTCATGTCGGTAGGTTTGTGGTCGGCAGGATTGCCGTACATGGCAAAGCGGTCTTTATAGATCGGATTGAAGCGGGCATAGCCATACCAGGCTTCATCAAAATGCATACGGTCAACGCTTTGGCCAAGCAATTCTTCAACACGACGAGCATTGTAACACAAACCATCATAGGTAGAGTTGGTAACGATAGCATGTACCGGGGTTGCGTCTATATCTTTAGTAATCAAGGAGTTTTCAGCAATAGTTTTCTTGATCGCTTCTGCCTGCAGAGCTTGTGGCGGAATAGGACCGATAATACCATAGAAGTTACGCAGCGGCATCATATAGTTAGGGATAGCGCCGCTCATGGTCATAGCCTGTTCAATGGATTTGTGACAGTTACGGTCACACAGCGCAACCTGATTACGGGTTACACAGGCCATAAAAATTACTCTGTTGGAAGTAGAGGAGCCGTTGGTGATATGGTAGGTGCGGTGAGCGCCAAAGACTTTAGCGGCATATTTCTCACTGGCGCCGATCGGGCCGGAATGGTCAAGCAGAGAACCAAGCTCGCCAACGGAGATCGACAAGTCGCTGCGGAACAGGTTTTCACCAAAGAAGTCAAAAAATGCGCGTCCTGCCGGAGCTTTCATGAAGGCGGTACCGCCGGTATGGCCCGGAGTATGCCAGGAATATTCATGCACCTGGGAGAATTTAGCCAAAGCTTTGAACATTGGCGGCAGCAGATTTTTCATATAGGTGTCAATCGCTGCTTCGATACGGCCGGCAATAAAGTTGGCAGTGTCTTCATACAGCCAGATAAAATCGCTGGTTTCTTTCAATACTTCCAGCGGGATATCGGCAACATCAGCACGATCGGCAAACAGGAAGACCGGTACGTTTTCAGCGCGGCTGCGCAATTTATTTAAAACATCTTTGGCCGCCTGATGAGTATTGTCTTCTGCCAGATCCCAGTCCAGCAGGATTGCCTGAATCATCGGATCGGCAACGATCATCATTTCGGCGTCAAATGCAGTGGTAGCCGTCAGGACTTCGATCTCGTGCTCGCCTAAAACGCTGCTCAGTTTTTCGAGAGCACTTTCATCCAAGGTATTATGATCGCAGAGATCATGTACCAGCAAAATTCTTTTGCCTTTTGTTTTGGAAATAATCATTTTTTTCACTCCTTAATTAAATTAGTTAGTTATCTATGCTGACAGACTGAGTAGTAGTCGAACCTACCTTATCCGGAGCTTGTGTAGTGGTAGTTATGTTAGTACGGTGTTTGAGTTCCATATTCTTGTCGATACCGACGGAATACCAGAAGGTACCTATCAATGTAAGGATAGTGATGACCAGGGAAGTATAACGGACCCATTTCGGTGAGAAACCGCCAGGAGTTTCGTGATTTTCTTCCAGCTCGTGTTTTCTGGTAACTGCACCGGAGAAGAAGACTATCGTGGCAATAACGAAGATCAGTGACCAACGCGTCTGGTTGCCGTTGGAGGTTACCAGTGCCGCCATACTGTACACGGCCGCGATCAAACCGATGATGCACGATTTATTGTAATCTTTCGGCGATAACTTGCCGTAGCCCAAAACCTTAATGGAGATACTGGAATAAATGTAAGGCAGTAGCGTCAGGATAACCGCAATAGACGCTATTTTACCAAACTGCTGGCTTGCTGACGGCGACATGGTCGCCAGGACCTGCACTGTCATAATGGCAGCTACGATAGCCAAGCCTGCAGAAGGTACGCCTTTAGAGTTAGTACGGGCAAAAACATTACCGAACAGACCATCATCAGCGGCTGCTTTAGCGCTTTGTCCTACCAGCAGCGTCCAGCCTGCCAGTGAACCCAGGCAGCCTAAAGCGGCACAGATAGCTACGCCGTTACCGGCCATTTCACCAAAGGCGATTCTTGCGGCGTCAGCAAAAGGCGCTGACGAACTTAAAAGCGCGTGGTTCGGGATCATACCCATAATAACAGAGGAACTTAAAACATAGCAGACAGCGGCCAGGATTACGCCGCCAATAGTAGCGATAGGAACGTTCTTTTTCGGATTTTTAACAACGCCGGCAGATACGGAAGCACTTTCGACGCCGATAAAAGCCCACAAAGTAAAGTTCAAGGTCATGCCGATAGCGCTGACGGTACTTTTACCTGTTACATTCCAGGCATCCATATAAGTTTTGCCATCAAACCAGAACCAGCCTAAAATTGCAGTACCGATAATAGGGATCAATGCCAAAGTAGTCGTTACTGATTGGATACGGCCTACAAGCTTAGGACCGATCATGTTTGCGTAAGCGAAGAGCCAGATAACGAAGATCTGCGCTAATGCGAAAACAAATGGATTTTTTAAAACCGGGAAGAAACTGATCAGGTAACCGATACCTACAACCGCCAGACCAACGTTACCAATAACGTTTGCCAGCCAGTAAATGAGGTTTGTCTGATACCCCATGTAATCGCCGAAGGCCTGGCGCGTATAAGCGTAAGGACCGCCGGCGGCAGGATCAATAGAAGATAACTTTGCAAAGGTAAGCGCTAACGCGATAGCGCCTATACAGGTAACTATCCAGCCAAATACTGCAACGCCTCCTATTGCTGCCAGATTCGCAGGCAACATGAATACGCCGGAACCCATCATATTACCGGCAACCATCAATGTTGCGGCAACGACACCTATTTTATTACTGTCGTCGTTTTGATTCATAATAAAACCTCTCCTTTCGATTATTTGCCGTCAGCAGCGGATGGGTATCTTCGCTTTCGGCAAATCATACACAAAGTCAGCTTTGCAGCATTTTTCTTTATGCGGTTTCTTGCTTCGGATACATCATAACTCCATCACAGACAAAATATCCACGCACGAAATTTACAATTACTTTTTAATATGTTTTTAAAAAAAAGTCAGTCTTGACAGCGCTCAGCTGCTGGCGAAAACCAACGCTTTCATGGGCATCAGCCGCCGCAGTGACTGCTTATTGATAAAAATTTTCCACAGCATTTTTTCTTGCGGAGCAATTCAGTTATTTTTTCGCTTTGCTTAATTTACTAAAGTTCTTTACATACAAAAATAAGCTACATGCTAACGCGCTTTCATTTATGCTGTATGCAAACTTCACCGCTTTTTAATATTGTAAGTAAAGTAAATAAGCACTATCCGTACAGCTTAATAAATCAAAAATCCTTGCCATACAACGGCAAGGATTTTTGATTTATAGGAGGATTGTAAGATAAAGCAATTCAGACTAGGAAACTCTTTTTTACTTAAATAGCATACACTTTTTTACCCATAAAATATGTGGCTTCAACTTTAGCTGTACCAATATCTTCCGGAATAATCTGCAAGATATTTTTATCTATAACTATCAAATCTGCAAATTTTCCTTCTTCTAAAGAACCACTGATATCATCAATAAAATTTGCATATGCCTGATTAATCGTAAAAGAATCAATCATATCTTCTAAACTTGCACATTCTTCCGGCCACAAAGGTTGATGGAATTTGGGGTCGTCATAATTAAAAATCCAAGGATGATAATTATCAGGCGCGATCCGCGTAACACCAATTTCTATACCTACAAACGGATTAGGCACTGCTGTAATAGGATAATCACTGGCGTTTGCAACCTTGACTCCCGCTTTAAAGAAACAATTTAAAGGAAAAGTATGCTCAGCTCTTTTCCAACCAATATAGCTGCCGTTAACGAAATAAGTTTCATCAATCTGAGCCCAATACGAGTTGGTCATGGCCACTGTGCCTAACTCTTTAAACCGATCTACATCCTGCGGATCTACTAAGAAAATATGCGTAATACAATGTCTGGCGTCGCGAACTCCATTTTTTTGACGGGCATAGGCAATGGCATCAAGAGTTTGCTTAACAGCGGCATCCCCAGCACAATGCACATGTATCCCCATCCCGGCTTTATCAATTGCAGCTACAACCTTGTTCATATTTTCAGCATTCCATATCTGGTCACCACACCAGCCTTCTTGTCGCCCAGCCGCCGCTGTGTATGGTTCCAGCAAATAAGCGGTTACGCTTTCCAACACTCCATCCATAAATAATTTTACTGCATTAATCTTGAATAAATCTCCATTATTGTCGTTATCTCGTGCTGCAACTAATGCTGCAACCTGACTCTCATCCTGATTAGGATCTGCCCAATATGCACCTCTAAAGCGCATCTGAAGTTTACCTTCAGCATCTAATTCTTTTAAAGCCTTGATAGAATTGCTGCCAGCCATTAACCATGGATCATAAGCACCGGTAAAACCATATTGGTGCGCCATTTTCTGAAAATTTAAAATGCCCTCTTTATATTCTTCTATCGAAAAATCCGGTAAAGCATTCAAAATAAGATCCTGGGCTGTTTCACGGAAGCAACCGCTTGGAGTTCCATCTGCAGCTCGTTCAATACGTCCATTTTTAGGATCAGGCGTAGCTTCAGTAATACCAGCCAGTTCGATTGCTTTGGAATTAGCCCACAATGAATGTAAAGTCTCAGCCTGTACAACGATAGGTATCTCCGTTGAAGCTTTATCCAGTGCTTCTTTAAGCGGCCCGGCTCCGGGGAAACATGCTTCCAGATAACCTTGCCCGCGTAATACTTTCAGTTCTGGTCTTTCTGCAATAAAACTCCGGCAGGCTTCTACATACTCTGACTCTGTATTCATCCCCGCCAAATTAATACCTACAACCGTGGCTGTCGCTTTAGTATAGTGAGTATGCCCTTCAAAAAATGATGGTAGAACAAATTTTCCCTGTAAATCCACAATCTCTGTTGTTTCTGTTATAAATTGATCAACACCGACATTATCACCTATATATACTATTTTCCCCTCTGCTACAGCCAACGCTTCCGCCATTGTTCTTTCATTATCCGCTGTATAAATAACTCCATTTTTTAATATCAGATCAGTTTTCATGATTTACCACCTTTCCTCTACTTTTATTTTTAATGACTGCCATCTAACGGTAAAAGTTGAAACATTACCAATTATTCAGCTTCAATATCATCTGTCGGCCAGCTATCAATATCACGACAATCAGCCTTCTTTCTATATTTAGCCATACAGCTGCGTGTAATCACTTCTCCTACCGCCAGAGTGAGTACGATACCAATCAGTACGAACATACTTTGTTTTAAGTTAAATGGCGTCCCCGGTACCCAAATAAACAGAAACATTGTTGCAAGAATAATGAACTCGCCAATACGGACCATCAAAACTGCAAACCAGGCAGGGCCAGGAAAGGTATATGGCCGAACTGTAATTTTATCTGTGCGGCGCAGTTTTAAAAACGCTTCAAAATTTAACAGATAAGGAATTAATAGTAAAAAACTTGTGCAGGAAAAAATCGACCAGAACATTTCTTCAGCCGAACCAGACATAAAGCTTGCAACTAAAGTCATAGCCGACGCAACGAAACCTGCAATAACCAAACTTCCTATCGGCGATCCATTTTTATGCGTTTTAGCAAATATCTGCGGTAGCTCGCCCGTTAAAGCTGTTTCAGCCGATACACGGCAAACAGTAAGAATCCACATCATCCCCTGGCAAAACAGCACCGTAACAAAAATAGCCCCTATACCATAAACCAGCATATTCATGATAAAGCTGTCGCCGAAACCAATGCGAAAACAATCTACCAGCCCCTGGATAATACTGATGTCGCCAATAGGAATTATTGCCAACATGGCCAGTACAGTTACTATATACAGACCTGATACCAGCAAGCAATTTTTTAAAGCCGCTCTGGGGACATCACGTCCTGGATTTTCCATCGAAGAACCTGCTGCTGACATAGATTCAAAACCTAAAAAATTATAAATCAAAGCAGGGATAAAAATAATCGATTGACCAAAAGTTGGGATAAATCCACTCAATGTGATGGAATTTGCAAATTCAAAATCATTTCTTATCAAATATAGGATCGCGGCGATCACTAGCCCGATACCTAAAAACAATTTAGCGATAGCACTGAAATTGATGATTTTCTGTGAATTATCCATTGGTCTGGTAGCAACAAATACCATCAACCAAATAACAGCAATATTAAAACATGTTGCCATAGTATTTGATATTTCCAAACGAAAAACCTGACAGAAAACTGTAACGACAAGCGTTGCAACTGATGATATCCAAATAGCGTTGCAGGACCAGTAAATCCAGCTGATACGTGCTCCCCACAAATTTCCGAAGGCACGTTTGATCCAGGCGTAAAAACCTCCGTTTTCAGGATATGCGGAACCAAGTTCCGCAACAGTCAAACTGCCGGGGAAGAAAAACAACGCCCCAACAATGATTATCCATGTTACTGCCGCAGCACCCATAGTGGCGACCGAAGCAATAGTATCGACAAAAAAGATGGCACAGACCAACCCTAAAAGCATATCCAGCTGACTAAGCTTACTATTTTCCTGTCCTGTTGTTACTGGCTTTTTCTTATCACTCATTTTGCTCCCTCCCTAAAGGTTATTCCCAGCTACACCGATTTTAATAAGATATTTATCACCCCCATTCTTTTTTAGCCATCTATGCACACTCAAGCAGCTGCAAGGCTCAGCCGCCTGTTTGCCATCTCATTTACCGGTGTCGCTTGTTAGTACTATTATCTCCTGAATCATTTCTACTCTCTATAAAAGCGTCAGAATCGGTAAAAATCAGTCTATTATTGGAAAAAAAAACACCGGATAACTTAAAAGTTATGAAGTGGTATAAAGATGGTAGACACAAAAGTGTCTACCATCTTTTTGTGTTAAT
>UQZN01000010.1 GCA_900545535.1 uncultured Phascolarctobacterium sp.
CACGACCTCCGCCGTGACAGGGCGGCATTCTAACCAACTGAACCACCGGGCCATTCAAACCATGTAGGCATATTATATGGCATTTGCATCAAGATGTCAAGGGTTTCAGGCAATAAATTTATTACATTCTTTACGCTTTGCCAAGTTTTTGCAATGCCGCTTCCAGATTCTCATCCAGCAGTTTTTCCAGCGCTTCCAAATTCCGGCAATCAAATTCATGAGTGATCCCGGTCATGAAGCCTTTCTTCGTTTCTGCAAAAAACTCATTCCTGAAAGTGTTATAAAAAAACACCAGCTGATTGCCATTTTCAAAGTCGCTGTAATCGATAAAAAGCGTCGAACCATTGATATAGTCAATGGGATTATCAGGCGCTATAAACAGTTCAAAGCCGCCGACTTTCTGCGGCAGCCTGGCCGCATATTCCCAGCTGGCGAGCCCTGTCCCTTCTACCAAAGTTCCCATCCGGTGTTTTTTCTCCCGGTCGATATCAGCCAAAAGCTCAGGCAGTTTCTCCTGCATCAATTTAGCAAATTTATCCCGGTCGCGGCAAAAATAGCGAATATCCCTGAACGTATGCATACCGATCGTTTTTACCGGCACATAATCAAAGGTTTCCGATGTATAGACCAAATCAAGCTTACTGTGCATCGCTTCATTACCATAGGAAGCGATCGTTAAGATCTGTCCGTCAATGCCCTGACCCATTGTTAACTTAAAACCGTCTATTTCCGGCGGCAGTTCTTTTAAAAACTCCCACTCATTCAGCTGCGCCTCGATCTCCGTTATTTTTAACTGTCCCATATTAACACCTCTCTGTCTACTACTGCGCCAACATCAATCTATATTTTATTATTGTAGCACAAATACGTTGCAGATAGCAAAGAAAGCCGCTGCCAAACAGCAGCGGCGTTTCATCATAATAGAAAAGTTATCAGAAGGTCATCTCTGCACCGACACGCCATAAACGTCCGGAATAACGCATTTCTGTGATTTTTTTATCAAAAAGATTATCAATACCGGCATAAGCACGATATTTATCTCCCCAGCGTTTGTTAACGACAAAATTAAAGGTATTAATGCTGTGATCTTCATTGTCTGCCCTATAATCAGAATACCACTTATTCCAGGCAGTGATATTCCATTCCTGTTTTACAGGCTCTGTCCACATCAATTTTGCTGTATAAGTATTACGGGCATTATAATTCAGGCGCGTATTGGTTTTATCGTTCATAGCATCCAGATAGTCATAATTGCCAATCACTGTGAAACCATTGCCCAAATCATGCTTGATTTCAAACTCAACGCCCTCAGAAGAAGATTTTTCGATATTCATATATTGATAATTAGGCGCTAAGCTGTAATCCATTGCAATGGCATCAGTCTTTTTATTTTTAAAATATGTCAATTTAACGGCAGTATCAGTGTCAAATTCCTGTTCATATGACAACTCATAGCCTTTTGATTTTTCAGGGCGCAGATTAGGATTAGAATAAGTACCGTATAATTCGGAAATAGACGGCGCTCTATAACCTTCGCCATAATTAGCTTTAAACCTGGTGGTATCAGTAAATGAATAAGTTGCACCGATATTAGGCGAAGTTTCGTTTCCAAAGCTGTCATGATGATCATATCTGATAGCAGGAATAAGCAAAAGTTTCTCCCCTATTTTCAACTCATCATGTACAAATAATGAATACTGATCGGAACTTTCATCAATACTGCTGTCCTTCCGGCTGTCCGTTCTGAATTCACCGCCAAAGGTCAGCCGGTTACTGTCATTTAACTTGATCGTGTCACGAGCTTCAATATTCCAAAAGTTAAACTTGGAACTGCCGACACTGTTCGCAACCATGGCACTAGTTACATCTTTCTTCAATTCGCCATAAGTAGCACTCACCATATAATTACTGTTGGCATTTGCTCCGTTATAAGTCAGGCTGGCACTTTTTCTGTCAACATTATATATCCCCAGATAAGAAAAAGGTCCGCTGGCACTGGTAAACTTTTTAAACTGCTGATTTGTATTTTCATAGTCCAGATATAAATTTAAGCTGTTGTTTTGATCCATCTTATAATCTACATCCAGGCTGTAATTTTGGGTAGGCCCAAAATACTTGCTCATATTGGCGTCATCCCATTTAAAATAACGGACTTTAGTAAAATTGGCATCAAATGCCGCGCTCATCTTTCCATCTTTGCCGCTGTCAAAATGGTAATAATTACTCATTTCACGGCTATTTGCTGCCACTCCCACAGTCATTGATCTGTTTTCAGGCTTTTGAGTGATGATATTGATAACGCCGGCAGAAGCTTCCGAGCCGTATAAGGCCCCGGCTGGTCCGCGCAGCACTTCAATTCGTTCTATATTGTTCACATTTAACCGCGACAACACATAAGTATTAGTAGAAACCTGTCCATATCCTTCACCGGGAATACGACGTCCATTAAGAAGTACCAGCACATCATTTTTGCCGCTGCCTCTGATGCCCAAAGTATGCCCTACTCCAGCCGCTTCAGGGATCTCAACATTAGTTGCAGTGCGCAAAGCATCTATAACATTGGTCGCACCGATATTCTGAATATCCTTTTTAGTTATGACTTCCACGCTTTGAGGAACTTCTTTTCTGTTAAGTTCGGTACGAGTAGCAGTCACCACATATTCATCTAAAGTAAATTTATGCTGCTCTTCGGCATAGGTCTCTGTGCCCCCCCAGATGACATTCGTACCAATCAGTACTGCCATCAGTATTTTCCCGTTTAAAAACCTCTTATTTTTTATTTTCATCATACTACCCTTCCTTTGCTCATTGTTCTTTTGCTACTCTTGGAAAATAAATAATATATTCGCCGTCACTTTTATCGCTGGCATAAGTTTTCATATAACTTTTAGCTTCCGGCAGATCCTTAGGCGTAATCACGCCTACTTTTAAAGCCGGATTCAACGCTTCCAGTTTTTCGACAGTACCTAAATGCCCATCAGAATGGAAACAGCCGTTAACGTGAAAAATTACTTTATCCTGGTTATTTTGCCAATAATAAAAAATACTTTCTGCCATCTTGTCATCTTTTATGCATTGAGCGGCAAACACCTGATCTATCCGCGCCTGTGGAATTCGCATCGGCGTCTGTCCCTTAGTCATATAAGCAGTAAACTTCTCTTTATATTTTCCTGCTGGCGCATAGGTCCTGACAGGTAAATATTGCTTATCCTGCTCTTCTACATCTTCTAAAGTTCCCTCTTTCGCCAGCCTGGAGGCTAAAAAGCGCGGTATATTGCTGGCAATAACAGGTAAGTTATGTTCCTTGGCAAACTCTACCAACTGACGATAATCAGTTTTATATCTGGGCCAGGGACGTGACTTGCCCAGAAAATCCTCTTCAGAAATTTTACCTGCTAAATATTCGTCCAAAACAGATTGGTTATCAGCCTCAAACATCTCCAGTGACAGAACCAGCTTATCACCATGAATAGTATATAGTTGCTGCAGCAGTTCATATTCCAGCTCATGCAGCACATCCTGATCATGAAATTCACCAAAAAATAATACATCATAATCAACAAGGCCCTCAGCCATTTTCGCAAGTGTTATCGGCTTGTTGTCTGCTGCAGAAATAATCACAGTATCTTTTACTGTTGGTAATGCGGCATGTGCCGATTCTGCCATACTCATGATCAGACACATGCATAAAAATTTAAAAAACTTTTTCACCTTAACTCCCCCTAAAATTTTACTGTCACAAATACTAAACCAACAGCAGCATCGACCTCCTTTTCATTATAAAAATCTAGTATAGAATCTTTTCGCCCTCTGGCTTGCCAATATTTCGCCGGGGCAGCAAGATTTTTACAACTTATTTTATTTAGTTAGCTCCAGCTAACCTCCCCCTTTAAATATCCCCTCAAGTATTAATCTTGAGGGGATATTTAAGTTTTTATTAAGCTAAAGTCTGATAATATGCTTCGACAGTTTCCAGTAAAAAATCTGTACCCTTTTCACCAAGCAAAGGCAAATGCGTTGCAATCTGAGCACCATCAATAAAAGGTGCGCTCACTCTCAATACAACATTGCTGCTGTCGCAAAGCCTGTTTGAAACATCGTCTGCCAGGACAAGTGTCTGCCGCAAATTTTTCAATATGTCAATTTTGTCTTTTTCTACAGCAAAATATTGAATATCCGGCTCTGCTTCTATAATGCTTTTTAAAGAATGACTGCATACCTTATGCTTAACATTGATGCCTACAGATCCGAGAAACGCACTTAACCCTTTCACCAGGTCATATTCTCCCAGTACAGCTGCCTGAGGCATCTTTTTGCGCCCCATCATCATGGCATACATCTTCAAAGAAGCTGCATTCCCGGCTTTCAGACGTAATCTGGCGCATAGCTTACTGTCCGGGGCCTGCCCTAAAACTTTGCCCACTTCTTCCAGCCAGGCTAAAGTTGCGGCATACCCGTAAGGAGCACTGAAAACAAAAGGCACAGCAAATTTATTTTTCAGCAGGCCGGCCGCCGGCAAGCCTTCCTGCCGCATTACCAAATTGATTTCGGCTGCGCCAATATCGCCTATCTCAGCCACAGAAGTTTCGTGACACAAACAGGTATGCATTTCATAGCCAAAGGCTTCACGCATCAGATTCTGCAGCTCCCAAACATCAGACGCGGCACGATAACTGCCCATGGAAGCGCCAATGATATTGTAGGTCTTCTTTTTAGCATTCCGCTCTTGCCCTGGAAGATTATTGACCAGCAATTTATAAACCTCAGTCAGCCCTACGCTGTAATCGCCCCTAAAGCCGCCCTGCTCAAAGGCAACCAGCTTCGCTTTCACTTCCTGCTGCATATAATTGCAAACGCCTTTAATGTCCGTTCCAATAACCGCAGAAATAGACGACGCCACAACAAAAATAACTTTAGGTTCATAGCTTTTATCCAGCTCGATAATGGCTTCTTCCAAACGGGTAACGTCCCCCATCACCACATCATCCTCATTCATATGTGTTGTAAACAACCGCTGCTGACATTCTACACCCAGAGCACCATAAAGCCCCATACTGAAATGAGTTGTCCCGGCCGGGCCATATTCAAGAATAATGCTGTCTTTTACGCTGAGCAGGCTCCAAATGATCCCCATTCGATCTGAGGGAACAGGCAAGTATCTGCACAAACTCATATGCCCAGCTCCCTTCTATATTCTTTTGCTTCCCTCACAGCCTTGACTAACTGCTGCAGCAAATACCCGGTAACTTCAAAACCCAGCATACCGCCGGCCCTGTCACTGTGGACAATAGCCATACCTTTTTGACGCAGTCTGCTCGCAAATTCATGCCCCAGATACAAATAAGGAGACAATACATCATAAACATATTGCAGCGGCGCGATATTAGCTGCTTTGCAAACATAAGGATCTGTATATTGCAGCATTTTCCTTGCATACTCCTCATCTGCGGCGGTATATCTGTTCGTTTGGATCACCTGCGGCACCATGCCAAGAGAACTCAGAAAGCAGTTCATTTCAAAAACTGCATACGGCGTGTTACCGTAAATATAAGTAATACCAGCCAATTCGCTCTTAGTTTTTTCAATTTCTGCTCTTATGTTTTGATAAAGCACCTCCAATTCTTCAGGAGGCTCTAGCTCTAAATAGCCAAAAAGATTTTTATAGGCTTCATAGATTTTTTCAGGAATGACGAATTTATTGAAATAAACATACGGCGTTCCAAATTTTTCCTGCATCTTCTGCGCCAACGGCAGGGCAATATCGTTAACTACAATATTCACCTTCGCCGCAGCAGCATTTTTAATATCATCCACCGTACAGCCGCAGGGCAGCTGTAAGCCAATTTTTATGCCCGCCTTCTGCAGCATGGCATAAAGCTCCGTCGTGGCAAAATCGCCCATACGCTGCCCCAGCAGATTAACACTGTTATCGCAAGCACGCGGCTCCATCATTGCTGCGCAGACAGAGATAGTCCGTTCCAGGCCCGGCAAATGGTCTTCACATTTAAAATGCTCGGTATGTACCGGCAGCACCGGAATCCCATAAAGCCCGCTAAGCCCTTCTGCAATAGCGTCAAAGTCGTCCCCGATGATTTCAATAACACAGGTCGTAACCAAAAAGACGCACTGAGGACGATATTCTTCAATAATTTCTTCAAAGGCTTCCTGCACCTTTTCCGCACTTCCAAAGGTTACGTCATGGTCATCCAAAACAACCGACACACAACGCCCGCCAATACCGCCAAATTTTTCAGAATGTACAGTCATACTTTTAGTGTAATAAGTACATTCATCAGTGCCAACTACAACTATCAGGCTGTCATTGATCCCTCCGACAGCCATTGCCGCCCCCATCAAAGGGCAATGCGTACCCGGAAACAACGCGTGCGTCAGCTGCGGTATATTTTTAATGCTTTGCACCTGACTCAATTTAGCCAGTTTTGCAACCAGCTCTTTTCCATCCATTGCCATAACCAAACTCCTTTTATCAACTTATTTCCTTAAACATAATCAAAGGCTTTTTGCGGCCCGGCATCTGCACCACATCACAATCCACGTCATAAACCTCACGCATCATTTTAGGTGTGATAATATCCTGCGGACAGCCTTCACCATATTTACAGCCATTTTTCAAAACTATGATCCTGTCGCTGATCTCCAGGGCATGGCTTAAATCGTGCAGCACCATCACCACCCCGATTCCCGCCTCATGGTTCAATCTTTTTACAAGCTTCATCGTTTCCTGCTGATGCGCAATATCCAGATATGTCGTCGGTTCATCCAAAAACAAAATCTCCGGCTGCTGCGCCAGAACTGTAGCTATCCATACCCGCTGCGATTCGCCGCCGGAACATTCCTGAATAGATTTATCACGCAAAGCCCAGGTACCGGTCGCCTTTAACGCCCACTCGATGATCTTTTCATCCTCTTCTGTATTCTGCTCATACCATTTCTGGTAAGGCACACGACCATAGCCAACTAAATCCCTGACCTTAAAATCAGGCGGCGCACAATGACGCTGCGGCAAAACCCCAATACACTTGGCGAGTTTTTTACTGTCGATATTATACAAATCTTCCTTATTAAGATAAACGCAGCCCATGCTGCAACGCAGCAAGCGTGTCAAAGCTTTCAGCAGCGTAGATTTTCCTGAACCGTTAGGTCCGATGATCGTCGTGATCTCACCTTTTTTTACAGTAATGTCCATTTCCCTGACCACAATGCGCCCATCATAGCCGATCTCTAATTTTTCACCCTTAACTTCCACTTACTTTGCCCTTCTTTCTTAACATATACAAGAAAAACGGCCCGCCGGTAACTGCCATAACGATACCTACAGGTATCTCCATCCCGGGAATAAGCGTCCTTCCCAAAGTGTCTGCCGCCAAAAGGATTACCGCGCCCAAAAGCATGCTCACCGGCAGCAGTGCCTTATAGTCAGATCCAACCATCATTCTCGCAATATGCGGCACGACCAAACCAACAAAGCCGATCATACCAGCCTCTGCTACCGTTGCTGCAG
Organism: uncultured Phascolarctobacterium sp.; assembly: GCA_900545535.1. Lineage (GTDB taxonomy): Bacteria > Bacillota > Negativicutes > Acidaminococcales > Acidaminococcaceae > Phascolarctobacterium. The sequence goes on from UQZN01000010.1 coordinate 7,523, forward strand.
CTAAAAAAGCAGCCACCGCCGATAAAAAGATCCGCACAAAAGTTACATTTACGCCCAGGCTTTGAGCCATCTCGTCACCCAACTGCAAAATATTGGCATTCTTGATGCAGCAGACACCTAAAACAAGGCCAATAAAAGCATACACCGTAATAATATAAACATGATCCCAGGAACGTCCAGAAAGACTGCCATTCATAAAAGACAACACACTGGAAAGATTGTCTGAATTCAATAATTGTAAAAAGGAGTTATAAGCCCCTAAAACCGTATTGATCGCTACACCAGATAAAATTATCCTGACCGTATCGATCCCATCTCGCCAGGCCAGCAAATAGATCAGTACACAGGCCAGGGCCGCGCCGCCAAAAGCAAAAAGCGGCACCGAAGAAACCAAAGTCGGGAACAACAGCAAAACCGTCGTCGCCGCAGTAGCCGCACCGGCAGAAACACCTATAATCCCAGGATCTGCCAGTGGATTACGCATAACAGCCTGCAAAAGAGCGCCGGCAACAGCCAGGCAGGCCCCAACCTCTATAGCCATGATCAAACGCGGCAACCGCAAATTATAAACAACTACCCTTACCGGACCACTTTCATCATAAAAAAGCGCCTGAACGATCTGCTGCAGCGAATAACCGGCGCTGCCCACTCCCAGTGCCACAACAGCTAATAATAACAAAACAGCCAGTAAAACCAGACACACCATACTAACCTGTAAAACGTTTACTTCTTTACTCATTGTGCTTCAGCTTCTTCGCATCGATAATATCGATCATTTCATTTATATTGTCAATAACATTGATCCCGGCTGTCGCAACATATTTGATCGGCAGATAAATGACCTCATGTTCACGGATCGCCTTAATGTTGTTCCAATACTCAGGATTTTTAGCAAAATCTTCCTCCATCACCTGCTGATGCTCAGCAGCAGTTTTGGAACCGCCTACACAAAACAGTAAATCAGGTTCATACGCTAAAGCCTGTTCCAGATCAACCAGCACCATCTTATTGTTCTTATATACATTTTCGTACCCCAGCATATCAAGCATACTGCCTAACGTACCGTCTTTACCCTGAATATAATGGCGGGGCGGTGCTGACTGCAGCACCATAACGCGCTGGCCCTTATTTTCCTGTCTTTTAGCAGCCATTCTCGTTTCCAATTTGTTAAACCTGGCCGCGATTGCTTCCGCCCCGGCGTTATCTTTGCCAAAAGCGTTGATCAGCACGTCAGTCAGCTCCTTAATCGACTCATAAGATACGACATGCCCTGCATCGACATAATACACCGGTATTTTTTCACGATCCAAAATTTTCCCATAAGTATCCTTAGACTGATAGCCAACTATTACCAGATCCGGTTCCAAAGCAATAACTGATTCAATGTCAAAGTTAGAATTCATTGATACATTCAGCAATTTTGCCTCCTTAACCAAATCAGACGGCCATTCCAGCATTGCCGCCTGAGGGACAGCGACCTGCCTGATGCCCATTTCATGCAATGCCAAAACAGGAGTATGTACCAACGACACGACACGCTGCGGTTTAGTTTTCAAAACTACTGGTTCCGTAAAACCATAAGCCTGCAGCGTAGGCGTATATTCAAGTTTATAAGTTTCACCGGCAGCAGTCGATGCACTTTCACTTTTGCCGTCTGTATTAAAGCAATAATACGCAAGGGCACCTGCTATAACGGCAACCAATAACAACAACAGTTTATTTTTCATCATTCATCCCCCTTACTGTCTTCACTTAATTCTAAAACTTTATCAGCCAGCTCCTGATAAACCCTGACCATCGGCGAATCCTGTACAAATTCGCTTACCGTCCCACCCATATTTTCGGCAGTCTGGATATCGCCTGAACGCGGTACATACATTACGATCCCGGTTTCTATCTCGGCAGCAGCTTTGGCAACCAACTCCTGTTCATTCTCAATATTTTTAGCGTTCAAAATAATGCCTTTCAAACGGGCATAACCTCTGCGGCCAAAATTTTTAATTGCCTGCGCGATATTATTAGCTGCATAAAGCGCCATCATCTCGCCCGAAGAAACAATAAAAACCTCTCTGGCATAACCGCCTCTGATCGGCATGGCAAAACCGCCGCAAACAACGTCACCCAGCACGTCATAAATAACGATGTCCGGTTTATAAATTTCAAAAGCCTTCAATTCTGCCAGCTTCTCAAACGCCGAAATAATACCTCTGCCTGCACAGCCTATACCTGGTGTCGGGCCGCCTGCTTCTACGCACAGCACACCCCCAAAGCCTTCAAAAACGATATCCTGCAGTTCCAGCTCTTCTCCCTTTTCCTTCAGCTGCTCTAAAACAGTCGGAATACGCTTCCCTTCCATTAAATTCTTAGTAGAATCGGATTTAGGATCACAGCCAACCTGCATTACTTTATAGCCTTTAAGTGCCAACGCTGCTGACAAGTTTGAAGTCGTAGTTGACTTGCCAATACCGCCCTTACCATAAATCGCAATTTTTCTCATCAATAAACTGCCTCCCTTAAAAATAAATAGCTCACTGTTTTCAAACAAAAATATTCTATATTTAAATCAATATAAACAACTTTATTCATAAAATAAAATGCAATAGAGTTAGCTACAGCTAACTCTATTGCATTTTAACATCCTTTAACTTTAGTGTCAATAAAAAAATGTCCAGTCAATATATAAATTCTCACATCGACCGGACATTTTTTAAGCATCCTAATATAGCTCCGGATAAGAATGCCCCTTTATATATTTAAGCTGCTGATACTTTTCCAGCCATGTTTTAAAAACTTCTTCCGGATGCAGCTCCGGCAAATATTCCGGATATAAAAACTTCGCTATATAGATCGTGCCCATCAGCTTAGAAGCCCCACCATGCAAATAATGCGAAAGAAGCAGTATCCTGTCATTACGCACTGCGTCAATACCGGCCCAACCGCTGCGCGAAACAAGCTCCTTTTTGATTGCTTTCTCTTCCTCTATAGTCGGCGGCTGATAAGAAGAATAAGCATTGGCATCTGCTACTTTGACAATATACTGAGGATCTTTCTCGATTATCGCTTCCTGATCAACCTGTGATCCTTTAGCAGCGGCAAAAATATTATCAGCGCCTGAATATTCAACCATTTTATAAAAATAATCGCCCGGCACTGCTGTTTTTCCAAGAGTCCGATATTCAAAATACAAGCTTTTACGCGGTACATCTTTAAGCTGCGTTTGTATATAAGTCAGTTTATCAGTAAAATAAGCAACCAGTTCTTCTGCCTCGGCTTCCCTGCCAAAAATTCTACCGATCAGGCGGCAATTAGCACCAAACTGATCTGTATAATAAGAATTTATTACAATTACTTTGATTCCAAATCTGTCCAGCATATCCTGTGCGTCCCGCCATGTTCCCTCACCTGTAATGATCACTGCCTGCGGTGCAAGCTCGGCCAGTTTTTCGTAATTCATAGCATTCTGGCTGATACCAAAAACCTGCGCTTTAGTAAACCTGTTTTTAAAACCAGACTGGTCTTTAAATATATAATTATCAACGCCGACGATTTTATCTATGGCACCAACAGCAGTAATCAACTCTGCATTATAAACATTACAGACAGCAACTCTTTCCAATGGATAAGGAAGCTCAACTTCGCGGCCAACACTGTCTTTAACTATAATAGTTTTCTGCTGCACCTCCTTTATTTCAGCACTATCACTGCCACAACCGCCCAGCAGCATTCCTAAAAACAACACCAGTATTATTGTGATACTCTTTTTCATATTCATAAACACCCGTCAATAAATTCTGCGTCAGGCAAAGTCTTTCATTTCATATACTTCAAAGATATCAGCCTGAGCTGCGAATCCCTGGCCGAAATCTCCATACACTCATCAGTAAAACCTTTTTTAGAAAAACATAAAAAACTTTTATCGATTCCTGTAAAATTTTCACCTTTATCAAACAATTTTTTCAATACAGCACTATCGGCCTTTTTATTACTCCAAAAACAATCGATCAGACAAATTTCCTTAATACCGTCAGCTATAAAATCAACCTCTATTTTATTACTGCCGCTGCCCTGCCACCAGGGGCCTATCTTTTCAAAATCACACATAAAATCATTGCGTTTATTTAATTTATAGCAATACTGCAAACAGATTTTTTTGAAAATCCAGGCGGCAAATAAATCTATTCTTGGCATAATATTATTACGCAAAACCTGATTGCCCCGGCCAATGGCAATCGAACTCATATAAGGAAAGACAAACTGATACCAAAAAGCAAACATACTATTAGTAATTTCATAATAGCTTATTTTACTGCTGTTGCTGAAAGCAGGATTGACACGCCGCAAAACACCCATCGTCAGCAGCACATTCAAATATTTAGAAACCTTGTTGCATTCCATATTGGCCGCTGCCGCTATTTCATTCAGTCTCCCGGCTCCACAGGCAACAGAGCAAAGTATCGTATTATATGTAGACGGCTCCCTTAATTCAAGCTTCAAAAGCTGGGGCGGCTCTTTATATAATGGTGCAGCGGACTCAAAAAAAAGTTTTTTCAAATTATCCTTAAAAGACAACGCCCTATCAAAATAACTCATATAATGAGGGTTGCCGCCAGCAGCTCCATATAAGCACAATTTTTCTTCATCAGTAAAACCTTCCAAAAATGGCTGCGCTTCCCAAAAATCCATAGCACCTAATTTTATAATATCATTGATATGCTTTTTGATCTGAAGCGCCTTGTTTTTGAGGAAAAACCTCTCCATCTCAGCCCAGGGCGCCCCAGCTAAAACAACTAATAATCTTAACTGCTTTTTATATTTTGTAGCATACTTATCAAATGCTGCAAAAAATTCCGGTGCAGAGTCAAATAAATACTGTACATCGTCAACTACTAAAACCAGCTGCTGCTGCGTCGCTCTAAAAAATAATGCACTTAAAACGCTATCCCAGCTGCGGAATTCATTTTTTGTACCCCAAAGACCCTGCTCTTTTAATTCCAGGCAAAAAGCCGCCAGATTGACAGTGGATAACGCATTGCGGGCAACAAAATAAGCAGCTGCTTTTTTCTGCAGAAACTCCTGCAGAAATGCTGTTTTACCAATTTTATATCCACCGCTCACAAGTACCAAGCTCAAAGATTTTTTGGCATACATTTTCTCCAAAAGACCTAATTCTTCACTACGACCAACGAACATAGAAACACCATCCTACTCATAAGTTGTATTTTATTGTAACACAACTCACTGCAGGAAAGCAAAAGGGAAACACAATTATGTTTCCCTTTGCCAACTTTTAAAAATTATAATTTACACCAACCCGGAAAGTCCTTCCCATTGTATAATACAAATTATTGTTGCTCGTTCCGCCAACATTAGCAATATCCTTACGATCGAATAAATTATCGACATCAAAGGTAGCCGTCATATTTTTAGCAACCTTATAACCAAGATGTAAATTAGACACTAAAAGCGGCGAAGATATTTCTGTTACGGTAATTTTTTCACTGCTGACGCCGTTTTTAAAACGATTACCCCAATAGCTCAGGTTTAAGGCCGCACTAAAATCACGATTCACATAATTTACACCGCCGTTTAGCTGATAACGTCCTAAAGTATCGCTCCAGTCCTGACCTTCTTTATACATACGCTGCGGCTTGGCAAACACTGCGCCTACATTATAAGTAAAATGCTTATCGACATCCTGTTCATACCGCAGTTCAATACCAGTATTGCGATATTTTGAAGCATTCATCGTCTTAGATCTTGTACTGCCCCAAACAGAAACAATTTGGTCTTTGATATCTGTCCTAAATGCAGTAAGGTTCAACCGCCTTCCGTTTTCGTTATATTTATAACCAACTTCATAATTCCAACCATATTCCGGCTTTAAATCCGGATTAGGTTCTATCATATTACTGCCATAATAAAGATTACGGAATGTAGGCATCCTGAACGATTTGCCAACGCTTGCATAAACAGAATTATGTTCATCAAATTTGGTTATAGCCTGAACCTGCGGCAAAAACTCATTATAGTCACCGGCATCAGAACGGAATAAATCCTCACGCGCACTAAAAACTATATTTGTTGCCTGACTCAGCTTACGGTCATACGATCCATATAATGAAAAGCTATTAAGCGCATAAGTACCAAAATGAGCCTGCGGCTTTAATGCACTGCTACTTGAGTTAGAATTACTAAATTTTTGATTATCATTAACATAAGTTTCTCGTTTAGCGCTGATACCAATTAACCCTGTTGCCTTCTCACTACGCCAAACTTTTTTCGTATCCAGCCCATACTGCTTCTGGTCACTTTTCTCCCACTCTACATTCATCGGATTCACTACAAAATAATCCGGATTTTCGATTCGTCTCTGATTGTAATAAACTTTAGACTCCCAGCCGTTTTCATCATTATATGCTATCTGTGCAAAATGCTCACGGTCATCATACATAAAATGTTTTAACAGCATTTCATCAATATCGTTATAATTTATCGAATATTTCTTTTTATTGAACATATAACTGAATTTAAACCGGTCATCAAATTTATAGTTAAAGGCCAGATGATCTTTTTTGCTATCGCCAAAACCAATATAATAGCCAGTCTTAGCAGGAGAATTAATTGTTAAATCACCAATTTTTTCCGTCATATTGCCGGTAGAACCAAACTCATTTCTTCCAAGAGCCAGGCTTGCTTTACCCATACCTATAGTGGCAGCGTAATCACGCTGTCCTTTGTTTCCGGCAGCTACACGCAGCGAATTTTTCATCTGAGCTTTAGTTATAATGTTAACAACTCCGCCCAATGCCTCGCTGCCGTAGAGCACTGCCCCCCCACCCTTGACAATCTCTACTCTTTCCACTTCATCCAAGTTAAGCATATCCAAATGATTGACATTATTAAAAGAAGCAGGCACACCGTTGATCAAAACCAAAGTCCCACCGTCAATACCGCGCAGATTGATCTGGCTGCTGCCGGTTATCCAGTTTTGATCATGCGGCCCCATATTGGTAAAATAAACCCCGCCCTTGTATTTCAGGGCATTTGCCACATCGCTGGCACCGGTTTCTTTTAACTGTTCACCTGTATAAACAACAGTATCAGCAGGCGTATCCAAATTACTTTTTTCATACCCCAGGGCAGTCACATTTATTCCATCCAAAACGAATTCCGATAAATTTTCTTCTGCATAAGCCGATCCTGCTAAAAAGCTCGTTCCCAAAATCACTGTACACATCAAGCGTCCCAATTCAAATTTTTTCACCAAAATACAGCTCCTTTATCACTTACTTTGATATCATAAATCAAACCATTTATCGATGTTTATTTATTAATAAGCTCTTATTTATGATATCTATTCCCATTGAGTTTGAATTTTAACATTCATAATTTTAACAGTCAATGTTTTTGAATTTTTGCCGATAAAATATTCTTTGTGCCTACAGTCAGTAAATTGGCATAAACACGCCCTTCTTAATACTACTTATAAGTATTATTATCCATATCAAAAAATCTTTTTGAAGAAAATACTACTTATAAATAGAATAATAAAGCCGTTGATGCATCAAATGTATCAACGGCTTTATTATTTGTCTGTCCTTTTATTTCTGCTTATTCGCCTCAAAAAAAGCGTTATAATCCTCAACTACTTTATTAGCGCTTGCGATCGCCTTGTTCCGCTGGTCAATGATCTTGTTCAAATCATTGGTAGTACCGTCAATATACTTCTGCACCGCTTTCAAATAATTATCAACAGCGGCAATATATTCAGTTACGGCCTTAGCGTCTTTTAACGACTCCGGCTTTACAGGCACTACCGGAACAGCCTCTTCAAGCACAGGATATACCGCCGTTAAATTGGTAGCATTCGGGTCGACTGGCGTTTCAGCCTGTTTTTCTTCTGCAAAACCAACCGCTGCCAGACTAAAAGTCAATACCACAGCCAAAAATAAAGTTGTAATTTGTTTTCTCATAATGCACCATCCTTAATCTATTGATGACCTTCAAACGTCATCAATATTTTTTTCTTTTGCTTTCAACTTGTCAAGCTCTGCTTCCGCCTGCCTGAAACACCTATAACTGCAATAATACCTGCGCAGCTTGTTGATCGTCCTTTTATAAGTATGCAAACTTTTATTACCAAAAAATTCTTTGCCACAGCAGGCACAATTCATCGTTCTGCTGTTTAAAGTACTATCAAGATTATCATATCGTGTCATCATCGCAGTCTCAATTCCAAATTTTTTCAAATTTACCACTCCAACAAATACTAATGCAGTACAAAATTGACCGGCATCGTAATATAACAACGTACAGGACTGCCATATGTATCCTTAGCCGGGCTGAAGCTCCAATTATAGACAGCCTCAACTGCCGCGCCGTCAAGAGCCTCATTGCCGCTGCTGCGGGCCACAAAAGCATTTTCCACGCTGCCGCCGCTGCTCACCAGCATCTTTACATACACCGTACCCTCGATCTCACGATTTCTGGCCGCAGCCGGATAACGTGGATCTGTACTGGAAACCAAATAAGGAGGCGTTACCGGAACGCCGCTGCCGCTGCCCTGACCGGCTCCCTGACCACTGCCGCTCCCGGAACCGCTGCCACTACCCGAGCCGCTGCCTTCACCGCTGCCCTGACCTGTTCCTGCCCCGGTCCCTTCACCGCCGCCAGTGCCGCTGCCGTCAGCTTCACCGCTCTTAACATTGCTTTGCGCAGCTTCACTCGCTGTATTGTTTTGCTGCGTCTGACGCTGCTGCTCCTGCTGCGGCGGCTTTTGTTTCTGATCTACGATATCATCAGCTTTAGGGCGAGCCAGCTGCGTCTTTTCCACCTGCTGCTGCGCGGCGCCTGGCTGTTGATTTTCGGCCCCTTTTACAGCGGCAGCGCTGCCTTTACCACCGCCGCCACCGCCGCCACCCAAAGTAACCTCTAAAATCTGCGGCGGCCTTTGTGTAAAACGGTATCCCAAAACACCCAGCAGAGCAGCGGCAATAATATGCACTGCAAGCGCAATGGCAACACCCTTGCCAAAGCGTCTGCCTCTATCCGTCATTTGCCATCACCCAGATCCGTTGCCAAGCCAAAGCGTGTTACCCCCGCGCCCTTCAATTCATCCATCAGCTTGATAACCGTTTTATAATTAGCCTCGCCGTCAGCTCGGATAATCACCGAAAAAGCAGCATCACGTTTACTCTCAGCCGCGGCATTGGCCACCAGCTGTTTCATTTCGATCTTATTATCCTCCAAATACAATGCGCCATCTTTTTTAACCGTCACAGCAAAATTACTTTTGCTTACAGTCTCCGAATTCTGCGCCACCGGCAGCCTGATCGGAATAGTCTTGATCTCGCTCATATACATAGTACTGACGATAAAAAATACCAGCAGCAGAAAAATCATATCAATCATCGGACTCAGCATCAGCTGCGGCGGCAAGCTTTGTTTTCTAGGTCGTCTGCGCATTTTCTACACCGCCCCTCAGTTTTTACTGCCGCCGTTTTTGGCCTGAACGATATCGATCAACACATTGGCAACCTCGTAAATATTCAGCGAAGCAGTTTTCACCTTACTCGACAAATACGCATAAATGCACATGCCCATGATCGCGATACACAAACCGAAAACCGTAGTGATTAAAGCCTCGCCGATACCGGCAGTTACCGCCATCGGATTCTGCGCCCGTTCATTCAAAGCGTTGAACGAACTGATCATACCCGTAATAGTACCCAAAAGACCAAGCATCGGCGCCAGACCGATAACCACACTCAGATAATCAAGATTCTGCTCCATCCCATCAATGGCCCTGTCAGCCTTAGAATAAACGATCGACTCAAGCCTTTTGCCAAGATCCTCGTTGATATCCAGCGTCTCCACTGCCAGCTCAGCCGCATCACCCTTATTCACCCCGGCAAATTCGCGTGCCCCGACGATATTGAAATCATTCATCAAATGGCAGAACTCCATAACAAAAGCCGTGCTTGAAAGCGCCTTTTTATAATACAAATACCGCTCCACACCAATAGCAATAGCGGCAATCGAACACAGCAGCAACGGCCACATACAAGCCCCGCCCCTTTGAAAATAATCTACAGCACCGGCAAAAATACCCATTTTCAAAAACCTCCCAATTATTTAAATCTTTCCGGATAGGCCGCTTCCGCCAGATCCCTGATCGCATAAACTATATAATGAGTCGTACTATATAAATACGTATCACGCAGCTGCACAACTCTTTTATTTTTAACAGCATTCACACTTTGATAAGCCCGGTTCTGCAAAATCTCCTCCCGCATTTTCGACGGATCCTGCTCGTTATCATACTTCCAGCTGGGAATAACAAGTAAATCAGGATTGAGCCTGATCAGCGTCTCCTCTGAAAAAGTAGCATTAGGCGGCAAATCATACTCAGCCACCACATTCCTGACATTAGCATAATTGCAAATATCAGCAAAAGTAGTCCCCCTGGCCCCAAACGGCCCCATATAAGAAAGCGCCATCACGCTGATGCATTCTTCTGCCGGCATATTGCCGACCCTGGCTTGTACAAACGCCAGCTCCTTCTCCATCTTTGCCACGATCTTCCCACCGGCAACACGCTCATCCACAACATTTGCCAGCTCGCAAATAGTCTGCTTGATCTCCTTCACCGTAGTCGGAGTTTTATAAACATAAACAGGCACTTTCGCACCGCGCAAAAGCTCCACAAAATTAAGATCAGTCCAGTCCGGGACCAACACCAGATCAGGCTGCTGCGCCAAAACAGACTCCAAACTGCCGCTTTGCACCCGCCCTTTGACCCGCTCCGCTTTAGCCGCAGCAGGCGAGATACCAGCGTCATCTGCCAAATAAGTCAACGCCGCGATCCGCTCAGGCTCCACCATATCCAACAGTACCTCATCAGCACTCAACCCCAGCGATACTATACGCTGCGGCTTATATGTAAAATCGATCCGTGTTTTAGTCGCATCTGCAACGCTGTAACCGCCGCGTCCTGAAGCCGGAGTCTTGCTTTCAGTGGGCTTACCACACCCTGCAGCAAACACAGCCGCAACAACGCAAAAAGCAACCAGTACCGCCCTTAATCCCAGCCTGTATTTTTTTATCACAAATTAGCCTCCTTCATCACCGCCCGGTACCACTTTACCGCAAGCGGCAAGCTGCAGCGCGATGCTCTGTTCAAAATCATTAAAGTCATTATAAGCAAGCTCATGCACCACATAATCAGGACTGATCGCCCGCAGCAGCTTCTGCACTGCCGTATCAGAAAACGGCCTGTGCTGATCTATTTTTATTACATGCTTCATCCGCTCGATATTACTGCACTTATCATCATACACACGCTTAAAAGTTTTTACATATTCACCGGAAAGCGAACAATTTAAATGTAAACCCCTGATCAGCTTTCTATCCTGACCCAAAGCCTTAACGATCTTTAAAATATACTCGATCCCGTCCCGTTCCAACTGCAGACTCGGATCAGTATTCATCAAATGCCCCGTGTCCAGCATAATACCAACATTCTTATGTGTGATCTTTTCAAAAAAAGCCCGCACCACAGCCGGATCAGTAAGCCGCAGCCCCGGCCACCACAAATTTTCAAATAATACCAGCACATCCTCAGGGATCTCATCAGCCACCCTGTTAAAAACGGCAGCGGCAGCGGTCACGATCTCCAGATCACTGTGCTTAAACTCAAAAGTAAAAACCTCTTCCAGCGTACACTCAGCTATATGCCACACCAGATACTCCGGTTTTTCGACCAGAGCCGACTTGATATTGGCCCTGATACTACGCAGCCAGCCCATACAATAAGTAGTGCCGTAATACTCCTGCAAAGCCTCTTTCGACGGAAAAAACCTCTGCAGCGTTTTTTTATCATTGCGATACATCGCCAGCCACATCGGCCAGTAATTCAAATGCACCCCCACAGCCAGATGCTCAAAAGACTCAAAATAAGGCACGTTCCTGTAAACCATCAGCTCGATCCCATCAAGGCCCAGCCCCGCAACAAACTGCTCCAAAGTTTTACCGGTTTTTAAAACAGCCTTCTCCTGCCCCGGCACCACACAATAATTAAACAGGTGCTTCACCTTGCGCCTCATACAGTCACCGCCTCAGGTTCCTCGCTGTTATCATTACTGCGCATTTTTTTACTGCGGGCCGCCGCTCCCCTCTGAGAACATTTAAACCTTAACCTGTTCACCTCGCGTAATAAAGCAATGTAGCTTGCTTTATCAACAGTGATCATTGTATCGTCATTTTTTTCAATCTCTTTAATGATCTTCTTTAATTTCATACCCGTATCAGGCTGCGCAGCAAAACAGCCCACCCTCCTTCAAATGACTTGCGCCGTGTATCCCAAAAACAAAACAGGAAACTGCCAATGCGTCAGTTTCCTGTCAAAATACATCATCACCACGCACCAGGATACACAGCCGCCAAGCTGCAAAACACAGCAAAACGCGACAATACCGTTTTTTTAAAACCAATAAAAACAGTACATATGTATCCACCTTGTGCATCGCAAGTCATCACGGATGTTAAAACAGGCAGTTCTCCTGGCTTCGGATCATTGCTCGGCCACGCCTTCTCAGGTTTCCCCAATGGACAAATGCGGCTTCGCTCCCCGTTACAGTTGCGGGACAGCGCAGGTCTTACACCTGCTTCTCTATTAAGTCCTCCAAGCAATCGCTTTTGGACACCTGCTTTCTTACCATATTAAATTTTAAAATTTGATAAAGTCAGCTTATTCATAATAAATTTTAAATAAACTATACAGTCATTATAAACTTCATGCTTTTTGTAGTCAAGCAAAAATTCTAAAATTCACTTTATTTCTTCATCACGAAAAAATATTTTTAATTCTCTGCATCACAGACACAGTACCGCTTTTTGGGGCAGCTTCACTTTCCACCATCACGATCTCCTGCGCCGACAAACCCTTTTTTACATATAAAACCGGCGTATTCTCCTCTGCAATCCCTTTTAAAAGCAACGCCGCCTTCGCCTGGTCAAAAGCCTGCTGCAAATTCTGGCCAAAACCGACGCTGGAATAAAACTGCGCCGCAAAAACTATGGCCGCCTCATCACCGATCTCAGTATTCATCCCAATAGCAGCCTCAACCTTCTCCACAACAGCCTGCGCCTCCTTCTGCGAAAAACAGGCGTTAAAAAAAATCAGCCTCACCTTTTTAGATGCAGAAGCCACAGCGGCAGCCATCGCCTCTTTAGAAACCATAGCCATATTACCGCTGCCGTCATCCAAAACGATCTCACCCTTTTCAGAACCATGTCCCGAAAAATGAATGATCTCCGGATCAGTTTCGTTGATCGCCTGCAAAATATCCAGCGACTGCACAGCCCATCGGCTGAAAAACTCGATCCCGTCGCGCCCCTCCGACCTGCGGATAGCATCAGTTATCGACCTGACTTCCTTATCTAAAGCCAGCTTCTGCGTATCCTGCGGATTAGCCGCCAAAAACAAGATCGTCAGCTTATCAACAGGCTGCTGCGGCCTAATCGCCTGCTCGATCTCTTCCCCCACCTGCAAAGCGCGCTCACGCAGCAGCTGTGATTTTTGACCGCACAAAACGATAAAATCGTTTTCTTCCCCTAAAAGCTCTTTTTCCGTCCTGGCGATAGCCTGCTCGATCTCGCTCATCTTTTTGCAGGCCTCTGCCCGATCACTGCGCAGCTTCATCAGCTTCGCCTTTTTATTCATGATCGAAGCCTGAGCCTTCTCAAACTCTTTATCATTCATCATTCATCATGCCTCTACCTGCCTGAAATACTCGCCGATACCGGCCGCAATAGCGCCAGCAAATGCCGGCAGATCATTTTCCAAAAGCTCCAGATCATCGTTATTATCAATAAAAGCCAGCTCCACCAAAATAGCCGGCATCACAGTCCGCCGCAGCACATACAGCCCCTGCCGCTCCTTACAGCCACGGTCTATCGTCGGCACCTTGCCCAAAATCTTCTTCTGCACAGCCTCACCCAAAAGCCGGCCCTGCCCGCTGTAATATAAAGTTTCCGTACCACGGGCATTACGGCCCGGCGACGCATTGCAATGCAGCGAAACAAAAATATCAGCCGGCCAGTCATTGGCAGCAGCCACCACAGCAGCCAGATCATCATTCTGCAAAAGCCTTACCTCATACCCGGCCCTTTTTAAAGCACGTTCCAACAAAGCACCAGCCTGTTTGGTAACATCCGCCTCACGCACATCATAATCACTGTTCACCGCACCGCTGTCAACCGCCGGGTCGTGTCCCGGATTAACAAAAACCTTCATCGCCCGCGCCCCCTTTCACCTGCATCAACTTTTATTACAATGTCATAATTCAGTATATTATTTATTATTCTTCGCCTTCCAGCCGCAGCTGCGAAGCGGGAATATGCGTTAAAATCTCCAGCATGATCTCGGCAAAACTGTGCGCAGGCACAGGCTTCCACGCCGACTTTATATCGCTGCTTTGCAAAACAACGCCATTTTTACTGTAAACTGCATTGTGCAGCTCGCGGTACTGTTTGGCACGCAGATTAAACAACAGCACCTGCGTACAATACTCAACACTGTCACCAGCTTTCAGCTTTTGGGCAAATACTTTGGTATCCAAATGTTTTTTAAGTTCCGGATTCAAAAAAACAGTTTTGACCTCAGCCTGCAGAATATTCCTGTCCTTATCGCCAAAAGCACCCCTGGTCATAAAAACGCTGTCCTTAGCCAGATAATACCTGCCGGTCGAATTTTCCATAACCTCCGTCCAGCGGGCCGCCTCTTTTTCAGCCGCCGTCTGCTGCGGATTGACGCTGATCTGCCAGTCCATACCGCTGCCGCTTTCCTCGGCAGCGAAGCCCTGCGCTGCCATTAAAATACTTAAACTGAAAATAATTGCCGCAATAAATTTCATCCTATTACCTCGCAACTTCCACTATTTTGCAAATACTGCCGGCAGTTCAGCTTCAATTCAAAGCTGCTGCCTGCGGCATGGGCGCGCCGCTGCTGCGCAGACAGTATTTATCCGGGTCAATATCATTCCTGAAGCGAAGCACCAGCTTACGCTCGCCTTCCGGCAGCGCCTGCCACACCTTGGCAAAAGCAAAACCGACAGGATTACCGAACCCCAACGCCATATAAAACGGCACCACAAATTTTTTACTGATTTCTGTTTCGCCACGCTGCTGCATACCGATCAAAACAGCAATTTTTCCCTGCGCCGCAGCCAGCTCACTGTCTTTAACAGCCCCGTTAAAATATACCAGCCTGATCTCATCCACAGCCTGCGCCATTTTTTTCAGCAAGCTGCTTTTACTGCACCAGTCGCTGGTCGTGCCGTCATCATCCGCAAACACAAAATCGCCTTTAGCCGTACACTCGCCGCAAAAATGCACAATGTCCGGCCGCAGGTTTTTAACAGCCTCTATCACATTATCAACCTTAACAGCACGCAAGGCAACAACTTCAAAACATCTGCCGCAGGGCTCCGCTGTCAGCTTCTGCTGCAGCAAGGCGGCCTCACCGCGCTCTGCCGGCGGCACAGCCGCCACCAGCAGTATTTTTATTTTCTGCATCGTTTCCATAACCATACACCCTCCCAAAATTTATGTTATTCAGCTGCCGCAGCCCTTTAGCAGGCTGCGGCACTTAAATAGCATAACTGCCGTATCAGCCGCCGCACAAGCGGCGGGTAGTGACGATACGGCAGTAAAATAATGCTGAAAACTTAAGTTGGAAACAAGCTCATCACACAGCGATTTGCTTATTTATCCTTTCTTTCCAAATCTTCCGGACGAGCCAGACGTTTAGCGATCTTGGTAACGCTTGCTTTAGCAGCTGCCAGACCACGTGCAGCAGCAGTTCTTTCAATTACCATAGCCGCAGTATTGATGACATAACCAGTCGCAGTCCCATTTGCAAAGTCGCCTGCAGATTTAACCGTACTCAAAGCACCTGCAGCATCAATATCTAAAGAAGTATCAATGCTTTGGAACTTCACGCCGTCAACCAGATACAGGTCGTTGCCTTCGCCCGGCAGTAAAGCAAAGCATGGTGAAGCAGGAGAAACTGTAGCAGTCTTATATTTAGCGCCAGTGCCAAACCCGCCAGCCTGCAAGTCAGCCTCAGTAGTTTGAATAACAATATAGCTATATTGAGAATACGCAGTATTATAATGAGCTGCCAACACATACGCTTTGTTATTAACAAAAGCTACATCAACAAAATCGCCACCAAAATTATTTGGAATATCCGAAGCAGCAATAGTTTCTGTGAATAAAGGCGTTGCACCAGAAATATCAAATATTTCCAGTTTCGATGCAGGATTGCCATCGGCCTGCTGTGCGCCGCCAACAGAAGTTACGTAAGCATAATCTCCGTTAACAACTACACCGGTTACATTATTTCCAGCCAAATCCATTTCGGCAGTACCAGTGCCAGCAAGCGGGATCTTAACAATAGCGGACTCGCCAAAGGTGTATGTCCAACCACTGTTGGTAAAGCGTCCGAAAACTGCAATCAGATAAGCAGAACTGCCGCTGATTTGCAAATCAAGCCCATAGCCGGCGCCTTTCCATTGCGTAGTATCGCCAGCAATATCCGGCGTAAATTCATAAGCATAACCAGTCTCACTGAAAGCATCCGCCGCCATGTTATATTTGTAAATATAGCATTTACGGGTAGTAGGATTGCAATCGTTAGCAATCATATACATAACGCCGTCATAAACAACAATACCATAAGGATTGGTAGTAGACCATTGCTGCACGCCGGTAACAGGCGAAGTAGCATTACATTGAGCCGTTTGCTTCTGCGACCAGTTGGAAGGATCGTAAATACCATACAAACCTCTGCCAGACTGCCCCAACTCGCCTACGCCGCTGTAATCATAGCTGTTGACCAAAGTACGCAAAGTACCGGTAATACTGATTGGCAAAACACGTGGATCTGTAGTCATATTGGTACCGGAAATGATTTGAGTAACAGCTGTTTCCGTAGCCGTCACGCCAACAGTACAAGCACCTACCCAGCCGACGCTATACCCGCTGTTTACTAATCCTGCTGCTAATTTTTCACTTGCCATTTTCACAACCTCCTTAAAGTTAACTTATCTGCGGTCTGTTCCCGCTGCCATTCATTACTGTCTGTATTCAAACAGCATTTATATAAATCAGGTCAGTATCTCTGTACTGGCGCTGTATTATAATAAAATTTAGAAACTATATTCCAGCGTTGTGTAATACATACGACCGGCAAGCGGATAGAAAGAAGCCGTCTTAGGTCCATAATACATACCGGTAGTGATGAAAACTTCCTTACCTTTATCAAAAACATCATTGACGCCGGCGCTTAAACGCCATTTTTTATCAAATTTATATTTGACTCCCAAATCAACGATCGAATAAGAATCGCGCACGTCTATTGCATTGGCATCGCCAGAATCAGTACCACGCAAGATCTCCTGATCGGTATAACGGTATTCTCCGAAAACGTTCAGTTTGTCACCGGGGAACAGATAATCAACTCTGGCGCTGACGACCCATTCAGGTACAAAAGATGCTCCGCCTTGCGCCCAGTTATAGTTATAACCCAAACCGTTACCCACTTCTTTACTTTTCTGCCATGTTGCTGCCAAAGCCAGGTTCAAGCGCTGCCATTTCATATTATGAGCCAGTTCAAGGCCATATGTTTCAATATTACCTGTCGGGCAATAACAACTTAATCCATCTCCGCCACGCGGTGTCCACAGTACAAGCTGGTTATTTGCTTTGCGCTGATACCAAGTAAGGATTGTATCCGTATCAGCTCCGGCCAGCTTGCCCTGCCAGTTCAGGCTGAAATCGAACTGACTGCCTGTTTCCCATAAGCCATTATCAATATTCCCGCCTTTACCGGCAACAGTAAAGACATAGTTTTGCCCAACAAAGCCGCCATCACCAAAGATTTCGTAGAAGTTGGGATGCCTGTTATAAGTACCCCAGGTAGATTTAAAGCTCCAGTGGTCGTTGAGCTGCTTCTGCAGCGCCACGCCACCTGAATACATCCAGCGGCTATCAGCATCGCCCAAATCACCAAGTCCTTCCATCTCTACTTTATCGGCACGCAGGATCGGTGTCAGCTTAAAATCGCCATCATCATTGAGGGTAATAGTGTCCTGCAAGGTCAAATGATATTCACGGTTATTATATTTGGAAAGCATTTTTCTAACGGTTCTATTAACACCAGTTTGACTATCAATTTGTTCCTGCGTAAGATCCCATCTGTTGCCATTAGCATCCATAGTTTCACGAGTATAATCCGCATTGAATTCCAGCAGATGGTTGCTGCCCAGCTTCATCGCCGTATTCAGATTGCCGTTCCATTTTTTAGAACGCCAGGTTCCCCATAATTCACCCGGCAAATAATCGTTCTCATCCCTTTTTGCAAAAGGATCACCTGTTATTATTCCATTTTTTGTATCCTCTATTTGCCTGTAACCGCCTATATTAGTATAAGTTTTTTTGCTGTCCAGATAGGCAATATGCCACCCCAGATCAAGGTTGCCAAGCGTATCGCGACGCCCGATCAAAAATTCTTTATAATCAATATCCATATCAGCATCGAAATAGCCGGAATTTAAATAAGGAATTACATAGGTTCTATTTACTGCCCTGGCAAGCCCTTCATGCATCTTTTTCCAAACACCTTTAACTGTCCAGTGATCATCCTGCCATTTAAGCATGGCATTATTATTCTGATAACCGTTACTTTGGCGTTTGTAAGTGCCTGCAAGTACATTATTTTGGGTATTACTGCTCTGCGGCCAAATATAATCAAAATCTCCATGCCAGATATCACGGGCATAGGTAGCAAGCAGACTGCCGCTGCCAAGCGGCATGCTGTATTCATAGGTACTGCTGTAGCCGCCATAGGATTTGACGCCCTGGGTGATATGCCCGTGCCCTTCGTTGGGCTTTTTAGTGATGATATTGATAACACCGCCTAGTGGCGCACCGGCAAAACGAGCCGGTACATAACCGCGATAGACTTCGATGCGTTCAATATTATCAGCCGGGATCGCCGACAGATTGACTGCCGCATCACCGGTCAGGTTCATCTGCACGCCGTCCACATAGACGCTGACCTGCGCAGCCGTTGACCCACGTACACGCGCTACAGTATAATGTCCGACGCCATTAAGCCGCTGCACGAATAAGCCAGGCACTCTGTCCAGAAGTTCCGGCAGGTTCTTCTGCTCACCCTCGAATTGTGCCGGATAAATAACGCTGACCTGACCCGGGCTGAGATTCTTTTCCCAGTCGGGACGTTTGGCTTCAACAGTCAGCCCGCCCAGCTCAAACTCGCCCATACCGCCGGTGACTGTGCCGCTGACGCTGCCCGTATCATCACGGACAACACTGCTGCCCGCCTCGCCCATATCATAAACAGCCCGGCTGTCAGCACTTCCGCTTTCAGCAGCAACACTCTGCTGCGCCTGCTGCATCTGCGGCACCTGCACGTTGCCGACCTTGGGCGCCTGCCCCACTACCACGGTGGGCGCATTGGCTTTGGCAAAGCCGCCACCGTTTACAGACGGCTCCCCGCCTGAAGCATTTACTTTAGCCGCTTTGCTGCCGCCGCTGCCGAAACCGCCCCAGCTGAAGTCCAGCCCGCCGTTGATGCTCCATTCGTTGCCTACGTCGCTGCCGGTAGTTTTGATAAAATCAAGGTTCAAGGCAGCATTGGGTGAAAGTTTTACTTTGCCGCCCACGTTCCATTCCCACCAGCTGTCGCTGCCGCCAACCGTTTCAACCAGTCTGTTTAAAGCCCCATAGCTTTGGTGCAGCTTTTGCCCGCCGGCAAACTCGTGTCCCCAGCTGACGCCGGCATAGATGTTGCCTTTGTCGCCGATATTTTTACCGGCTTTCAGCCCCAGCTTGCCAATGGCAGTATCATATCCCTGTTCGTGTATGCCCAAGCCGTTAGTCAGTTTATAGCTGCTTTCATCCACATGGCCCACATACAGGGATACGGAAGGTTCCCAGAACCAATTAGAACTAAGTTCATTGCGCTTGCCGTACTGCGCGCCGATACCGTAGGCCCAGGTACTGTTATCGCCTTTGACCTTGCCGATGCTGCCGTTGCCAGTATTACCGGTAAAGTGATAATCATTTTTAAGTTTAAAGGCGTTGACCCCCAGGTCGATAAAGTGCCCTTTGTCGCCCACCCAGCTGCTGTAAACGCCTACGCCATAGCTGTCCTGCTCACCTTTACCTGCAGCTGTAGTGCTTTTGCCGTCGATCTTGCTGGCATAAAAACCGGTATAGACCTTACCGCCATAGAATTTTTTGCTCAACAGCTTATCATAACCGACCTGAAAGCCGTTATAAGACTGGTTGGTGCTGCGGGCATAAGCCGCCTTGGCGTCAAATTTGCCGTGCCAGACATCGGCCCATAAATTCTCGCGCAGCTCGCCGGCCAGTCCGCTCTCATCATGCTGGGGCCCATTGCCGCCAGCTTCCTGGCGGTTCAATCTTCCGCCGTGCAGGTTTTCGCTGCGGCGAAAGAGGCTGAGGTTATTGGCTTTGACAAAATTATTCTGCACCGTGCTGTTTTCGGAAACACTTTTACCGCTTTCCGCCATTTCACCCGTATCAGCATAAGTATAACCTTTTAAATACCACACTGTACCCTGCAAATTATCATAACCAATGATATTCCCCTTATCATCAGTTATGGCCTTGCTATCCGCAGTTTTAAAATAATTTTCATATTTGCCTACTTCCGGCGTGATTTCATAAACACTAAAAATACCGTCCGCCAAACTGGTTTGACCTGTTACTTCAAAATTATCAGCGCCATTATAAATACCGATCAAAGCATTAGGAACGATAATATTTCCAAGTTGATTCTTTACTTCATTCGGATTTTTCCATTCACCGAAAAGCGAAGTACCGTTGACTTCCGGTACATAACCGAGTTGAATATAGAGATTATTTTTAGCATCATCACTGCCATTATTTTTGGCGGCGTCTGTAATGTATACATTGTCATTATCACGTACTGGAACGACCCCACTACCTCCAATAAGCGGTTCATAATTTTGATATACGCCAAGCCTGAAGGCAGTATTATCCGCCAGCTTCGCATCATTTACAAATAAGCTTCTGTTTATTTTGACCTTATTAGTAGCAATGGTTCCTTGTGATGTATCACTTATATATTCAACATTAATCGTATTAGCATTTCCTTCGCTGTCAGCGCCCTGCAGCACATACGGAGCTTGCCCATCAATACTGTTAGTATTAAGATAGCTCAAATCAATTACACTGCCAGATTCTGTAGTTAATTCACCAACTGATATGACAGTCGTAGGAACATTCTCTATGGGTTTAGGACTGTCCAATTCATAATCATTATCCAGCTGCGTATTATCAGTAAAAGAAGAATCAACATCCGGATCACTCGCACCTATTGCTGTTTTACCGTCTTCAGTTACCCAATTTTTGTCACCCGGTGAATAATCGCCATTCAAATTACTGCTAATAGTTACAGCTCTGTCCAGCGGTGTCCACCTTTCACCAGCCGCTACTGACTTTTGGTCATAGGTATAACTTTTGCTGCCTCCAGAAAAAGAATCTCCCGTACCTAACTGAAATCTTGTTTGTATACTCTCTATAATATCTGGCGAAGCAAAATTAAGACTCGAATCATTCATATAATTTAATACATTGGAGGCAGTAGTATTATTAATCGCAGCTTTTACCGTAGCTAACTCATCATCACTCAACTTAATATAACACATACTTGGCAGGTATTTTGTCATCCACTCTTGTATCTTCGCATCATCATTATTTTCAATATATCCATACAGCTCTCTTTGCGCATCAACAGTTGTCATTCCAGTATTTTCATTTAAAAAATTCATCATTTGCGTTCCGGTTATCGCTAAACAGTCCTTGCTAACATTTCCAACTCCAAGAACTTTATAATAATAAGCGCCGCTGTCAGCATCTCTTATTTTAATTGCAAATGCATTTGCACCCTCAGGAACAAAGCCTGTTCTCATCAGCGTACGCCATAAAATGCTATTCCATGAGTTTTTTGAGAAACTTGGTTTTACATTACTATTGGTCAATCCTTTATTGGCACCATCAGGATCAAGTCTAATAGTTTTATATACATTAACAATATTATTTTGCACTATACTAGAATCAGAAAAATTAATAAATGTATCTTGTCCGCCAACCTTATTAGTATTGACAGCAGTATTATCATAGTATTGTACGGCATTTCTGCCCAGGGTTTCCGCCGCAAATGCACACTGGGGGGGGGCAAACGGTGCGATTACGCCTAACGATAAGGCAATAGCCGCCGGTAATACTTGTAATGTTCTTTGCCTTCTCAAATTTTTCTTCATCATATCCTCCACACCAACTTAAAAATTCCAGCATTTCTGTTTTGCCGTTTCTAAACATGATCATCGTTTAGAAACTGTCATTTTACAGCAGTATGTAAGTACGCGTCACTACTCGCATTTTTACCTGCTGCTGTAAAATTCGGACACTTTCAGCAAAAAATAACGCCGCATTTTCTACCAGTCCATTCGGTGAAAGTGCAGCGTTTGTTTTTACCAAACAGTCTGCTCCGCTTTTCTGGTCGAAAATACTAAAATTTCCGCGCTGCTGGTTTCAGCGCATAATCATAGCGTCCGCAGAAATATTTGCCTGACAAAACGCCAAACCTAAATATCTCTGCAAAATTTTCTCCCAGTCTGTCTACGCAGGCTGTTCAAAAGATAGAACCAGTCAGCACTCTGACTCAAGATCATTACTCCAGCATCCCTTAGTGAAAGGACTGCAATGCTGAAGCTCCCTAATACAGTTGCGTGACAGCGCCGGATTCACACCGGACTTCCCTATAAAACTTTGGATTTCTACATTCCAAAATACCCAGCTCTAATTTTTCATTTTTGAAATTGTCAATGGACACGTCATTTATTACTCCAGCACTTGTGACCGCAAGCATGGATGCCGCCACCCCAGCGGCACCACGCCCAAAGGTCTGAGTTGAGTGGAGTTTGCAGGCTATGACTGAACCTGCAGGAAATAAGAACTGCCCCCCTGCTAACGCAGAGGGGCAGAAAAACTTGCATAACAAGCGTATACCAGTTTTTCCAACTCTCTGTCTCTCGCAGTAGTTAGACTGTCAGGCTGATTGCTGGCTTTAGGGCTAAACCCCTTACAGCGCCGGGAGCGCAGCGGAATTGCACCGCTTCTCATTTTGTGATTACCACCTGATAAACATTACTATTTTCTTGATATGTTAAATCATACAACTTACTTTTACTTATGTCAACCTGTTTTTCAAGTATGTATACAATATTCTTTTTCGTTTTATTAAATATTTTCTAATGAAATTTAATTTATAAAAAACTAAATTGTATAAATCTAATATCAGTATTTTGTCAAAACTGCTTATGTACAGCCCGCTTATAACCATATCTTCCAGCGGCTAGTTTTTATAAAAAATTTTACCTGTCATTTTTAAATAAATAAACTGTTTCAGCTGGCTGAATGTGCTTTGCATAAAATAAGCCCAGCCGTTGATGCCAGCATAGGTTTCCCTGTTAATATGCAGTCTGGCTGCAGGCATTGCCAAATTAAAATAAATTGTTTTTTCGATGTCGCCTATTTCTATCCGTTCTCTATCGGTGCCGCAAAAAATCTGATATTCATCGCTATCCAGTTGGGGCAAGTCGTCAGCATACTGCCACTTGTGATAATTGTTTTCATCTGCATTCCGGCAGCTGTTACTGATCCGTACAAAACATTTTTCCGGCAGCGGCAGATCATAGGCGGCAGCTTGTGCCAGGCTGCGGGCACAGCTGCTGCCAGCCGAAATAACCATCCGTTTGAGCTGCCAGTTATTATCATAGTCGCGCAGTGCTGCAAAGGTATCAAAAATGCTGTCCTGAAAGATTTTTATTTCTGTCAGCAGGTAGTCTGCATTGCAGTCCAGATCCAGTGCTGCCGTTATTTTCCGCAGCCATTCAATACTTTGCGAAAAGCCATAGGGTGTGTCGGCGATAATATATTTCTGCTGCAGCTTTTCCTGCAGCCATTCGGCAACGGGCAGTCCCAGTTCTTCATTTATTACTACGTTCAGTTCTGCTTTGCCTGTCTTTTTTAAATCTTCCCAGTCTGTACCATTATCAAGCAGGCAGAGGTTTACTTTTACGCCTACACTTTTTAGCATTCGTTTAAGTTCCAGCATATCGCCTTCCCAGTTTGGATAGCAGGTGCTGCTGCCTATCAGGTTGACTGATGAAGGTTCAGGTGCAGCAGGCTGCAGGCCGCTGCATTCAAGTAACTCTATCACAGCCCTGCTCCAGCCGTTCCAGTATTCACCGCTCAATCCTCCTGCATCCACGGCAATTATCGGGCAGCCCGGCTGCAGGTTTTTACAGACGCCTTTGATGTCGTCGCCGATCAGGCTTAATGAACAGCTTGTAAGCACTGCCAGCAAAGAATTTTGCGGGGATGCGCAGGCTTCTGCTATTGCCTGTTTAAGTTTTTCACTTACGCCGTATAGAAGGTCTGGTTCCAAAACTTCTGAGCAAAAAAGCCTTTGTTCATATTCTTTAACTGCGTTTGCCAGTTCGCGTTCGGCCAATACGGCGCACCAGCGGGGGCAGTTCATAACTACTTTACTGCCTGTAACGCTTAAAAAAGCAGAGGCCGCACCTGTCATTTGGCAATAGCCTTGGCAGGGCTGCCAGCGTTTTAATTTTTCATCTGTTTTCATATACCAGTTCCCTTTGCTCAGTTAATGTTTCAGCTAATTTCAGCAAAAAGTTTTCGCTTCCTTTTCTTCCTACTCTTCTAAAGCCAATGCAGTATTGCGGACGCGAGCATTTTTTAGGTGCAGTTGTTATCACAAGATCAACAAAAGTATTTTGCAGCTTTGTTTCGTCGTAATAGTTTGTTTTTAAATTTTTTCCCAGCAGCTTTTTATGCATCAGCTGTTCGGCAGTAGTCAGTTCGTCGCAAAAAATTATTCCCTGCAGCTTTAAGCCGGCTTCTTCCAGCATTTTTATTATCGGCAGCGGTTCAAAATATCTCTGCGGCAAACTAATAGCCAAAATATAGCTCTTGCCCTGAAGCAAGGCAGTGATGTTCTGTAAAAATTCGCTGTAGGCCAGACGTTCTTTTTCTACTGCTTTTATAGCTTCTTGCTTTCTGCCTAAAGCAGTTCCAAGGTCCAAAAGCCATTCATATGTTGCTTCAAGGCTGCTGGGGATACCTAAATTTATGTAGCTTATCTGCATGGTTTCGGCAAACTGTCTGGCAAAAACCCGCACTGCTTCAAGATTTTTGGGGATGAATCCTATAGCTGTAACTGCACTGACTGCGGCAGTTTCCTGCAGCTGCTTTAAAGTCATGCCGCCAGGAGGATAATAGATATTTTTAAATCCGAACAATCCTAACAGTCTGTTGATTTCATCGATCTCACTTTCGCGGCTGAAAATGACGTTGATACCAAATACTGCCAGTGCCGCTGGATTTTTAGCAGTACCGCTTAAAGGATAGACGAGCTTTTGACATAAAGCTTTGGTGACTGACAGTACGCCGTCCACCGCTTTTTGATTCATAAAGCCTGAGCCTTCGACACATAAAACAGGTATACCTGTACTGGCTTCAGTTTCTCTGCAGATCGCTTCAACATCGTCGCCAATAACTCCGGCGGCACAGCCTGCCGCTACGATGATATATTCCGGTTTCCGTACTGCGGCAATGTCCAGCAGACATGCTTTTAAGAGTTTTTCGCCGCCAAAAATAGCTTCTTTATCTGCCAGCCCGGTAACAAACAGGTTGCTGCCATCACATTGGCCGTTAAAATATTTATTAGTGGTAATTTTAAGGCGCATTTCCCAAAATGCGTTGTGTGCGATGTGCGAACATGACTTGGGAGCATGAAAGACTATTGAAGCCCGAGGATTATAAGCGGCAGCCAGAAAAACACTCATCAAGTTACAGTGAATAACTTTTTTCCGTTCTGAATTTCTGATCATTTTTTCGTCCCATTCGTATTTTCATAAACTATTGCATATAATTTTTCTATTCCTGCGGCGGCGTGGTGTGACAGGCAATTGACATAGCTTTGCGGTATAACTACAGCCTGACGTTTTTGAATGGCGGTTATACCGGCATAGGCCGGGTCATTATATATTTCTTCCAGTTGTTCTTCGCTGTTTTTATATGCCCCGCCTTGCGACCATGAGCCAAGCAGTAGAAATTCCGGGTTGGTTTTGATAACTTCTTCTTTACTCAAAATACGGCTGGTGCCTGCATAGTCTTTGGTAACAGGGCGTGCCTGTTCATAGCAGTCGTCGATGCCGGCCGCAGTCATGATGTCGTTATAGATGCATCCTGCTCCGCCTATAGCTCCAAAGCGCAGGAAAAGCAAGGCTGAGCGGCGCTGCTGCGGTGGTATGGCTGCTACTTTGGCCTGCATTGCAGCGAGCCTTGCCTGCATATTTTTTACGATCTGCTCTGCCTGTTCGTTTTCGCCTACTGCGGCGCCCATACTGCGTACTAAGGCAGGGATTTCGTCGAGTCTGGAGATGTATTTAAAAACATATACTTTTATGCCTACTTCTTCCAGGCTGTCTATATATTCACGCTTGGCAGTGTCCGGCACAAAAAGCAGATCAGGTTTCAATGCTACTATGGCTTCAAGGTTATTTTCTACTATGCCCTGTACGTCTGCAGCTTGTTTATAAGCCATCGACAGCCCCTGGTCGTGTACCCATTTACTGACGCCTGCTATTTTTTGATGCTCAACAAGGTCTAGCAATATTTCATCGGCATAAACAAAGCTGCTGGCAATATGTTCAGGCTTTTTTTGAAAGCTGATTTCTTTACCGCGGAGGTCGCGTACTGTGTAACTTTGTTGCTGCTGCCCGCTAGATGGCAGCAGGTCAATATTTTTACTGCAGCCGCTTAGGCAGAAGGCCAGCGTCAATAGCAGGTACAGCAAATATTTGGGCATCGACGGTCATCTCCCTTCGTTCAAAATATACTCTTTATTTAAAAGGTGCGTTCATAGGTCAGCATCCAGTTGCGTTCTTCCAGCAATGCGCCGGAAGTACCGTTGCTGGAACCGGTTCTGATATCGTCTCTGTTCAGCAGATTATACACAGTCAGTCTTAAAGTGTCTTGATCTGTCAGTTTATGCGCAATGTTCATGTTAATGTCAAGCATCGGTTTGGTTCCATTTACGCGGCCTGCCATATAGTTGGCAAAAATATTGGCTGAAGTTTTTGCAAGTTTATAGCCTACGCCAGCGTTCAACCCCAGTTTAAAATCAGTGCGTTCCCATTCTCCGCTGCCAATGGTTTTCTGCTGCGGGTTGGCATAGGAAACTCCTAAATTGTAGCTGAATTTCTGGCTCAAAGCTTTTTCATAGCTCAGTTCAACGCCGGTATTACGGTATTTTTCGGCATTTTTATAAATATTAAGGCCAGTGGCACTATCTTTGGCACGATAGATCCTGTCATCGATTTCCATATGGAAAACATTTAATTTAAGCAGATCGCTGTCGGTAAATTTCTTTTTCCAGCCCAGTTCATAGTTCCAGCCGCTTTCTGCTTTCAGGTCAGGGTTCATGACCTGGGTAGATGTGCCCCATTGTTCGTTGACGTTGGGAGCGCGCATCGATTTATTGATGTTCAGGTAAAGATTTTCATTTTCTCTGAGGTTTTGCAATATTTGAAGCTGCGGGCAGAATTTACTGCCTGATTCTTCTACATATGCTTCGCGGGCGCCTAAAAACAGTTTTGTTTTGGCACCCAGCTGCGTTTCGGTCATGAAGAATACTGCACCGCTGTCACGTTTGGCGCTTTCAGCTCCGACAGTATTTTTGGTGTCTTCATTTTCATAGTTGGCGCCGGCCGTTAAAACAACCTTTCCCAGCTGCCATTTATTTTGAATATCGGCACCGATATTATGACCTTTTTGATGTGTAGTAGTATTGTATTTCCAATCTCTGCTGCGCATATATACGGCAGCGGATAAATCATTATTGTTATAGCGCATTTGCCCAAAATGATATTGGATATTGCTATGGAAACCAGGTGCATATTGCCCATTATTTAATTTGGAGCAGTCGGAAATCTTTTTGCTGTACATATATTGAAACAGCAAATTATCGGTTATATTATATTGCAGATTCAAGCTGTCTTTTTCCAGGTTATCTCCCATATAAAAACTTGTAGGATTGGACTGATACACTTTGCCGCGCCCTTTGGATTGCTGACGGCTGTAACTGATTTGTAATTTATCGGTCGCAACATTGACTGCGCCTTTGAACTTATTTTTATCGCCCCAGCCTGCAAGGACTTTGGTTTTGCCCTGTTTTTTATTGGTTATGATATTGATGACACCGGCACTGGCGTTAGAGCCATATAATACTGCCGAGCCGCCTTTTACTACTTCGATCCTGTCAATGATGTCGGTCGAAATGGATTCAAGATCATAGTTACCGTCCTGATTGAGCGGAATGCCGTTGACTAAAATAGCAACATTATCCTTGGATACGCCTCTAAAACCAATATATGTGTTGCCCGTAGGCGAAGCAGTCAGCGTAAAGCCGGGTATATTTCTAACTACTTCCATGACATTGTTGGCACCCAAGCGTTCAATTTTTTCCTGGTCAAATATTTCCGTTGCCGCAGGGATCTCAAGGTCACGTGTTTCATAGCGCGTAGCAGTAACTAACACAGGGTCCAGTTCAAAGCGTTCTATCTCGTTTTGTTGTTTGTCAGCAAATGCTGTACCCCCCCAGATGACACTCCCGCTTATCAATGCTACCATCAGTGTACTTTTACTCAAACTTTTCTTCATCATCAGCTCTAACTCCTTGCCATTTAATGTGTAATACAGTAAAATCATATTAGTCACTATTATGCACGTTTTTTCTTTTTGATAATTTATTTAATTAGCTTTTGTTACTGTATTACTTATCTAATGATAAAGTATATAATGCTTATAGTGTCAAGGTGGTTTTATGCAAAATATATCAAAAAATTATTTTACGCCCGGGGAACTTGCCAAATTAACTGGCATTTCCAAGCAGATTCTTCTTTATTATGATAAAAACAATATTTTTTCGCCTACCTTTGTCGATGACAAAGGTTATCGTTATTATTCTTTATCGCAGTATTTTTCTTTAGAAATTCTTATAACCATGCGTAAACTGGATATTCCGCTTCAAGACATCATGGCGTATCTGCATAATAAAAATCTTCAGGACCTTAAAAAGATCTACAGTCAAAAATTAAGCGAATATCGATATAAAATAAAGCAGCTGCAGCAATACGAAGCGGCGCTTGAAAAACGTCTGACCCGTTTGGATAAAATAGAAAACATACGCCTTGATCAGATAATGCTGTCTGAAGAGCCTGAACAGTTATATTATCAAAGCAAGGAAATTTTTTTAACCCAACCCACTAAAATACGGATTTTAAAAATTGCAGAGTATATGCTGCCGCATTTACGTTCCCAGTTTTTAGAGGATTGTGTTATTGGTTTTTCGTTAGACCAGAATGAATTTCTTGACTGCGGCAAATTATCCAGATACAGGATCTTTGTACAGATAGACGACTGTAATATAGATGCTGTTGCTGATATTCTCTGTAAAAAATCCGGCTTATATCTTTCGTTGTATTGTAATTGCCATTATGGGCTTATTGATGATGACATCAAATTGAAAATTAAAAATTTCCTTGAACTGAATCATTTGAAGCCTTGCAGTGATATTTTTGTATTTCCTATCAGGAATTATTGGTCTGCCACTACTACTAAAGAAGAAATTTCCCAGATTTGTCTGCAGGTAGAATATATTTGATAAGGTGTACAATGATTGTATACTTTTTATATTTTGCTTATACTTGTTTTTAGCCGTAAAAAAAACTCTGAGTATTTTGGGACTATACCCCGAAAAACGGACAGTGAAATAAAACACCTCCTGTTGTAGAATAGAAACTACAGCCGGAGGTGTTGTTATGTCCTGAAAATATACCAGGGTTGCAAATTTTAGTGAAGAAGTGCTTAGACGAAAAGCAGCAGGCGGCGCCCAAGCGCTGCCTGCTGCTTTTTTTAAAAGGTTCTGGTATAGGTTATTTTCCAGTTAAATGGTAAATCAAGGTTACCATATCTGTTAGAATAGTTATCCCTGTCAAACAAATTATTCATCGTCAGGGTTATGTTGTCATTCTTAGTCAAATCATACGAAGTATTCCAGGTCAAACGGTTTCTTGACGGGACGTCATGCCCGCCGTAATATTCCCTGTCGCCTAAATATTTATATGTAAGGCCGCTTGTAAGCTTGCTGATAGAATAAAAAACCGAAGCTGATACATCTATCCTGCCGTCATCCTGCACCCATTTGGGGTTGGCAGCGGAAGGATCTTTTACTTCGGGGTTGCCATAGCCAATTCCCAAAGAATAGCGCCATTTATCATTTACATTATGGGTAAATTCTGCTTCGATACCGGTATTTCTAAAATCGCCTTTGTTTATGGCATACTGTTCACCGGTACCGGGATCTTTATCGCTCCAGCCTATTTTATTTTCAAAATCCATATGGAAGACTGCAAGCTTGATGCTTTTGTTATCGTAGATTTTTTTGATACCTGTTTCATAGGTCCAGCCTTCTTCGGGCTTTAATGTACCGGCCGCGGCTTTTTTGCCATAGTATGAATCTACTGTTGGCATTTGGAAAGCTTTGCCGATGTTTATGTACCACGAGGTATTGTCGTTGATTTTATACAGGGTTTGGAACTGCGGGTTCAGTATATTTTCGCTTTTTACCGGGTCGTCGATTATTTCGCCGCGCAGCCCCAGGGTAGCACTGAATTTATCGCTGAACACGTTGTTATACGAAAGGTAGATGGCGTTACTGGTTCTGTGGGCTTTATTGGCTTTGGTAACCAGATTTTCATAGTTTTCGCGTCTTAGGCTGTAGCCGGTTATAAGGGTATTTTTTCCCAGTTTCCAGGTCTTTTGTACGTCACCGATATAGCTTGATAAATCGGCTGATGAGCTTACAGGGCCTGGTGTGGCTGCGGTAAAGTCGTAGCCTTCAGTACGGCGGTAGTTATAACCTACTATGGCTTTGATGCCGTTAGATTTGCCATCGTAGGTCAGTCCTGTAGTAATGCGTTTGTCGTCATAACGATAATTATATTTTTTATAGACTGAGCCTACTTTTTTGGCATCGTTATTGCTGCCACGGGTAATATTGCCGTCCTGATAGATGAAAGTAAAACCGATCTCATCTGTCAGCGCGGCGGAGATCCCGGCTCTGTTTTTCTGTCCTTTGCCTACCCACCAGTCGGTAGACGAGCCTTCCGGATAAGCGTTGCTGTGGGTAAGCTTGTTGGAATATTCTTTAGATGCGGTTACGATAAGTTTTTCACCCGCATAAGTAACGCCGTAATCTTTATAATAGTTGCCGACGGTTCCTTTTACTTTGACCTGAGTTTTGCCACCTGGCTTTTTAGTAATAATATTAACTACGCCACCCATAGCTTCGCTGCCGTACAGGGTTCCAGCGGCGCCTTTTATGATTTCTATTTGCTGTACCATATCTATGGGGATACCGTCTAAGGAGTTATAGTTTTTAAGGTTCATGGGGATACCGTCTACCATGATCAGGGTGCCACGGTCGTAGCCGCGGATAACGGTGCGGCCTGAACTGAAACCAAAATCCTGACCGGCGTCGCCGTAACCGGTACTTGTTAGGCCTACTTGATGTTCGATAGCGTCAAAAACGTTCTTATAGCCGGCTTCTTTGATATTTTGTTCAGTAATGATATTAGTGGTTGCCGGTGTATCCAGGTCTCTGGTTTCTGTTCTTTGAGCAGTTACGATCATTGGGTCGAGCGTAAAGGCCTGATTTGGTTCCTCAGCATGTACTGCAGTACCCCCCCAGATGACATTGCCAGTTATCAGTGCTACCATCAGTACACTTTTACTCAAATTCTTTTTTGACATACTCAACTTCCTTTCACTACATTTTTATTATTGAAATAAAGACATTTCCTGTACTCATTCTTTATGACCGCACATTATTTGCCTTTACTTGCAATCACCCAAAATAAAAATACCTTCTGCGCTAAGGCAAAAGGCATTGAACAGCTTAATTCAAAATAAAAGAAGCCGATAACATTACCTAACTGTCTCACGCAGCAGTAAAGTAATTATCAGGCAGTTCTTCTGACTCAAGTTCATCATTCATCCAAGCCTTCCCAGATAAATTCCAGTGGCATATTTTGGATGAACTCACTTTTACAGCGACGGGATCGTGTGGGTTTTACACCCAGCTTCTCTATTAAGACCTGTGTCACCTGATAATATTCATATACATTTATTTTGCAAGTATACTATAAATAATTTTACAATGCAATCTTTTATTTTTATTTGTTATTTAATTTTCTTTTTCAATAACTATTTTGTTGCATAAAAAGAACCCGCGCAAGCTTGCTTGCGCGGGTTCTG
This sequence comes from uncultured Phascolarctobacterium sp., assembly GCA_900545535.1. Lineage (GTDB taxonomy): Bacteria > Bacillota > Negativicutes > Acidaminococcales > Acidaminococcaceae > Phascolarctobacterium. Next base: position 40,067 of record UQZN01000010.1, read on the forward strand.
AGATTATTCTGTATTTTATTTCAGCAATTCAGCAATTACATCGTTGGTCAGGTCTTTGCCGCCATACAGCATTGCGCTGCTGTCAACTACGCTGCTGATGCCGGCACGTTTGGCTACTGTGGCAATAGCTTTCTGAACTTTTTTCTGGATCGGCCCCATCAGGTCCTGTTCGCGTTTGGCTACCTGCTGCGACAGTTTTTCGCCTAATGCCTGTTTACCGCTGTCATCTAAAGAGGCTGCCTTGCTTTCAAATTCCTGCTGCGCTTTTTGGCGTTCCAGGTCAACAGCGCTCATGGTAGTTTTGATATCAGGATAGCTTTGAAATACCTGCTGGACATTAACGTAACCTACCATATTTCCGGCTTCGGCGGCTGATACAGCGCCGCAAATGCCCAGTGCCATGACAATCGTCAAAATAAAGGTCATAATTTGTTTTTTCATCGTTTCCAACACTCCTTAATTTTTGTTTATAATAAATTTATTATTACCGTTTTTTATCCCGAACTGCCGCAATAAATTTAGCCGCCGCCATATCCGTCAGGCCGTAATCAGCAAACTTCAGCAACAGCTCCTGCACCAGCTGCATTTGTTCTGCTGAGCCATGAGCTGCGATATACCTGGTAATCCGATTATTCTTTTTCTTATAATCAAGATACAGCGCTATCCCTTTGTCCAAAAGTTCATTGCCAGTCACAAACCGCTGACGGTCAAGCAGGACTTTGGTATAGCATTTTTTATAATTTCCCAAAATCACAGGCAACGTATCAAGGACTTTAACTGTCCCATCAGCTTCCAACAGCTGAAATTTTATCTGCCCCGGATATTCTGCCTGTTCTAAAAAGGCAAGCAATGTTATTACATTTACTGCGCAGAACATATCATAGTCAAAATACAAATGTAGAGTATCATAATTCTTCAAGCAGCTTTGCAGAAAGTTACCTGGAGATTTCTGCAGATATTCCTGTAAAGGAACTTCATAGGCAGCAGCTCTTAAACGATAAAATGCGTCTGAAAATATTTCTGCGCAGGTTTCACCTTCGCACATCGCTTCGTTAAAAGGCAATATATCGTCCTGTGGGAGTTGCTTTTTAAGCTGATTTGCAGTTATTTCCCCGCTTGTAATATGCAGGATATTTTCCGGACTGATCTGTTTATTGTTCTGCATTTGTATCGTTGCCTGTTTCCTTAAAATATACTACTATATTTTGTCTGCTTGCACATGTAGATTATTATAAACGGTTTGCAGTCATCAGTCAATAATCATTGCTATTTATATTATTATATTATTTGATTGACTTTTCATCTGATTGGCAGTATTTTATAATTAGTTGTATTAGATTAAGTTTTCTATTTTTAATTAAAAGGAGGTTTGTTTATGCCTGATTTTGTCAGTGATTCTATTTTTAAAGACGCATTCTTAAGGGCTTCTCGTCATTATATAGAGGCATTAGATTTGCCTGCATTTGATTCGAGGCGTTCTTCTGATGCGAAAGAGGCTATTGATTCTGCTGCCTGTATCAACAACAGAATGCTGCAAAGCTTTGCCGCCGATTTGAACGAGCAGCAAAAAAGCGATGTTTTGAATTCAACTTTATTGGCTCAATTAGCGGCAGATAAAGCTTATCCAAAAGATGAACACGGCCGTTATGACGTGAAAGGCTGGTACAATAAATTTTCAGAGGTTCTGCTGAATTTAGGCTGGGTAAGCCAGAATACGGCTTTCTGGCAATATAAAATACATGGTAAAAGCTTTACGGCCGACAAGGCTATTTTAGAAATCATCAACGGCCTGCTGCAAAACAACGCCTTGCTTTTAGCGCAGGCAACGATCAATGCTTTAAAAAATTTGCCCGAAAATGATTCTAAGCTCACTCTGTTTAAATTTAATACGTGTTCTGACCAAATGGGTAATATCAGTCTTGGTGTCTGCACGCAAAAGAACAGTCTGATAGAGTATGATTTTGCAGCGCTTTATCTGGAGACAAAAAAGAATTTTAAGCAGATTTTGTTTATTGATTTTTCAACTTCTGATTTTAAGCTGTTCGCAGGCACAAACACTATCACTCTTAATCCCGACGTTTACAGCATCGTTCGCGATCAGGTAGCGCAAAAGCTTCACGACAGGGTTGGCAGTTATCTTGCGGGGCTTGATATTTAAGGAGTATATATGTTAATGGCAGGGCCTATAAGTGCCCTGCCATTTTTTATTTTTTGTTGTTATTTATATATTCTAGCGTATTGATCTGATCGATAAGCAGCTGCATAAAATTTTGCCAGCCTCTTATACCGGCAAAAAAGATGTTTTTTGATTTTATTTTACAGGATGGCATGGAAAAGTTTAAATATAAAGTTTTGTCAAAATCGCCAATTGCCATTCGTTCTCTTTCACTGCCTAAAAACAGCTGGTAATTATCAGGTTTTAATTGCTCCAATACCATACTTTCGTCCCAATAGCGATATTTATTACTACAGCTGTCATTTTCCTGTATACTTCTTTTTAAATAAAATTCCTCAGCCAGCAAAAGTTCACATTCACTGTTTTGTATTCCCCTAAGTATACTATCGGCTATTGAGCAGGGTGCTGTTGTAATTATGCGTTGTAATCTGTATTCTAAATAGTTATGTTTTACCAGGCAGCATTCATCAAAAATATCCTTTGCAGCTATTTCTATCTCGCTGTTAACAGCTTTTAATTTTGGTGGCTGTTGTAATGCTTCACCTACAGCCTGCAGCCATGCAACAGTATTTGTAAAGCCATATGGCCAGGGAGCTATAATATATCGCTGCCCTGTTTGTTCATAAATACTTTCGGCGATCAAGCTGCCCATTTCTGGTGTCAGTACTATATTCAGTGCAGCTTCTGATAGTTTTTCCAGTTCTGCCAGTTCCAGCTGATCTTCACCTAGTACAATACCTATTTCGTAACCTGCTGCTGAGAGAAGTCTTTTTATTTCTGCTAAATCTCCCTGCCAATGTGGAAAGCATGTACAGATTCCCAAAAGGTTGACTTTATTTTTTTGTCTGCTTGTAGAAACTTTAAAAGTACTTTTTTTGAGAAGCTCCAATAGCGCTTTTTGATAGCCATTTGCAAAAGCTCCTGTAAATCCACCTGTTTCTATGGCCAGAATAGGGCAAGTTACATTATTTTTTTTGCAAATCCCTTCTATATCGTCACCGATAAGGCTCATGGAACAACTGGTTAAAACTGCAAGTAAGCTTGGATTGTTTACGTTTAATACTTCTGCCAGGCTGGCTGATAATGATTCTTCAACTCCATATAAAATATCTTTTTGCCTTGCTTCTGAACAGAAGAGCCTTGTTTCATAGTTTTTTACTGCATTTGTAAGTTCGCGTTCGCCTATTACTGCGCACCATCTGGGGCTGTTAAGGATAACGCTTGTATTTTTAACGCTTAATATTGCTGCGGCTGCTCCAATCATTTGGCAATATCCTGTACATGGGCGAAATTTATTCAAATTATTCATGGATAAGACTCCTGTTTTCCTTAAATAACAGATATAATTTTTCCAAAAATCTTATACTGCCGCCGATACCAATTCGTTTTCTTTTTATGCAATATTGATGTTTAAATGTTTCACGATAGTCACTTGTAATGATTATATCTTTTTCTGCATCTATTGGCAAAGGATAGTTTTCGTGATCTATTTTTAACTGCAAATTGTTTTTTGATATGAAATCTACGTATTCAGATTTTTCTTTTGCGGTGAGTTCGTTTAGTAAAATTACATGTTTTAGTTGTATACCAGCTTCCTGCAATAATGCAATAAATTCCAGCAGATTCCAAAATTTTATAGAGTGGCTGATAGCAAGCACGCAGCTTTTGCCATTTAAATAGCTTCGTAATTCAGTTATTTTACTCTGCCAGCGTTTTGTTTCGCATAAAATGGCTTGATCCGCAAGTTCTTTTTGATTGAGTTTAGCTCCCAGTTCTTGTAAATAAGCCAGCGTTTCCGTAATCGTCAATGGCAGACGTTTTTCAATGAACGGAATCTGCAGTTTTTGGGCAAAACCGGCAGCAAAATATTTATATTCATTTAATTTACTGTCAATAATAGAGTTCACGCCAACTACACTGGCACTGCTAAGTTCCTGCATCTCTTTTATCGTCATCCCGCATGGCGGCAGCATAATATCATCAATGCCAAAATAATGGTACATTCTTCTTATTTCTTCTATGTCTTCTGTCATTAAATAGAACTTGTTAATACCAAAAATAACTGCACTTTTACTATTTTTAATAGCAGAAGAAGTCATAAATTTTTCCAGAAAATACTTTGTTGTAAGCAAAAGCCCTTCCTGCTGCTGATTACTCATAAAACCGGCTCCGGGAATATGTATTACGGGTATTTTAAAATTCGCTTCTGTCTTTGCGCATATCGCTTGAATATCATCACCTATGACACCAGCAGCACAACCTGATAAAACTACCAGGCATTCAGGGTTCTTAGCTTTGATTATCTCAGCCAAACTATTTTGCAGCAGTTTTTCTCCGCCAAAAATAGCTTCTCTATCTGTGATTCCTGTAATAAAAAGGTTATCATAATTTGGTGGTAATTTCTTTTTATATCTAAGTCTTATTCTTCGCCTGCTTTCAAGCAGAGCGTTGTACACTATGTGCGAGCACGACTTAGGTGCATGCAGTACGACTACTATTCCTTTATTAAAGGCAACCGACATATAGATGTCACTTAAGTTACAATGAATAACTTTTTTACGATTTGTTTTCTTTATCATATCTGTTTTGCCTGCTTTATCGATCCAATTTTTGCAAAATATTCTGGATATGTTTTTTGAGCTATGTCTAAGATACCGTCACCTATATATTGCGAAGCCGCATATCTGTAGCGATCTTTTATGATAATGACATTATTATTTTTGATTGCTTTGATGCTCTGCAGTGCCGGGTCTTTTAAAACTTCTTTTCTAAAAAGTACGGTATCGCCTTCCTGGGTCGAACTGTAATCTGGAAACATCAAAACGTCAGGGTTGACTTCTACTATTTTTTCTTTGCTTAGATGTTCACCACGAACAAGGCCCGCTACGGCAGCGCCGTTGATTACGCCGGCATTGATACAGATGTCGTTGAACAGACCTTCTGCACTTCCAAAAACCCCCAGCAGCGAATACCCCATCAATATCTTTTTTTCTTCTGCCGGTATTGCACCGATCACGTCTTTTACAAGCTTTGTTTTATGATCCAATTCGTCAATTATTCTGTTTCCCTGCTGCTGTTCATTTACAGCCACCGATAAATTAATTATTCTTTGACGTACCATGTCCAGCGTGGTAGGCACTTTGGTTATATATACCTTTAGCCCCACATCTTTTAAGGCTTGGATAAATGCTGTGTTTGAGTTTTCCTGCACGATCACAAGGTCGGGTTTAAGGGCAAGAATTTGTTCTACGCTTACTTTTTGCGGAAGTTTCAGGGGAATCTGCGCAGCTTTATCGATAATCAATGATGTTTTAGGATCAGCAGCTGGTTCCGAGATTGCTGCAATGCGTTTTAAAGGAACCATATCTGTGAGTATTTCTTCAAGACTGAGCGTTGTGGCATAGATTCGTTTAGGGGATTCGCTAAAATGCAGAATATTCCCTTTGTCGTCAGTTACCTGATACTGAGTTTGAACTGCCGTGTTTTCAATAACAGTGTTTGGTTTTTCAAAGCTGCAGCCTGTTACCGCTAGTATCATGATTATTGCTAAAATAAAACTGCGCATTCTGTTCTCCTGTCAAAAATTTTTATTGATTTTTAAAATAAAATTTTATAACCGATTTCAAAGTTTCTACCTAAAGAAATATACCTGGAAGATACATGGGAAGTAATATCTCGTCTATTTAATAAATTATCGACATTTAAGAAAATTTCATGATTTTTTACAGGTCTATAGGCGGCATGTAAGCTTGTGTAGAAATAAGGTTTAATCTTCTCTTGATATTTTTGCAAAACACGATCTGCCATAAAACTTCCATTTAGACTTACATTAAATTTATCCTGCTGATAATTTAGTCCGCCGTTCAACAACCATCTACCATAATTTCTTTTCCACTTACCATCATCTTCATCTGCAGATTTATATTTAGGATTACTGTAAGATACGCCCCAATTACTACTGAATCCATTTTTACCAGTTACTTCACAATTAATTTCAATTCCCATGTTTTTTGTATCCTCATTGACTGCATATGTTTCTCCTGTTGCTGCGACAGTAGCACCAGTAATAAAATCTTTTACATCACTTTTAAACAGCGCTAACTTCCAGGAATGAATACCAGAAATATATTTTAAACCAGTTTCATAATGCATACCAACTTCCGGTCTGATTTGTGTATTTTTTATTATCTGATCTTTACCATACATATCAGTCAATGTTGGCAGTGTAAAAGATTTACCTACACTGGCATAAGCACTTAAATCGTCTGTCATTTTATGTAAATACTGAATCTGTGGAGTAAATTCACTGTAATTAGTACCATCTGGACTACTGCCTGTCCATGTTTCTCTCGCTCCAAGGATCAGATTATTTTTTTTATCAAATTTATGATCTACCTGTGCAAAAAAAGAATATACATTTCTGTCATAGTCATACTCTAGTTTCGGTTGTTTTTTATAGGCAGGATCATAGAAGTTATAATAATTATAGCCTTCGTTGTACATTTTTACCCCAACAAGTACTGTATCATTTTTAGTTTCAAATTCTTTCGTTACATCTAAGCCCATTACCTTATCATCATTTCCGTAGAAATATGCATCTTTAAAAATTATATTATTTTTCCAATAATGATATTTGGTATCAGAACTGGATTTATGATAAAAAGCATTAGCATTCCAGCCGTCTTTATGATAACTTAGTACAAATTTATATTCTTCTTTATCTAAGAATCTTTTATCAGTTGGCAAGCCAGTACTTGTTTGATTATAGCTTCTTTTATAATCATAATTATTGTAATCGGCAGTAACTCTCCACGCATCATCAAATTTATAATTCATAGACAGGATAGTTTTTTCACCGCCTAAAAAATTAAAATATTTATCACCTTCTGAAGTATGGTATATATTACCTTTTTTATTCCAGTTGGCACCAATCCCTAATTTACCTGCTTGTAAAGATGTCGCATATTTTTGTACTCCATAATTACCTACTGTTGCTGAGATACTATTAGTTCTTTTATTTTTTGTAATAATGTTTATAACACCACCAGTTGCATCACTGCCATAAAGCACGGCACCACCACCACGTACTATTTCAATACGCTCTACATCTGCAATATTTATTCTGTCAAGATCATAATAACCGGTTCTGACATTTAATGGCACACCATCAACTAACACCATAGTTCCACGCCGTTTTCCTCTAATTAAAAATTCACCGCCGCCATCTCCTGCAGTTTCTGATTTATAGACAATACCGGCAGCATATTTTAAAGCACCTTCAACTGTTGTCGCACCTGTATCTTCCAATTGTTTACTTGTATAAACACTTGTCGTAGCAGGTACATCTAAATCTCTTTTTTCAGTTCTGGTAGCAGTTACAACCATTGGATCCAGAGTAAAAATCTGTTCCGGTTCTTCTGCATGTACTGCTGTGCCCCCCCAGATGACACTACCAGTTATCAGTGCTGCCATAAGCGCGCTTTTGTTCAAGCTTTTCTTCATCAAATTCAACTTCCTTTCAATTTTCAATTTACTTTCACCTTGCTTTAAAAGTGTTAAAAAATAGAAAAGCCCCCTTTTCCAAAAAACAGATAAGGAGGAATAGAGGCTAAATTCGTGCCTGTTCTCCCCTATACTGTCTCTCGCAGAAATAGAGTTACTGGTAAAAGCTGACTTAAGCAGTATTTTACTGCTAATACAGCGGCGGGACCGTGTTAGATTCTCACTAACTTTTATTTATTATACATTACCAGTATCAAATATCAAATTTATTTTTCTACTATGTGTGATATAATACTATGTATAGTCATTAGACAGTCAAGAGGTTGGTGAAAATTTATGGAGAAAAATAAAAAAAAATTATTTACGACCGGTGAGCTGGCTTCTTTATGTAAAATCCACAGAAAAACTTTGCTTTTTTATGACAGGCTTGGTTTGATCACACCGGAATTTATCGATGCTAACGGTTATCGTTATTATTCGAGAAGGCAGTTTTTTTCTTTAGAAATCATTTTGGCATTACGTAAATTAGATGTATCATTACCTGAAATAGCGGAATATCTTAAGCATAAATCCACCTCTAATTACAAAAATTTACTTACAAGACGTGCCAATATATTAGATCAGATTTTATCTGATCTTCAAAAAATGCGTAATGAACTCAGCGAGAGAATATGTTTTTTGGAAAATACCGAAACTTTTCCTCTGGAAATAATAACTTTGATAAATGAAGAGGAAGATTATCTTTGTCTAAGTGATCCGGTGCCACAGAATGCTGATTTAAAAATCAGAACAAAAATTTCCGCTAAACATTTATTAACTTTATCAGATTATATAACTTTTAATAATCACGTTTCTGGTTATATACTTGATAAAAATTCTTTTCTGGCTTGTGAACGTCCGTATACTAAATATTTTTATCAATCCTTTACACAGCCTTTTGACTTACCTTATTTTTTCCTTAAACCTGCAGGATTATATGCCACAATTTACTTTAAAGGTATTTATTGCTCGTATGGCAAACCTTATATTGATCAGTTATATAGATATCTACAGGAAAACAATTTACAGGCTGTCAGTGATATTTACATGACTTCGATCAGAAATCATTGGGTCACTGATGATAACGGCAGTTATTTAAATAAATTATCAATACAGGTAAAAAAATAAAGCAGAACTTTGAAAGTTCTGCTTTATTTTTTTACTTTATTCGGTTACGGCTACAGCACCCTGTTCGCTGAAGTTGATAACTGTATTCGCCGGCAATTCTATTTCAAGGCCATTATTTTTCCACTTTAAAGCTTCTTTAGTCGTGCAGCTGGTTACTTCACCAGCAGGTGTTAAGCTGACTGTACTCTTAGCTTTAAATTCTACAAAACCGGCATTTTCCATGTCAATGGCATTATTTTGCCAACCTACCGGCCGCAGTTTGGTATCTTCTGCCAGTGTGCCCATCTTTACTGCGCCATTATCATAGAAATCCAGAGCTGTACCGCTTTTAAATGCTACAAAGCCATACTCGTTCTCTCCAAGTCCAATTGTTGTTTCGTCGGCAATAGTGCCGTTGAGAACTGTGCCCTGCTCGCTGAAGGTTACAGCTGTGCCGCCTTTATAACGAATATGTCCATAACTGGATAACGCTATGTTATAGGTGCTGTTGTTGTTCCAATAACGGTAATAACGCGGGAAAAACGGGCTGCGATTGGTATAGGCTGAAACAAAATAGTAATCGTTAATGATACGCTGCCAGCCCTGCGGCCGCAGATATGTATCGCTTGCCAGCACACCACTGACAACGGCTCCATTATCATTCAGGCTGGCTGTCGTGCCTTTTTTAAATTTTATCTGATCGCCTACCGACCAGCCTTGAGGATAAAGTTCTTCATTCTTTGTAAGAGTTTTGGCTGCTGGGGCTGCAAATACACTGCCGCAGAAAGCGCACAGGCTTAGGACTATTGCAGTTTTAGCCAGGATCTTTTTTGTTTGCATTGTGATCAGTCCTTTCAATATTTTATGATTCTTAATTTAGCACTTTTATTTTAGTTGTTCCATTTAGTTTAATTACAAAAGAACTAAATTATTTTTTTGTTTAATTTTTTAGTTATTGAAAGCGATGTACTGATAGTTTTTACTATTTATATTGTAGCATGTTTTCTTCATATTGATTTCAAATTTTTTGCAAAAAAAATGCTCCCGACTATATTATGCGGGAGCCTGGATCAAAGCTGTTTATGCCATGTCTCAAAACATAAACGTCTGATCCAAAAAGGAGAAGGTATTATAATCTATTTTTGAAGGATAAGATTTAGTAAATTATGCGCTGGCTGGGAAAAACGGCCAGACGACAGGAATAACGATAATAGACACTATAAGGCACACTGCTACCAGTCCAGTGCCTGCTTTTAAATAATCCATAAATTTATAACCGCCGGGGCCCAGGACTAAAGTATTGGGCGGCGTTCCTACCGGAGAAGCAAATGCACAGGAGGAGGCGATCAAAATGGCCATGAGTACCGCTTTGGGCGATGCACCCATTTGCGCAGAAAGTGCAATACCTACCGGGCATAATAAGGCTTTAGAGGCTGTATTAGACATAAACTGCGTAAGTAAAACCGCAAGCGCAAACAAAACTGCAGTTACTACATACGGTGAAGGATCACCGCCCAGCATTTTTACTGTGGCTTCAGCAATCAGTTTGCCAGCGCCGCTGGTATTCATGGCCGTTGCTACAGGAATCATTCCAGCAAAAAGAAAGATCGTGACCCAGTCGATGGAATTATAGGCTTGCTTTTCTGTAAGGCAACCTGTGAGCACCGCAACAACTGCGCCTACAACTGCAGCGATTTCCAACGGCACGACGCCTGTCGCCATACTGCCGATAACACCGATCATAATGATCCCACAGATAATCTGCTTTTTAGTGCTCGTTTCATTTTCTAAAATTTCTTCATCGATTTCAAGATTCAGGTTACTGCTTTCTTTCGGCAGCAGATATTTGCCGATAAACATCATATAAACGATGCCGGCGATAGTAATAGGGATACCGATCCAGGCGTATTCAAAAAAGCCAAATTGCAATTCCGGCATACCTGCCGCTTTCAAAGCTACGTTAGCCAAAATATTAGGCGGCGTACCAATAAGCGTGATCGTTCCGCCAAGTCCGGCGGCAAAAGCCAAAGGCATCAATTCGCGTGAAGCTGAAATTTTGGCATTGGCACAGATACCAATAACTACAGGTATCAGACAAGCGGTAGTACCTGTATTGGAAAGTACTGCGGACATCAGTGCGGCGATGACCATGATACCAAACATCAGGCTGTTTTCACCTTTGCCAAACATCCGGACAACGCCGCCGCCAATTTTTTGAGCCAGACCGGTATAAAACATTGCGGCCCCGACTACAAACATACCTCCGAAAAGAACCACGGTCGAATCAGCCAGTCCCAAAAAAATCTGGCTTTCAGGAACAAGCCCTAAAGCGCAGCAGGCAATCGATGCTCCAATTGCTGTCATTGCCAGAGGAATCATTTCTGTTACAAATAAAAGTGCGACGATCGCTAATAATATTAAACATTTGATTGCGGGTGTCATTCTTTTCCCTCCTATTTTTCTTTAAACAGATTAACATATTGAAACGTGTTTAAAAACAATCTTCCGTCTTCACCCCGATGCGGAAAAACACTACCTGCAGCCTGCCGGTTTTGAATAGCCCTGTGGTAGTATTTTTTATCAACTTGTTTGAGGAACTCTTTTATTTTAGATATTTCTTTCTTATCTTCATCCGGCATTTTTGCTATCCTCCTTTTCGCCATTTTTAAGAGTACCTTTCACTGGAAAAGAGTATATAATAAATTCCTAAATAATAAAAATACCTATTCTTCATCAAAGTTATGCTAAATTTGCATACTGTAAAAATCCTGATAAAAAATTGAAACAGATCTGAATTTTCAGATCTGTTTCAATAAAGGAACAGCTTCCCAGTACAGTAACTATTGTTATTAAAATCCATCACAGTAAAATAGTCTTGATATAGTTTCGATAAAAATCACTTTCAAAAATCTTGCAGTAATTCATCAGCACTCCTAAAATACTGCTGCAGCTCATTCTCTTTTGAGAGCCTTAAGTGCTTCAGCCGGAAGTTCACAGCCTTGTACGCGACGGATAAAGCTGTATCCGCGTTCGCCGCAGTGTGGGAAAACCCTGGCTGCCATTTGGCGTTGTTTACGCAGATGACTGAACAGGAATCCTTCTCCTTCGTTATTGATTTTTACGGAATTGTTGGCCATTGTTGCTTCTGTCATCAAAATCACTCCTTAAAAATTTTCTTTATAAGTACCGATAGTGTTTACTGCTTAAGACACCTAAAGTATACCCCAGAGCTTAAAATAATAAAAATATCCATTAGGAATTTAAGTTATAACATTTAGGAAAAACTAACAATTATTTTTATGATCAAATAATATTTTATATTGACACAGAATAAAGGAGTGATTAAAATAAGAGACAGTTACAAGTGAACATTGCTGAAACAATCCGGCCAAAGTCATTTGATGACACGGTCCCGCCGCTGTAAAGTCAGCATAGCCAGATTGTTTGTCTTTTGCTGCGAGCGACAGTAAAAAAGATCATAACCATTAACTTTGTTTATTTTCTTTACGTCCGCGCAGGACGTTTTTTTATTATTGGGAGGTTATTGAAATGGAATTGGAAAGCTATAGAAATTTTTTGGCTATTATTGAAGCGGGAAGCTTTACCGGAGCAGCAGAATGTGTACACGTTGCACAGCCTGCACTTAGCAAACAGTTAAAGACATTGGAAAATTTTTTTGGGGCCAAGCTTATTCTTACGACTCGTGGCAGCCGCCAGCTTATTTTGACGGAAGCAGGACGGATCCTTTATCAAAAAGCTAAATATATCTGCTCTTTGGAAGATCTGGCGCGCAATGAAATAGATAATATTATAGGCGGCGCCGTTGGTACGCTGCGTATCAGCGCTGCTAATTCCAGATCTGCCCTGTTTATCAGCACATCATTAAAAGATTTCTGTCAATTATATCCAAAGGTGACTTACGAAATCTATGAAGGCGGTATTGCCGAGCAGGCGCAGCAGCTTTTAAATGGTATTACTGAACTTGGGATTTTAAGTGTTCCCATTACTCATGAGGACAGTTTTGAAGTGCTTTTCCAACGTCGTGAAGAATTATCGGCTGTTTTCCACAAAGAAGCCGTATGGCTTGATCATTCTAAAGCTGATATTACTCTGAAAGAACTGGCAGAAATGCCGCTGAGTGTTTCTGCCGGTTGCTGTGACCTGCTGAAAAAATGCTGTGCTGAAGCTTCTCTCTCTCCGCAAATACTAAGTATCAACACCACTCGCAACACCACTTTACAGTGGGCTTACGAAAGAACCGCTGTTGCTGTAGTGCCTATCGAACCCGGAGAGTTTTTGGGACCTGATCTGGTAACAAAAAAAATATCTGATACCAACATTGATCTTTTTAAAACCATTGTCAAGGTTAAAGACCGTCCGTTATCGGTTATTGCTCAAAAGTTTTTAAAATTTTATTCTCAAAAACGCAACTCTCAGCAGGTATGTGATTTGCAGAAGCTGCTTGGTAATCTACATTCATAACAAAAAAACAGACCGTATAAACGGTCTGTTTTTTATTTTGCTTTTTTATTTTGTTCCTTAAATGCGGCTTCCTGCCACAAATACCAGACGCCTAAAGAACGCCAGGGTCGCCATGTTTCTGTAAGCGTGCTTATTTGCCCGCGTTTTGGAATATCACTTAATCCCTTAAGTTCTTTCAATTCTTTCTTAAAGATAAAATCTGCTGATGGCACTACGTCTGTACGGCATAAGGCAAGTAACAGAAACATTTCAATAGTCCACTGCCCCAAACCGCGAATCTGGACAAGCTGTTTGGTGATTTCAGCATCAGTCATTTCAGAAAATTTTTCTATAGTTACCTTTCCTGCGACAACTGCCTCAGCAAAGCTTTTCAGGTACTCGGCTTTTTGTTTTACCAGTCCCTGTTCGCATAAGTCTTCAATAGAAACATCCAATACGGCCTGCGCTTGCAGCGGCGTGCCCAAAAACTTTCCTAATTTTTCCAGTAATTGCATACTTACATCCGGCGGCAGCTGCTGCGAAACGATACCTGTGACCAAGGTCCCGAAATATTTCTCCTGCGGCTCCGGCTTCAATACACATACAGGAAACCTATCGATCAACGGGATCAGCTCAGGCGCATGTTCACGCAGATATTTGGCTCCTTCAGCCCAATCTGGGGTTTTGAGCATGATACATCCTCCTTATTACTTTTGATTATTATTCAGCGAAACAGTACTATCGCTGATGTTACTTATGATTATACGCTAAAACGGTTATTTTGCAAAGCCGCTAAAAGTAATTTAGTAAATTTGCAGAAAAGCCTTGCATCATTCATGGTTTTATGGTATTATTTATATCTGTCAGGACTACTGACAAATGGCCCGGTGGTTCAGTTGGTTAGAATGCCGCCCTGTCACGGCGGAGGTCGTGGGTTCGAGTCCCATCCGGGTCGCCATTTGCGGAAATAGCTCAGTGGTAGAGCACCTCCTTGCCAAGGAGGGGGTCGCGAGTTCGAATCTCGTTTTCCGCTCCATTTTAGGGGTATAGCTCAACTGGTAGAGTAGCGGTCTCCAAAACCGTTGGTTGTGGGTTCGATTCCTACTGCCCCTGCCACGCAAACGTAAGCTGCAGACTATGTCTGCAGCTTTTTTATTTTTATTCATATATGAGGTAACACAAAAGGCAGCCGGTAATTTGACCTGGCTGCCTTTTATTTTATCCTTCCAAAAAAGGACTGTCCTTACTTTGATAATCTATTTTATATTTCTCCGGGTCGCCTTTAATAACGGCGACTAAAGCCTTCCCTTCACTGCCATGCTCACCTGCCTGCGCTTTTACTTCGTTTTGCAGGTCAAGCATCCACGGCACTAAAGGCGGCATCCATCTCAGCAAACAGGCTGCCAGTTCCTCGATATTCTCTCCTTCTAAAATATGATCTCTGATCACGACATGCATTTTCCCACCCCTTTCACACAATCTTTATTATAACAAAAATCACATAAAAAGAAAGACCGATCGCCTGATCAGCAATCGGCCCTGATAATCAATCCGTCAACGCTTCTGTTATTTACCGGTACGCCCGCGTTTAGTGAAAGGCTTACCTTCTTTGCAAAGAGGACATTCCTCTTCTTTGAACGTCGGTACGTCAAGATGCAGCAAAGCTTCAGTACGAATACCGAAATCCACCTTGCCGCCGCTGCGGTCGACCAGAAGGCCGATGCCTACCGGTACCCCGCCGTGTTCCTTAACAACGTCCAATACTTCCATTACACTGCCGCCTGTCGTAACAATATCTTCGACGATCAGCACGCGCGTGCCTTTGGGAATCTCAAAACCGCGTTTCAAAGTCATTTTACCGTTTTCACGTTCAGTAAAAATAGCGCGGGTATCCAGTGCTTTACCTACTTCATGCGCCAGCAAAATGCCGCCTGTCATCGGTCCGATAACCAGCTCTACATTGTCGGCAGCATAACGTTCTGCCAGTTCCTGACAAAGCTTTTCCGTATATTTAGGATGCTGCAGCACGTTGAATTTTTCTACATACATGGGGCTGTGCAGCCCGCTGGTCAGTAAAAAATGTCCGTGCAGTACGGCTTCGGTTTCTTCTAAAAGCTGCATTACTTCTTTTTCCTGCAACATGTCAAACACCTCTGATTTCTGCCGCGATACTTTGAGCCGCAGCAATTTTATCTTCCGCTTTCGTAATCGGCCGCCCCACTACGATATGGCTGGAACCATTTTTAAACGCACCGGCCGGAGTAGCAATACGGCTTTGATCGTCGATAGAAGCACCCGCCGGACGAACGCCCGGGGTAACGATCAAAAATTCCGGTCCGCAGGCTTTGCGGATCGCGGCAGCTTCCTGCGGCGAAGCAACAACGCCGTCCATGCCGGCTTCCTGAGCCAGTTTTGCCAAAGCAATGACCTGCTCGGCAATAGTATTTTTATAGTTGAGATCGCCAAACTGTTCATCGTCCATACTGGTCAAAATAGTAACGGCGATGAGTTTGGGAGCCGGACGGCCAAGTTTTTCCGCAGCTTCATGCACAGCTTTTACTGCCGCCTGCATCATTTTTTTGCCGCCTACGGCGTGCACGTTCATCATATCAGCACCCAAGCCTGTAAGCACTGCTAGAGCGCCGGCAACAGTATTGGGGATATCCTGCAATTTCAAGTCAAGAAACACCTGCTTGTTGTGTCCCTTTAAAAAGCGGATCATTTCGCTTCCTGCTGCATAATAAAGCTCCATCCCTACTTTGTAGTGGCTGACACTGTCACCAAGCTCTAAAACAAGGGCCTTAGCCTGCTCCATCGTGGGGAAATCCAAAGCTACGATCAAACGATCATCGTGGTTCATCCTGCACCCCCTTAACGTTTTACGGCGCGTTTCAAGTTGATCTTACCTTCCGGCAGCGCCAGGCCGATCATATCTTTAAGTTTTTTGATACCATGTCTGTCCATGTATTCCAAAATTCCATGCGCAATAGTTTCTGCAATACAGGGATCAGTAAAATTGGCTGTACCGACAGCGACGGCACTGGCACCAGCCAGGAAAAATTCTATCGCATCTTCCGCCGTCATAATGCCGCCCATGCCGATGATTGGCACACGCACGTTCTGCGCCACCTGATAGCACATCCGCACTGCGACAGGACGTACTGCCGGGCCGCTGAGACCGCCGATAACATTGCCCAAGACAGGTTTCTGCCTGTCAATATCGATCTTCATCCCTATCAGGGTATTGATCAGGGAAATGGCATCAGTTCCAGCCGCTTCGACAGCCTGCGCCATAGCCACGATATCGGTAACATTTGGCGAAAGCTTGGTGATCACCATTTTGGAAGTGTTGCCTTTTACCGCTTGCACGACTTCGGCAGCACTGTCGGGACAGGTACCGAAAACAAGGCCGCCTTCTTTGACGTTAGGGCAGGAAATATTGATTTCCAAAGCGTCAACGCCGTCTACGTCCAGTTTTTTGGCAACTTTGCCGTAATCCTCATAGGAGTGGGCATAAATATTCACGATCACCGGTACGTCATACTGGCGCAGCTGCGGTAAGGTCGTTTCCAGAAAATAATCAACGCCGGGATTTTCGAGCCCGATACTGTTGAGCATTCCCGAAGGAGTTTCGACAGCACGCTGACCTTTATTACCGGGCTGTGGTTCCAGAGAGGTACCCTTGACCGTGACGGCGCCCACTTTTTCCAGATCAAGAAAATCAGTAAATTCAAGGCCGAAACCAAAAGTACCGGAAGCAGTCGTGATCGGCGTTTTCATTTTTAAACCAGCGATATTAGTCGCCAAACGGCCGTCATACAATGCTTTTACCATTCGCCCACCTCCTCGGCCCAAAATACCGGGCCGTCGGTACAAACCTTGAGCCGCTTGCCAATACCGCTGCACGAGCAGGACAGGCAGGCCCCCAGGCCGCAGGCCATATATTTTTCCAGTGATACCTGGCATTTGATCTTTTTAGCGGCAGCCACTTCAGCCACAGCTTTCATCATGGGTACAGGGCCGCAGACATAGATGCAGTCATATTTGCCGCTGTCTAAAAGCTGCGGCAGCAGCGCAATGACTGTCCCTTTAGTACCGCAGCTGCCATCATCCGTTGTAATATGGATATTCTGGCAGATGTCTTCATATAGCTCCGTCCAGAACAGTTCTTCTTCACAGCGTCCGCCGATCAAGATTTCTATGGGCTTTTGCTGCGCGCAGAAGCCTTCTGCCAAATACAGCAGCGGCGCCAGTCCCAGACCGCCGCCAACCAGCAGCGGGCGTTCAGCCTCCATGGCAAAGCCATGCCCCAAGGGGCCTACGATACTCAGCTTGTCACCGCTGCATACTTCGGCCAGAATATGCGTAGCTTCACCAATAATGCGGTAAATCATCGTAAAAGTGCCGTTGTCAGCATTTACTCCGGCCACACCAAAAGGACGGCGCAGCAGCGGCGCAGTATTTTTGCAGACCTGCACGTTCACAAATTGCCCCGGGACCGCCGTTTGGGCGATCGCAGGAGCATAAACTTCTATCAATTTCGTAGTAGCGTTCAAAACACGCTGACCAATAACAGTGGCGTTCGTAATAGTTTTTGGCACGGGCTTATCCCTCCCAGGCTAAATCCTGCAGCGCAACGATACTGACCACGCGGCGACGGCGCATAGCCGACATAACATGCTGCAATTCGCGTGCTGTATCCATGGAAGTCAGGCAGGCAATAGCATGCTCGACTGTAGAACGTCTGATTTTAAAGCCGTCACGTTCGGCATCGCGACCGTGATTAGTAGTGTTGATAACCATGCTGATGCGGCCTTCTTTGATGTCGTCAAGGATATTGGGGCTGCCTTCGCTGACTTTGGTGGCTACAGTCACCTTAACGCCTTTTTCCTGCAGATATTCAGCCGTACCGCCGGTAGCCATGATCTCATAACCCAGGTCGGCAAACCCGGCTGCGATCTCTGCCGCTTCAGGTTTATCCATATCGGCAACAGTGATCAGGATCGCGCCTTCATGCGGCACATTGATGCCGGAAGCGATGCAGGCTTTATACAAAGCGCGGGAATACTGATAGTCAACGCACATTACTTCGCCTGTCGATTTCATCTCAGGCCCTAAAGTAATATCGACGTTGCTCATCTTGTTGAAAGAGAACACCGGCGCTTTGACTGCATAATAATCAGGGAAGAAGCCCAGTCCCGGCTTGTAGCCCTGTTCACGCAGTGAATGGCCCATAGCGGCCTTCGTAGCCACGTTGATCATCGGGATATTCGTAACTTTACTGAGGAAAGGCACGGTACGGGAAGAACGAGGATTTACCTCGATAACATAAACCTCGTTATTGCGCACGATATACTGGATATTGATCATGCCCTTTACTTCCAGGCCCAGAGCCATTTTATTTGTATACTCAATGATCGTTTTGATAACAGACTCGGACAGATTGCGCGGCGGATAGACGGCAATAGAGTCGCCTGAATGTACGCCGGCACGTTCGATATGCTCCATAATGCCGGGGATCAGAACTTCGGTACCATCGCAGATAGCGTCGACTTCGACCTCTGTACCCTGCAGGTAATGATCGACCAGGACAGGATGCTCGCGGGAAGCTTTAACAGCGCTGGACATATAGTGTTTCAGTTCTTCATCGTTATAAACGATTTCCATTGCCCGGCCGCCTAAAACATAAGACGGACGCACCATGACCGGATAGCCTACATCAGCGGCAGCTTTTAAAGCGCCTGGCGTATCAAAAACGGTATGTCCTTTCGGGCGCGGGATGTTGCAGTCTGTCAGCAGCTGCTCAAAGCGTTCTCTGTCTTCCGCCCGATCGATACTGTCGACACTGGAGCCAAGTATTTTAACGCCGGCTTCAGCCAAAGGACCTGCCAGATTGATAGCTGTCTGGCCGCCGAACTGCACGATAACGCCTTCCGGCTGCTCTTTATCAAGGATATTCAAAACATCTTCTACTGTCAGCGGTTCAAAATACAGACGGTCAGAAGTATCAAAGTCGGTACTTACCGTTTCCGGGTTATTGTTGATGATGATAGTTTCATAACCCAATTCTTTCAGCGCCCAGACGGAATGTACTGAACAATAGTCAAATTCTACGCCCTGCCCGATACGGATCGGGCCGCTGCCCAAAACGGCAACCTTCTTTTTGTCGCTGACCCGTACTTCATCTTCCACAGCGTAGGTGGAATAGTAGTATGGAGTTTCCGCTTCAAACTCGGCGGCACAGGTATCAACCATTTTATAGGTCGGGATAATGCCCCACTCTTTACGCATAGCGCGTACTTCCATCATCGGTTTGCCAATGTATTCGCCAATAACCACGTCAGCAAAGCCCATGCGTTTAGCTTTGCGCATGATCTCCTGCGTCATCGGCTCAGTTTTCAAAACAGTTTCCATCTTGACGATGTTCAGTATTTTCTGCAGGAACCATCTGTCGATCATGGTTATCGTATGGATCTCTTCCAGAGTAATACCACGGCGCAGCGCTTCGGCAAGTACAAAGATACGTTCGTCATCTATTTTGGAGATACGCGCACGGATCTCTTCGTCATTCAGGGCTTTCAACTCCGGCATTTCCAGATGAGTCAGGCCTATTTCCAGAGACCGGATCGCTTTGAGCATTGCGGCTTCCAGATTGCGTTCAATAGCCATAACCTCGCCTGTAGCCTTCATTTGGGTACCCAAAGTACGGTCGGCAGTAACAAATTTATCGAAAGGCCAGCGCGGGAATTTCAGTACGACATAGTCGATAGAAGGTTCAAAGCAGGCTGTTGTCTTTTTAGTTACAGCGTTCTGGATCTCATCCAGATTGTAGCCGATCGCGATCTTACTGGAAACCTTGGCGATCGGATAACCGGTCGCTTTGGAGGCCAGCGCCGAAGAACGGCTGACACGCGGATTCACTTCGATAACATAATAGCGTTCGGAATTAGGGTCCAGCGCCAGCTGTACGTTACAACCGCCGCGCACTCCCAGTTCGCGGACGATATCAATGGAAGCCTGACGCAGCAGCTGTACTTCACGATCGCTCAGAGTCTGTGCCGGAGCGACAACGATGGAATCGCCGGTATGTACGCCTACAGGATCAAGGTTTTCCATTGAGCAGACAGTGATGCAGTTATCGGCGGCATCACGCAGAACTTCAAATTCGATCTCTTTCCAGCCTGCTACGCTGCGTTCGATCAACGCCTGACCGATCAGACTATATTTCAGGCCTTTATTAACGATTTCATCCAGCTCATCTTCGCTTTCAGCGATACCGCCGCCGGTACCGCCCAAAGTATATGCCGGGCGGACGATCAGCGGGAAGCCGACCTTACGGGCAAATTCTTTGGCAGCCGCCATGGTCTCAACGATAGCGCTTTCCGGAATCGGCTGATTGATTTTTTCCATAGTTTCTTTAAACAGCTCACGGTCTTCCGCTCTCTTGATGCTGTAGATCTGAGTACCCAAAAGCTGCACATTATATTCGCGCAGGATACCTTTTTCTTCCAGATCGATAGCGAGGTTCAAACCGACCTGCCCGCCCAGAGTGGCCAGCAGGGAATCAGGACGCTCGCGTTTGATAACGCTTTCCAAAAATTCAACATTAACAGGCTCGATATAAACACGGTCGGCAATATGCACGTCCGTCATGATCGTAGCCGGGTTGCTGTTGACAAGTACTACTTCCAGTCCTTCTTCTTTCAAAGAACGGCAGGCCTGTGTACCGGCATAGTCAAACTCGGCAGCCTGGCCGATAATGATCGGGCCGGAACCGATAACAAGAACTTTTTTGATATTTTGCAGCTTCGGCATCAGTTTTGGCCTCCCATCATTTTTACAAAACGCTTAAATAAATATTCATGGCCGCCTGGTCCGGGGCTTGCCTCCGGGTGATACTGCACGGCGAAAGAAGGATGATCGAGATAACGCAGGCCTTCGATCGTGCCGTCATTCAGCGAAACATTGGTTATTTCTACATTCAATCCTGCCAAAGATTTTTCATCAACGGCATAGCCGTGGTTTTGCGAGCTGATCAGCACTTTATTTTCCAGCAGGTCTTTGACCGGATGGTTGACGCCGCGATGACCAAATTTCATTTTAAAGGTATCGGCGCCGCAGGCTAAAGCCAGAATCTGATGCCCCAGGCAGATACCGAAAATAGGTTTCTTGCCGATCAGCTTCTTAACTTCTGCTATGATCGGCTGCAGATCCTTCGGGTCGCCAGGGCCATTGGCCAGGAAAATACCGTCCGGGCGCACTGCTAAGATCTCCTCCGCAGTTGTATAAGCGGGGAAAACTGTTAAATGGCAGTCGAAGCTGGCCAGATATTCAAGAATATTTTGTTTGATGCCAAAATCCATGACAGCCACATGGAATTTACCATTGCCCAGCGTATAAATTTCAGGTGTTGTTACTGTCGCCACCTGATCATGCACTTCCGGCGTAGCCAGCAGCTTTTCAACTTCTGCCTGCGGCATTTCTGCCGGCACGATAACGCCCTGCAGAACACCATAATTACGCAGTTTGCGGGTGATTGCCCGTGTATCTACGCCTGTCAGTACAGGCACATCCTGCTCATCTAAAAACTGTTCCAGTGTTTTTTCACAGCGCCAGTTGCTGGGATGATCGCACAGCTCACTGATCACATAACCCTGGAAAAAGGACTTGCGGCCCTGGTTAAAAAGCTCGCTGGTACCATAATTACCTACCAGAGGATAAGTCATAACAACGATCTGCCCGCAAAAGGACGGGTCGGTAAGAGTTTCCTGATAACCGCTCATGCCGGTAGTAAAAACAACCTCGCCTACCGCATTGCGTTTACCATACAGATCGCCTTCATAAACGCTGCCGTCTTTTAATACCAATTTACCTTTTCTTGCTACCGTTTGCATACTTCACCATCTCTCATCACGAATTTACCTGCTACCATCGTAGCTACGGCTTTGCCTTTACAATGTTTTCCCTGGAAAGGAGTTACCTTGCCGCGTGTATAAAATTTCGTATTATCAACAGTCCATTCTTTCTCAAGGTCGATAATAGTTACATCTGCCGGATAGCCAACTTTTAAACTTCCAGCTTTTAATGCAAAAATATTCGCAGGTTCTGTACTCATTTTACCAATAATTTCGTTAATTGTGAAGATGTTTGTATGATAAAGATCAGTTAAAACTACACCAACTGATGTTTCCAGACCTGTAAAGCCACAGGGGGCATAGCGGAATTCAACGTCTTTTTCTTCCGGCGCATGCGGAGCGTGGTCGGTGACGATAGCATCTACAGTGCCGTCTTTAACTGCGGCACGCAGAGCCTCCACATGGTCCTTGCTGCGCAGCGGCGGTGAAACCCTGGTAGCACTGCTGTAAGTAGCGCAGGCCTCATCGGTCAGGGTAAGATGATGTACCGTAACTTCACAGGTCACATTGACGCCTTTTTTCTTGAATTCGCGAATAATATCGATCGCGCCTTTGCTGGCAACATGCGCAATATGTACATGCGCGCCGGTATATTCAGCGATCAGGCAGTCGCGGGCTACGGCAATATCTTCTGCCACAGCGGGGATACCAGGCACACCGATCCGTGCGGAAACAGCGCCCTCATGCATATAGCCTTCATGGTCTAGCTCCGGTTCGATCGCATGGGAGATCAGAACTTTATCGAAAGCGCCGATATATTTGGCGGCAAGCGTAAACAGACGCGGGCTGTTGACAAAGTGGCCGTCATCAGAAAATGCCATCGCGCCTTTTTCCGACATATCGATCATTTCGGCCAGCTCTTTGCCTTCTTCACCTTTGCTGATCGCGCCGATAACTTCCACATTGACATAACCTTCACGGGCAGCACGCTCTTTAATACCCGAAACAACGATCGAATTATCAATGACAGGCTTGGTATTAGGCATACAGGCGATAGTCGTAACACCGCCGGCCGCAGCAGCCATAGTACCGGTCACGATATCTTCCTTAGCTTCCAGTCCGGGCTCGCGCAGATGCGTATGCACGTCCACCAGACCGGGCGCCACTACAAGGCCTTTTGCGTCATATACTTCATCGGCAGCCGTTTTAATCCCTGCCGCAACTTCTTTGATAACGCCGTCTTCCACAAGTACGTCCATAACGGCGTCAATATTTTGGCTGGGGTCGATGACACGACCATTTTTAATCAATGTTTTCAATTTGCTTACCCCCTGTCAAAGTCAAGAATAAGAGTGCCATACGTACTGCTACGCCGTTTTGCACTTCGTCACGAATAGCGGCATTATCGCAGTAACCGACCTCCCAGGAAATTTCCAGGCCGCGGTTCATCGGGCCGGGATGCAGGACAGTAACATCGGGTTTGGCCAGCGCCAGACGCTTCTCATTCAGACCGAAGATCCGCGCATACTCACGCGGAGAGGGGAACAGGCCTTTTTTCTGACGTTCCAGCTGAATACGCAGCACATCGATAACATCCGCACCTTCGATAGCGTCTTCAACACGTTTATGCACGGTCACGCCCAGACTTTCGATATCGTGCGGCAGCAGTGTCATCGGACCTGCCACATGTACGTCCGCGCCCATTTTTGTCCAGGCTGCGATATTAGTACGGGCAACGCGGCTGTACAGCACATCGCCTAAAATCGCCATTTTTAAACCTTTCAGGTCTTTGCCCTGCTCACGAATAGTGAACATATCCAGCAAGCCCTGCGAAGGATGCGCATGCGCTCCGTCACCGGCGTTGATGATAACAGGATCAGCAACCTCCGCAGCATAAGCGGCAGCGCCTTCGATAGGATGGCGCATAACGATCGCGTCACAGGCCATAGATTGTACGGTAAGAATAGTATCGCGCAGGCATTCGCCTTTAACGACGCTGGAGCTGGCAGTCGTGATATTGACTACGTCAGCGCCAAGATATTTGCCGGCCAGTTCAAAAGAAGTTCTTGTTCTGGTACTGGGCTCATAAAAAAGGTTGATAATGGATTTGCCCCGCAGTGACGGCACCTTTTTGATATCACGTTTCATGATTTTCTTCATTTCTGCTGCAGTCTGCAGAATCAGTTCATATTCCTCGATGGAAAGTGAATCCAGATCAAGGATATCTCTGCCACCCAGAGATACGTTTGCTTTTGCCATTGTCCTACCTCCTATTTGATCACATAAAAAAGCCTTCTGTGCCTGCAAGATGGCAAAGAAGGCTTGTAGTACAAGTTACCTAAAAGTCTACCTTACAGTCTCACAGGACCGCTTTAAAGGTAATATTCTATTGGTAATATTCTACCATTCATTGGTTCGTACGTCAAACCAAAATAAAAATTTTTACCGGGATTTTTCCTTAAATTTTCTAACAGCAAAAATCCCATTGCCCTTACGGACAATGGGATCTGTTATTACTTATTTCCAGTCAAGATCTTCGACTTCTTTGCGGCCGCGGCCAGTTAAAGCGTCGAGCATAACGCGCTGTTCCACCTGGGCAACCAGTTTCTTGGTAAATTTAACAGTATCAGGATTGACGGAGATACTGTCGATACCGCTCTTAATAAGGAACTCGCAGAATTCAGGATAAACGCTGGGAGCCTGACCGCAGATAGAAACGGTTTTGCCTTCGCTGTGGGCAACCTCGATAAGGTGACGCACTGCGCGGCGTACTGCCAGATTACGTTCATCATAGATATGGGAAACGGTATCGTTATCACGGTCGCAGCCCAATACCAGCATGGTCAGGTCGTTGGAACCGATGGAATAACCGTCTACATATTTATTGAACTGGTCAGCCAGAATGATATTGGAAGGAATTTCAGCCATCAGCCAGACTTTGAAATCTTTACCGCGCTGCAAACCTTCACCTGCCATAATAGCAACAACTTTTTCACATTCTTCCACATTGCGGCAGAAGGGGATCATTACGTTGAGGTTTTTCAGGCCGAACTCTTCACGAACTTTACGAACAGCCTGACATTCCAGTTTGAAAGCTTCGATGTATTTAGGATCGTAGTAACGGGAAGCGCCGCGCCAGCCTAAAAGTGCGGAAGGCTCATAGGGCTCAAACTCGTCGCCGCCTTTCAGATCGCGATATTCGCTGGATTTGAAATCGCTGAAACGCAGGGTGACCGGTCTGGGTGCCATAGCCTGGCAAACCTGACGCATACCTTCTGCCAGCTGATTGACAACTTTTTCCGGATGGCCGGTTTTAATGAGATACAGAGGATGTTCATGGATATAAGTAGTCCAGATGAACTCTTCACGCATCAAACCGATACCATCGCATGGCAGTACGGAATATTTTTCAGCCAGTTCCGGGTCGCCCAGATTCATATAAACCTTAGTTCCTGTCGGCGGGAAGTATTCGGCAACTGCTACAGCAGCGCCGGCCTGATTTTCTTTTTTAGCTTCTTCGATAATGCCTTCATAAACTACGCCATGAGTAGCATCGATAGTTACGTCGATACCGTCAGGAATAGTAGTGGTAGCAGCCTCACCGCGGCTCTTGGTGCCAACGATACAGGGAATGCCCAATTCGCGGCTGACGATGGAAGCGTGGCAGGTCATACCGCCGCTGTCAGTAACGATAGCTTTGGCTTTTTTCATTGCAGGCACCCAGTCAGGAGCAGTCATCTCGGTAACCAGGATCTCGCCTTCTTTGAATTCGTCGATACGGGAAGGATCAAGGATAACGTGCACGCGGCCGGAAACTTTACCAGGGCTGGCCGGCAAACCTTTCACGATAACTTTATGATCAGTAGTAGTCATAGATTTGCTTTCCTGCACTTTTGCTCCTCCTTCTTTATTGCGGCGGCTCCATACGGTTTCCGGACGGGCCTGCAGAATCCAGATTTTATTAGTGCGTTCATCAACGCCCCATTCCATATCCATATAGCAGCCATAATGTTTTTCAATCTTTTTAGCATAATCAGCCAGTTCCAGAATCTGCTCGTCAGTCAAAGTCTGCACTTTGCGCAGTTCTTCAGGAACCTGCACTTCTTCGCAGTCGCCGCCTTTTTTACGTACCAGCATAACATCCTGCTCATTTACGCAGCGGTCGATGATTTTATGGTCATGTTTGGAAACAGTATAATTATCGGGAGTGACAG
The DNA here is from genome assembly GCA_900545535.1 of uncultured Phascolarctobacterium sp. Classification (GTDB taxonomy): domain Bacteria; phylum Bacillota; class Negativicutes; order Acidaminococcales; family Acidaminococcaceae; genus Phascolarctobacterium. Next base: position 66,421 of record UQZN01000010.1, read on the forward strand.
TACCCTGAACAACATATTCGCCCAGTCCAAAGGCTGCCTCGATCAAAATGTTATTATCGTCGCCGGTAGCAACATTAACGGTGAACATGACACCGGCAGATTTAGAGAATACCATCATTTGCACAACAGCGCTCAAAGCAACTTCGATATGATCGAAGCCCTGTTTTTCACGGTAATAAACGGCACGGTCAGTAAAGCAGGAAGCGTAGCATTCCTTTACTTTGGCAATGATAGTCTCCGCACCCTGTACGTTCAGATAGGTATCCTGCTGGCCGGCGAAGCTGGCATCAGGTAAATCTTCAGCAGTAGCACTGGAGCGAACGGCAACGTACGGATTTTCTTCGCCTACTCTTTTGCCCAATTCCACATAAGCGGCGCCAATAGCGTCCTGCAGGTCCTGCGGCATTTTTTCTGCCATGATCGCTTCACGCAGACGAGCGCTGACATCACGCAGCAAAGCGCTGTTTTCAACGTCAGTCAGTTCATACAGAATCGTGCGCATCTTTTCTTCAAGACCGCTTTCTTTAATAAAGTATCTATAAGCGTAAGCCGTGGTAGCAAAACCATAGGGAACCGGAACATCCGTCTTAGCAGTCATTTCACCAAGGGAAGAGGATTTACCGCCAACGATGTCAACGTCTTTTCTTTCTAATTGCTCAAACCAGAGAAGAAACTGTTCTTCTTTTTTCATGATCGTAGCACTCCTTTATATTATACTTTTTGGGCCGCGCCCTTAATATAGTGTATACTATATCATATTTGTACACCACATTCAAGGACTTTTTTCAGCGTTTTTTAACTTTTTGTGTTAAATTTTACAAAACCGGCTTATTTTAAGCGCTTCCCTCCTCTGCTGTTCAAATACTATCTTCGCCATCGAAAAACAAAGTATATATATTAGTATACACTAAATAATGTCCAGAAAAAAGTAAAATCAACATCACCGACCTAAAAAGCAGCAAAACAAAAACAAAATCGTGCAGTTTGCCGCAGCTACGCGAAAGGCCCCCGATTACAGACACACCGCGTACTAAGTGTACGCAAGTGTTTGTAATCGGGGGCCTGACAAAGTAGATGCCGTAAAATGCGCGATTATAGAACGATGCAGCTCAAATCGCCCACAGCATTAGCAACCTCTTTCGCCTGCTCAAGAAGCGCCAGACGGTTATTTTTAACAGCAACATTTTCATCCATGACCATAACGCTGTCAAAGAATTTATTGACAGGTTCAACTACCTGCTCGGCAAGCTTCAAAGCCGCAGCGTAGTTGTAAGTCACAATGTCGGGGATCAGCTCTTTGTTAAGACGGATCAGCACGTCATGCAGCTCCTGCTCTGCCGGATCGGCAAACAGCGCGCTGCTGATAGCAACCTCCGTATCGATTTTTTTGCAGAGATTGCAGACACGGATCGAAGCCTGAATAACAGCTTCGGCTTCCGGTAAAGCCACATATGCGTTCAGAGCCTGGCAGCGGGCATAAATATCAACCAGATCATCGTTACGTTCATCGGCAAAAACAGCGTCAACAACATCATAACGGATACCCTGCTCGATCATCAGATTCTTCAAACGTAATTTAAAGAACTCCAAAATCTGCGGGATCAGTTTACCGGTATCTTCCGGTTTGATATTGAGCAGATAGAGAGCGCCTGCCAGAATTTTGATCAGTGGCAGATGATAGTTACTGCTGATCAAAATATTGATGATGCCAAGAGCCTGACGGCGCAGGGCATAGGGGTCCTGCGATCCGGTCGGCGCAAGTCCGCGGCTGAAGGTAGCAACGATATTATCCAGTTTATCACTGATACCGACGATACGGCCGATAGTCCCCTGCGGCAGCTCGTCGCCGGCAAAACGCGGCAGATAGTGTTCGTAGATACCTGCTGCAACCTCGGCAGGCTCGCCGTCCAATTTGGCATATTCACGCCCCATAACGCCCTGCAGCTCGGTAAACTCAACAACCATTCCGGCCACAAGGTCGGTTTTGGCAAGCAGCGCAGTACGTTTGAGATTAGCGTCGTCAACTTTGACATTGATGGCAAACTTGACCATTTCAGCCAGTTTGGTCAAACGCTCGCTCTTATCATACATATTGCCCAGGCCTTCCTGGAAGGAAACTGTTTTAAGTTTTTCCAGACGGTCTTCCAGTTTGATTTTACGGTCTTCATTAAAGAAAAATTCAGCATCGCTGAGACGGGCACGCAAAACACGTTCGTTGCCGTGGGCAACCACATCCAAAAATTCTTTGCCGCCATTGCGGACAGTAATAAATTTATTCAGCAGTCTGCCTTCGGCATCGACTACCGGGAAATAGCGTTGATGTTCACGCATGGGGGTAATAATGGCTTCCTTCGGCAAGGACAGGAATTTTTCTTCAAACTTTCCGCACAGAGCCGTCGGATATTCAACAAGGTAATTGACCTCTTCCAGCAGATCCTCATCGATTTCAGCAATACCGCCTTCGGCGGCTGCCAGCTCGGTCACCTGCTGGCGAATCAATTCACGGCGGGCATCCTGATCGACCAGTACGAAGTTATCAGCCAGTGCCTGCACATAAGCATCAGCATTGGGTATTTCCACAGCGCCCTGCATCCCCATAACGGCGGAATGCACGACATTGCCGACTTTATTGAGAGCCGCACTCAGCAGACCTTTGTTCTCTACAGCTTCTTTCATCGACTGCTGCATAAAACGGTGGCCCATTGAATACCTGCCGGATTTCACGCCGGTGATCTCCACCGGTACGACCTTATCGCCAAACAACGCTACCAGCCAGCGGATCGGACGTACGAAACGAAAATCATAATCGGCCCAGCGCATATTTTTCGGGAAAGACAACGACTCCAGAATATCAAGCAGCAAAGCCGGCAGCAAATCGGCAACAGGCTGACCTGCCAAATGTTTTACGGCATAGACATATTCGCCGCGTACTTCCAGCTCGTTGACGTCTACGCCCTGTCCGCGGGCAAAGCCTATAGCTGCTTTGGAAGGAGCGCCGCTGACGAAAGCGATCTTGACAGAAGGTCCTTTAGCTTCGATAGTACTGTCAGCCTGTGTCTCTGCCACACCTGCGGCAATAAAAGTCATACGGCGGGGGGTGCCATAAACCGTGATGTTCTCAAACGGAATCCGCAGCTCCTGCATTTTGCCTGCCGCCAGTTCCTGTAATTGTTTGAGAATGCCCGGCATAAATTTTGCGGGGATCTCTTCAGTACCGATTTCAAATAATAATTTTTCCATTATTTATTCTCCCCTTTCAATAACGGGAAGCCAAGTTTTTCCCTTTGTTCAACATAGGCAGCGGCGCATAAACGGGCCATAGCGCGCACACGGCCGATGAAAGCGGTTCTTTCGCTGACGCTGATAGCGCCGCGGGAATCTAAAAGGTTGAAGGTATGCGAGCATTTCAGCACATAATCGTAGGCCGGACGGATATAACCGGCTTCGATAACGCGTTTGGCCTCTGCCTCATATTTATCGAACAGATCAAACAACAGTGCTGTATCCGCTATCTGGAAATTATAAAAAGACTGCTCTACTTCGTTAGTATGGAAGACGTCGCCATAAGTTACTCCGTCCACCCATTCGATATCAAAAACATTTTCGACGCCCTGGATATACATAGCCAGACGTTCCAGACCATACGTGATCTCAACCGTGACCGGTTTCACGTCGATACTGCCAACCTGCTGGAAATAGGTGAACTGCGTGATCTCCATACCATCCAGCCAGACCTCCCAGCCCAGTCCCCAGGCTCCCAAAGTCGGAGATTCCCAGTTATCCTCAACAAAACGGATATCGTGTTCTTCCTGCCGGATGCCCAGCTCAGCCAGGCTCTGCAGATACAGCTCCTGGATATTATCAGGAGACGGCTTGATAATGACCTGATATTGATGATGCTGGAATAACCGGTTGGGGTTATCACCATAACGTCCGTCAGCCGGACGGCGGGACGGCTCTACATAAGCCACACGCCAGGGTTCCGGTCCTAAAACGCGCAGAAAGGTAGAGGGGTTCATAGTACCCGCACCTTTTTCAACGTCATAGGGCTGGCCCATGATGCAGTTCTGGTCTGCCCAGAATTTCTGGAGCTTCAAAATAATTGTTTGAAAATTCATGTTCTGCCTCCTATTTTATTCGTTACAACGACAAAAACAAAAAGTCTCCGTCCCTGTAACAATTAAGTTACAGGGACGGAGACATCAATCACTCCGCGGTTCCACCCTGCTTGACCGCTGCCGCGGCCCGCCTCGATGTTTATAAAGTTTCCGCTCCCGGGTGCCTTTTGTTTTCTTATCTGCCGGCTTGCACCATCCCGGCTCGCTAAAACAGAAAACTACTTATCCCTTTCATCGCTTAAAAGAAAATATATCAAATCAGGCGTCCTTTGTCAATGCTTTTACAGCCCTAATTGCGCTAAAAAGCTTAAACTTTTTAAAGGCCGATCGATCTGATAGACGATAAAACGGTACAGGATCTGTTCCAGCTGCATCAGATCACCGCCGCGTACAGTAAAAGGCTGCGGTTTGTCAAAGTTCAAAGCCACCAGCTCATGCATCAATTTCTGAGCGCCGCTGCCAAACGGCAATTCCTCGCCGCCGTGACAGGCTTCACAAACCAGTCCGCCCTGCACGACACTGAAAAAAGCATCGCCCTCAGACGCTTTCCCACAGTTGACGCAGGCATCATAAACAGGCGCAAAACCAGTCAATACAAGCAGCTTGCAGATAGCCGACAGCGCGACCAGCCGCGGATTATTACTGGAAAGTATCCGAACGCCCCCTACCAGCAATTCGTAGATTTCTTCCTGCGGTTCATGTGCTTCGGTCAGCGCTTCCGTCACTTCAGCTATCACCGAGGCATAAGCCATCTGCTTAATGTCCATTTGCTGCGGCAGCGCGATAAGCTCGCAGCTTTTCATGCTGTCCAGACGCTTGCCTGAATATAGCTGCATATCAAGCCGTGCAAAAGGCTGGATCAAGCGGCCCCCGGTAGTGCGCGCATAACGGGCGCCATAAGCCAGAAAGGGTATTTTGCCATGGGTACGCGAAAAACAGACTGCGTATTTATCCGCAGTCTGCCAGTCTTTCACTTTCAAAATAATTACTTCATCCTGATACGCAGTACTACTCATCAGTTTCTGCTGCAGCACCATCCTCAGTCAGTCTGGTCGCTTTCACTCTCGTCACCCTGAAGCCCTCTGCTTCAGTGACCTCAAAACGCCAGCCATCTGTGACGACCCTGTCACCTTCTTCAGGCTTACGCCCTAAAAGTCCAAAGACAAAACCGCCGATGGTGTCTTCCTCCGGTTCGTCAAATTCAATATTTAAAAGTTCAGAAATCTCGTCCAGCAGGACCAGACCGTCAAATTCATAACTGTCGTCACCTAAACGCAGAATATCTGCTGTTTCTTCCTCATCATGCTCGTCCTGAATATCGCCGACGATCTCTTCCAAAAGGTCTTCCATTGTCACAAGTCCGGCCGTGCCGCCGTATTCATCGGCAACTACCGCGATCTGGATCCTTTTGTGCTGCATCATCTGCAGTACTTTAGCTGTCGACATACCTTCGGGGACCACAACGATATTGCGCATGATCGTCCGCAGATCAAAGGCAGGATCGTACCCGTCATCCAGGTCCATCAGATCACGCACGTGAATAACGCCTAAAACATGATCTTTGTCTTCCATACACAAAGGATAACGCGTGTGCCTGCTTTCGCGCACAGCCTGCAGATTCTCCTGCAGCGTATCATCAGTATACAGGCAAATCATATCCTGCCGCGGCACCATTACTTCACGCGCTACACGGTCAGCAAAATCGAAAACATTATCGATCAGGCGGCTTTCCATATGGTCAAGCTTACCGCCGCGTTCGCTGGCGCTGACGATCATTCGCAGTTCGTCTTCACTGCGTGAAATATCTTCGTCAGGAACAGGATCAACTCCCAACAGGCACAATACCGCATGGGCTATACGGTTAAACAGCACTACCAGCGGATATAAAAGATAATGGAAAAAGACCAACGGATAAGCAACCGCCATCGCCACCTGCTCGACCTTGCCCAAAGCGATAGTGCGCGGCACCAGTTCGCCGAAAACAACATGCAGGAAAACGATGATCAGAAAAGCACAGGCAAAAACCAGCGAATGATCATACCAGCTTCCGGTACTGATACCAAAAAAGCCACGGAACATTCCCGCCAGAAGCGGGCCGCCAAACCAGCCCAAAAGCAGCGATGAAGCAGTGATACCAAGCTGAGTCGCACTCAGATAAGTATCAAGCTTTTCACTCATTTTCAAAACTGTGCCGGCTCTGCTTTTGCCCTGCTGAATCAATTCCTCCAGCCTGCTTTTTCTGATTCTGACCAGAGAATATTCAGCCATAACAAAAAAGCCGTTCAACAAAGTGATCAATAATGCGATAGACAGCTCCAGTAAGCATGTCAAAGCGGGGTCGCCGTCGATAGGTCATCTCTCCTTACTTTTCATAAACTTAATAAATTGATATTGGCATAAGCATACCATATCACTGCAAACTGCGTCAACAAATCAGCCTTCGTAGCCAAATTGCTTCAAGGCCTTGTCTTTATTGCGCCAGTCAGGTTTTACTTTTACCCATAGATCAAGAAACACTTTATTGCCAAGCAGCGATTCAATATCTCTGCGGGCCTGTTCCCCGATTTTTTTCAGCAGACTGCCTTTGGCGCCGATAACGATCCCCTTTTGGGATTCACGTTCTACAAAAATATTGGCGCGAATATAAATATCGTCATTATCGCGCACCTTGAATTCATCGATCTCCACCGCAATGGAATGCGGCACCTCGTCACGCGTCAGGCGCAGTACCTTTTCACGAATCATTTCCGCAGCGATCACCCGTTCCGGCTGGTCAGTGATCATATCCTCAGGGAAATAAGCCGGCCCCTCCGGCAAATACCTGGTGATCTCAGTTACCAGTCCCGGGAACTCCGTGTCCTGCAACGCAGATACCGGCACTACTGCCGCAAAAGTAAAATCTTTGGTATAGCTTTCGATAATACTGAAAAGCTTGCCTTTATCAGCCAGTTTATCGATCTTATTCGCGACCAGAATAACCGGAGTTTTCACTTTGCGCAGCTGCTCAAGGATATAATCCTCGCCGGCGCCGCGCTTTTCTGAAACATCCACGACAAACAGGATCACATCTACCTCGTGCAGCGTGCTTTCAGCAGCACGCACCATATACTGTCCCAGCTTATGCTGAGGCTTATGGATACCCGGCGTATCTAAAAACATGATCTGGGCATTGTCAGTATTCATAATGCACATGATCTTATTGCGCGTCGTCTGCGGGCGGTCGCTCATGATCGCGATCTTCTCACCGATCAGGCCATTCGTCAGCGTTGATTTTCCTACGTTCGGGCGGCCAACAATAGCCGCAAAACCAGAATAGTGTTTGTTTTCCTGCTTATTTATACTAATCGCTCCTTTATTTATACTTAACTTTATTTTTCAAGCTCCAAAGCTTCCGGGCCAAAACCATACGGCAGCAGCTCTGCCACTGTCATGATCTTTGTCAGACCCTTACAATTTGCCAGAATTATTTTTTCAAACGGAAACTCTGCCAGTACCTGACGACAGGCACCGCAGGGAGCCACCGGCTCCTCCGTATCCGCAACCACGCACAGGGCTTTGAAGCTACGGGCGCCGCTGCCGATAGCGGCAAAGACCGCATTACGTTCTGCGCAGCAAGTCAGGCCATAGGAAGCATTTTCAACATTACAGCCCGTAAAGATATGGCCATCAGCAGTTTCTACTGCCGCTCCGACTTTAAATTTAGAATAAGGCGCATAGGCATTTTCACGCGCAGCCAGCGCCGCTGCTAACAACTTCTTGTCCATAGCCGCTCCTTTTACTGCCCCAGAAATTCTTCCGAAAGCCTGATCTCCCTTAAAGCTTCTTCTTCTTTAGCACGCATCACTGCTTTATCCTCGTCAGTCATATGGTCATAGCCCAGAAGATGCAGCAGGCCGTGTACGGCTAAATAAACGATTTCGCGTTCCAATCCATGTCCAAATTCTTCCGCCTGTCTGGCGGCCGTTTCGGCGCTGATAATGATATCTCCTAAAAGATGCTCTTCCGGCCCTCCTAAAAGCTCCGGTTCATCTTCGCCTGCTTCGTCAAGCGCAAAGGACAGCACGTCCGTCGGCCTGTCAACATTACGGTAATCACGGTTCAGCATATGTATTTCTTCATCATCAACGATAGTGATATCCACTTCGGTCTGACCGGACAGCCTGTGCAGCCTCGCTACTACATTCAGTCCATCAGTCAGCAGCTGCTCCAGTTCAGCACTGATCCGCAGCTTCTCCTGGTCATTTTCCAGCGTTATTATCATTGTCTGCCTCCCGCTGTTTCTGCCGCCGGCTGTCATAATTTTCATAGGCCCTGATAATAGCCGCTACGATCTCATGACGCACGACATCAGCCTCACCAAAACGAATAATACCTACCCCCGGCGTTTTCTGCAAGACGTAAGCGGCCTGTTTTAAGCCGCTGTTTTTACCGCTTGGTAAGTCTATCTGCGTAATATCGCCGGTGATCACCATTTTCGAACCAAAGCCAAAACGCGTCAAAAACATCTTCATTTGTTCCGGCGTCGTATTCTGCGCCTCATCAAGAATAATAAAGGAATCGTTCAAAGTACGTCCGCGCATATAAGCTAAAGGCGCAACCTCGATCGTCCCTCTGGCAACATACTTCTGAAAAGTTTCGCTGCCCAGCATATCGTATAACGCATCATACAGCGGACGCAGATAAGGATCGACCTTGTCCTGCATATCCCCCGGCAAAAAGCCGAGTTTTTCTCCCGCTTCAACAGCAGGGCGCGTCAAAACGATTCGTTCAACCTCTTTATTTTTCAGCGCTTTCACCGCTAAAGCGACCGCCAGATAGGTTTTGCCCGTACCGGCAGGACCGATACCGATAGTAACATTACTGCGCTTGATGGTTTCGACATATTCCCACTGGCCCAGAGTCTTCGCTTTGACCTGGCGGCCTCGGTTCGTAACGATTATCGTATCGGCATACATACGGTGCAGACTTTCCAGACGCCCTTCCGCGATCATGCGTATACTGTATCTGACATCGTGCGTCGTCAGCGGCATTCCCTGGCGGTACAAAAAGAGCAGTTCCTTGAACAGCGTTTCGATCTGCCCCACTTCGTTATCTTCGCCGCTGAAAACGATCACATTGCCGCGCGCAACGATAACGCTGTCATAATGCTCCTTGATAACACGCAGCAGCTCGTCGTTACGGCCTAAAATGCCCACCATTTCCTGTTGGTCCTGTACTTCAATGATCCGTTCACTCTGTAAAAAGGACAAATTCGTGCTCCTTTCCTGCGTTACCCCTCTTTAATAATAATAGTTTTGATCGTTACCGGCTCAAGCGGCTTATCATTGCCGTCAGTCTGTACTTTGCCGATTTTATAAACAACATTCATGCCTTTAATGACTTTGCCAAACACAGCGTGCTTACCGTCCAGCCAGGGACAGGCACGCAGAGTGATAAAAAACTGACTGCCGCCCGTATTCGGCCCGGCATTGGCCATCGAAAGAATACCTGCGCCTTCATGCGTCAGCTTACTGCTGAATTCGTCTTTGATAGTATAACCCGGGCCGCCTGTACCTGTTCCGGTAGGATCACCGCCCTGGATCATAAAATTATCAATGACACGATGAAAAGTAACGCCATTATAAAAACCTTTTTTAGCCAGCTCAATAAAATTCTCACAGGTTTTAGGCGCCAGCTCAGTTGCCAATTTAACTTCAAAAGTGCCCATAGAGGTTTCAAAAACAGCAGTTGCCGGCTTCAGCGGTACCGCAGCAGGCTCATTTTTAGTTTCACTGCCGCAGGCAATCACACTGAAGCTGCAGAAAATCACTAAGCATAATATCAATAATTTTTTCAAAATCATATCCTCCTGTTTATAGCTATTAATATTATACCACAAGGGTATGTATGTGTGCTAAATTCGTAAAGACCTCATTAAGCACCCAAACGATACCACAAGGGCATGTATTCTCACTAGGCTCGAAAATATGCCAGTATTTTCATCCCAGCCTGTCTTTCAGCCAAGCGACCACCTCTGCCGCAGCTTTATTCCCATGATTAGTAAAGCTGTGGTCGCCGCCGTTGATAAGCACCAGCTTTTTGGGGACTCCAGCCAGTGCAAAGGACAACCGCGCCTGCTCTACAGTTACAGTTTCGTCTTTTTCCCCATGCAGAATCAGCAAAGGCCGCTTCCGCCAGTTACGCAAAAGAACCTGCAGATCATACCTGGCAAAATCTGTCAGAAAATCAGGCGTTAAAGCCAGCTCTCCCCGTTCATCGTTTAAATACAGCGTCTGTCCTGCAAGTAAAGCATCGTAGTTTTCATCACCAAGAGCCTTTCTAAAGGTCGCCTGCAAATCGTTCGGAGTCGCCCATAATACCAGACCTGCAATATCAGCAGCGCGTGCAGCTGCGACCAATGCCGCTGCACCGCCCAGACTGCGCCCCAGCAAAAATATTTTACTGCCCGAAAAATTAAGGCGCACATAATCAAGCACCGCTTCAATTTCTGCAATCTGTTTTGAAAGGATCTGGCTGCCATTAAAATTAAAACGGATAACATTGCAGCATTCGGCCGCCATTTCAGCTAAAATGACAGCTCTGCCGCCGCCTTCCATTGAACCGCGAAACCCATGTGCCAGAATCAGCACCGGTACGGCGGTATTTTCTTCGATACAGGGCGTCAATATCCCCTGGATCTCGCCATAAGGCCCTTGTATCTGGATCGCTTCTTCCGGTTTTATTTTCATTTCTACAACTCCATTATTTAAGAAAGTATATTTATATTATAGCAAGAAAAAGTAAAGTTGACATAAAAACAAAAACCTGCCGATAAAATCGACAGGTTTTTAGTGAAAAATCTTATACTTAAAGCTCCCAGCTTATTTGCCAGGGAAGAAAGGCCATACGATAGGAATTACAACCAGGGATACTACGAAGGATACGATAACGAGACCGACACCTGCTTTAACATAGTCCATGAATTTGTAACCGCCAGGGCCAAGTACCAAAGTATTCGGAGGCGTACCTACCGGAGTTGCAAATGCACAGGATGCTGCAACTGCGATTGCCATCAATACTGCTTTCGGGTCAGCGCCCAATTGTTTGGAGATAGCAACACCGATCGGGCACAGCAAAGCTGCAGATGCAGTGTTGGACATAAATTGGGTCAGGCCGCAAGACAGAATGAACAATACAGCGGTAACTACTAACGGAGACGGAGAACCGCCCATCAGACCAACAGTCCATTCAGCAATCAATTTACCTGCGCCGGTTTTATCCATTGCAGTGGATACAGGCATCATACCTGCGAACAGGAAGATGGTTACCCAGTCGATAGAAGCATAAGCCTGTTTTTCAGTCAGGCAGCCAGTCAGTACGCAAACCAATGCGCCGATGATAGCAGCCATTTCCAAAGTAACGCCTTTGATATTCAAAGCCATTACAACAACAACACACAACAGGATAAGACCGGAAATAATTTGTTTTGAAGAAGAAGTAGTAGTAGCTTCAACTTCCTGCTCGATTTCCTGATCAGCATCTAACTCAACTTTCGGGAGTAAATGTTTACCAATGAACATCATGTAGAGCATACCTGCGATAGATACAGGAATACCGATCCATGCAAATTCAAAGAAGCCGAAACCTTCAAGACCAGCAGCAGTCAAAGCACCGGTAGCAATAATGTTAGGCGGTGTGCCTACCATTGTGATGATACCGCCCCAACCGCAAGCGAATGCCAAAGGCATCAATTGACGGGAAGCAGGGATCTTTGCAGCAGCGCAGATACCTAAAGCAACCGGCAACAGGCAGGCTGCAGTACCAGTGTTGGAAAGTACCGAAGATAACAACGTACCTACAAGCATTAAACCAAACATCAGGCTGTTTTCACCAGAACCGCAGAAATGAACTACAGTATTACCGATTTTTTGGGCCAAACCGGTATAGAACATTGCAGCGCCTACGATAAACATACCAGCAAACAAAACTACCGTAGAATTAGAAAGACCTGAGAAAACGGTTTTTGCCGGGATAAAGCCTAACAAACCACAGGCGATAGCACCGGCAGTAGCGGTGACTGCGAGAGGGATAAGTTCAGTAACAAAGAGCAATGCAATCACAGCCAACAGAATTAAACATTTTACTGCTTGGGACATAATAAATTCCTCCTTTTTAAATTTTCTATATGCTGTTCGAACAAACGGACAACATATAAAGATCGCAAAGGAATTACAAGTTTGATAATCCCTTTATTAATTTACATTATAGCAATGGCTAATGCAAAATGATGTTGCCCCGGCAACACTATATTTCAAAATTTGTAATAAACAGTGCAAAAGCCGGAACCATGCATGGTCCCGGCTTTTTAACGGTCTCTTAATAAATTAATAATGTTTTGTTAAATTATAAGTGCGTTCAAACTACTCAAACTTCAAAATTTTAAAATTTCTCTTTTCAAAATCAATCAATCCGCATTCTTTCATTCTGGCTAACTCACGAGTCAAAGCACTGCGGTCTGCATCAAGATAATTAGCCATATCCGTTCTGTTAAAAGGTATCTCAAATTCAGTGGAACCGTTACGTTTCGCCTCCTGCTCCAGATAAGTCATGATCTTTCCGCGCAGGGTCTTTTTACATAAGATCTCTGTTTTTTCAATCAACTGTGCATTATTGCTGGCCATAATGGCAATCATATTCGTCAGCAATTTATTACGGCAGGGATCATTATTGCTTAGATCACTCAGCACCTTACCGAAGGGGACCATCAAGACCTCGCTGTCGCTGGCTGCAAAGTAGCTTACATTGGTCTTCTCCTCCTGTTTGTCGTTTCCCAGGAAGTTTTCAGCAAAAATTGAGCCTGACCCCATAGTCGTGATAATGGACTTCTCGCCCATAATATCTTCCTTGATCATCTGCACAGTACCGGCTACAACAATGCCAATACTTTCAACAGCATCTCCGGCTAAATAAATATAGTCCGATTTTTCAAAATGCTTAACAAGGGCATTTACTTTACCAAGAATGGTATCTAATTCGTCGCTGGCTAACCCTTTGAACAAGGGGAGACTTAAAAGATTCTGCATTGCCGCTTTCATAGCTGTCCTCCTTCTTTAATACTCTCAATCATCTAAATAAAATAAATAAGTTTCTTCCTATTTAATATGCCCTTGATATATCTATATTATAAATTGAACATCTGCTTCATTCAAACTTACTTTAATTACTTTATTATGATATTATTTTTTTAATTTACGTGTGTTGCCTCAGCAACAACATTTATCTTTTATTATTGTTATAATGCAGTCAAAGCAAACGAGACATTTGCTTGGGACATTAGTCTTCCTTTATTAATCTTTTTCAATCATTTGACCGTCAACGAGAGGGTTCGGCTCTCATTGACGGTCACTTTTTTATTTACCCAAATAACCTTATGCAGCACTTGATGCCAAATTATAAAAAACATATGTCTAAAGCACCTGTGCATGATTTACAACAGTTACAAAAAATTTAGAACTCCTAAATCATAACGGTCTGGCCTGCTGCTCAAATAACGACCTGTTCTGACTGCATCAGCTTCCGCCATGATATCACTGGCTGCAGCACTGTTTTAGCTGTTGGCAGCAGCCGACCTGCAAATTTTTTTAACATCTCTTTGATCTCACGATCTGTAATAAAATAATTAGAGCAACGATTTTTGTAACTTTTTGACAGCGTTACTTTTATCTTGCTTCATATATTATAGCACTTTTATCATTTTTGTGTTGATTTCAACAAAAATTTTTTTATAACTGCGGCCTGCCATTCTATTGATAATAACCACAGATATTTTATGATATAATACTAATGTAAATCAATAATTTTGTCGTGAAAGCAGGTGCTTATATGCAGACGCGTGTCGTCTTACTGGGAATCATCGTTGAAAATACTGCCGCAGTTGAACAGCTTAACATATTACTGCATACACACAACGAATATATCATCGGGCGTATGGGCCTGCCCTATAAACAAAAAAGCATCAACATTATCAGTATCGTTCTCGACGCCCCGGCAGATGTCATCAGTACGCTTTCCGGCAAAATAGGTATGCTCAAAGGAGTCAGCGTCAAGGCTTTATACGCAAAGGCTCCGCAGGAACAGCCCTTTAAAGATTAATAATATATAAGGGAAATCACTGACGGGAAAGGATTCCTGCCCCGAAAGAAAGAAGGTCGACAAATGTATAATGTCAAATCAATGCAAGCCGGCGAATTCATCGCCCATGATGAAATTCTGGACACTCTTGCCTATGCCTCAGCCAACAAAAATAATGCCGCGCTTATCGACAGCATTATCGCTAAAGCAAAGGAACGCAAGGGTCTTTCACACCGTGAGGCAGCCGTACTTTTAGACTGTGAGCTGGAGGACAAAAATCAGGAAATTTTTGCCCTGGCTGAACAGATCAAAAAAGATTTTTACGGCAACCGCATCGTTATGTTCGCACCGCTGTATCTTTCAAATTATTGCATCAACGGCTGCGTTTATTGTCCTTATCACAGCGTCAATAAAAACATCACCCGCAAAAAACTCACACAGGACGAAATCCGCAGCGAAGTCATCGCACTGCAGGACATGGGGCATAAACGCCTGGCTTTGGAAGCCGGCGAAGACCCTGTTAATAATCCACTTGATTATATCTTGGAAAGTATCAGGACAATTTACAGCATCAAGCACAAAAACGGCGCTATTCGCCGCGTCAACGTCAATATTGCCGCCACCAGCGTCGAAAACTATCGTAAGCTGCACGAAGCCGGCATCGGCACGTATATACTTTTTCAGGAAACCTACCACAAAGAAAGCTACGAACGCCTGCATCCTACCGGCCCCAAAAGCAACTATGCCTACCATACGGAAGCCATGGACAGAGCTATGCAGGGCGGCATCGACGATGTAGGTCTGGGCGTACTTTTCGGGCTGGAGCTTTACCGTTATGAATTTACCGGCCTTTTAATGCATGCCGAGCATCTGGAAGCAGTACACGGAGTCGGCCCGCATACGATCAGCGTCCCGCGGATCTGCCCGGCTGATGATATTGACCCTGAGGCCTTCAACAACAGTATCAACGACGATATTTTTGCCAAACTTGTAGCCTGCATCAGGATCTCTGTACCCTACACAGGTATGATCGTTTCTACCCGTGAAAGTCAGAAATCACGCGAACGCGTTCTGCATCTCGGTATTTCTCAAATCAGCGGCGGCTCCCGTACCAGTGTCGGTGGTTACGCCACTCCTGAACCGGCAGCCGAGAACTCTGCCCAATTCGACGTCAGCGACACCCGCAGCCTGGACGAAGTAGTAGCCTGGCTCATGGAAACCGGCTACCTGCCCAGCTTCTGTACTGCCTGCTACCGCCAGGGACGCACCGGCGACCGCTTCATGAGCCTGTGCAAAAGCGGACAGATCCAAAACTGCTGTCATCCCAATGCCCTCATGACGCTCAAAGAATATCTGACGGACTACGCCGAACCTCATACCAAAGCTCTGGGTGAAAAACTCATTCAGGCAGAACTGGGCAATATCCCCAACCCCAAAGTACGAGAACTTGTTCTGCAGCATTTAGCAGATATTGAAAACGGAGAACGTGATTTCCGTCTATAAAGTTTTAGATAAAGTAAAAATCCGCCGAAACCGGCGGATTTTTGCTTTTCTTTATATTTTACATTTTTTTAAAACGGCTTTTGGGCTGTTTGCAGATCGGACAGACATAATCATCCGGCTCTTTGGTAATATCGCCTTCATAAATATACCCGCATACCTCGCAAATATAACGTATTTTATCCGGCTTTTCCGCCTGCGGAGTCTCCTCCTGATAAGTAGGGGCATTTTTCGGAGCTTTACCCTTAACAACTTTATGATAGTATTCATAGGTCATGGGGCTTTCATCAGCACCGGCTAAAGTATCAGCCAGCCGCGCCATGATCACGCAATGCGTTTCGGCATCATGTATGGCGATCACTTCGCAGATCATATACCCGCAGGCATGCTCTTTGACTATCGGCAGACCGTCCAAAATCCCGCAGGCAAAATTTTTACCGCAGAATTTATCGATTTCCCGGCCGCAGGCAAAGCCCAGCTCTGCAATAACATTACGGTCCACCGCCTCAGATAAAATGGAAATACTGAAACGGCCGCTCTTTTTTATCGCTTCATATGTAAAATTATTTTTATTCATACTCACCGCAACGATCGGACGCTCGCTTGTCACCTGGATCACGGTATTGACTATGCAGCCGGCTGGCCTTGTGCCATCGAGCGTACCAATAGCATACATACCATATGTGAGTTTGTACAAAACGGAAAGATCCATTTGCTCTACCCTCTTTCATTTCTTTGATCTGCTTTAATTATACTCTGCCGTAATTTAAAATGATAGAACCACAGCTCCTCCTGAAGCAGTAGATTATTTACAAAATCCCTGTTTAAACTTCATATACGATCACTGCTCGTTCTTCAATATAAATTTCCAGGCACAATTACAGGATGCATCTGTTATTTCAGGATAACAGCTAAGCGCTTCACACTCAAAACGATCGTCGATCACCTTAGCAAAGCCTGTATACTCGATAACACCCACAGGCCTGCAGGGATGAAATTCCATGCCCTTACGCTTTCTGGCGTTCTGCACTCTGCAGTCCAGGGTCCTGTAAATCAAAGTCTGACCGTCAACGATTATCTCATCTTCATTGATATTGGCATATAAACGCAGCTGCAAAGCCTTTTTCAACCCTTCGATACCAGGTCTTGGCGGCAAATTTAAAAACTCCTTTATTTTTTGTGCCTCAATTTTTGTAAAAGCTTCCCAAATATTGCAGTCATGCTCCATCGCCTCTGCCATGCCAAACTTTCTTTCCACTGACTGAAACCAGACGCCATCCATAGCCAGCCAGTTTTTAGAATAAATCTCGATCAGCTTGATCAGCTCTTCCTTATCCAGCTGCTCTAATACCTTATTGACCATCTCCGATCCTCCTTGCCTGTATTTGCATAATTATCCTTTAACACTTATTTTGATTATAACATATAAATTTTACATAAAAAATAACAGGCCCCTGAGCAGACAAAAAAAGCCGACAGTTTATTGCCAAGCTGCCGGCATCAGTTCTAAATCATAAATTACTTCTATCTGGAATATACTGCTTCGTATTCAGGAGTGCTGTCAAATACCTTCTTAGCGAAAGGACATAACGGAATGATCTTTCTGTTTTCGGCAATGGCAAAATCTACAACCTTCTGCACCAGCGCGTTGCCGATCGCATGCCCCTTCCATTTTTCATCTACATAGGTATGATCAATGATCAAAAGATGCTCACCTGTTTTGACAAAAGAAATCTCACCAATTTCTTTATTTTCATGAAATACCGCAAATCTACTGTTAGCTTCATCAAGTCTGTATTCAAACATTTTTATTCTTCCTTTCCTGTTAGGGCTCGATCTCATCAGAATCTTTCAATTTATATTTCAGCGCCCCCGAAGGACAGCCCTTGATCGCTCTTAGAGCAGACTCCTGTTCTGTTGCCACAGGCAGTACCCAGGGTTTACGTTTTAATTGAAATACCGTATGATTGGATTTGACGCAATTGCCGGAATGCTTGCAGATGTCTTTATTAAAATAAACGTCGTATGTTTCTCCTTCATATTTTTTATATCCTAATTTCAGCAGCTCTTTCTCTTTCATCTTATCTGCCCCTTTCACCATAATCAAAAACGCCCTTACCCAAGGCTTTTTATCTATACTCAATATACCACTAATTCTATACTAAAACACTTTAATTAAATTAATTTTTCAAAAATTTTATATCCAAAATGACTATTTCAGCTGCTTCTTCTTAATAAATCAAACTGTTATCTAATAAAATTTCTTTAAAATTCTTCCATGATCAAGAAAACTCCGCAGTTAACTGTCCGCACCCTTGTTTGTCTTGCCCGAACGTGATATTCTAATAGTAAGGAAGGGGTATTATCAAATTTTCCTCATATTTAAAACCGTATTCCAGTCACTCGCCATACAAGATTTTCTCTGTTATCATAATATCTTTTTAGAAGGAGATGATGGAATGGATACGATTTTTTTCACATTCACAGCCCTGTCTTTGATTTTATTAGGCATCGGCTTAGTAAAACCGCACTGGGTACTGCCGCTTAGTGTACTTGAACCTAAAACCAGACGCAAGGCAGCAATCATTTATTTTATTGCGTTCCTTATCTGTCTGGGTATCGCTTCCAAATTAAGTTATTCTTAAAATCGCCACAGATATCTTAAAGTTACAAAAACATAGTCAATAAGCAGTACAATGCTGCTTATAACACTCTAAAAAAGTTTAAAGAAATACTTGACAATTATATACAGATACGGTATTATTGTTATTGTTCCGTTACGGGACACTGAGTCGCCGAAGTGGCGGAATTGGCAGACGCACTTGACTCAAAATCAAGCGTGGTTACCCCACGTGCCGGTTCGAGTCCGGCCTTCGGCACCATACTACAAAAAGAAACACTCCAGTTCAAACTGGAGTGTTATTTTTTTTGCCTGCATATATGAATGAATTTTACACGTACGAGAAAGCATACCGAAAATATTTTCGGTATACTTCCCAAACCTGCTCCTGCTTTCAGACAGCACTGTCAGGGAAAATACGTTTATGCAGCTTATATGCCAGTACAAGACCCAAAATACCTGTGATCATCTGCGGCCAGCCCATGATAAACAAAATAAACAGCGACAGCTTTTCCGGCACTGCCACCAGCCACAGAACAAACAGGCTGCTGCAATATAAAATAAACGTTTTAAAAAGCGGCGCCGCGATGATGATCCCCTTGCCCCAGAAACGGGCACACAGATACACCATTACCAGATTCCCGACAGCAACTACCGGGATCAAAAACGGCAGCGGCAGCTGCCCCTGGAAATATGCCATTACAGGCAACAGCACGGCGATCATCACCGAAGGCCATAAACCAACTGTACGGGCAGCAAGCACCAACACCATATTCACTAAGGTCCCAACAATAAAAACCGTCCACATCGGCGGCATGGGGATCACTAAACGCAAAGCCTGCAGCACCAGACCTACGGCCAGCAGCATCGCGCCTCTTACCCAATTATTATTTTCCATTATGCTCTCCTATTTTGCCGGGCATTCGCGTTCTACAAAAGCTTTGAACGCAGCCTGCAGCTGCGGTACTATCTTGCCTACGCCGCTGCCGATAAATTTGCGGTCGATTTTTGTCACCGGCATGATTTCACAGCGCGGACCGCATAAAAACGCTTCTTCAGCTTTTAAAACAAACTCCATATCAAACGCTTTTTCAATAACCTGCATCTCCAGATCAGGCGCCAGACGTTCTTTGATCAGCCGGCGGGTGATATTTTTATGGACCAGATTATTATCGGGATGCGTCCAGATCATTTCATCTTTGATCACCATAAAACTGCTTTCAGTACTCTCGGTGATCTTACCGTTCTCGCGAATAAAAAGCGTATCAAAAGCATTGCTTTCACGTGCTTTCTGCCTTGCCAAGACCTCGGGCAGCCTGTTCAGGGTATTGACATTGCAAAGCTGCCAGCGATTATCCTCAGTCGTAATGATATTGACGCCGCTCTCACGTTTGGCCGCTAATGCCGTGCGGTCAGTTTCCACGATCGTCATTGTCAGCTGCGGTACCGACATTTCCGGGAAAGCCAGACCGTAATCGGCAGTACCGCGGGTGATCTGTGTATAGATCTCACCATTTTCAATCCCGCTTGCAGCGATCAGGGCTTCATGAAATTCAATCAGTTCTTCGATCGTGTAAACGGCAGGTATTTTGACTTTAATGACAGATTCGAATAAATTATCCATATGCGGCAATAAAGCAAAACAACGGCCGTTGTAAACAGGCACTATTTCAAAAACGCCGTCGCCAAACTGGTGGCCCCTGTCGTGGACTGAAACCGCCGCTTCCTCTGCCGGCATGATCTCGCCATCTACAAGCACTAGATTTTTGTACATAATTAAACCCTCCATATGCAAATTTTGTATTAAAATTCACTTTTTTGTCACCGGAAATATTGTATAATAGTATAGTAAAGATTGTTTAATATACAGCTTTAATATTATACAACATTTTGTTAAATTTGTCCGCAAAGGTTTGCATAAATGGTCTACGTATAATAAATCTATGAAAGAAGGTGACTGCCTATGGCTCATTTACCGCCGATAGTCGCTGATTTGGCGATGATCCTTTTAGTTGCGGGTATCACGACGATCCTGTTCAAAAAACTCAATCAGCCTTTAGTACTTGGATACATTATTGCCGGCTTCATTACCGGCCCTCATTTCAACTTTTTTCCCACTGTATCAGACACTGCCAATATCAACGCCTGGTCTGAAATAGGCGTTATTTTTCTTTTATTTGCCCTGGGTCTGGAATTCAGTTTTTACAAGCTCAAAAGTGTGGGCAGTACAGCCTTCATCGCCACCTTCGTTGAAATAGGCGGCATGCTTGTCATTGGCTATTTTACCGGTCATCTGCTGGGCTGGGATCATATGGACAGCCTGTTTCTGGGCGGTATGCTGGCCATGTCGTCGACTACTATCATCATCAAAGCCTTTGAAGACCTCAAACTCAAAGGCCAGCGTTTTACAGAAATGGTTTTTGGTATTCTGATCGTTGAGGACATCGCCGGCATTATCATGATGGTGCTGCTTTCCACTTTAGCCGCTGCCAGCGCTGATATTTCCACACTCGAACTTGTTGAAAGCGTCATGCGGCTGCTGTTTTTCCTGGTCTTATGGTTTGTCCTCGGTATGTATCTGGTACCGACCTTCTTTAAACGGGCTGAACGCCTGATGAACGATGAAACTTTACTGGTAGCCTCCATCGGTCTGTGCCTGGGCATGGTCGTTCTGGCTACTCACATGGGCTTCTCGGCCGCTTTAGGCGCCTTTATCATGGGTTCTTTGATCGCCGAAGCTCCCAGCGCCGAAAAGATAGAACACCTTGTCAAACCGGTCAAAGACTTGTTTGGCGCCGTCTTTTTCGTCTCGGTCGGTATGCTTGTTGACCCGGCCCTGCTGCTGGAATACGCAGTACCCATCATCGTACTTATTCTTGTTACACTGGTCGGCAAGCTGCTGCTTTCCGGCGCCGGCGTACTGCTTTCCGGTCAAAACCTCAACACTTCCATGCACTGCGGCTTCAGCTTGGCGCAGATCGGTGAATTTTCCTTCATCATAGCATCTCTGGGTATGAGCCTCGGCGTTATCAGCGACTTTCTCTATCCTATCATCGTCGCTGTTTCCGTAACCACTACCTTCACCACTCCCTTCTTCGTCATGGCAGCAGAACCGGCCTACCAGTTCGTTAAAAAATCGCTGCCAGATAAAACTCTGGAATGGCTGGACCGCTATACGGAAGACAATCCTGATAACGACGGCAAAGACAGCGACTGGCGTGATTTCCTGCGTGAATATTTTATCCGCATCCTGATTTTTACGACCATGCTCTCTGCCGTTGCCCTGGGCTCTTACTACTACCTGCAGCCCTACCTGTCCGGGAAAATGACTGCCCCCTACAGCAATCTGCTGACAGCGCTGCTGACGCTGATAGTTATGGCGCCGTTCCTGCGGGCAGTACTGGTCAATAAAACCAATCACCCGGAACTTTTCTCGACGCTGTGGTTCAAGAAACGTTCCAACCATATCCCGCTCACGCTGTTGTTATTTTTAAAGATCCTCATCGCGGCAGCCTTCCTCTACTTTGTTTTTGCTAAGCTGCTGGGCCTGCAATCGCTGCTGGCCGCACTGGCAACAGCAGGCGCAGCCTATTTCATCTCGTCCTCCGACTGGCTGATGGGTGAATATCTGCGGATGGAATCGCGCTTTCTGGTCAACCTGAACGAACGGCATATGCTCAAACACCGTGAAGCTCTGGCAGAAGCAGGCGAAGAACATCTTTACGGCTGGTTCGACCAGGAACTGCAGCTGGCACGTTACAAGATCTGCGAAGACTCGCCCATGATCGGGCAGACGCTGATCCAGCTTGCCTTCCGCGAGCTTTATGGCTGTAATATCCTGCAAATAACGACACCGGAAGAAGTCGTCGATATGCCGGGCGGCCACCACATCCTGCAAAAAGATTCTACTTTGCTGATGATCGGCACGGATTCTCAATTCAAGCTTTTTGACACAGCCATCAATACTCAGCGGCTGTGCATGAACCTGATTGAAGAACCTATCACCCTGCGTGAATTTATGCTGCGCGAAGATAATGACAAAGAAAACGTTTCCGCTTTCTTATCCTGTGCCATCACGATCGATAAACACTCACCCATCCTGGGTAAATCGCTCAAAGACACTAATATCCGTGATGACTGGTACTGCCTCGTCATCGGTCTGGAACGCGGCAGCTATACCATGACCAATCCCAATGTTTCGCTGGTCTTTGAAAAGGGCGATCTGCTGTGGGTACTGGGCAAGCAAAAAATGATCAATCAGCTGGTACGTGAAGAAATACTCTAAAATACACATAATAAAAAACCTTCGGCTCAGCCGAAGGTTTTTATTTATTTCCCCTGCAGATTTATCACTACTATTTCCGGTTTCAGCTCCGTCCGCACCGGCGGCCCCCAAAAGCCATAACCATTGCTGACGATTGCAGTCAGATCACCAAACTGCTCCAAACCGTAATCCAGCTTATACATCCGCTGCGTCACCAGCCTGTTAGGGAACATCTGCCCGGTATGGGTATGTCCTGCCAGATACATATCGTAGCCCGCTGCCGCCGCAGCGTCCATACGCCGTGGCTGATGATCGATCAGGATACTGTAATATTTATCGTTATTACTGCTCAAATTCTGCAGCGGCACAGTGCTTGCTGAAACACGATAATCATGCAGACCCGTGATTTTCAAATTACCGTCAGCCAGCGTGCTTTCATCAGTCAGTATCCTGACATTATTAACCGCCAGCAGTGCCCGCAGCTCGTTAGGACGGTCAAGATAATCATGATTGCCAAACGCCCCATATACGCCCAGCGGCGCCCGTAATTCTTTTAAAGGCGCCAGCGAATTTTCGTCGATGATATACCGCAGACGTTCATCCATAATATCGCCGGCGATCAGCACCAGATCAGGCTGCTGCGCATTTATCAGCTGTACCAGACCCTTACTGTACTCATAGCCAAGCTCGCGCCCCAAATGAATATCACTGACCAGCACTATTTTATACCGCGCCTCCGGCGGCAGCTTCGCACTGACAACGGTTTCCGTACGCACCACCGGGCTGAACGCCCGCCAGCTGCCCCAGGCAATAAAAATAACTAAAAATACTGCTCCCGCAGCGGCAAACTGCGTAAACGGCAGCTTGAACGATAAAATACGCAGCACACTATATATGATGCCATGCAGCACCATCAAAAGCAGCGAATAATACAAAAAAGCGATCCAATAACCACTCAGCCAGGCCGAAAGCTTCAGCAGCGGCAACGGCAGACTTGCCGACAGCATACGGCTGCCGACAGTATTCAACATCAACGCGACATACAAAATAATAAACGGCGTCGAGCGCAGAAAAGAAAAGGCATGACTGTAATAGACCCAGGCCAAAGAGCTTAAAATAAAATCGATCAGGGAAATGAACAAAATAACACTCAAAATCAATAGTCTCCTTCCGAAGTCTCAATTTATAACCCATAACATTCATAACGCCCAAAAACTTTCATGCTCTTATTATACAGGTTAAAGTCCGCTGCAAGTCAAGTAGTAAACCTGCCTTTTTCACTTCCTGGTGAATAAATTTACAAAAAGTTTTAACTTTCCTGCCCAAACCGGCACTTTCTGCCGTTGCTGTTACAAAAAATATCCATTTCTTCTCTGATAAAAATAACCGTCTTTTCTATATACTCTGGCTATAATCATTACCCAACATAAAACCAGAAAAGCAACGCCGCCCCACATCACATACTGCATCCCTACACGCGCGATCACCATGCCGCAAACAAACGACCCTAAAGCCGTACCTAAATTAGCGGCGGTCAGGAAAAGCCCGTTGGCAAAATCTGCAGCCTCCGGCGCGGCAGTAGAGATCCAATACTGATTGATATTGGCGTTCATCCCTCCCAAAACACCCCACAATAGAGTAATTGCAGCCATTGGCAGCGCCAAAGAACCACCCCAGAAAAACGCGGCATAAACGATACCCAAAGCAGCTGGAAATATTACTACCAGCCTCTCGGCAACGGCACCCGAACTCAACAGGCGCCCGGCAAGAAAATTACCGGCGATATTCATCAGACCGTAGACAAGTAAAATCAAGCTTACCGCATTCCACGAAAAACCCGTGATACTGGTAAGATAACCGGAAAAATACCCGAATACGCCAAAAACGGCGCCATTCATAAATACCACGGCAGCAATAGAAAGCCACAAATCCGGTTTCTTTAAAACCTGCAGCTGCTGCCCATAGGAAAGCCTGGCGGTAACAGGCAGCGACGGTATGAAGAACCAGGTCGCGATCAGCGCCACTGCATTAACTAAGGCAAAACCGCTCATAGCCGCCGTCAGTGAAAAATTGCTGGCAATAAAACTGCTGACCGGCACACCCAGCACCATCCCAGCCGATACGCCCACAATAACTTTGGCTACAGCCTTTGGAGCAGCTTCAATACTGGCGGAAGCTGCCGCAACCGAAAAAGCCAGCGAACAATAAACAGGGTGAAAAATTGCCGGCACGACCCTCGCCAACAACATAAGTGTAAAATTATCAGTAAAAACAGCCGTGATATTACCTAAAACAAATATACCCAGCACCAGCAGCATCACCTTTTTGCGGTCGATACCCGAAAACAGCAGCGGCATCACCGGCCCCGCAATAGCTACTGCCAAAGCAAACAAACTGACCAATAAGCCGGCCTGCGCTATACTGACACTGAATTTTTCAGCCAAAAGCGGCAGAATCCCCAGTACACCCATTTCCGTATTGATGATACCAAAAACACCTACCGTCAGAATAAAAATCAGTAAACTGTTCTTCTCTGCCATAACATCTCCCCTTCCTGTCAATAAAAATGTGGATTCCCATTCTTCCGAGAATCCACACAAATACCACTTTTAACAAACCAAGCAGCTGCGCCGGCAGTAAATTATTTTAAATTGGCCTTAAAAAAGCTCTCGATTTTATCAAACGGGATCAGCTCGACCCTGTCATAAAGGTCCACGTGCCCGGCACCGGCAACATAATACAGCTCTTTAGGCTCTGCCGCGCGTTTATAGGCATCTTCGCTGAATTCTTTAGAATGGGCCTGATCGCCGGTAATAAAAAGCAGCGGGCGCGGAGAAATAGTTTCGATATCATTGAACGGATAGAAATTCATAAATTTAGTATTGCTGGAAAGTGTCGGGTGCGTAGTCAACAGCGGCGAAGAACCTGCCGGGGTAAACTCGCCTCTCGGAGTACGGTAAAAGTCATAGAATTCGCGCTCGATCGGACTGGAATCCTCGTTGATCTCGTGCACAGTACCGCTGGTATATTTAGCGGCGCCGCCCTGAAATTCCACATAACGCTGTTCTGCCGCCTCGGCAATGATCTGCTTTCTTTGCGCAAGCGTCAGCGAATGATTAAGGCCATTGCGGTTAGCGGCGCCCATATCATACATGCTGACAGTCGTAACAGCTTTCAGACGGGGATCGATCTTCGCGGCGCTGATGGCAAAACTGCCGCTGCCGCAGATCCCGATCACGCCGATCCTGTCTTTGTCGGCAAAGGGACTTGTCCCCAGATAATCTGCTGCCGCACTGAAAGTCTCGGCATAAATATCAGGCGCTACAGCATTACGCGGCTGGCCGTCGCTGCCGCCCCAGAAAGCCAGATCGACAGACAAAGTCACAAAACCGCGTTCCGCCATTTTGGCAGCATAAAGATCGGCGCTTTGCTCTTTGACTGCCCCCATTGGATGACCCACTATGATAGCGGCGTGCTTTTGCTTTTGATCCATATTTTTGGGCAGATATAAATTCCCGGCGATATTCATTTTATACTGGTTTTTAAAAGTGACTTTCTGCACATCAACCTTATCGCTTTTATAAAAATTATCGGCACCATGCGACATATCAGCCGCCCAGACAGCGCCTGTACCCGTCGTCGATAAAATCAGCCCCAGGGCGACAGCCCTGAATATTTTCAAATAACGATCAGTAAAAGTTTTCTTTTTCATAATGATCCACTCCTTATAATTAGTTAGTATTTTTCTACGCCATGCTGCTTCAGCATAACTTTATCTGTAAGGCTTTAGCCTTATACCAGCCTACCCATTTCCTGTGCCTGTTTTAAAGCCGTATTACCGTGAATATCTCCGGCAGCAGTCACTCCGCCAGCCAAAACAACGCCCTTAAGCGTAACGCTCTCAAAACAGTCGATCCAGCCCTGCAGCCCTTTCTGGGCCCCGTCGACAGCCGACGCTGCCGTATCGGCCGCTGCTGCCAGCAAATAAACCTCGCGATATGCATAATCAGACGCAAACAAAGGATTGCTCCTGTCGAGCAGAGTTTTCATCTGCCCGCACATCTCGTAAAAATAAACCGGCGTTGCAAACACAAGTACATCGGCTTTTTGCATCTTGGGAACGATCGTATCCATATCGTCACGAATAACGCAGCGCCCTGTTTGCTGACAAGCCAGACAGCCTTTGCAGAAATTTACTGTTTTACCATACAGGCCTATTTTTTCTACCGTATGGCCGGCCTCCTGCACGCCTTTTATAAATTCGTCTGCCAGAAGCTCGGAATTACCGCCTTTACGCAGGCTTGCCGTTATTACCAAAACTTTTTTCAACATATTTCTCCTCTGCCTTCTTTCCATTATTTTTTCAGTTTAAAAATCAAATAATCAAGACGATCTATTTTTATCTGTATCTCATGCAGCTCCTTAAGCAGTCTGACCCGATGACCCGTTAATAACTCTAATTGTTCTGAAAGCTCTTTCTTTTCCATAACTACCGCAAAACATTCAATAAACTTATGATCACAACCGGCAGCAGCAAGATTTTCCCTGATGTCATTGCCCGACATCCGTAACTCCTTCACCTGATCGCCTCCTTTGTCTTAATTATAAAAGCAGTGATCACGAATATCAAATACATATATTAAATGCGTTGATATACTTGAAAAGTATGTCAATTATTATTATAATGATTGTACCGGAGGTGGAATTTTTATGGATATCAGGACCCTGCAATATTTTCTTGCCGTAGCCCGTGAAGAAAGTATCAGCGGCGCGGCCGAATTTTTACATATGACGCAGCCGCCGCTTTCAAGGCAGCTCAAAGAACTGGAAACAGAACTTGGCAAACAGCTTTTTATCCGTGGCAACCGCAAAATAACGCTGACAGAAGACGGTATGATCCTGCGTAAACGTGCCGAAGAAATCGTTTCCTTAATGGAAAAAACAAAAACCGAGCTCACTGCCTCCGGCGAAAATATCAGCGGCGACATTTATATTGGCGGCGCTGAAACAGAAGGCATTCGGCCGATAGCCAAAATCATCCGCACAATGCAGCAGCAATACGAACATATACGTTTCCATATTTTCAGCGCTCAGGCCGAAGACGTTGCCGAACGTATCGACAATGGGTTATTAGATTTCGGCATTTTTATTGAACCGGCCGATTTATCGAAATATGACTTCATCAAATTGCCGTCCACCGATATCTGGGGCCTGCTGATGCGCAAAGACAACCCGCTGGCCAACAAGCCGACAGTTACCCCCAGAGATCTGTTTGCTATCCCACTGCTGCTTTCTGATCAGGAAATGGTCAAAAATGAAATTTCCGGCTGGCTGGGCGGCGACTTTAATAAACTGAATATCGTCGCTACCTATAATCTGTTATATAACGCCTCGCTGATGGTTGAAGAAAGCGTTGGTTCAGCCCTGTGCCTTGACCGGATCATCAAAACAACAGAAAGCAGCCCACTGTGTTTCCGGCCCTTAGAACCCAAATTAGAAGTTGGCCTGAATATCGTCTGGAAAAAATATCAAATCTTTCCTAAAGCTGCCGCAAAATTTTTAGAATATCTGCAAAAAGAATATCGTTAAACCTTACTGCTAAAAAACAGAGAGAGCTTCTTAAAAGCGCTCTCTGTTTTTATTCCCGGCAATAATATTTTATTTTGTTAAACCTAAACGCTGCAGCCAGGCTCTGACGTCGCTTTGGGCATTAGCGGCATTACTGCCGCTGACTACGAAAGCCTCCAGCACCTTAGCATTAGGCACCGCTTTTTTCAGATCGCTGACACAGTTGGCAACCCCACCGCCGCCATGCGTGACAAACGGCACCACAGTTTTTCCAGACAGGTCATGCTGCTCTAAAAAAGTAAACATCGGCATTGGCATCGTGCTCCACCAGTTAGGCACACCAATATAAACAACATCATAAGCCGCCAAAGCTTCTACCCTGCCATTGATAGCCGGACGGGCATTACTGTCACGCTCAGCCCTGGCCTGCTCCGTAGCAGCGCGATATTCTTCTGGATAAGGTTTTACCGTTGTCACTCTGAACAGATCCGCCCCTGTTTCATTGCCGATCATTCTGGCAACAGCTTCCGTATTCCCCGAACGCGAATAATATACTACCAGCGCTTTACCATTATTAGCTTGCTTTTCACTTTGCATGATTTTCCCTCCATTATCAGTAGAAATAGCCTCGGCATTGCTGCCGCCGCAGGCCGCCGCCAGCATAGCCAGTATCGCCATCAAGGCCGCGATGATTTTTTTCATACCTTGCCTCCTCAACTTTTACTTAGCAAAAAGCACTGTTTTACCTCTTACTTCCATACCCTTTGCTTTAATTCGATTCTACAGGCTGGAGTTCACTTCAGGTCAAGCATTTACTGAGAAAGTTTACAAAAAGTTCATATTATAAGCTTTATTCCAAGATAAAAGAGCGTATACCCGCTGCTATACAGCAGGATATACGCTCTTTCTTAATTAAAAACTTTCCCTATTATTGTTTCCTGCGCCGATCCTCCGATCAACGCTCTTTTAGAAGGTCCAGCGGGCGCCGGCATTCCACTGCCAGTCCTTTTGGAAATCGCTGCCGCTGCTGCGCTCCACATCAAGATAAACATGGCTGTTGCTGCCAGTTTTAAAGGCAGCGCCGATACCATATTCCAACCAGGTCTCATTGTAAGCATCGTCGGCCTTAAAGCGATTGCCCGAACTGTCAGTCAGCGTCACATCATAACCGCCGCCGAATTCATGCAGCAGATTAGCTTTCGCATAAACGATCCCCTTACTGCCAACCTCTTTACCGATATTGAAACCGACACGGCCCACAGCACTGTTGATACCGCTTTGCCGCACCAGCAAACCGTTACTGGTCTCGTAACGGCCGCCCCCCAGATAGCCCAAAGTAAACTGTGCCTGCGGCTCGACATACCAACCGCTGCCTAAAGTATTCTTACGTCCATATTCAGCACTTAACGCCACACCCACGTTCTCAAACTCACCCGTGATCTTCCTGGCATTGCTGTCATAAACAGCGAAATCATTATCCAAATGGCTGATCTTAAAGACTACGTCCAAATAATGACCCTTACTGCCAAGCTGCGTACCATAAAAACTGACCGCCTGCGCCTGATTATCGCCGCTGCCGCTGCGGTAACTGCTGCTGCCGTCGGTATAACTCAGCGCCACGCCGTTATAGCGAACAAAATCCTCCGTACGTTTTGCCACCTCGTCATACCCCAGCTCATAACCTGTATACTTATTAGCAAAACCAAAGCCCCCACTCTGACCGATCTTACTGCCGCTGACCCTGAACCAGGCTCCTTTGGCAGCATCGCCGTTGTGGCGCAGCTCTCCCACTCTTTGCAGCAGCTTATCATTCTCCGTGCGCCAGGTATGGTAATTCAAAGCATTGGCTGACAAGACCGTTGCCACCCCTGTCGTCGGCCTTTCTGACGGCGCAATGTTTTCGATCTCCTTCAAATACCAGTCAGTAGCAAAACCGGCGCTGCTGCTGGCCTGCTGCCCCAGCTCGTACCGCTGCCAGAACAGGCTCCCCTCTCCGTCCACAGCAGTAAAAGTACCGTTATTCACATTAACGCTCGCCAGAACAGTTCCCAGCGCCTCCTGCCCCAAAGTCGGGTCATCATCACGGCCGTTGATCTCGTGCAGCTTCAAAGCCTGTGTGCCAGTAAAAGTATCCGTCACATACAGCTTATCATTTTGATCGACAGCCGTGCCATCAATATCCAGCACGATCGTGCCGCCGCTGCCGGCCAGATTCTCGACCGTCAATGTACTGAACGTATTACCGTCGGCCGTCATATCCAGCCAGGCGCTGTTCAAAGTCAGATCAGTCAGCGCCGAGCTGCCCGTCATCTGCCAAATGGAATTCCTGTCAAAGCTCAGCGAGCTTGACGACGCATTACCCGAATCTATTTCAGCAACCCCCTGCCAAAATGAACCTTCCGTCAGCTTCAAATCGACACTTCCGCCATAAGTGACCTGTATATTCCCCAATATATTAAACAGAGCTGTACCGCTGACCGCAGATCTGTCCGCAGCCGTACCGCCTCTGCCGTCCACCTTGATCGCATTAGACGCCGCATCGCTGCCGGTAATGATCTCTACAACGTCGTGCAGCTCCACCTGACCGCCGCGATAAGTATAGATCCCCTGCGAACCGGCCTGCTGCGCGTCAATACTGACGCCGCCATTTAAAACGGTTTTCCCTGCATAATCAGCATAAATACCATAAGACTTCTCCCCCTGCATCTGCAGATAGGTTTTGCCGTCGATCGTTACCAGCCCTGTCGAAGCATAGATCCCCTTACCGGCCTTGCCGTGTGCGATTATCGCCGCATCACCGTGCAAATGGATGACGCCCTCAACAAGGCCGTTGCCATCCTTTGAAGTATGGATACCGTAGGCATTATTACCATACAAATTCATTACCGTGTTCTTCTCTACATCTACCAGGCCGCCGATAACGCGAATGCCGTAGCTTTGATCACTATGGCTGTCGATATATAAATTTCCGCCCAGCCTGATCTCGCCAGCAGCATTATCAGAAGAAGAAAATATGGCATGGCCCACCTCACTGATATTGCTTATATAAGTATCGCCAGCCACATTAAGCTTGCCGCCGCTGGTATTATAAATACCATAAGCACGCTGATCACTCTCGGCCTTCACGATCAGGTCGCCGCCGACATTCAGCACCCCATTGGCAGAATTGACCGTAACAGCCCTGATCCCTGAAGCAGGCACAGTATCGCCGGTAACAGCGACCGTCATATTCCCCGCAACATCCATTTTGGCGCCGTTGCCGACATTCACGCCATAACTCTTATTACCGTTGACATCAATATATAAATTATTGATACTGGCCTCGACCCCGGCCCCATTGGCCAAAATACCATGCACATCGCCAGTCCTGTCCTCACTGATAATGCTCACATCACTTAAAGCAAGCTTGGCATTATCACGCAAATTGATCCCATAACGCACCTCGCCAATGGCTCTTTGCCCATCGACCTTGATCACGACTGCGGCATCAGGCGTCGCGGCATCCAGGCTTATCTCCTTATTGCCCGTCAAATTGATACCGGCAGTAGAACCGGTATCCACATTGATGATCTTATCACCATTGATCACCGTACTGCCTGTAATCGGCGCATCAGCATATCCAGCCCCCGAAAGGGACATCAAAATCAACGCAGCTAAACCGACATCTTTTTTCTTTAATCTCATAAAGGACCTCGCTTCCGATCGTATGATAATTCTTTATAACACTGTTTTTTACGTCATAAACATCAAAATATTTATACGCATGATTCTCTCGAAAATTCAGCTCGGTAAACCCGCTCATTTTAACATCTCCTTTCGTGCTTAAACTCCTGCAAACTCTTATAGCAAACAGTTCCTGTCAGGATTGCTATTTTGGCCAATTATTTTATTCAAAAGATTTTAATTTAATCAAATATTTAAAAATAATTTAATATTATCCATTAAGATAATCTACGTTTTTTATCATAACATATAACTTTTACTCTGACAAGATATAACTTATACTTAAAATAATTACTTTATACTAAATGAAAACTTATTGTAAAATTTCTTCAAATTTAACGTAAACTTTGAAAATTTTTAACCTCTGCATACATAATTACGGCAATAACTGAAAAATTTTTACAGTATCCATTCAACCTGACAGGTGACCAGACAAAAAGAAACCCCGTATGCCCAAAGCATACGGGGTAAAAACTACTGTCAGCCTGTCAAAAATCAGGCATGCGGAATATTGGTATAGTCAGAAATCTCACGATTGATCGTACACAGATCGCCCACGTTCAAATCGTGCAGCCGCCTGTGCCCGGTAATGCGGGCATAGGTTTTCAATTCATTCAGCGAGCAATTCAAAAAGTTAGCTACCCTCTGCGCCGCGGCCTCGATCTTCAGCCTTGCGCGCAGCTCCGGGTCCTGCGTGGCAATGCCCACAGGGCACTTACCGGTACCGCAGATGCGGTACTGCTGGCAGGCCGCTGCTATCAATGCAGCCGAAGCCACTGCCACAGCATCGGCGCCCATTGCCAACGCCTTGGCAAAATCAGACGACACCCGCAGACCGCCGGTGATCACCAGCGCAATATCCTCAGCGCCCACGGCATCCAGATACTTGCGGGCACGGTACAAAGCATATACCGTCGGCACACTGGTAGCATCGCGCACCAGCTTCGGGCTGGCGCCGGTAGCGCCGCCCCGCCCATCGATCGTAATAAAATCAGGCTCCGCAAACACACAGAACTCAAGATCACGTTCCAGCTTGCCAGCCGCGATCTTGATCCCGATCGGCCTGCCGTCCGACTCCTCACGCAGCCTGCTGACCAGCGCCTTCAAGTCCTCCTTCGTCTCCATACCGGGGAACTTGGACGGACTGATAACATCCTCGCCCAAAGGCTTGTTTCTGATCGCCGCGATTTCCGGCGTCACTTTGCCGCCGGGAAGATGCCCGCCCATACCAGGCTTGGTACCCTGGCCGATCTTGATCTCGATCGCGTCGGCATTACGCAGATTTTCCTGCGTTACACTGTATAAATTCGGGATATATTCAAAAATATACTTATGCGCCGCTGCCCTCTCCTCCGGCAGGATACCGCCTTCGCCGCTGCACATCGCCGCACCGGCCAAAGCGCTGCCCTTAGCCAAAGCCACCTTCGTCTCTTTCGACAAAGCGCCGAACGACATATGCGAAACAAAAATCGGATTGGACAAAATCAAAGGCTTCTTGGCATTTCTGCCGATCACCGTCGTCGTATCCACCGCATCATGATCGTTAAGCGGCGGCGGGTTCAGCTGATTGCCCAAAAGCAGGATATCGTCCCACCCCGGCATCGGCATCTGTGTACCCATTGCCCCGATGATCGACTTGCCGGTTACCGCCATCTCATGTATATCATCCATATAACGGCAGCCGGTATCCATTCTGGCATATGCCGGATCATAAGCCAAAGCTTCCGAAGCGGCGGCGCATTCCAGAGCAGTGGCAGGCGCCTGTGCAGATACTGCGTCCTCTTCCAGCAGCATCATTTCCATACCGCACACCGGGCATTTACCGTCTGCCAGCGGCTTGCCTTCCTTCTCTTCGTCATAAATATAACCGCAGACACTGCATTTATATTTTGCCATTTCTCCCTACCTCCATTTTCAATAACAATTATCTAATAATATATTCTGTATCCATTATAAGTTTTCTGAAATTTATCGTCAAGCTGTTTTCAGCTTTTATCTGCAAAAATAAAAGCCTGGCTGTAACTGAACTGCCCCATATTGAACGGACAGCATAAAAAGCCTCTTGGCAGGAAAATATA
>UQZN01000011.1 GCA_900545535.1 uncultured Phascolarctobacterium sp.
AAACGCTCGCCCGCACATTCGTTTTTGGTTATTGTTCAGTTTTCAAGGTTCTGCTGCCGCCGTATCGCGGCGACTTGTATATAATAGCATTCCCCGTTATTTCTGTCAACACCTTTTTTGTAACATTTTTTATATTTTTCGATGATACACCAGGCAGCGTTGGCAAAGCCTTCCGCTTTACCACAAGCCATTTTCCGGTTATTTTTTCTCAAAATTTCATGTCTTTAGCATTGTCCTCCATTCAAAAACGTTTCTATTTCCTTTGCATTCCACTGAATTCAGCAAGCTTCTGCCAAAAAGAAAACCCGGTTTTGCCTGCTTAAGCAAAACCGGGTTCAAACACTTTACTTATAAACCGTTATTCCTGATGTACTTCCATTGAGCGGCTGGCAACAATATCTACACCCAGACCCAGAATATTTTCTACAATAACCTGACCTTCAGACACCGGAGCCTCTACAATAACCTGGCGCAGTGCAGCGGCACAATCCAAAATACGTTCTTTGGGCAGCGTGGTTTTAGATACTACCGGCACCAATGGTAAAAGTCCCCCGTTTACCCGTACCGTGCTTGTCAGCATCCGCTTAGGCGCAACAACCTCGTCATGGGCATACTTCGGCCCGCGGGGGCAGGTATTGCCGGTAACACCCGTTACCGCACCATCTTCTATAGTAACAGTCATCTCACAGCCTAAAGGACACATGATACAGTTCATTATGCGAGTTTCTACAGCCATCTTTATGCCTCCTTGTTCAGTGCCACAGTCAAAGTGTCTCCGATAAGCGCTGTTTTTTCCGCCGGAATATCCACAGCAATCATTTCACTTGGTTTGGCAACAGGCAGCATTTTTGTCAAAATGACATTTTCGCCGCTTTTTACTTCTAATTTTACTTTACGTTCCGGATTAGCCACACGCATAAACAAGCGTGCTTTTTCACCATTTTCAGGCAAAGATAGTCTTTGCGGCACGCAGGTACGTACGCCGTCAGTAGCAGTTACATCCACCGTCCGCAGCTGCCCCTCCAATTTTCCCTGAGCATCTAAAGCGGCAAATTTGCCCGCTATTTCCGCTTCTTCCGAAACAAAATCTACCAGGTCATGTACGTGTACTACATTGCCGGCCGCATAAAAACCAGGCAGACTGGTACGGCGGCGTTGATCCACGATCGGACCGCTGGTCAGTGGATGCATTTCTAAAGCCAACCCGCGCGACAGCTCATTTTCCGGAATCAGACCGACAGAAAGCAGTAAAGTATCACATTCAATATCAAATTCAGTCCCGGCGATCGGCTGCATTTTTTCATTAACCTTTGCTACGGTCACCCCGGTAACACGGTCACGCCCATGGATTTTTACGATCGTATAGGAAAGGTGCAAAGGAATATTATAATCATCAAGGCACTGCACTATATTACGTGTCAAGCCATTGGAAAAGGGACAAATTTCCAGCACAGCCTGTACTTTACAGCCTTCCAGACTCATTCTCCTGGCCATGATGAGGCCAATATCACCACTACCTAAAATAACGATTTTATGTCCCGGCAGATAGCCTTCCATATTTACCATCCGCTGTGCCGCTCCGGCGGTAAAAACGCCTGCCGGGCGTTCACCCGGAATTCTGATCGCGCCGCGGGTACGTTCACGGCAGCCCATAGTCAGGATGACGGTTTTACCTTCAATTTTCAAAAGTCCGTGCTCCGGGCTAACAGCGATAACAGTTTTATCCTGCAAAACTTCCAAAACCATTGTATCAACCAGGGTCTCTATTTCCGGTTTATCCTTGATCAGTTCAATGCAGCGATAAGCATAGCCAGGCCCTGTCAGCTCTTCTTTAAAATGATGCAGGCCAAAGCCATTATGGATACACTGCTGCAAAATTCCGCCCAATTCGCGGTCACGCTCAATGACCAGAATACTTTCTGCACCGTTCTGCCAGGCGCTGTAAGCGGCAGAAAGACCTGCCGGTCCACCACCGACAATAATTACGTCATATAAATTTTTCATCTTTATGCCTCCCCCTCATCTGCAGAATTTTTTTCATAAAACAAATGAGAATCAGCACGTTCTTTTAGAACTTCCGGTACTGGTATTCCCAGTTCACGGGCTAAGATCTGCGTAACGCGCGGGCCGCAGAAACCTCCCTGACACCGTCCCATGCCGGCACGGGTCCGGCGTTTGACACCATCGACCGTTTTAGCTCCGCAGGGAGCTTTGATCGCATTGATGATCTCCGCTTCCGTAACTGTTTCACAGCGACAGATAACGCGTCCATACAATTTATTTTTTTCAATAAGTTCAGCCTGCTCTTCATGCGACAATCTGTGAAAAAGCGGATTATGCGGCAAGGCAGCTTTAAAATCAGCCTTTTTAGCAGCCGGACAATAAGCCAATACCGCTTCTGCAAGCATTTCAGCTACTGCCGGAGCAGCGGTAAGTCCAGGCGACTGCATACCGGCCGCATTAAACAGACCGGCTACGGGAGCAGCACCAATAATAAAATCTCCGCTGCCGGAAACTGCGCGCAGTCCTGCAAATTCAGTGATCGAAGCACCCATTGGTAAATTCGGGATCAGCTTCCTGGCAGAATTCATGATCTCGTCCATGCCCGTCAAAGTCACTGCAGTATCTTCCTTATTCTCCAGCTCCTGGGCATTAGGCCCGATAAAAGTATTGCCATGAGTAGTCGTACAAATCAAAATACCTTTAGAGGTTTTGCTGGGTGTCGGGAAAACAACCCCTTTCACCAGGCTATCTGCAGCCGTTTTATCAAAAAGAATATATTCGCCGCGGCGCGGATGGATAGTAAAGCTTTCATCACCGGCCAGCCGTGCGATACCGTCTGCATAAACGCCGGCAGCATTGATTACGCAAGCCGTCCTGATCAGACCTTTGGAGGTTTCTACCGCAGTGATTTTACCGTCTTCCTTGATAAAGCCAGTCACGCGGCAGTCAGTAATTACTTCAGCGCCATTCTGCACCGCGCACTGGGCAAAAGCCACAGCCATGGCAAAAGGCCAGCAAACGCCGGCAGAAGGTGCCCATAAAGCACCGACTACTGTTGTCAGATTTTTTTCTTTAGCTAAAACTTCTTCTCTATTTAAAATCCGCAGACCTTCAACACCGTTTTTCTGGCCGCGTTCCAACAATTCCTGTAAAGTCTGCATTTCTTCTTCACTGGTAGCGGCAACAAGCGAACCTGTCCATTCGATATCCAGTCCTAATTCCCTGTGCAGCTGATGATATAATTCGTTGCCGCGCACATTGGTAAGTGCTTTCAAACTGCCTATTGGTGCGTCAAAACCGGCATGCAAAATAGCACTGTTAGCTTTGGTAGTACCAGCAGCAAGGTCCGGCTCCTTTTCAACGAGCACACATTGCAAATCATACTTCGATAACTCACGCAGAATCGCCGTACCAACAATACCGCCGCCGATAACAACAACATCTGTTGTTTTGAAAAATTCCATCATTTCACATCCTAAACAAAAATTCTAAGTTATACTTAGTAATTTTATCACATTCTTTACAAAAAAAGAACTTACTTTATACTTTTCCCTAATAAAATTTCATTTTTGTCACCACAGGGACTTTTATCGTCCCTATAACCTGAAAAAATAACCTGTCTGCTTTTGACAGGCTATTACAACTTTTTACTTAGTCTTGCTGCCAGGAATCACTTTATCCAACAAAGCTATACATCTATCGCTTAACGGCGTCAATAAAACCCAACTCAATCCAACCAAAGCAATACTTAAAGAACCTACGGCAATATCTGTGAACCAGTGCGCTCCGGCCATAATCCGCGGCAGGACGAAAATCATTAAAATAACGCAGCTGCCTGCAAAAGCCTTTTTCCCAAAATATTTCAGCATAAATCCGGCATAAATCATCAGCATCAGACCATGATCACCCGGGAAACTGTCAAAAGAATAGTCCTTAGCTTTAAAAGTCAGCATTTTACTGACCCGGTGGATATCTTCAAAAAATCCTGTCGGGCTGCAGCGCTGCACAGGGAGCAAATGTCCCAGCTGATTTAATACCACCGCAAAAAAAAGCATTGTGATACCAATAAACCACATTTTGCGTTTACCATAATGATCCTGCTGCAAATAATAATAACCATATAAGGCCAGCATAGCCATTAAAGAGATGATATCGAAATGCCGCATGTTCGTAAGCCCGACTATGTATGTAAAAATGCTTCCCGGCAGAAGCTGTTCATTAAAATAATAAAAAATATTTCTATCCAAAGTAAACCAGAAACCATGTTCAGCCGGTAAATACCAGCTGAAGAAAATTGCCAGGCCTACAGCATTTAAACAGATGATTTTTACAAAATTTTTTCTCACTTCTTACTCCTTATTCCTTTTACTGTGCCTCTTTCTGCAAAGCCTGCAGCAATTCCTGCTGTTTGCCGACATCTAATAATTTACGCATTTTATTTTCTACTATTCTTACAGCTGCTGCATCAATAGCGGCAGCCGGCAAATTATTTGTTTTAACGGCTTCCAGCACGCCCTGATAAACCTGCCGCTGATGCTCATAATTATGGCAGACCAGCAAAATATCGGCACCTGCCTGCACCGCCGCGACACCCATCTCACGGAAACCGTACATGCTCGTCAAAGCACCCATTTCCATATCGTCGGTAATAACGATACCCTGGAATCCAAGCTCACCGCGCAGAAAATCATTGATTACCCGGGGTGAAACACTGGCCGGCAGAGTATCCAGTCCCGTATAAATCAAATGCCCTACCATGACCATAAAGTCCTGATTATTAAAATTTTGGATAATATTTTTAAACGGTACCGCATCTTCTCTCAGTAAAACTTCTTTCGACGCTGTAATACGGTATTGCTCTGTATGCGGGTCAACTTCACTTTTTCCCATACCGGGAAAATGCTTCAAGCTGTAAATCATACCTGCCTGCTCATAACCCCGGCAGGCTGCTTCGGTAAATTTACTTACAGTAGCGGCATCCTGCCCATAAGATCTGCTGTAAGGAATATCAATGTCCAAAACCGGGGCGAAATTAACATTGAAACCTATCGTTTCCAGTTCGCTTGCTGTCTGGTATGCCCAGCGCCGTGCCTCCTCAGGTGTTCCCTGTGCAGCTATTTGGGCTGCTGCAGGAGCAACGGTCAGCTTGTCTTTCATTCTGGCCACCATGCCGCCTTCCTGATCAACGCCTAAATACAACGGCAATTTATTATATTCTTGATTCAGCCGCTGCAAATTGGCATTCAAGCCTGTGACCTGATATTTGTTATTCATATTACGGTCAAATAAAATCACACCGCCGATATGATAATCACGCAGCATACTTAAAGCCTCGGCATCGATTTCCTGACCGTCAATACCGATCAGCAGCATTTGCCCGACTTTTTCCTCCAGACTCATCCCGGCAACCATTTTTACCGCCGCCTCATGCAGCGTCGGCGCTTTAACTTCCGGCTTCGGTTCAGCACTTTGCCCACAGCCGGTAAATAAAAAAGCAGTCAAAAAAACAATCAAAGCCAGCCCTCTGCCGACCGCAAGTATCTTCTTCATAGTGACCTCGTTTCTAGAATTTAACTATATGTGTATTTTAACATACTTTCTTTAACTTTTACAAAGGTTTTACCAACAGTCATACTTGAAAAATTGACAGCTTCCTTAGATTAAATTAGAATAAAATCAAAAAGAAAAGCAGGTGATAAATAATGAAACGTATCTTATATCTGACTTTCACTATCATATTTGCTCTGACTATTTTTACTGCCGGAGCCTGGGCCGCCGAAAAAACTTCGGCTGTTTCGGATAAACTTCTGACGCAGCAGCAGGTCGATGAACTTTTACAGGACAGTAAGAACCAGGCCGCATATGTCAAGATCGACGAAGATGCTTATAAGGTTTATCCTGCTTTAAAAGACAAAAAATCACTTCGCAAAGAACTGCTTAAAAATCTTCCCACTAATAAGGTACTTTATTTTTTAACAGCCAGTGAACAGACTTTTACCCTGGCATTTGATGTCATCAAGGATCTGGAAAAATCCGGACGTCTTTATGATAACAGCCGTTATATGGGCGGTAAGGATGATTCTGATGCCGGAGCGGAAACTGCCAATGAAAATATTCATAAGTTCTGGTTTATGAAGATCCCCCGTGGCAGCACTGTTTATGACGACGGCGTCAATGTCGGTATCGGCATCGGTATTGGCCGGCATCACCGCGGCGGCGGTATTGGTATCGGCTGGTAAATCTGCTAAATAAAAAAGCACAAGTCCTGCATAGCAGGGCTTGTGCTTTTCTTCTTCTACAGCTTGCTTTTAATTTTCCTCAGTAATCACTGCTGTTTCCGTATTTACTACGTCAGCAGTTTCAGTAACAGTTTCACCAGTCACAGCATCTTCTGCACAGGTTTCTTCGTCCTGCTGTACAGCAGCTAAAGAAACTACTTTATCATCATCGTTCAGCGTCATCAGTTTCACACCCTGAGCATTACGCCCAAACTGGGAAATGCCCTCAACGTCGATACGGATAATGATACCGGCGGCAGTGATCATCATTATCTCCTGTCCCGGAGTAATAACTTTCATACCGATCACGATACCGGTTTTTTCATTGACTTTGATATTGATCACGCCTTTGCCGCCGCGTGTCTGTTTCCTATATTCGCTGACAGCGGTACGCTTGCCAAGCCCCTGCTCAGTCGCAGTCAGTACCTCACTGTTTTCGCCGGTTACGCTGTCCATAGCCACAACTACATCGCCATAGTTCAGCTGGATACCGCGTACACCATGAGCAGTACGGCCCATCGGACGTACATCCTGTTCGTCAAAACGAATCGCGATACCGTTTCTGGTAGCCAGAATGATTTCCGAATTACCGTCAGTCAATTCAACGCCGATCAGCTGTTCATTGTCATCCAGCGTAATAGCGATCAGGCCGACTTTACGGGCGCTGTTGAAATCTTCCAGATTGGTCTTTTTAACAGTACCTTTATCTGTGGCCATGAACATATACTGCTCTGCCTTAAACTCTTTGACGGGAATGACCGCAGTGATCTTTTCACCCTGCTCGATCGGCAGCAGATTGATAATCGCAGTGCCTTTGGCCGTCCGTCCGGCTTCTGGGATTTCATAACCTTTCTGTCTGTAGACACGGCCCTTATTGGTGAAGAAAAGAATATTATGATGAGTTGTCGATAAGAACAAATGCTCAGCACAGTCATCGTTTTTCTTGCCGCTGCCGCCTGTTTTACCAACGCCGCCGCGTTTTTGATTACGGAAATTATCCAATGTCTGGCGTTTGATATAGCCCTGATGACTGATCGTAATCACAATATCTTCTTCTGCGATCAGATCTTCCATATCCATGGAAGAAGTATCGTGCGAAAGGATCGTCCGGCGCGCGTCGCCAAATTTCTTCTTCATTTCCAGCAGATCTTCTTTGATAATATTCAGGACTTTCTGTTCGTCTGCCAAAACGCTTTCCAACCAGTCAATCGTTTCCATAACGTCGATATATTCATCGTCGATTTTTTTACGTTCCAAACCTGTCAGACGTTGTAGACGCATATCCAAAATAGCCTGCGCCTGACGCATACTCAGGGTAAATCTTTCTACCAGAGCAGTCTTGGCAATATCGGCATTAGCGCTGCTGCGAATAGTCGTAATAACTGCATCCAGATTATCCAGTGCAATTTTCAAACCTTCCAAGATATGCGCGCGATCTTTAGCCTTGCCCAGTTCATATCTGGTACGGCGGGTAATAACTTCTTTCTGGTGATTCAGATAGTGGACCAGGATCTCTTTCAGGTTCAAAACCCGCGGATGGCCGTCAACCAGCGCCAGCATGATAATGCCGAAGGAATCCTGTAATTTGGTATGTTTATATAACTGATTTAAAATGACATCAGGAACAACGTCATTTCTCAATTCAACAACAATCCGCATCCCGCGGCGGTCAGATTCATCACGCAGATCGGTAATACCTTCGATCACGCCGTCTTTAACCAGCTGAGCAATGCTCTCGATCAGCCTGGCCTTGTTGACCTGATAAGGGATCTCGGTAACGACGATGCGGTGCTTGCCCTTCTGCATCGGCTCGATTTCTGCCTGAGCGCGGATCTTAACTATACCGCGGCCGGTAGTATAAGCACTGCGGATACCTTCAGTACCGAGGATCATAGCGCCGGTCGGAAAATCAGGACCTTTGATAGCCGTCATCAATTCCGGTATTTCCACATCAGAATTATCGATCAGCATGATCAGCCCGTCAACTACTTCGCCCAGATTATGCGGAGGGATATTAGTCGCCATACCAACAGCAATACCGGCACTGCCGTTGATAAGAAGAGCAGGTACCTTCGCCGGCAGAACGCTTGGTTCTTTCAGCGACTCATCATAGTTAGGCACAAAATCAACAGTCTCTTTTTCAATATCTTCCAGCATTACTTCGGCAACCTTGGCCATACGCACTTCAGTATAACGCATAGCAGCAGCCGAGTCGCCGTCGACACTGCCAAAGTTACCATGCCCGTCTACCATCAGATAGCGTGTGGAAAAATCCTGTGCCAGACGTACGATAGCATCATAAACGGAAATATCACCATGAGGATGATATTTACCGAGAACTTCACCGACGATACGGGAAGATTTTTTATAAGGCTTGTTGGAAGCCATGCCAGCTTCCTGCATCGCGTATAAAATTCTGCGGTGAACCGGTTTCAAACCGTCACGCACGTCAGGCAAAGCACGCTGCACGATAACGCTCATCGCGTAATCGATATAGGATTTTTGCATTTCTTCTTCAATGTAGACCGGTAAAACTTTACCAGCACCTGTCTCTAAATCCACAATATCACCTCAACATCTCATAATTACTTAAACAATAATTCATAAACCTGTTTGCCTATCAAAAGTGTAGTTACGATCAAATACAGCGGTTTAACATAAGAAGCTCCATGTTTGATCGCCATACGGGAACCGAAATAAGCACCCGTGACCATGGCAACGCCCATTAAAAGACCGTAAGTCCACAAAACTGACCCGCTTAAAGTAAATGATAACAGCGCCCCGATACCACTGGCAAAGTTCAAAGCCTTGGCATTACCGGCTGCCGTTACAAAATCATAACCTAAAAATAAAAATCCGAAAATCAGGAACGAACCTGTTCCCGGACCAAAAAAACCATCATAAAAGCCGATACCGAAGGCCATTGCCGCTGAACCCAGTAAAGCAGCCAATCCCAATTGCTTTACTGCCGAAACATCGCCCCAGTCCTTACGGCGATAAGTATAAACGGCAACTGCGACCAAAAGCACGACGATCACATTTTTCATCAGCTGTTCAGGCAGCAGATAAACTACATACGCCCCTAAAGCTGACCCAAGAAAAGAAAGCGGCATCAGGCTTAAAGCAACTTTTTGATTGATCTTGCCTGCCCGCCAGAAAGAAAACACACTCATCAAACTGCCCATGGACGCAGCCAGTTTATTGGTCCCCAAGGCAAAATTTACCGGCAGACCCAACGCCAGCAATGCCGGTGTAGAAATCAAACCGCCGCCGCCTACTGTAGAATCGATAAACGAAGCAATAAATCCTGCCAGTAATAAAAAAGCGATCGTACCCGGATCTAAAATTTCCAAAATCTTCCCCTCACCCATCAACAAGCTTAAATTTTATATTTAAGATAAAAACCTACACTGCCCTGATCGCAGGTAAAAATAACTTTTTCCTGCTCAATCATATTGCTGACAGCATAAGGATGTGTCAAAAATAATGGCGAATGCTCCAAGTTCCACTGTACGCCCTGCAAAGTGACTTCATTCCTGTCTGCCAACGGCAGCAGCGACAAAGCCTCGATATTTTCAGGCCGGGCAGGTTTAAAAAGCAAGCTTTCACCCTGCTGCATCAAGACCATGATTTCCTGTTCATCAGCTAAAACAACCTGTACGCCACGCTGATTTTTATAATGCAGCAAGGAAAAAACATTACTGTAAAGATGATCAAACCTGCCGCCCCAAATACCGCTGGCAACGATATTCACAGCTTCCGGCAGCGCAGCCAGAAGCAGCTGTAAGTCTGTATCATCCTTTAATGGCTCATGCAGCAGTATTTTTACTCCCGCCGCCTGAGCCTGCTGCCAGCAGCCTTGAGCAGCACTGTCGGCATCACCGCATAACCAGAGCGGCTTTAAATTATTTTCACAGCAACATTCGATACCTTTATCTGCACAATAAATATCTTTCGCGGCAGCTGTTTGTACCAGCCATTCAGCGGCAGGTTTTCTGCCGCCCGCTAATAATACAGCCGTTGAAGATCCCTGCCTGGAAGTTTTTATTTCCAGTTCTCCCTGAGGCAAAAACAACTGCCAGCTGCTCATTATTTCAAAGCCTTCTTTTTAGCAGGAGCAGGTTTGATGATGATTTGTCCCTGTTCCTTCTGCACTTTCCAGACAACCTCACCGTTACCATTTTTAAACCAGTCCATGCTGACTTCCAGCAGGT
Organism: uncultured Phascolarctobacterium sp.; assembly: GCA_900545535.1. Classification (GTDB taxonomy): domain Bacteria; phylum Bacillota; class Negativicutes; order Acidaminococcales; family Acidaminococcaceae; genus Phascolarctobacterium. The sequence goes on from UQZN01000011.1 coordinate 10,496, forward strand.
ATTGATTTAATTTATCCTGAGCTTCGGCCGGCAATAATAATTCTTTGGCCGGCGCTGCTGTTTTATTTTTTATTTTAGCAGCAACAGTTTTTTCATCGGCATCGAAGGTATTTTCAAAGCTTTCTTTTTCTATATACCCTTTAAACATTTCTTCGTCAGAAAGATTTTTTTTGATTTTCATAATGACCTCCGCGTTTACAGGTCCAGATTTCTTACTTTACCGGCATTAGCCTCGATAAACTGACGCCGCGGTTCTACTTTATCGCCCATCAGTATGGAAAAAATAGCATCAGCTTCAGCAGCATCTTCCAAATGGACCTGCAGGATCGTCCTGCCTTCAGGATTCATCGTTGTTTCCCACAGCTGTTCAGGATTCATTTCACCTAAGCCTTTATAACGCTGGATATAAGGATTACTGTCACGGCCTACTTCATCCAGAACAGTCTGCAGCTCATCATCACTGTAAGCATATAAATGCTTTTGTCCTTTACGCACCAGATATAAAGGCGGCTGTGCAATAAAGACATGCCCTTCCTTGATCAAAGGCTGCATATACCGATAAAAGAAGGTCAGCAGCAGAGTTCTGATATGCGCACCGTCGACATCGGCATCTGTCATGATAATGATTTTACCGTAACGGGCTTTTTCTAGATCGAAATCTTCACCGATACCACAGCCAAAAGCAGTGATCATATTTCTGATTTCATCACTGCTCAAGATTTTATCCAGTCTTGCTTTTTCAACATTCAAAATCTTGCCGCGCAAAGGCAGAATCGCCTGAAAACGCCGGTCACGTCCCTGTTTGGCACTGCCGCCTGCAGAATCACCTTCGACGAGGTAAATTTCTGTTTCTGAAGCGTCCTTGCTTTGACAGTCGGCTAATTTGCCGGGCAGGCTGCTGATCTCCAAAGCACTCTTACGCCTTGTCAGTTCACGGGCTTTGCGGGCAGCCATACGCGCTCTGGCCGAAAGGATCGATTTTTCTACGATTCTTTTGGCAATAACAGGATTTTCCTCAAAAAATTCTCCCAAGCCTTCGCTGACCAGATTATCAACGATCGGCCGGATCTCACTGTTACCAAGCTTTGTTTTAGTCTGGCCTTCAAACTGAGGTTCCTGGATCTTAATACTGATAACGGCAGTCATACCTTCACGAACATCATCGCCGCTGAGGTTTTCTTCACCGTCTTTCAAAGCGCCTATTTTCCGGGCATAATCGTTGATAGTACGCGTCATAGCCTGTTTAAAACCGCTTAAATGCGTACCGCCCTCTTCAGTATTGATATTGTTGACAAATGTAAATAAATTCTCTGTATAAGTATCGCAGTACTGCAGAGCTACCTCGACGATATTCGTATCTTTGATACCTTCGATATAGATAGGCTCATCATGGAGCTTATCCTTATTCTCATTCACATATTTTACAAACTCGATAATACCGCCTTCGTAATGAAAGCTTTCCTGTTTGCCAGTACGCTCATCATTAAGATTGATACGGATACCCTTATTCAAAAAAGCCAGCTCACGAATCCTTAACCGCAGCGTTTCATAACTGTAGATCAGCTCCGTAAAGATCGTTGCGTCAGGTTTAAAATGTACAGTCGTGCCTGTTTCTTCAGTAGTACCTTTTTCATAAAGTGGTACTACGGTTTTGCCGCGGGAAAATTCAATTCCATAAATCTTACCGCTACGGCGTACTTCAACTTCCATATGTTCACTGAGCGCATTAACGCAGGATACACCTACGCCATGCAGACCGCCGGAAACCTTATAACCGCCGTCACCGAATTTACCACCGGCATGCAGGATCGTCATAACTACTTCTACAGCAGGTTTGCCGACCTTATGCATTTCTACAGGAATACCACGGCCATTATCACGCACAGTAATACTGTTATCGCTGTGGATAGTTACATCGATCGCATCGCAATAACCTGCCAAAGCTTCGTCTATACTGTTATCAACTGTTTCATATACCAAATGATGCAAGCCACGGGCAGAAATACTGCCGATATACATACTCGGTCTTTTACGTACAGCTTCCAGACCCTCCAGGACCTGGATCTGCCCGGCACCATATTGTCCCTTAACCTCAGTTGCTTCTTCCAAATTAGACATAGTAACCTCCACATTCCTATAATTCAAGTATCTTCACTGCTTATTTTCAGCAATCAAAAACTTTTATAAATAGCATCACTGCCAAAATCTTCTTCTGCCCGGCGTTTTAAAGTTAAAGCCGAAATGCCCGACAAATATAAGGTATCAGCTGTTAAAATACAGCTGGAACATTCACCATTCTCTGATAAATCGATAATTTTATATCTGTCTTTATAAACAGAAATATAGCTATCATAGATTTCCGAATGCTGATCACGAATATTAAAAATAGCTATAATATCAGTATTTTTGATCATACAGTCAGCACCAAGATGCAGATACATAGCAATTATTTCCTCCGTAATCCCTTAATAATATTCTGGGCAAGCTGTTCACTGATCTTATCAGGATGCATACCTGTTTTTAACATCACAGCTGTCATTTCTTCTCTGACATCAGCCTGACTGTTATATACCTTAGCATAATAATACTGTTTTAAAGCATTTTTTACACTATCGAATAACATTTTATCACATTTAACATATTTTTGACAGTCGCTGTAATTCAGCCAGGGTTCAGATGTCAAAATAGATACTATTGCTGTCCGTAATTTTTCCTTTTCATAACGCTGACAAACACGGCAAAGATCATTTTTTTCAGTTACAGCCGCACCACAGCATTTACATTTCAGATCGTTATTTTCTATAAGCAATGCTTTTTTTCTCTGCAGGCAAACCTTGCGAAAATGAGCCAGTTTTTTTTGCAATTCCTGATCCTGGACATTCACCAAAGCCTGACTGATAGAAGTTTTTTCAGCATCTGTCAAAGGCGCGAAATTTAATTTTACTTCCTGCTCTTCTTTGGGCAGATGCAGTAGATTTTCAATAGAACCTGTAAAAAACTTTATATCCTTCACAGGATCATTAGTCATAACGCGGTTGATATTATTGATAAACTGCTGCTTCATCATCAAAAGATGATTGGCCCAGACGGAACTGTCAGTATTTATATATAAAACCTTGCGTTCTAAACGTACGGGTTTAGAATGTCTGGCTACACTTGGCCCACAGATCTGTTCCCATTTACTCTGCATAGCAAAAATAAAATATTTATTACGTCCTTCCTGATTCGGAAGCATTTTTAAAAGGACTCTTTCTATGCCTTCCATTTTTTATCCCTCTGCTATCCTGCCTTCAGTGATCCTGAAATAGGCATTGCCGCTTAAGTCAGGAATCAGGGCTTTATCATTTACCGTAATAAAAGTTTGAACTTTACCGTCGATAAATTTTAAAAGCTGACAACGCCTTTGATCGTCAAGCTCACTCATTACATCATCCAGCAGTAATACCGGAAATTCGTCTATTTCCTGACGCACATATTCAAGCTGCGCCAGTTTTACAGCCAAAGCAGCACTACGCTGCTGTCCCTGTGAACCAAAAGCTTTTAAAATTCTACCATTTACTTTGAAAAGCAAATCATCACGATGGGGACCTATACCTGTACTGCCGCGCAGAATATCGATCTGCCGGCGTTCTGCCAGCTTCTGACTATAAAAATCTTCCCAGCAGAAAGTTTCTTCAGGATAAAGAAGCTCACCATTATTAGCTTTTAACTCATAAAAAACAGTTAATTCTTCTTTTTCACCTGTCAAAGCAGCATAAACAGTCTTAGCAAGCTTTTTTAATTTCTGCAGAGCGGCCAGTCTTTTAGCGACTATTTTTGCAGCAGTCAAAACAAACTCCTGATCCCAGGTCGCCAAAAGTTCAACACTTGCTCCGTTATCGCGAATATCTTTAAGCATTCTGTTACGCTGCTGTAAAATACGATTATATTTTACCAGCAGATCATAATAAGCTTTATCTGTCTGAGATATCTGCATATCAAAAAAACGTCTGCGCAGGGCAGGTTCACCTTTGATCAGCTGCAGATCTTCAGGAGAAAACATAACCATATTCAAAGTTCCATAATGTTCTTTAGGCTTGACCTTAACATCATTTAAAAATAATTCTTTTTTCTTTTTACCATCAAGAGACTGCCTTTTGATCTTAACGTCATTAAGTCCATGCAGGTCTTCAAAATTAACTCCGACAGCAAACTGATCTGTATCCAGACGCTGCATATCATCTTCCTGCGCAGTACGATGCGACATTCCAAAAGCAGCATAAAACATTGCTTCTAAAAGATTGGTCTTCCCCTGAGCGTTTTGGCCATAAAAAATATTGACCATAGAAGTAATATTTAAACAGCATTCCTGATAGTTTCTAAAATTAACGGCATAGAGTCTTGTTACTCGCATAAATTATTCCGTTACAACGCTTATTTCGATCTGTTCATCCAGAATAACAATATCATGAGGAAAAACTTTTTTACGTTTTTCCGTAACGACAACGCCGTTCAATGTAACCACTCCGGCGGCAATAGCTTCATGAGCCTGGCCGCCGGACTCTAAAATGCCGGCATATTTCAAAAGACTAGAGATCGTAATAAACTCAGTATTGATACCAACGGTTATTTTTTCCATTTTTTACCTTCTTTTTAAAATACGACTCTGACAGGCGTAACGATGTAAATATAGTTACTTTCAGTAGTTGGTTTGATGCAGACAGGGCTCAAAGAAGTATTCAGCTCCATTGTAGCCTGTTCATCAGCCAGATTTTTTAAAATATCGATGATATATTTGGAATTAAAAGCAACATTGATCGCTTCGCCCTGAGTCTGACATTCGATAACTTCACGGCCTTTACCAACATCAGGACTGCTGGAACTGACGACGATCTCATTATTGCCGACGCTGACTTTAATAATACTGTAATCGCCATCGCTGGAGAATAAAGAAACACGTTCTACGGCTCCTGCAAGTTCTTTAACATTGAACAGGGTTTTGATATTAAAGGCAGGCGGAATAACTCTGCGATAATCCGGGAACTTACCTTCGATAAGACGTGAAACGATCACTACTTTTTCGATCTGGACCATGATCTGGTTATTTAAGAGCGAAAGCTTAACTTCCTGAGGCAATTCACTTGTTAAGTTACGTGCGATCTCACTTAAAACTCTGGAAGGAATGATCATCGACATTGCTTCGCTGCTTTCCTGCTCCATAGTTTTGATCGATAAACGGTGAGTATTAGTACCGACAAAAGTTATTTTACCATCCTGAAGTTCCACTAAAATACCGGTAAATAAAGGTCTGGCTTCGTCTGTAGAGCAGGCAAAAATAGTCTTTTTGATCAGTTCCTTGATTTTTTCATCTTCCAGTACGATCTGTTTATCAGCGTTGAATTCAGGGAATTTAGGATAATCGTCTTCATTCATCAGTAAAAGCTGAAAATCAGATTTATCGGACTGAACATTGATAGTTTTTTCTTCTTTATTTTTTAAGATAGTAACATTTTCACCGGGAAGTTTTCGCATCAATTCTGAAAAATGCTTGGCTGAAACTACTATTTCACCTTTTTCCTGAATTTCCGCTTCAATGCTGCAAGCTATGGCCATATTCAGATCCATTGCCTGGATCTCTAAAATATTATCATCTGCGATTAAATGAATACCGGAAAAGATAGGAGTACTAGGTTTGGAAGAAATAGCTCTTTGAACTGTTTGGATTGCTTTGTTAAGGTTAGTTGTTTTACAGGTAAAAATCATGTTATACAGACCTCCATCTTTTTTATTATTGCTATATTAATTTAAAATCTTAGTAGACGTCGTAGTAGGGAGTGTGAATATGTGGAAACAGCTTACAAACGCTGACAACAGCATTTATAAAACTTGTTGATAGAAATGTGGATATTTGGGAAAATTAATGCACATTATCAACAGTTTTAAGATTCCTGTTTTTTATTAACTTCTTATCCACAGAAATCATACAACTTATCCACAGAAACTGTAGATAAGTATAATATAATAGTAGAATTTTGAAAGTTATTGTTTTAGTTTATCTGTCAGATAAGTAATAGTTTTTTCACAATTGGGATCTTCTTTAATTTTTTTAGCTATTTTTTCATAAGCGTGAATGACAGTTGTGTGATCGCGTCCGCCAAAAAATTCACCGATTCTTGGATAGGAAAAATCTGCCATTTCACGACACAGATACATGGCTATCTGCCTTGGATAAGCAATATTCTGCGTTCGTTTTTTGGTGAAAAATTCTTCTTTTTTGATTTTAAAATAGTCAGCGGTTACCTGAAGGATATCATCGAAAGTGACCTGTTTATTTTTAGTACTGGTACCCATGGCATCAAGAATTTTCTTGGCCAGATCTATCGTGATCGGACTGCCCATCAGAGAGGCATATGCTACTATTTTGGTATAAGCGCCTTCTATTTCACGAATATTGGTATCAATACTGGATGCAACCAGCGAAATGACATCGTGAGGGATAGAGATATTTTCTGATTCTGCTTTTTTTCTTAAAATAGCTATTCTTGTTTCCAGATCCGGTGATTGAATATCGGCCAGCAGGCCTGATTCGAAACGTGAACGTAATCTGTCTTCCAGAGTTTCGATTTCACGAGGCAGCCGGTCACTGGAAATAATGATCTGTTTATTTGCTTCGTATAAGGTATTGAATGTATGGAAAAATTCTTCCTGCGTCATTTCCTTATTTTTTAGAAATTGAATATCGTCGATGATTAAACAGTCTATATTACGATATTTTTTTCTAAAGGCGTCGGTATTTTTATTTTGAATAGAATTGATTATCTCGTTGGTGAATTTCTCACTGGAAATATATAATATTTTCATTTTGGGATCGTTCATTTTTATCTGATTGCCGATCGCATGCATCAGATGTGTTTTACCGAGACCTACACCGCCGTAAATAAAAAGAGGGTTATAAGCTTTAGCGGGATTTGAAGCTACTGCCTGGGCTGCCGCATAAGCAAATCTATTGGAATTACCGATAACGAAAGTTTCAAAAATATATTTTGGATTAAGATTGCTCTGAATATCTTCTTCAAAAAGATCCTGCTGTGTAAAATTGTTTTTTAACGGCGGTAAAACAGTTGCTGCGGGTGAAGAAACTGTTTTAGTATCCATCACAGCAGTTTCTGCTGCAGCTGCAGTAATATCTTCAGATTTCAGGTCCAGATTTTCGATTTTAAATTGCAGGTTTGTACCGGTAATGCTGGATAACATACCTTCAATGACTGTAGTATATGTTTCTTCAAGCCATTTTTTTGTGAAATTATTTTTGGCGCCTACTTTTAAGTAGGTATCTGTTATTTCCAAGGGTATCAGAGGTTTGATCCAGGCGTTATAAACATTTTCACTGGTAGATTCGTGAAATTTTTCCAGGAATTTTACCCAAACCTCCGCTAAATCATACGAACTCATAAAATACATCCTTCCTGTGGCTGCTTGCAAACGGCTTGTAAGGCGTTCAAATAATGTTTCGAAACAAAAAATAATAGTAAGGCTTATAAAAAATCCTACAGTCGTCTTTATGTGGCTGTAAAATATAAAAAATGGCATAGTAAGACTATTATTACTATCACTATATTTTATCAAAATTAAGAGTTATTAGCAATTTTTAATTGTGAAGAAAATTTTGAATGAGGGAAAATAATAAAAATTTCTCGAACTAAGTGCTTTATTCTTGACACTTGAAGTCGTTTCTAATATAATTTCTGTAGCTATCAATTCAAATCAATATAGAATTTGATAAAACTAGTGAGTGGTAAGGAGGTAAGATTTCATGAAACGTACTTTTCAACCTAACAACCTTAGAAGAAAAAGAACCCATGGTTTTAGAGAAAGAATGAAAACTTTGGGCGGTCGTCAAGTTCTCAAAAGAAGACGTGCTAGAGGCAGAAAGAAATTGTCTGCATAATATCATAAAAATAGGCCGCGCGAGTGGCCTATTTTTTCCATGCGGGCAGGTGCAAGAATTTGGAACTAAGAAAAAAGTTCACTTTTCCTAAAAAAAATCGAATCAAGTCTAAAGCCGGTTTTCAGTTGGTGTATACTACCGGCCGTTCCGTCGTTGACAGTTTATCTGTCCTTTATGTTTTGCCTTTAGACGCGGAAGGGCCCAAGATTGGTTTTGCTGTCGGTAAAAAAATTGGTAATGCCGTAGTACGTAATCGTGTCAAAAGGATGATGAGAGAAGTGTTTCGTCATCATAAATCGGAATTGCTGATGAATGTACAGCTTATTTGGGTAGCCCGTAAAAAGCTGGCTGCCGCAGATTTAAAAACTTATGATCGAGTATTTATGCGTTTAGCTAAAAGAGCCGCTTTGTTGAAGTAAGGTGAATTTCTGTGAAAACATTGATGATTGTTGGTATCCGTTTTTATCAGTTATTTATTTCACCGTTATTTCCGCCTACATGCAGGTTTTATCCTACATGTTCTCAGTATGCCATTGAAGCGATCCGTAAAAAGGGCGCTTTAAAAGGAGGCTGGCTGGCAGTTAAAAGGATTGCCAAATGTCATCCTTTCCATCCGGGCGGTTATGACCCTGTTAGTTAACAACTTGATAATGCAAATTAAAGTAGTACATATATACACTAACCTCTAAGGAGTGATATCTTGGATTTTCTCAGCAATATTGTTCAGCAGGTCATTACAGTACTTTATAATATGACTGCTACTGTTGGTTTACCAAATTATGGTCTGGCGATTATCATTATGACGATCATCGTTAAAATACTGTTGTATCCTTTAACGAAAAAACAGATCGAATCTACTAAAGCTATGATGGCTATGCAGCCTAAAATGAAAGCTATTCAGGAAAAATATAAGAACGATAAACAGCGTTTGAATATGGAACTGGCTAACCTTTATAAACAGGAAAATGTCAATCCTTTGGCAGGCTGCCTGCCTTTATTGGTACAAATGCCGATCATGATCGGTATTTTCTATGGTATCCGTGATTTTCATTATGTTGGACCGGCTAATTTCTTATGGATCCAAAGTATTTCCAATCCCGATCCAATGTATATCCTGCCGGTTTTATCTGCTTTGACTACTTTTGTGCAGTCTAAACAGACGATGCCGGATACTTCTTCAGCACAGAATAAAATGATGCTGTATTTTATGCCGCTCTTTATCGGTTATATCAGTTTTAGCTTCCCGGCAGGCCTGGTGCTTTACTGGGTCGTAATGAACCTGATGCAGATCGGTCAGCAGGCATTGATGAATAAGGCTACTGTAAAATAATTGCTACAGGAGGCGAAAAAGATGTGTTTCCTCGAAAAAACAGGAAAAAATGTTGATGAAGCTTTGGAACAGGCTTTAAATGAGTTAAAAACTACTCGTGATAAAGTAAATATTGAAGTTGTCGAAGAAGCAAAAAGCGGTTTATTCGGTTTATTTTCTAAAAAAGCCAAAATTCGCGTTACTTTAAAAGATGCTGCTGCTAAGATCAGTGATGTCGTTGAAGAAGCTTTGGATAATATCAAAGCGGATGTTCAGGCTGGCAAAGAAGAATATAAAAGCACAGCAGCACCAGCTGATCCGGAAACTGCAGTCAAAAAAGAATTTGTGATTGATGAAGAAGCAGTTCAGGCCGGTAAGGAATTTTTACAGAAAATTTTCCTCTCAATGAAAATTGAGGTGGTTATGGAAAAATTCGTTAATAAAGCTGACGGTACTGTTACTTTAAAACTGCATGGGCCGGATATGGGGATCCTGATCGGTAAACATGGCCAGACCCTGGATGCTCTGCAATATCTGACCAATCTTGTTGCCAATAAAAATTCCAGTGAAAGAATCCGTCTTATTATCGACGTTGAAGATTACCGGGAACGGAGAATCGAAACTTTGAGTCGTCTGGCTGTACGTCTGGCTGACAAAGTTAAACGTAATGGTGAAAGAGTCGTTCTTGAACCGATGAATCCGCATGAAAGAAAGATCATTCATATGGCTTTACAGAATGATCGCCGCATCACTACTTTGAGCGAAGGCGAAGAACCTTATCGTAAAGTAGTGATCGAATTAAAAAAATAATTTGTGTCTGAGACCCAGTAATTTATGTTACTGGGTTTCTCTATTGGAGAGTAATTATGGTAAAGAAGCATCCTGTTGCGGAAACTGGCGATACGATCAGTGCCGTTATTACGGCTTTAGGCGAAGGCGCAGTGGGCATAGTCCGTATCAGCGGCAATGAAGCAGCCGCTATCGGAGATAAAATGTTCCAGTCGGTATCAGGTAAAAAACTGACAGAGCATGCATCGCATCTGCTGGTTTATGGACACGTAGTTGATGAAGCAAATAATAAAATAGACGAAGTTCTCGCTGTTTATATGCGGGGACCGCGTTCTTATACTGCTGAAGATGTGGTGGAGATCCAAAGTCATGGCGGTCTGCAGTCTTTAAAAACCATACTGGGTTTAACTTATAAACTGGGCGCGCGCCCGGCCGAACCGGGAGAGTTTACGAAAAGAGCTTTTTTAAATGGGCGGATCGATCTGATCCAGGCGGAAGCGGTGATGGATATTATCAAATCCCGCAGCGAAGCATCTTTAAAAATGGCAGTACGCCAGCAGGACGGGCAGCTGTCCAAAAAGATCAAAGGCCTGCGCCGGAATTTACTGGATCTTGTCGTTAATTTGGAAGCGGTTATCGACTACCCTGAAGATGATATTGAAGAAATAACTTTTCATACGGTCAGCGAAGGTATGGAAAAAGTAAAACAGGAACTGGAATACCTGCTGCAGCATGCCCATACCGGGAAAATATTGCGCGAAGGATTGCAGACAGTTATTGTCGGCCGTCCTAACGTAGGTAAATCAAGTCTTTTAAATGCCCTGCTGAGTGAGGAACGGGCCATAGTTTCAGAGTATGCCGGAACTACGCGCGATGTGATCGAAGAACAGCTGCTCTTGGGCAGCGTACCTTTGGTTTTAGTCGATACGGCCGGTATCAGGCAGACTGAAGATTATGTGGAGCAGATCGGCGTTGCCAGAAGTAAAGAACGTCTGGATAAAGCAGAACTGGCAGTGGTCGTCTTAGACGGCTCGCAGATTTTGACTGAGGAAGATGAAGAAATTTTACATGCGGTCGAGGGCAAGCCATGTGTTATAATAGTAAACAAAGGTGACCAGCCGCAGGTCAATGATCTGGCAGCTTTGCAAAAACGGTTTGGTTCAGACAGAGTACTGCTTGTATCTGCTAAGACCGGCGGCGGGCTGGAACAGTTTACGGCCTGGCTGCAAAATTATGTTTATGGTTCAGAGCATGCTTTGGCAGGCGGTGCTTATGTACAGAACGCACGTCATGAAAAACTGCTGCGTGAAGCCTTGCTCAGTGTGGAAGATGCCATAAGGGCAGCCGCTTCGATGCTTCCTTATGATTGTATCGTTATCGATCTGCATAAGGCGATAGCTGCGATGGGTTCGATCACTGGTGATACTCTGCAGGACGAAATCATTAACGAGATCTTTTCAAAATTCTGCGTTGGGAAATAAGAGTTGAGTTTGTAGGTGACAGAATGTATATTACTGATAATTATGATGTCGTCGTTATTGGTGCGGGCCATGCCGGAGTAGAAGCGGCTCTGGCTGCCGCACGGATGGGCGGCAGGACACTGCTGGCGACTTTGTCTTTGGATAATATTGCGTTGATGCCCTGTAACCCTTCCGTCGGCGGGCCGGCTAAGGGACATTTAGTGCGCGAGATCGATGCTTTGGGCGGGCAGATGGGTCTGACTGCTGATGAAGCCTGCATCCAGATGCGGCTTTTAAATACCGGCAAAGGTTACGCTGTCCACGCTTTAAGAGCGCAGGCAGATAAGCCCTTTTACCATACGCTGATGAAGCAGGTCGTAGAAAATCAGGAAAATTTAGACGTCAAGCAATTGATGATCGATAAATTGTTAGTCGAAAATGGCGCCGTAGTCGGAGTAGAGGCCGAGACAGGCGAAGTTTTTGAAGCGAAATGCGTTATTCTGGCTACCGGTACCTATCTGCGCGGCCGTATAGTTTACGGTCAGGTCAATTATGAATCCGGTCCTAACGGACTGCGTTCAGCCAATAAGCTGTCATCCTCTCTGCTGGAGCATGGAGTAGAACTGATGCGTTTCAAAACAGGTACGCCGGCGCGTATCGACGCCCGCAGCCTGGATTACAGTAAAATGGAAGCCCAATACGGCGATGAACAGGTGCGTAATTTTTCTTTTATGAGCACGATCACGGAAAGAAAGCAGGTTCCCTGCTGGCTGACCTATACTAATGCGGCTACTCATAAGATCATCCGTGATAATCTGCACCTGTCAGGAATGTTCAATGGTATGATCGAAGGCGTCGGGCCGCGCTACTGTCCTTCTATTGAGGCAAAGATCGTACGTTTTGCCGATAAAGAACGGCATCAGCTATTTGTCGAGCCGGAAGGTCTGCGGACTAATGAAATGTATGTGCAGGGAATGTCTTCGTCTTTGCCGGCACATGTGCAGCTGCAGTTTATGCAGACGATACCAGGGCTGGAAAACTGCCGGATGATGCGTGCCGGTTATGCTATCGATTATGATTGCCTTGATCCGCTGCAATTAAAAATAACCCTGGAACATAAGGCTATCAGCGGACTTTTTTCTGCCGGGCAGGCCAATGGCACCAGTGGCTATGAAGAAGCTGCGGCGCAGGGTCTGCTGGCTGGCGTCAATGCTATGCAGAAGATCAGGAGCAAAGAGCCGCTGCTTTTAAGCCGTAGTGACGGCTATCTGGGAGTTCTGATCGACGATCTGGTAACAAAGGGAACGAACGAGCCTTACCGCATGATGACTTCGCGTGCTGAATACCGGCTGCTGCTGCGGCAGGATAATGCTGATCTGCGGCTGACGGAAAAAGGCAGGGATGTTGGTCTGGTAGACGATGCCCGTTATGAAGCCTTTACTGCCAAGCGCAGCTTACTGGAACGGACTTTGCAGACATTGGGTAGTACACATTTGCCGCCTAATGCAGAGGTGCTGGCGAAATTGGCGGAACTGGGAACGGCGCCGATCCGTTCGGGAATGTCGCTGCTGGATCTGCTGCGGCGCAGTGAAATGACTTATGAAAAATTGAGACAGGCTTTTGCAGTGCCGGACTTGCCGGGGGTAGTTGCCGAGCAGGTAGAGATTTTTGCCAAATATGAAGGCTATATCAATAAACAAAAACAGGAAGTTGAAAAAGCATTAAAGCTGGAAAATAAAAAAATACCGGCAGCTGTTGATTATCTGAGCATCAAAGAGCTGTCTTCTGAAGCGGCTGAAAAGCTGGCTAAAGTTAAACCGACTTCTATCGGGCAGGCTTCACGTATTTCCGGTGTTTCTCCTGCTGATGTCAGTGTTTTGATGATCGCTTTAGAAGTCATGCGCAGGAAGGAACAGCAATCATGAATTTTGCAGAGATAATGCGCCTAAAGGGACAGGAAGCAGGGCTGAGCTTTACAGACCGGCAGCTGGAGCAATTCAGTATTTATTATGAGCTGCTTGTAGAAACAAACAAAGTAATGAATCTGACGGCGATCACAGAACAGGAAGAAGTAGCTGTAAAGCATATGATCGATTCTTTGCTGGCCTTTGATGAGAAGCTGTTTACTGGAAAAACTTTGGCCGATGTCGGTACCGGGGCAGGCTTTCCGGGGATACCATTAAAGATCTACTGTCCATCTTTAAAGGTGACGCTGATCGATTCGCTGGCTAAAAGGCTGAAATTTTTAGAGACGGTTATTGACGGGTTGGGGTTAAAAGGCATCCGCTGCGTGCATTTACGGGCCGAAGATGCCGGCAGAGACCCGCAGCATCGTGAAAAATATGATCTGGTAACGGCGAGGGCCGTGGCCAGACTCAGCGTTTTGGCTGAATACTGCCTGCCCTTAGTCAAAACAGGCGGCAGCTTTATTGCTCTGAAGGGCAGCAAATATCAGGAAGAAATCGCTGCTGCCGGTAAAGCGCTGCAGCTTTTAGGCGGGCGTCTGGTAAGCGCTGAAGCCGTAAAACTTCCAGGACTGGATGATGGACGTGCTATTGTGAAAATAGCCAAGCTGAAAACTACTCCTAAAGCGTATCCGCGTAAAGCGGGTTTACCTGACAAACAGCCCCTGGAATAAATAGTGGAGGTTAAGTTTATGACAGTTGATGATGGATTTTCTGTTTTAGAAGCAGGACGTACGGAAATGGGGACTAAGCACAGCAGCAAAGCGATTGAGGTCGTGCGGGTGCCTGTGGCTAAGGTCATACCTAATCCCTATCAGCCGCGCAAAACCTTTGATGAAGAAGGTCTGCAGGATCTGGCAGCTTCGATTGCCCAATATGGCGTTTTACAGCCGCTTTTAGTTGCGCCTATGGAAGATGGCAGCGGCAATTATCTGCTTATTGCCGGCGAGCGGCGGCTGCGCGCTTCCAAAATGGCGGCACTGGGTGAGATCCCTGTTATTATCAGTGATTATACTCAGCAGCAGATAGCGGAGATCGCTTTGATCGAAAACCTGCAGCGTGAAGATCTGCATTATTTGGAAGAAGCCGAAGGCTACGAAATGCTGATGAACGAATTCCATCTGACCCAGGACTCTATGGCTGCCAGAGTTGGTAAAAAGCAGTCTACTATTGCTAATAAGCTGCGTTTGCTGCGTTTGCCGCAGGCTGTGCGTGAAGCTCTGCGCAAAAACGGACTGACGGAACGGCATGCCAGAGTTTTGCTTAAATTGCCGACAGAAGCAGAGCAGCTGCAGATCGTAGAAGCGATTGTAAAAAATAATCTCAGTGTGCGGCAGACAGAAGAATATGTCAAAAAATATCTGGAAGCCGGAGCAGGAGAAGTAACGCCTAAGAAAAAACGGCTGGTGATCGTTAATGATGTGCGTATTTATCTGAACAGCATCAAGCAAATCGTTTCTACGATCAAAGATGTCGGTATTCCCGTATCGATGGAACAGGATGTTGAAGACGGCGATGTGCTGGTGACTTTAAGAATCCGCAATACAAAGAAACCCAAAGAACCGCGGTTATTCTGATTAAAAAAGCAGATGTTCATTTTGAACATCTGCTTTTTGTATGTCAGTGTTTATTTATAATATATGAATTTTATAAAACATATTGACCACCAATAAATTATAAATAATAGATAGGGAACAAGCAATAGTTTTTCTGTTTTTGAAAATCCTTTAAAAAGAACACTGATTATAAGGATTGTGCCGACAGCACTTATTAACTGGAAGGCTGCAATAAGGTAAAAATTGGTTATAGTGAACATATATAACCATAAATGTACAAACATACCAATTGATAAAGCAAGAAAAATTTGAATCACTTTTTTAAAAAGATTGTTATAGGGATTTTTTAATGCAGTAACTACTACGGAGAAAGGGAAAAATAGTAATGATAAAAGAAAAAATTCATGCCTAAATAAAAATTTGTTGTTCATATTAACTTCCTTTCCGTTTATTTGATTTTATACAATTATATTTCCATTTTCATCAGCTTGCTGACTGGCAGCAAGTATACCTTCTACTAAACCAATAATGGGAGGAATGAAGGTCCAGCAAAATATTGCATATACTATACCAATTAAAATTTTGTGTGCGTAAAATTTGTGTATACCAAATCCACCTAAAAGTATTGCAAATAATATATAAGATGTTTTGTTAACAAGAACTCCATTTTTTGTATTGTTATAATTACGAACATCTTTTTTGGTTATAATAATTTTTTCTTCATTAGAGAAAACATCAACGAGAGTACCTGGTTCAGGGTAAAATGTTAATGAGTCTTGTTTTACTTCTTTCAATGTACCGTTATCCATACCAATTATAACAATACCGTTTTCAACTTTAATTATTTTTGCCATTATATATCAGCTCCCAATTAAGAATTTCTTTATTAAATATGTGTAAAAAATTGAAAAGATTACTTTATTCTGAGAAACAATACTATAACAATACTTTAACACGATATGTTTTAAAAATAAATTAAATAATAATAAAGAAAACGTTTTGTTTCAATAAACTTCTTTCTTTCATATATATGATAATATTTATTAAAAAAAGGTGTTTATGATGAGTTTTGCAGAACGTTTACAGGAATTACGAGAAGATAAAGCTATATCCAGAAAAGAATTGGCTAAAATATTGAATATAACGATCAGTGCTCTGGGTATGTATGAAAGAGGGCATAGGGAGCCTAATATAGAAATGCTGATAAAATTAGCAGATTATTTTAATGTTTCTTTGGATTTTCTCGTTGATCGTGCTTTTAATAAAATCAATACAAAAGAAATATTAGATGCATTAAAGATAAAAAAGAGTATTGAGGCTTTACCTAATGATTCTAAAATGATAGTGGAGTATATATTAAAATTGAATAAGGATAATAACGAAAAGTCGTAACAACATTATAAATTGTTGTTACGACCTTTTTTATAAGAATATTTCTGTACAAATCCGGCGGATGTAGTAAAATAGAAACAAGGTGACAGGAGAATAAGGGAGGGGTAATTCTATGGATTATAATGAAGTTTTACAAACAGCACGTACAAAGATCGGTACTAAATGTAAGGCTTGCCCGGTCTGCAACGGCGTAGCCTGCAGAAATACGATGCCGGGACCAGGAGCCAAGGGTGTAGGCGATACGGCTATCCGTAATTATCAGGAATGGCAGGAGATCCGTGTCAATATGGATACGCTGTGTGCAAAAAAGCAGATCGATACCAGTCTGGAGCTGTTTGGCAAGCAGTTTAGCTATCCTTTTTTTGCAGGTCCCGTCGGAGCGGTGGCAATGCATTACAGCGATGCTTATAGTGACGTGACTTATAATGAGGTGCTGGTGTCGGCCTGTGCAGAAAATGGTATTGCCGCTTTTACAGGCGACGGGCTGGACAGCAGCGTGATGGTGGCGGCAACACAGGCTATCAGCGCTGTCAATGGACAGGGTATTCCTACAGTTAAACCCTGGAACCTGGAAACGATTCAGGAAAAGCTGGCGCTGGTACGGCAGGCAGGAGCCTTCGCCGTAGCTATGGATATTGATGCGGCAGGGTTGCCGTTTTTGCAGAATATGACGCCGCCGGCAGGCAGCAAATCTGTTGAAGAACTGGCAGAGATCGCACACATGGCTGGAGTACCGTTTATCGTCAAAGGTATTATGACGGCCAAAGCGGCTTTAAAAGCGCAGCAGGCCGGCGCGCAGGCCATCATTGTTTCTAATCATGGCGGACGCGTGCTGGACCAGTGTGCCGCAACGGCAGAAGTATTGCCGGAGATCGCCGCGGCAGTAGACGGAAAAATGAAAATTATTGTGGATGGCGGTATCCGCAGTGGCGTGGATATTTTTAAAGCACTGGCCTTAGGAGCCGACGCTGTCGTTATAGCCAGACCTTTTGTGACGGCTGTTTTTGGCGGCGGTAAAGAAGGGGTCAGGATATACATCGAAAAGCTGGCTGCTGAACTGAAAGATACCATGGCGATGTGTGGGGCGTTTTCTCTGCGTGAGATAACTGCTGAGATGGTGCGCCATAATTAACGGTTCATCGAGGCAGAGGCATTGTCAAGAGGATGTTTCACGTGAAACATCCTCTTTTTACTAATAACAGAAGCGAACAGAGGAAAGCATAATGGAAATAATAAAAATCACAGAACGGGAAACGGAACTGCTGGAAGCATTGGTACTTATTTGGGAAGATTCGGTGCGTCAGACCCATACTTTTCTGAAAGAAGCTGATATTGAAGCCTTACGACCGCTGGTGCGTCAGGGTCTGGAATTTATTCCGGAATTGTGGGTGCTGAAAGCTGCGGACAATGTTTATAAAGGCTTCATGGGTATCGATGGGAAAAAACTGGAAATGCTCTTTATTGAAAGCAGTATGCGGGGGCAGGGCGGGGGTTCAAAATTGTTAGGCCACGCTGTCAGCAGGCTTGGCGTTACAGAAGTAGATGTTAACGAGCAGAATCCTCAGGCCTATGGTTTTTATCAAAAGTACGGCTTTAAAAAATATGCGCGCTCGGAGCTGGATGGACAGGGGAAGCCGTTTCCAATTTTGCATCTCAGGTGTCTGCCAGGGCAAGGGCAGAAATAATAAAGAAGGAAGGTAGAGATTGATGAAATTTCAGGCAGCATTGCTGGTTGTGGCCGATATGGAGCGCTCAGTCAAATTCTATAAAGAGGTTTTAGGACTGAGAGTTACTATGGATCTGGGTGCGAATGTTACGTTGACAGGCGGAGTGGCTTTGCAGACTCAGGAAAGCTGGTGTGAATTTATCAGTAAGGATGCTCAAAGTATAAATTTTGGCGGTAATGCTGCGGAACTGTACTTTGAAGAAGATGCTTTTGATGAGTTCCTCGAGAAACTGGCAGCAATTAAAGGACTTGTTTATGTTCATCCTGTGCGGGAGCACAGCTGGGGTCAACGGGTGGTCCGTTTTTACGATCCGGACAGGCATATTCTGGAGGTCGGCGAAAACATGAAGTCTGTCTGCAGAAGATTTCTTGACAGTGGTATGACAGTAGAAGCGGCTGCGAGAAGAATGGATGTCCCGGAAAAATTTATTCGTGCCTGTACGAGATAAAACTGGAAGGTGAATAGAGGATGTTAACAATAGAAATATTGCCGATGGAAAAAGTTGGTGCCTTGAAGCCTATGCTAATGGAGCTGGCCGACCACCACAATCAGGTCGCTGTAAATTTTCAGGGGCTATATCCTCTGCTAAATATTGACGAAAAGATACAAATTCTGCAGCAGGGTATCGGAGCAGGGAATACTGTTGCCGCTATTCTGAGCGATGGAAGTAACTGGCAGGGTTTTTGCGTTTTTTCACATACTGGCGGCTGCGGCAGTATCGACTAGCTTTATATCAGACAAGCGCTGCGCGGACAGGGCGCCGGTAAATTGCTGATGCAGTGGATGCTGGAGCAGCTGGGACAGCTGCGGCTTACTTTGTTAGAGCTGAAGGTGGTTGTGGGCAATGAACAGGCTGTCCGTTTTTATGAACAATATGGTTTTACTGCCAGGACGGTGACTTTGGCTAAAAGAATCTAACAGCTATTGTTGTTTGCAGAAAAACAATGGTAAATAACGAAAATGGAGTGGCGGGCTGATGAAAGCTAAAAGGACAGTGCCGTTCTTAATAACTGAGCGGCTGGAATTTTCTCTGCTGGAGCCTGATGATCTGGCGGAGCTGGAAATACTGCTGGGCGATCCGGAGGTCATGTATGCCTGGGAGCATGGCTTTACTAAGGCGGAGGTACAGGACTGGCTGAAAGAAAATCTTCGCCGTTATGCCGCAGATGGTTATAGTTACTGGGCTGTACGATTAAAAAGTGATGGCAGCTTTGTTGGTGTGATGGGAATTTTGAAGGAGCAGGCAGCAGGAGAAGACCACATTGGGATAGGTTATATTCTGCACAGGAAATACTGGCGGCAGGGGTATGCAGGAGAAGGCGCAGCGGCTTTGTGTCAATATGCTTTTCATAAAATGCAGCTGCAAACGTTGACGGCGCAGATCAGAACGAATAATTTTGCCTCACAGCATGTTGCTGAAAAACTGGGCCTGAAAGTAAAACGCAGGTTTATAAAAAGCTACCGCAGTCAGGAAATGCCGCATTTTCTTTATACCATTGAACGTGACATTTGGCTGCAGGACGCACCTGACAGCCTGGCTGTGCTGCTGGTGACAGAAGCGAAAAAAGATTTTTTACAATTACTGCTTTTGGGCGACGAAGATGAGAAAATGCTGGATAAGTATCTGGAACGGGGAGAGCTGTTCGCTTTATATAAGTGCGGTCTGAAAGCAACGGTTGTCGTAACCAGGGAAAAGAAGACGGTATTTGAAGTTAAAAATCTGGCAGTCTGGCCGCAGGAGCAGCGCCGGGGCTATGGACGTTTTTTAGTGACAGAAATGTGCCGTTTGTATAGCCGCTGGGGAACAAAAATGCTGGTCGGCACAGGTGATGTCCCCTGGACGTTGCATTTTTATGAAGCCTGTGGATTTAAGAGAAGCTACATTGTAAAAGACTTTTTTACAGATAATTATCCTCAGCCAATTTTTGAAAATGGCAGACAGTTAAAAGATATGATTTATCTGGAACGGTCTTTAAAGACGGTGTGACTGATGAAAGAGTAGGAGCGATATGAAAAGTTTTAGCATTATCAGAGCAGAGGCAGAGGATTTAGAAAGCATTTTGCAATTACAATATTTGGCATATCGGAGTGAGGCCCTGCTATTGGGGGATGAGGATATTCCTCCGCTTAGGCAAACTCTGGCTGAAGTACAGCAAGAATTTGCACGGGGCGTGATTTTAAAACTTGTCGATCCGACAGGCAGAATAATCGGTTCGATTCGCGCACAGAAGCAGGAAGACAGTGTATATATTGGGAAATTGATGGTGCATCCTGCCTATCAGAGGCAGGGGTTAGGCAGCCGCTTGCTGCAGGAGATTGAGCGTACTGTTGTGGGAAGGCGCTATGAGCTTTTTACGAGCAGCAGGAGTATGAGGAATTTACTGCTGTATGAAAAGGCTGGTTATAAGAGTTTTAAAGAACAACAGGCAGGTGAAAGTTTGACGCTGGTATTTTTGCAAAAATATGTGACAGACTTTGCAAGATGATATATAGACCAAATGAACCGCAGGCAAAAAAAAGAGATGTTTCACGTGAAACATCTCTTTTTGCTTTATGCAGTTATCTGGTAACCGTTGGTGCTTAAGGCCGTAACGGTTTTGTCTAAGTGAGCCGCCTTGATCAGGATATAGTCGGTATTATATGTAGAAACGGCAAAAATACTGATACCGGCTTCTGCCAGCAGGCCGGAAATTTTAGCGAGGATACCTACCAAACCAAAATCAAGTGTGCCGCAGATCTTCAGGGCGCGCCAGCCGCGTTCGCATTGCAGCACTGCCGCAGGAAGATCGGCTTCGGGGCAGACCAGTGAAAGTTCATCAGCTGTTTTGCTGAAAAAATATAAGGGCAGCTGCCAGTTTATCTGTGAGGTATCCTGCAGCTGGCATACGGCAAAGGTCTGAGGTAAAAGCTGTAATTGCATACAAAGACTTCCTTCCATATGATCTTAACTTAAGTATAAACAGTTCAGACGATTACTGCAAATTTATTCGTCAGTAAAGACCTGCCGGGCAACGGCAACAGCATTCAAGACCTTGGGGAAGCCTGTGTAGGGGATGCAGTGCAGCAAAGCTTCAAGGATTTTTTCTTTTTTTACGCCGACATGTAATGCTGCCCGGATATGTACCCGGAGCTGCGCTTCACAGCCGCCGGACGTTAAAAGGCTTACCAGTGTCAGCAGTTCCCGTTCCTGCAGGCTGAGACCGGGGCGGGCATAGATTTGGCCAAAAGCGAATTCTACGATATAGCGACCCAGATCAGGGGCGATATCGTTTAGACTTTCGATGACCTTGACACCTGCCGCACCGTCGATTTCCTTTAAGTTCTGCATTCCTGTTGTAAAATGAGTATCAGACATTTACTTTCACCTCCAAAATGATTACAATTGAAGTATAAGTTTTAGACTATACTCTAAGTCAAGGGCTGAGGATAAAAAATGAAAATCGGTGCATTTGCTGAATTAACAGGCATCAGTGCCTATACCTTAAGGTATTATGAAAAAAAGGGCTTACTGATTGTGCAGCGTGATCAAAACGGCTGCCGCAATTATAGGGAAGCGGATAAGGAATGGGTACAGTTTTTATGTAAATTAAAAGCAACCGGGATGCTGCTGCGTGATATAAAAAGCTATGCCCAATTGCGTTATGCAGGGGCCGGCACTATTGCTGAACGCTTAGAGCTGCTGCTTGCTCATCAGGAGTTCGTGGCGGGAGAAGTAAAAAAATGGCAGCAGTACAGCGAAAATCTGCAGGATAAAATAAACGTGTACCGGCAGCAGCTATCGCAGCAGGACGGGGAGCAGGTATTGAAATAACAGGATGCGTATGTTATAATGACGGCAATTAAAAAGTAGAGAGCTTAATTCTTTGTCACCGGATAAAGAAAATAACTAAGTGTCCAAGTTTACGCCGTAGGTCTGGAAGGTGTAGATTTGGACACTTTTTTACTGAGGGAGCAGGCAGATGATAAAAATTTATAATTATTTATGTGCAGAGGCAAAAAGGATCAGAGAGCAGGTTTTTGTGGAAGAACAGGGCTTTGAAAATGAATTTGACGAGCTTGATGCACAGGTATCGCATGCGGTTTTATTTATAGAGGGACAGGCTGTTGCCACAGGCAGGTTACTGCCGGGAGAGCAGCAGGGCGAATTTGTCATTGGCCGGGTAGCTGTTTTGCAGGAGTATCGGGGCAGACATTTAGGGGAACAGATCATGCTGGCTTTGGAAGAAGAAGCTCGCAGAGCGGGTGGAAAGAAAATAAGCCTGTCAGCTCAGTGCCGTGCCAGCGGTTTTTATCAGACTTTAGGGTATGCGGAACGGGGCGCGGTATATTTAGATGAATTTTGTCCGCATATTTTGATGGAAAAGGTTTTGTAAAGTAAAACGCATATCTAAATAAAATTCCGGTAAAGCAGATTTTTATTGAATATGTGGATAAAGCTGTGGGTTCTGTTGATAAAAAAACGCCGGAAGTTAGCGGCTCAGGCCGCTGCCGGCAGCCTTCGAGCTATAGACAGCACGGGCAGCCTCAGTTTTAGCTGTGATGTTTCACGTGAAACATTTTTAGGAAAAGAGCTTTGAAAATACTTAAAAAGGGAAAGAAAGTGAGTGATTTTTAGTTTTTACTATAGGTGAAACACATAATTTGTGATAAAATGGGAAACAGATGAAATGAAAATATTTTATTTGGAAGATAGTAAGGGTGAGGTGAAGATTTTGGTTAAGGTTATCGCTATTGCCAACCAAAAAGGCGGTGTCGGCAAAACTACGACGACTGTTAATTTAGCTGCCTGTCTGGCACAAAAAGGACGCAAGGTTTTATTGATAGATTCCGATCCGCAGGGCAATTCTACCAGTGGTTTGGGCTTTGATAAGCGTGATATCAAAAAGTGTATCTATGATACGCTGATCGACGATGTACCAATGAAGGAACTGATCATGCGCAGCGCTTATGAAAATTTGGACGTGCTGCCGGCGACGATCCAGCTGGCGGGAGCAGAGATCGAGCTGGTAAGCCTGATGAACAGGGAAGGACGCCTGAAGCGGGCTTTGGAACGGGTCAAGCATGACTATGATTATGTATTGATCGATTGTCCGCCGTCTTTGGGGCTGTTGACGATCAATGCGCTGACGGCGGCCAGTTCAGTGCTGATTCCGATCCAGTGCGAGTTTTATGCGCTGGAAGGCGTCAGCCAGCTGATGAACACTATTAAATTAGTACAGCGGAACCTTAATCCGGCCTTGAAGCTGGAAGGCGTAGTAATGACGATGTATGACGCACGGACCAATTTATCTACAGACGTCGTTGACGAAGTAAAAAAATATTTTGAAACAAAAATGTACAATACTATTATCCCCCGCAATGTACGACTGAGTGAGGCTCCCAGCCACGGGCAGCCGGTCATTGTCTACGATCCAAAATCTAAAGGAGCAATGGTTTACCAGGAGCTGGCGCGGGAGGTGATCGGTGATGAATAAAAAAGGTCTGGGTAAAGGTCTTGGCGCAATTTTTGGCGAGGCGGCGGGCCCGGTCGATACCGTTGTAGAACCTGTACGCAGCGATGAAGAGAAACAGGAGCTGCTGCTGAAAGATATCGTTCCTAATCCGCATCAGCCGCGTCAGGTTTTCGATGCAGAGAAACTGGCGGAATTAGTTGAATCTATCAAGCTGCATGGGGTCATCCAGCCACTGGTGGTACGTAAACACGGCCGTAAGTATGAGATCGTCGCCGGTGAACGCCGCTGGCGTGCTTCGAAGGAAGCCAAGCTGAAAACGGTGCCGGTGATCATTCGCGATTATGACGACGCAACGATGATGGAAATAGCGCTGGTCGAAAATATCCAGCGGCATGATCTTAATCCTGTAGAAGAAGCAGAAGGCATCAAACGTCTGATGACTGAGTGCAAGCTGACGCAGGAAGAGGCTGCTAAAAAGGTTGGCCGCAGCCGTACTGCCGTAGCAAATATACTGCGGCTGCTGAATCTGCCGCAGCAGATCAGGGAATATGTTTCACGTGAAACATTGACGATGGGACAGGTTAAACCTCTGCTGTCTCTGGATAATGAAAAGCAGCAGCTGGAAGTGGCGACGGCAATCATGGAAAAAGGCTGGAGTTCGCGGACTGTGGAAGATGTGGTCAAAGAGTTGAAGGCCGGTCGCAAGGTTAAGGTCGCTGAGGAAACAGTAACGGTACTTGGCAGCAAGGCGCCTGCAAAGAAAGCGGGAACGGCAGCGCAGAAGGATGTTTTTGCCAGTGATTTCCAAAACCGTCTGGTGGAGTTATTGGGTACGAAAGTCAAAGTAGTTCCCAAAGATACAAGACAGGGTAAAATCGAGATCGAATATTATTCTCCAGAGGATCTGGAGCGCATCTATGATCTGCTGAACAAACCGGCACAGGAGCCGATAAAAAGAAAGAAACCCTGGCTTTCTGTTTAAAATGAAGCAGGCTACATTGATGAGGGGAAGACGTAAGTGCAAAGAAGCCTGCAAGCGCAGCGCTTACCGGGAGGGGAGTTATGATCGGTTTGGGAACGCTGGTTAACTCCGGGTCGATTTTGATCGGAGCTGCCGCAGGATTGCTGCTGCGCCGCGGACTGCCTGAAAAATGGCAGGAAAGCATCATGCAGGGTGTGGCATTGTGCATCATTGTTATTGGCGTGCAGATGGCTTTTAAAAGTGAAAATATCATGGTGGTCATTTTCAGTATTGTTTTAGGAGCTATCGTTGGCGAAGCTGTTGATATTGATGCTAAACTGCAAAGCTTTGGTGACTGGATCGGCAGTAAGCTTATTGGCGGACGTGATGCCGGAGCTGCCAAAGCGATCGGGGAAGGGTTTGTGGCAGCCAGCCTGATCTATTGTGTAGGGGCGATGGCTATTATCGGCAGCCTGCAGGACGGTTTGAAAGGCGATACCACGATTTTGTTTGCGAAATCAACACTGGATGGTATCATCGCGATCATCCTGACGGCCAACCTGGGTATCGGTGTCGCGCTGTCGGCAGTAAGCGTACTGTTGTATCAGGGGACACTGACGCTCTTGGCAGGTGTGCTGGAGCCGGTATTGACTGCCGGTATTTTAAATGAAGTAACCGCTACAGGCGGAGTACTGATCATGGCGATCGGCGTCAATATGCTGAAGGTAGTGCAGATCCGCATTTCCAATCTGCTGCCGGCAGTACTTTGGGCAGGCGTCATCGTTACAGTTTTAGGTCTTTTGTAAAGGGAGAAGAAAGAACAATGGAACAGATCAATCAAATTTTAAGCGGTAATCTGCTGATCATAGTAGCAGTATTGCTGGTATTGATAGTATTTTTGCTGGTGATGCTGGTAAAGATGAACAGTAAGCTGAGCAAGCTGCAGTGGAAGTATGATTATTTTACCAAAGGCACGACGATGGATCTGGATGAAGTACTTACCCAGACTCTGGAAGATGTGCGCAGCGCGGAAGCCAAAATAGCGGCTTTAGAAAAAAGCCGTGATGAGTTGAGACTGCGCCTGAAAAGCTGTGTGCAGAATCTGCGGGTATTAAGATATAATGCTTTTGATAATACCGGCAGCGACTTAAGTTATTCACTGGCGCTGGTTGACGAAGAAAATAACGGCGTCGTACTTTCCAGCATTTATGGCCGTGAAGAAAATCGCTGTTATGCCAAACCGGTGACAGCCGGAAAATCTCAGTATGTACTTTCTAAAGAAGAACAGGAAGTATTACAGCAAAAATAAGAAAAAGCAGGTCCAAAAGTCATCGCTATAAATGACTTTTAAAGCCTGCCTAGAAAAAAACGAATACGTTGGCTCGTAAACGAGATAAAAAACGCTCACAATTGATTTGTGAGCGTTTTTTGTACTGGTTAGTAAAATAGAGCTTAAAAAATTATTTGCAATCTTCACTAAGGCTTTTTTTGCCATATAAAGTTTTCAGGCCTGCATGTGTATGTTGGTAGTTTTTGTTAGCCAGGGAATTTTCTGTTTTTAATGCAGGCAAATGAATCTGCATAATATCGGTCATGGTATCAAAAATAAGATCGTTAGTAAAATATGCGGAACGATTCTGCCGGCAAGCGTCGATGACCTGGGGATTATTTTGGGCATAAGCTTCAGAAAAATAGGTGTAGAACGGAATATGCACCATATTAAATGTAAATCGTGAAGAATCATGGCTTAGATTGGCATCAACATCATCGGCGTGATCAGAAAAATAAACCAGTCCCTGAAAGCCGGGCAGCTGTTCAATAAACTGAAAAAGATTCTGCATAACGTAATCGTTATAGAGAATGCTGTTATCATAAGTATCGATATTTCTGCCTTTACCGGTATTGGACCAGCGCTGAAATTTGTGGGGATAACGCTCCTGATAAGAACCATGATTGCCCATGAGGTGAAGCACTACCAAAGTTTTGTCAGCTAGTGGTAATGTTTTTAAAACATCGACAAGACTGAGGTCATAACGGGTGGTCTGGGTAGTTTCGCCGAGATGGCCGTTAAGCCAGTATTGTGTTTGCGCCTGATCGGCAATTACGGATACCGGTGTGTCCCAGGCACTGTATTTTACCTGATTGCTGATCCAGACAGTTTGAAAGCCGGCAGCCTGGGCGACTTCGATAATAGAAGCGGCGTTTTCCAATGCTAAAGCATTATACTGGTTTTTAGCAGTCAGCGCATAGGTAAGCACCGGAACGGTGTGGCTGTGGCAGGCATAAGCGTTTTGAAAGAGAAAAAAGTTTTTCTGATCTGTCATGGAGTCAAGCCAGGGAGTTGTGGGCCGTTCGTAACCATAAGCGGACATATGGTCTTTGTTCTGCGATTCACCGATGACTAAAAAGTAGGCGCCGGAAGCGGAAGCAGAGTTCAGCTCTGTAAGGGCGGCAAGAGCTTTTTGACGGGCGGCTTTCTGCTGCGCGAAGCTGTCATAATTATGTAAAGCTGTCTGCGTTTCACGGAAAATATTGACAAGAAAATTATCTGTGCTAAAAGTAAGCATCCCAAGATTACCGGCGCTGATCAACACGAGCAGAAGGAGAGGAAGCAAGGTTATTTTAAGAGCAGTCAGTCGTTTGATAAAATAAGTCATCCAGGAAAGATAGGTTAAAATAAGTCCGATAAAAAGGACAAATGTAATAATAGTAAAATTTATCTGCAGGTATTCAAGGGCTTCGGAGGGATTTGTCTGGAGAAAGGCCAGAAGTGCAGCAGCATTTGGAAATTGTCCGCTGGCTGCGTAATAGCCCCAAACGAGAAGAGAGAAAATAAAGCAAAGGAACTGGAAGAAAAAAGCTGGTAAGAAAAAAATCTTAGCGTAACGAGTATAGGAGGTATAGTAATATAAAAGGAAGCCGGTATTGGTTACTGCTAAACAAAACGTGATATAAAGCGCAGAGTCACTGGCTGTCAGAGTTTTGTCAGCAGTTATTTTGAGGAAAAGCAGGGAAAGCAATGGCAATAATGCTGCCAGATAATTATAAAAAAGTATTTTTCTATTTTTTAATAAGATAGAAAAAATACAGGTTGTGATCAAAGTAGTACATAATAGCTGCCGTATTTTAGTAAAAATAAAAAATTCGCTCGTTAAGAATTGAATTACCAATGCTATACTAAAGATAGCAAAAAATATAGTAAAAAAATGAGGAAATAGAGATTTTTTTACGCAATGTAGTTTATTTTTAATATTTAAATCCAAGAAAATCGCCTCCGGACAAAAGTATAACACATTCGCCCCCCCCCCACAAGACTTCCTGGAAAACTGGGTGTTTTTGAGGGTTGTAATTTCTTCTGCAGGCAATAAAAAAGCGATTCCCTTTCGAGAATCGCTTGAGGTAATACATATGAAAGTAAATTTTATTACGGCTACTGCTCTCTGGAAAAAGAGCTTTACATGTTGCCGTGGAACAGCTGCAGAAGAATGAACATGATCTGGGCGCTCATCAGATATTTGAACCAGATCCGGGCGTAGACGTAGCCCTGCGGGCTTATTTCATAAGCACCGGCAATGCGGCCCTGAACGCCGTAGGATTCCAAAGCAGAAAGAAACAGCAGCATACAGCCAGGCTCCCAGCTGTCGCCTGTAATGAGCCAGATACAATAAAATAAGAAAAGAATATCAATGAGAAAATAGATCAGAAAAAAAATAGTGGTTTTATCAAGAAAAACGACATGTACCTTCTGGCGGCTTTTGCGTGTTTCAACTATGACGCGGAAATTGTGCAGGAATAGAGCCAATTCGCGGTGATATATAAAGGAAAAAACTTTCGCGCATAAAAAAAGTAAGGGTATATAATGCATGGGAGCTCCTATCTGTAATCGATTAACTTACAAGAATATTATACATCATAGAAAGAAAAGCTGCCAAGCCATTTCCATGAATTTTGTATACAATCCGCAAAGAGAGGAAAAATGTCTTCTGTAAACACATTAAAACGAAAAAAGTCAAAAAAATACAAAATGGCGGAGTAAATTATTTGTTTTTTGTACGGATTTACAAAAAAAGAGTTGACAAAAGTGTGAAAAACTATTTATAATTGTGAGCAGATAGTTACAAACGTAGCTTTGCCAGAAGAACACACTGTTAAGAGGGGAACAGCATCGGCTGCTGCATAGAAGTAACCAATTATACTATAAGGAAAAGGGGAAAGAACACATGAAAACCTGGAAAAAAGTTGCCAGTGCCGCTTTGGCTGCAATGGTATTTGCTTCGCTGACAGCAGGCTGCGGCGGCGGAGACAAAAAGAAAGAGGCTGCAAACAGCAATGAGATCGTAGTAGGCGCAAGCTTTGAGCTGACCGGCAATGTTGCCAATTACGGTAAATCTACGCTTTCCGGCTTAAAAATGGCGTTTGATGAAGTCAATAAGGCCGGTGGTATTGACGGTAAAAAGCTGCGCATCGTGGAAAGCGATAATAAATCGGAGCCTTCTGAAGCAGGCAACTCAGTTACCAAGCTGGTAACGCAGGATAAGGTAATAGCTGTTGTCGGACCGGCAACCAGCGGCTGTGTGGCTGCTTCCACACCTATTACTACCGCTAATAAAGTACCTTTGATCGCACCTTGCGCAACAGCTCCGAATATCACCGTTGAAAACGGTAAGGTAAAAGAATTTGTTTTCCGTTCCTGCTTTATCGATCCTTTCCAGGGTCGGGTCATGGCAGAGTTTGCCGATAAAAACCTGCAGGTAAAAAACATAGCGATCTTATATGATGCTTCCAGCGACTATTCTAAAGGTCTGGCTGAAGTTTTTACTAAAACCATGGAAGAAAAAGGCGGCAAGATCGTTGCCAAAGAGGCTTTCCTTGCTAAAGACCTAGATTTTAAATCTGCCCTGACTAAAATTAAATCTACAAATCCTGAAGCAATTTACATTCCCGGTTATTATGAAGAGGTTGCCAAGATCATCAAACAGACCCGTGAATTGGGACTGAATGTTCCGCTTTTGGGCTGCGACGGCTGGGATAGCCCGAAACTTGTTGAGATTGGCGGTCCGGCAGCATTGAACAATACTTATTTCTCCAGTGCTTATTCCGCACAGGATAAAGAGCCTGCCGTACAAAAATTCATTGCCGGTTATAAAGCCATGTATAACAAAGAACCTGATGTTTTCTGTATGCAGGGTTATAATGCCGGTCTGATCCTGGCTGACGCTATCAAACGCGCCGGTATTGCTGATGGCACTAAACTGGCTGCTGCTATCGCTGCTACCAAAGACCTGCCTGTTGCCAGCGGTAAACTGACTTATGATGCTGATCATAATCCGATCACCAGCGCTATCATCATTGAATTGAAAGACGGCGTACAGACCTTTAAAGAAAAAATTACTCTGTGATCCAGAACAAATAAGCTGTTGTAAAAAGAAGATATTGAAAGGCAGAACCCAGGTAGACCCATTGTTTTTTAGATGTTTTTTAGTCCGGCGCGGCTGAGCCGCGTCAGATTAAATATATTTTGCAGTTTCATCAGAGGGGGAAAAACAATGAAAAAAGTTACCAAGGTATTCTCAGTAATGGTAGCGAGCGTGGCTTTAGCAGCTATGCTTGGCGGCTGCGGCGGCGATAAGAAAGCTGCCGGCGATACCATTAAGGTCGGCGGTAATCTTGAGATGACCGGCGGCAGCGCCAGCTTTGGCATTTCTTCAAAAAATGCGATCGAACTGGCATTCAAAAACATTAATGACAAAGGCGGCATTAATGGTAAAAAACTGGAGCTCGTTGTGGCGGATAATAAGTCCGAAGCAGCCGAAGCTACCAATGCCATGCAGAAGCTGGTATCTCAGGATAAGGTCGTTGCCGTTATCGGACCGAACCTTTCCTCTGCTACAATAGCTGCAGGGGCGATCAATAACGGCAGTAAGGTGCTGGATATTGCGCCGATGGCAACTAATCCGAACGTTACAGTGGACCCGGCGACAGGTAAGACAAAAGAATATAATTTCCGCGCCTGCTTCATTGATCCGTTCCAGGGTACTGTTATGGCGAATTTTGCTAAAAATGATTTGAAAGCAAATAAAGCAGCGATCCTTATCGAT
Organism: uncultured Phascolarctobacterium sp.; assembly: GCA_900545535.1. Taxonomy (GTDB): domain Bacteria; phylum Bacillota; class Negativicutes; order Acidaminococcales; family Acidaminococcaceae; genus Phascolarctobacterium. Next base: position 41,132 of record UQZN01000011.1, read on the forward strand.
AATTCTTCTGACTATGCCAAAGGCCTGGCGGCGTTCTTTAAAGAAAACTTTATTAAGAACGGCGGCACTGTTGTGGCTGAAGAATCCTATCTGCAAAAGGATACCGATTTCAAAGCTACTTTGACTAAAATCAAAGCTGCAGCTCCGGATATTCTTTATGTTCCCGGTTATTACCAGGAAGTTGGTATGGTCGTTAAGCAGGGCCGTGAAATGGGTATCGAGATCCCCATGGCCGGCGGCGATGGCTGGGACAGCGCTAAGCTGCCGGAAATAGCAGGCAAGGCGGCACTCAATAATACTTATTTCTCCAGCTTGTATTCTCCTGACGATGATTCCGCTTTGAATAAAGCGTTCGTCAGCGAATATGAAAAGGCTTATAAAGTAAAACCAGACGTTTTTGCAGCGCTTGCCTATGATTCTGCTTTACTGGTTGCCGAGGCAATCAAAAACGCAGGCGATACCGATCCGGTGAAAGTCGCGCAGGCTATGGCCAAAATTAACGGCTTCCAGGGCGTCTCCGGTACGGTGACTTTCGACGCGCAGCATAATCCGGTCAAGAGTGCGGTAATCATTGAACATAAAGACGGCGCTCAAACCTTCAAGACAAAAATCAATCCTTGATAAAAATCCACAATTAATTTTTTGCAATGGTGCGGGCTGTGGTATTACCACAGCCTCATTGCGTTTAAACCACGAGATCAGGAGGACGGGAATTATGGATATGGGTTCCTTTATGCAGCAATTTGTCCAGCAGCTTATCAATGGCATTTCGCTGGGCAGTATTTATGCGCTGGTAGCATTGGGATACACAATGATCTACGGTATCATCAAGCTCATTAACTTTGCTCACGGCGATATTTACATGTTGGGGGCTTATTTCGGCTTTATAGCAACCACGATGTTTGGTTTTTCTTTTATTCCGGCTATTCTTTTTTCTATGGCCTGTGCCGCGTTAGCGGGTATTATTATAGAGCGTGTGGCTTACCGGCCGATGCGTAACGCTCCGAGAATCGCAATTTTAATTACGGCTATTGGCGTATCTTTCTTTTTGGAATACAGTATGATTCTGGTTGCAACGCCGCAGCCACGTACTTTCCCGTCTGTATTTGAAGCTACTATTTACCACTTCGGTCCTCTGGTCGTCAACAGCCAGCAGGTCGTCATTCTGATCAGTGCGCTGATTCTGATGGCCGTACTGACTTACATTGTACAAAACACCAAAGCGGGCAAAGCCATGCGCGCCGTATCGTTTGACGCCGACGCCGCCCGTTTGATGGGTATCAATATTGACCGCGTTATCTCCATGACCTTTGCTTTAGGCTCTGCTTTGGCAGCAGCTGGCGGCGTTCTGGTAGGTATCTACTATAATTCGATCGACCCGCTGATGGGTATGGTCCCCGGTATCAAAGCCTTCGTTGCCGCTGTACTCGGTGGTATCGGTATCATTCCCGGCGCGATGCTGGGCGGTTTGATTCTGGGCGTTGTCGAAGCTATGGTCAGCGGCTTCTTTTCTTCGACCTTCCGCGATGCTGCGGCATTCGCTATTTTGATCCTCATTTTGCTCTATAAACCGGCTGGGATACTGGGCAAAAATGTACGCGAGAAAGTGTAGGTGAGAGCTGTGAATGCATTGAGAAAAAAAGATTTGCTGACATTGGTAGCCTGCGCCGTACTTTTTGCCGTTGTACAGGGTCTGATGGCGGCAGAAATCATCGGCCCGTTCTGGGAACTGAACATCGTTCTGATCTGTATCAATATCATTCTGTCCGTTAGCCTGAATCTGATCAACGGTTATACAGGCCAGTTTTCCATCGGCCATGCGGGCTTTCTGGCAGTCGGTGCTTATACCGGCGCTATCGTGACGGTCAAGCTGGGCTTTCCGTATGAGCTGGCATTGGTCGTGGGTACTGTTGCCGCAGGTTTTCTGGGCTTTTTGATCGGTTTGCCGACACTGCGCCTGAATGGCGATTATCTGGCGATCGCGACTTTGGGCTTAGGCGAGATCATTCGTATCTGTATCCTGAATATCGATTACGTGGGCGGGGCCTCCGGGCTGATGGGTATTCCCCGGATGACCAACTTCCCCTGGGTCTTCTGGATCATGATCTTTATTATTTTCTTCATCAAAAACTTTAAGAACTCAGCACCTGGCCGCTGCTGCCTGGCGATCCGTGAAAATGAGATCGCTGCCGATACCATGGGTATCGATACTACGAAATACAAAGTTATGGCTTTTACGCTGGGCGCCGCTTTTGCCGGTACTGCGGGCGTATTGTTCTCGCATTATTTTTATATCGCGCATCCGGCTTCCTTTACCTTTATGCGTTCGTTCGATATTTTGACTATGGTGGTTTTGGGCGGTCTGGGGTCAATGACCGGCGCTATCACCGGCGCTGTGCTGCTGACTTTTATTTCCGCTTATCTGGCGGAGTATCCTGAATGGCGGATGATCATTTATTCGATCACTTTGATCGTTTTGATGCTGCGCCGTCCGCAGGGACTGTTCGGTAATAAAGAGCTCAGTTTGAAAATGTTTCATTTAGGAGGTGGCAAAGATGGAAGCACTGCTGAAAGTAAATGATATTTCGATGGTTTTCGGCGGCTTGCGCGCTGTCTCCAACTTTTCCATGGAAATCAAGGCTGGTGAGCTGATCGGCCTGATCGGGCCTAACGGTGCCGGCAAAACTACGGCTTTTAATATGATCACCGGTGTTTATACGCCTACCGAGGGCGAGATCATGTTCAACGGCACGCGTACCAGCGGTAAAAAATCTTACCAGGTAACGCAGCTGGGCATGGCCCGTACCTTTCAGAATATCCGTCTGTTTTCCGAGCTTTCGGTCATCGACAATGTTAAGATCGCTTATAATATGCATGTCAAATACACTTTAGGCGAGGCTATTGCCCGTGTAGGACGCTATTTCAGTGAAGAGGATGAAATCACCCATAAGGCGCTGGAGCTTTTAAAAATCTTCAAGTTGGAAGACAAGGCTTATGAAACAGCCAAGAACCTTCCTTATGGTGAACAGCGCCGTCTGGAAATTGCCCGCGCCCTGGCTACGGAACCGAAGCTGCTGCTTTTGGACGAACCGGCGGCAGGTATGAACCCTCAGGAAACCAAAGAGTTGATGGAGATGATCCGCTGGATCCGGGACAAATTTTCTTTGTCGATCTTGCTGATCGAACATGATATGGGCCTGGTCATGGGTGTCTGCGAGCGGATCTATGTTCTGGAATATGGTTTCTGTATCGCTAATGGCACGCCGGAGGAGATCAAAAATAATAAGCGTGTTATCGAAGCATACTTGGGCGAGGAGGTATCCTGATGTTAAAGGTAGACAATATCGATGTATATTATGGTGCTATCCACGCTATCAAGGGCATCAGTATCGAAGTACCGAAAGGTGAGATCGTAACGCTGGTCGGCTCTAACGGTGCCGGTAAAAGTACGACTCTGCGTACTATTTCAGGGCTGATGAAACCCAAAAACGGCGCGATCTTATTTGAGGATAAAAATATCGTCGGTGTGCCGGCGCATAAGATCGTGGGCATGGGACTGTGTCAGGTCCCGGAAGGCCGCCATGTTTTTGCAAATATGTCGGTCATGGAAAACCTGGAGCTGGGCGCCTATCTGCGCAGCGATAAGGACGAGATCGCCCGCGATCTGGAAGATGTTTTCAAGAAATTTCCACGGCTGTTAGAACGTAAGGAGCAGATTTCCGGTACTCTTTCCGGCGGCGAACAGCAAATGCTGGCGATGGGGCGTGCGCTGATGAGCCGTCCTCGGCTTTTGCTTCTGGATGAGCCTTCGATGGGTCTGGCACCGTTGCTTGTTAAAGAAATTTTTAATATAATAAAAGAAATAAACGAGAGCGGCACCACGGTGCTTTTGGTAGAACAAAACGCCAATATGGCTTTGTCGATTGCCGATAAAGCTTATGTATTGGAAACCGGCCGCATCGCTTTGGCAGGCACGGCACAGGAATTAGCCAGCAGCGAGGCTGTACGTAAGGCTTATTTGGGCGGCTGATGCCGGAAAAAGGAGCGTGTTGACAATGTTAGTTAAAGATTTTATGACCCCTAACGTATTAACTATTTCGGAAGACAAAAGCATGCTGGAAGCCAGGGAACTGATGAAGAGCAGCGCTTTTCGCCGTATTCCCGTAGTAGATGATATCAAAAGAGTGATGGGCATTATCACGGACGGCGATGTCGGACGGACTTCTCCTTCTGATGCCAGCACTTTGTCGCGTTATGAAGCCAATTATCTGCTGTCGCGCCTGAAGGTGCGCGACGTAATGACCCGTGACGTGATCACTGTGCGCGATAACAGCGCGATCGAGGACGTTGCCTATATCCTGTATAAGCATAAGATCAATGCTCTGCCGGTCGTTAATGAAGATAACAAGTTGTGCGGTATTATTACAGACAGCGATATTTTCCGTGCTTTTGTTACAATTATGGGCATTGCCAAAAGCTGTACTCGTATTACTATCGACGTTACTGATAAAGTCGGCGTCATCGCTGATATCGGCGGGATGTTCCGCGATCAGGGCATCAACATCATTTCGGTCGTTACCAAACGCAATGATGCCGATACTACCGAGCTGACGATCCGTGCCGATCTTTCGCAGCATGGTATGGATATCATCGAGCAGATCCGTGAAGCCGGTTACGATGTAACGGACATCAGTACGGTGAAAGGTGTAGAATAAGCTATGTTGGACGTAAAGTTCAATGTCGGTGATGTAGTACGGATGAAAAAGGCCCATCCCTGCGGTTCCTTTGAATGGGAAATTACCCGTACAGGTATGGATTTTGGGCTGAAATGCAAGGGCTGCGGCCATTTTGTCATGATCGCCCGGCCGAAGTTCATCAAGGCTGTCAAAGCTGTAGTTGCTGCGGCTGACGAGCAGTAAAAAGCAAAGCTCTGCCGAATGGCAGAGCTTTTTGATTAAAAACAGTATCGTGAAATGGAAAGTGAGCTGAAAAAGATGCAGATCACAGCTTTGGATCATTTTGTTTTGACTACTCAGGATTTTGACCGCTGCGTCTGGTTTTATCGTGACGTACTGGGTATGGAACTGCTCTGTAAAGACGGTCGTTATGCCCTTCATTTTGGCACGCAGAAGATCAATATCCACCGCCGCCCGGCCGAGTTTCTACCGGCGGCAGGAAACCCTGTTTCCGGCAGTCTGGATCTTTGTCTGCTGACATCAACGGAATTGCCGCTTGTACGCATGGAACTGGAAAAGCAGGGCCTTACTTTAGAAGCAGGTATTGTTGAGCGTAATGGCGCGTCGGGAAAGCTGCAGAGCCTTTATGTGCGTGACCCGGATGGAAATTTGATCGAGATCAGTAAATATTAAATGTTTTTTAAAAGTTGCCCCCTGTTTCTAAAGAAACAGGGGGCAACTTTGTTTACAGTAATTATAAAATCAATACAGCCGCATATAAAAGAAGAGAATGGGTCTGTTCACATAGTTTATGATAACTAGACAGGCTGCTTGTTTTATTCCAGTTTGCTTTTAAAGGTCCAGCCGGCAATGCTCAGTGTCAGTGCGGCGATCAAAGCCAGAGGGATCAGGTTCAGTAAAACGTAAGGCATTGCCATATCCTTCAGTAAGACGCCTTTGGCGATGACCAGAAAAAAGCGCAGCGGATTAAGATAGGTAAGATACTGCAGCAGGACCGGCATATTGTCTATCGGTGAGATAAATCCCGATAATAATACTGCCGGCATTTGAAAGGTGAAAACGCCCAGAATGGCCTGCTGCTGGGTACGGCACAGGGAGGAAATGAATAAGCCGACGCCGACCAGGGCCAGAAGCGCTACAAAATCGGCGGCCAGAAAGACAAAGAGCGAACCGGCTAAAGGGAAATCAAAAAACCAGACCGAAATAGCCAGCATTACCATCGTCAGCAGCCAGGCTAAAAGCTGTGCGGGTACAGCCTTTCCGATCAGGATCTCAGTTGAAGAAAGGGGGCTGACGATCAGCTGATCGAAAGTACCGACTTCTTTTTCTCGGGCAATAGACAGTGAGGTCAGTAAAAGCGCTATGACCATAGAAATCAGCGCCATCAGGGAAACCAGCGAATAATATTTATAATCCAGATTGATATTGAACCAGTTCCTGGTGACGATCTCTACTTTGGGATCAGTGCCGGCCAGACTCTGGGCATAACCCTGAATGATCTGGGTGGCGTAACCGCCGATGATGGCGGCAGAATTAGTCTGCCTGCCGTCGGTTATCAACTGGACGGCAGTACCGGTCTTATTTTTGATAGCTGCCGCAAAATCGCCGGGTATCTCTAAAGCGATACTGGCCTGCTGGATGTCGATGTTTTCTTTGAGCTGCTGCGGCGTATCGACAAGCGTGACAGAATTGAACCAGGGCGAATTCTCAAAATGGCTGATCAGCTCGCGGGAATAATAGCTGCGGCTGTTATCCAGTACCAGCATGTCGATATTTTTTACTTCCATGGTCACAGCGTTAGCGAAAATTATCAGCTGGAAGATGGGCAGTATGGTAACGATGACCCGGCTGCGGGGGTCTTTCCAGATAGCTTTAAATTCCTTGATGATCAAAGTAAATAATCGTGCCGTCATTTTTCTAACCTCGCTAATGTGTTTTTGTAGACAAAAAATAACAGCACCAGACAGAGAATACTTAAATATACCGTATTGATCAGCACGATCTCACTGATCGTGCCGGCCAAAAATTCACTTTCGATAAAGGAAACAAAATAACGCTGAGGCAGTACGGCTGTTAAATATCTGAAAAAGGCCGGCATGGAGGAAATGGGAAACATCAGGCCGGAAAGCAGCAGCGCCGGCAAAAAGCCCATGACCAGTGAGATCTGGCAGGCCAGAAACTGGTTTTTAAAAATGGTCGAAACCAGTAGACCGATCCCCATACAGGTGAGTAAAAACAGACTGCCGACCAGAAATAACATGATATAAGAACCGCGGAAGGGGATTGCAAAGACTGTAACGCATAAAAGAACATTGAAGAGCAGCGAGCAGATACCTAAAATATAATAGGAAAAATATTTACCGGCGACAAACTGCAGTCGGCTGAGGCGCGTGCTCAGCAAAGCTTCCATCGTGCCCCGTTCCCATTCGCGGGCTACGACAAGCGCCGTTAAAAGGATGCCGACTAAGCTGATCGTTACTGCCAAAGAGCCGGGCAGGATAAAGTAATGACTGTCCACCTTCTCATTGTACCAGACCCGGAGTTGCGGTTCGATCAGGTTTGGCTGCTGGCTGGTGTGGCCCAGCGTTGCCAGCCATTGGGCAATAACGCCGCTGGCATAGAGCTGGACATAATTGGCCGTGTTGGTTTCACTGCCGTCAGTAATGACCAGGATCTGTGCCGGCCGGCCATTATTCAGATTTACGGTAAAATCATTGGGCACGACCACGGCACCCTGCAATTTGGAATTGGCGATGTCGCTGTACATGGCGTCTCTGCTGTCATAGATCTGGGTCTGCAGATAGCGGTTATTGCTGAAAGACCGGGCCAGAGTGGTCACGCGCGGGTTGGCATCATCCAGCTTGAGCCCCAGGCTGATATTGACAGAATCCATATTGATGCCGTACATATAGATCAAAGATAACAAAGTCGGCAAAATAAAAGCGATCAAAATACTGCTGGGATCGCGCACGATCTGCAGAAATTCTTTTTTGATAAAAGCCCGTAAAATTTTCATGGCTGACCGCCTTCTGCGTCTTTACTTTGGATCAGCGTGATAAAAGCTTCTTCCATAGTGGCTGCGCCTGCTTCTGCTTTTAAGGCTGCCGGCGTGCCGATGGCGATCGTTTCGCCTTTATAAAACAGGCTGATGTTATCGCAGTATTCCGCCTCATCCATAAAATGAGTGGTAATCAAAATCGTAACGCCTTTTTGGGCCAGCGCCCGCAGATGACACCAGAATTCCTTGCGGGTCACCACATCTACGCCCGAGGTGGCTTCATCCAGAAAGAGGATCGGCGGATTGTGGATCAGCGCACAGGCCAGGGACAGACGCTGCTTGATACCCAGCGGCAGTTCTTCGGACTGCTGGTCAAAATAAAACTCCAAACCAAAATAACCGGCGATAGCCTCGACCCGCTTTTCGATCTCGGCCAGAGGGATACCATAAATGCCGGCGAAAAATTCCAGATTCTCACGGACGGACATATTACCGTACAGGGAAAATTTCTGCGCCATATAACCCAGAAAAGAGCGTGCCAAAGTCGGATTTTCCCTGATGTCTACACCCATGATTTTGGCTGTCCCTTCTGTGGGGCGCGCCAGGCCGCACATCATTTTAAAGGAAGTGGATTTGCCGGCGCCGTTAGGTCCCAGTAAACCGAAAATCTCACCTTTTTTGATGTGAAAGGTATTATTTTTGACAGCGGCAAAGCTGCCGTACATTTTTAAAAGGTTCAGGGCCTCAACAGGATATTCAACAGCACTCTCCTGATAAACGTAATGAGCGGCGATCTGCGATTCTTTTTCCTCGTACCCGCCCATCAGCCGGATGACTTCGCTTTCAAATTCAGCGGGGGTGGCAGCCAGCGCTGCCGGCGGGCCCTGATAGATGACCCTGCCTTTGTCGATGACGACGGTGTTGTCAAAGCTGTTGGCCTCGTCCAGATAGGCGGTCGACCAGACGACGGTGGTATCATTTTTGATCGTGGCCCTGACCAGACGCATCAGATCGCGGCGTGAAATAGGATCAACGCCGACGGAGGGTTCATCCAGGACCAAAAATTTAGGATCGCCCAAGAGAGCACAGGCCAAGCCGAGTTTTTGCTTCATACCGCCGGAAAGCTTGCCGGCCAGACGTTCCTGAAAAGGGCGCAGGCCGGTGAATTCTAAAAGTTCGTCAAAATTTTTATCGACGGATTTTAAATCAGCATAAAATTCCAGATTTTCACGGACAGTCAGATCTTCATATAAGCCGAATTTCTGCGGCATATAACCAATCTGCGGCATCAAGGCTTTTTTTTGCAGAGCAGGATCATAGCCGAGTGTGGAAACAGTCCCCGTATCTGCCGTCAAAAGGCCGATAATGATGCGCAGCAGCGTAGTTTTGCCTGCGGCATCAGCGCCGACGATGCCAGTCATCTGCCCGGTGGGGATAGTAAGGCTTAAACCGTCCAGTGCTGTAGTAGTACCAAATTTTTTAGTAATAGCATTTATTACTACCGTAGCCATGTTATTTACCTCTGTCAGACTTCAGGTCAAGCATAACGGTTGTAGGCATGCCCTGACGCAGAAACTTATCAGGATTATCGGCATAAACGCGGATCATATAGACGAGATCGGTACGCAGGTCGGTAGTCTGCACGCTTTTGGGAGTGAATTCGCTGACAGGAGAGATGTAGCCGATATGGCCCTGATAAGTCCTTTTGGTACCTGTCTGCAGATCGATACTGTCAGTTATTATTTCGGCTGGCATGCCGTCGTAAATATTACCTAAATTGACTTCACTGACGTACGCCCTGATCCAGATCGGCCGTGGTTTGGATAAGGTATAGACTGCCGTGCCCTTTTGGACAATGGTGCCTGGTTCTACCAAACGTGCCGTAACGATACCATCTTCCAGGGCATAGAGCCGGGAATAATCACTTTGCCTGACTAAGAGGTCTTTGGCCGTTAAAGCGGCATTATAGACAGCCTGCGTTTCTTTCAAGGTATTTTCTGCCGTTTCAAAATCCAGCTTGGAAATGGCGCCGGTACTGTATAAGACCGTATATTTGTCATATACGGAACGGGACTGGATCATTGATGCATAGGCTTTGGCAACTTCGCTTTCTGCCTGGGCTTCCTGCAGTTTATAATCGGCAGCGTCGATTTCTGCGACTAGACTGCCTTCTTTGATAGTGTCGCCTTCTTCAAAATACATTTTGGTGATTTGACCGGGAACCTGAAACCCAATGTCAAACTGGCGAATATCCACATTACCATATAAAGTTATCCGGGCATGGTCCTGCTTGTCCGGTTGCAAGAAGAACCACAGGCCGCTTATTACTGCCAGTACCGCTGCTATAATAATAAAAATTTTTTTATTCATCATAAGGCTCCTTTAGGTGTTTTCTTAATTTAATAATAGAAGAAGCACCGCCGCTTGGCAAGCAACAGATTATAAAGTTGTGTCGGATTTTGCTGCCATTGCCGCCAGCAGGGCCGGCTGGTCGATAAAACTGCGCAGCTTGAGCCAGAAATCAAGCGGAGAAAGCGGACTTTGATGTTCGTAGCAATAAACCAGAACCTGCAGATGGCCGTTGATGATAAATTCTATCAATAATTGCAGCTGGGGCGTCATTTCGTCTACCGTCAGCTGCAGGTTTTGGATCAGCACTTTCCGAATATGGCTTTTCAGCTTATGTACAAAACGCGGGTCACCATTAGGGCCCAGAAGCATTACTAAAATACGGGCGTTAGTTTTGAAAAAGCTCTGAGTCAACAGGCGCTCTTCAGCTGTAGGAACGCCTGTACGGAAAATACGCAGCCCGCGCGGCAGAAACGTGTCGACCAGCTGAAAGAATTCATTTTCCAGTTGTTTGAGCAGGTCGTCCGTATTGTTGAAGTAAGCATAGAAAGTACTGCGATTGTAGCCGGCTTTTTTCGTCAGCTGGGAGACGGTTATTTGATCGCAGGGCAGAGTCTGACACAGCTGCAGAAAAGCTTCTACGATACAGTCACGGGCGGTTGTTGGCTTAGTCATGGCAAAATCCCCTTTACTTTTGTTAGTTTTATTATACTATAATCCGATAGTCTGCAAAAGAGAAGCCGGGTAAGCGAAGGGTAATTAATAAACATAAAGTAAAATTATTGCCCGGGTAATATTTACAGCTTCTTTACGCTGAACGGGATTGTTTTTATGTTTTCTGACCTTTACCGGCAGCGCCGCTGGCAGTATGATAGGGCTGTGAGGGAAAGAGGTGAAGAAAAATGACGACCGTAACTTTTGATACTTGCCTGGGCCTGGCAGTTCTGGGTGTATTGACCTTTGCCTGCTGGCGTAAATACAGAATTTGTCTGCATACTGGCGCACATAAATAAGCTGATGATTGAAGGAAAGAAGTGACCCAGATGGAGGATTTGCTGGTCGTCCTGTTTTTCCCAACAGTGTTGGCAGTATTATTGGGAATAGCCGAAAGCCGCGGTAATTTTGCGGGTAAATAGAGTAAATAAAAAGAACGCTTTTCGAAAAAAACGTTCTTTTTATTTTATTATTTATCGTCCTGCATATAGATGTTCATGCCGGGAACTGCGCCGTTGACGCCGTTGGCAGCGTAAGCCTTGCTGATGTTTTCCAGCAGATCGAAATAGACGTTCCAATAGTCGGCACCCTGGGCCCAGACGCGGATCGTGTATTCCACAGCATATTCTTTATAACCGGAAAGCCTGACAAAGGGTTCAGGTTCATTTAAAGTATTAGCTGTTGCCGCAACAGCTTCGTTCAGGGCTTTTTTGACGGTGGCGATATCGTTGTTGTAGCCTGCGCGGATGACGATATCAACGCGGCGGATAGGCTCCGAGGAAAAGTTTGTGATCTTGCCGCCGGCGATCTCACTGTTAGGCACGAAAATATCTTTGTTATCAACAGTGATGATCTTGGTGCAGAGCATGGAAATTTCTTTAACAGTGCCTTCGATACCGGCAGCGGCAATATAATCGCCTGCTTTGAACGGTTTGGTGATCAGCAGCATGATACCATTGGAAAGATTGGATAAAGCGCCCTGTACGGACAGGGAAACTGCCAAACCTAACATACCTAAAACTGCCAGCAGGGAAGCGATAGGGATGCCGATACTTTCAGCAACGATACAGACAGCGACAAAATTAAGTACTACTCTGATGACTGTGCGCAGAAAGCCGCGCAGGGTCATGTCTACCTTCAGTTTATCCAGCAGTCTTTCGAGTGGACCCATCAGTGCTTTGATAACTGCGTGGCAGACAAGAAAAATAACAAGTGCGGAAATAATGTTGCCAACAGTCAGTTTACCGACTGAAAAATTAAGGATCTCCTGGATTGTTTCCATCATCTAAACAGCTCCTTTTTGTACTTGTTTATACAAACAAGCTAAAATATATTATTATTATAACATAAAATAATGTAATAAAATATCTTTAAGTAAAGTTTTAAGAACTTACTGCAAAAAAATATGTTATTAAAATATAAATAAACAGAAAACGCAGACGACTGATGCAAGTAATAGAACTGATACTGACACAGTAATAATATTGCATAAAAAGCCCCTTTGAGGTAAAATAAAGTATTACTAATAGATGAGGAGCGATCAGAGTGAGTACCAATTTAGAAGTAGGGATCGTCGGTTTGCCTAACGTCGGTAAAAGTACTTTGTTCAATGCTATCACCAAAGCGGGAGCAGAGGCGGCCAATTATCCTTTTTGTACTATAGAACCTAATGTCGGTGTTGTTGATGTGCCTGATAAACGGTTAACAGTTTTAGGAGAAATGGTCAAAGCCAAAAAAATCGTACCTGCAGCCATGCGTTTTGTGGATATTGCCGGGCTTGTCAAAGGCGCCTCCAAAGGCGAGGGCCTGGGCAATAAGTTTCTGGCGCATATTCGTGAGGTAGACGCGGTCGCCCAGGTCGTGCGCTGCTTTGAGGACGGCAATATCACTCATGTCGAGGGCAGTATCGATCCGCTGCGCGATATAGAGATCATCAATACAGAGCTGTGTCTGGCTGATATGGAAACTGTTGAAAAACGTCAGGAAAGACTGGTGAAGCTTTTAAAAACCGGCGATAAAAAGGTGCCGGTCGAAAAGGCTGTGCTGGATAAGGTCCTGGCAGGTCTCGGTGAGGCAGTGCCGGCCCGTCGTCTGGGACTGACAGAAGATGAACTGGAGTTTTTGCAGGAACTGCATCTTTTGACGATGAAGCCTGTTTTGTATGTGGCCAACGTCAGTGAGGAAGAGGTTGCCGACGCATCTGCCAATCCGCATGTGCAGGCCGTTGCTAAATACGCTGACGGCGAGGGTGCAGAAGTCATTACCGTATCGGCGAAGATGGAATCGGAGATCGCCGAATTGCCGGAGGAAGAAGCACAGGAATTTTTGGCGATGGCCGGTCTGGAAGAGGCTGGTCTTGACCGCCTGATCAAAGCCGGTTTTAAGCTTTTAGGCTTGATGACCTATCTTACCGCCGGTGAAATAGAAGTGCGTGCCTGGACGATCGTACGTGGAACTAAAGCGCCGCAGGCGGCAGGCAAGATCCATACTGATTTTGAACGCGGCTTTATCCGTGCTGAAATCGTTTCCTATGATGATCTGGTTGCCTGCGGCAGCAAAGCGGCTGCCCGTGACAAAGGTCTGGTCCGTCTGGAAGGCAAGGAATACGTGATGCAGGACGGCGACGTAGTCGAATTCCGTTTTAACGTTTGATGGGTAAACTCCTTAACAGATTTTTTCTGTTAAGGAGTTTTTTTATGTAGATTAAATATTGCGAAAATAGCTTTAAATAGTTTTTTGCAGTTGCTTTTTCAAGCCTATTTGATACAATATAAACTACGAAAGGAAGTACTGAAAATGATTTTTGATACGCATATGCATTGCGATTATTCCTGCGACAGTCATATGAAAATTGCCGAAGCTGTTGCGGCGGCAAAGCAGCAGGACATAGGTATCGTCATTACCGAACATTGGGACGACGATTATCCAACGAATCCAACTGCGTTTATGTTTGATGTGGACGAGTATTTCGAGCGTTTTGCTCCTTATCGCAGCGGGCAGGTGCTTCTGGGCATCGAGATCGGGATGCAGAAGCAGACAGCGGCGGCAGATGAAGCGCTGGCGGCCAGGTATCCTTTTGATTACGTTCTGGCATCGATGCATTGCGTCAACGGCCGCGATCTGTACGAAGAACATTGTTATGCAGGGCAGACCAAAGCTGAAGCAGTATGCGAATTTCTGACGGATACATTGGAGAACCTGAAGCTGCACGATAATTTTGACGCGTTTGCCCATATCGATTATATGTGCCGGTATATGCCGTTTGCAGATAAAGAGCTGCGGCTCGGCGAAGCGCCGGAGCTGTTCGACGAAGTATTTGAGCTGCTGATAGCAAAAGAGAAACCGCTGGAGATCAATACCCGCCGTCTGGATGATCCTGGAGCCCTGGCAGCACTGCTGAAGTTATACAGGCGGTATGCGCAGCTGGGTGGTAAATATGCGGTGATTGGCAGCGATGCTCATTATAAGGAGCATGTAGGGCGCGGCCTTAAGGAAGCGTTGACTTTGGCTGACGAGGCAGGCCTGGAGCCTGTATATTTTAAAGAACGCAAGATGAGAAAGATGAGGGGTTAAAATTTATGAGATGCGTACGTTTTGAAGAACAGGGCCGTGCCAGGATCGGTTTTATTGACGGTGATGTGATCCGTGCGGTTTATGGCAGTATCGATACTTATTGGCGTATGACGGATGAAGTTTTTCCGTTGGCAGGAACTAAGCTTTTAGCCCCCTGCGTACCGAAACAGATCATCTGCGTCGGGTTTAACTATCGTGACCATGCTAAAGAATTCCATGTGGACGTACCTAAGGAGCCTGCACTTTTTACGAAGGCGGCGCATACGGTGATCGGCAATGGCGGTAAAATCATTTACCCCCGCCAAAGTAAAGAAGTAGTTTATGAAGCCGAGCTGGGCATCGTTATCAAAAAAAAGATGAAGGACGTGGCCCCGGAAGCTGTTGCTGATTATATCCTGGGTTATACCTGCGCTAATGACGTTACAGCCCGCGATCTGCAGCGGTCTGACGTGCAGTGGCTGCGCAGCAAGTCCTTTGATACTTTTTGCCCGTTGGGACCCTGGCTGGAGACAGACCTTGATCCTACGGATCTGGCGATAAAATTATATCTGAACGGTCAGCTTAAGCAGCATGGACGCACCAGCGATATGGTCTACAATCCTTATGAGATCTTGAGTTATATTTCGCAAAGCATGACCCTGGATGCCGGCGATCTGATTCTTACCGGTACGCCGATGGGCTGCGGACCGATGCTGCCCGGTGACGAAGTCGTTGTGGAGATCGAGGGTATTGGCAAGCTGAGGAATGAAGTAGTAAAAGGTTACTGAAAATAATAATAAAAAAAGACGCTGAGGCGTCTTTTTTTATTCGCACTGCCAAAATGCATCTCGTTTAAGATCTTTTAACCAGCAGCAGCGAGATATGATTTATTTGTGAATTAATCCTGAAGAAGAATTGCAAATATTGGGAATAAATGTTAAAATAAAGCTCTGACTGACCAGTCAGCAAACTGTTGGGTGGTGTTTTTTTATGGTAAGAAATATGACAGAGGGAGACCCGCTGAAGCTGATCCTGCCTTTTATGGTACCGCTTCTGATCGGGAACGTCTTTCAGCAATTATATAATATCGCGGATATCATCATCGTAGGGCGTACGATCGGTGTCAACGCCCTGGCGGCAGTTGGCGCTACAGCGCCGCTGTTCATGATGCTGGTAGTGCTGACGATGGGCTTGTCAAACGGCTTTACGGTAGTCACAGGGCAGCGTTATGGCGCCGGGGATCTTGACGGCGTAAGGCGCAGCGTGGCGATGAGTACGACGCTGAGCCTGTTTTTTGTGCTGCTGCTGATGCTGGTCGCGACCTTTGCGCTCGACCCGGCGTTAGCGGCGATGAACGTCCCGGAAGAGCTGTTTGCCGATGCGAAAAGCTATGTTCTGATCATCAGCCACGGCATTATCGCGATGATGGGCTATAATCTTCTGGCGGGTATCCTACGTTCTCTGGGCGACAGTAAAACGCCGTTATATTTTTTGATCATCGCGACGATCCTGAATATTTTTCTGGCGCTGCTGTTTATTATCCAGTTTGGCTGGGGTGTGCCCGGCTCGGCTGTGGCGCTGGTCATTGCGCAGGGTTTTTCGGCGCTGCTGTGCATTGTTTATATTGCCAAAAGATTTCCTCTTCTGCGGCTGCGAAAACAGGACTGGCGCCTGGATTGGGATTTTGCCTGGGAACATCTGCGCATGGGCCTGCCGATGGCAGTGCAGTTTTCCGTTTTGGGTTTGGGAATGATTTTTATTCAGGCCGTTTGTAATAAATTCGGGCCGGCTACGATAGCGGCTTTTACCTCGGCGATGCGGATCGAGCAGCTGGCGCTGCAGCCAATGATTTCTTTTGGCTTGTCCATGGCGGTTTTCAGCGCGCAGAATTTTGGGGCGCACCGTTTCGACAGGATTCGCGAGGGCGTCAAAAAATGTTCGCTGCTGGCTCTGTGTTTCAGTTTGTTTGCAGCAATCATCATGTATTTCTTTGGCCGTGAAATGATCAGTATTTTTATCAGTGAAGCCAATGAGCAGGTTTTAGCACAGGCGCAGCAGTATCTGCACTTAAGTGTTCCGTTTTACTTTTTTCTCAGCCAGATCTTTATCTACCGTAATGCCGTACAGGGTATGGGCATTGCGATGATACCGATGTTCAGCGGGATCGTAGAGCTGATCCTGCGTACTTCGGCAGCAGTCTATCTGACGGAATATTTTGGTTACAGCGGTATTTGTTATGCCAGTCCGATTGCCTGGCTCGGTTCATCGTTGTTCCTGTTCGCCAGCTACCATTATTTCATCAGGCTGCTGGAAAATTCTTATGAGCGGCATATCAGTGCCAAAAACTAAAAAGAAAACTCCCGAAATAAAAAACTCCCGGAAAACCGGGAGTTTTTTTATCAGGTTCAGCTGTTTTTGCGGCGGATCTCGGTAACGGGGATGCCTCCGATGCCCCAGTTGTCGGTGTCAACTTCGTCGATCACGACAACGGTAGTCTTTTTGTTTTTACCAAGCACGTCATGCAGCAGATTGGTGGCGCCTTCGATCAGGGCTTGCTTTTGCTCCGGGGTAACATTGCCTTCACGGGTAATTTTAATATTAACGTAGGGCATAAAAGAGACCTCCTTTTTTCTTTTAGTATAGCATGAAAGAATGACGGGCAACAAGAAATTTAACAGACGGTATGATAAAGCTGTCAGCAGGTTTGAACAACAGCTTTTACAAAATAAGGCAGCCAGGCGGGCAGGAAAAGTTTTTTTGTAAAGTGCGGTAAAAAACGCTTGTCAAGGCCAGAGTGCCTGTGCTATTATAGCGGTGACCAGAAACGGCCGGGCAGTATCATCAGGAGCTGTACCATAAGCCGCAGGTCTTATAATTAAAAATCAGTCATCAATCGCTTGGATCAGCAATGACCGGGACGAGACGCAATAGCAAGGCCTTTTTGTAAGCATTTTTGCGCACTCCCGGAGGGGAGTGCGTTTTTATTTTACAGACCTTGGTTATGCTCTCAAGCGAAGAAAGGAAGGAAACAATGAAAATTGGCATCATTGGGCTGGGGAAGGTCGGCAGTGCTTTTTTGGAAGCCTGCGAAACAGTGGCAGCTTTGCAGGTCGTCAGTGTTAAAGCCGGACGTTCCCCTGAAAGTGCTGCAAGGTTATGCGGCAAAGACGGACTGCTGGTAACTGACGATAATGCCGGGGTGCTGTCAGCTGCTGACGTAGTGCTGCTGACCGTTCCCGATGGGCAGATCGCCGCTGTTGCCGCAGATCTGGCCGCCGCTGTTGTTGCGGTAGGGCTGCAGGAAAAGGTGTCCCGGAAGGTATGCCTGCATTGCAGCGGCTCCCTGGGACTGGAACCTTTGGCGGCGCTGTCGGTTTTGGGCATCCACTGCGGCAGTCTGCATCCTTTGCAGAGTTTTGCCGGCGGCAGGGCAGTTTTCCAGGGGATCGGCATGGCTGTCGATGGGGACGAGGCAGCGCAGCAGGCCGCCTGCTTCCTGGCGTCAGTGCTGCAGGCCCATCCGTTCAGTGTGCCTGCGTCAGAGCGCTGTGCTTATCATGCGGCTGCCTGTTTTTGTTCCAACTATCTGGTAACGTTAACGGCGATAGCCCAGCAGCTGCTGGCACGGTGGACTCCCGATCAGGCAACGGCACTGCAGGTCTTGCTGCCGCTGCTGGACGGGACGGTGAAAAACCTGCACCAAAGGCAGCTGGCGCGCGCAGCCCTGACCGGACCGATCGCCCGCGGTGATGCCGGCACTGTGGCAGGGCATTTGCAGGTCTTGCCGGAGGAGCTGCAGTCAGTTTATCGTGAACTGGCGCTGCAGACTGTAGTCCTGGCCGAAGCCAACGGCAGTATTGACCAGGCCGCGGCTGCAAAGATGCAGGGACTTTTGAGAGGCTAACAGTAAAGGAGTAAAGCAAAATGAATAAAAAACAAGTTACGACTTCGACGATCAAAGACATGAAACAGCAGGGTGAGCCGATCACGATGGTGACGGCGTATGATTATGCCATGGCACGTAATGTCAACGAAGCCGGGATCGACATGATCCTGATCGGCGATTCGCTGGGTAATGTGATGCTGGGCTATAATTCGACGGTGCCGGTGACGATGGAAGAGATGATCCATCATACCAAAGCAGTGATGCGTGCCAACGGCGCGGCTATGGTGGTGGCCGATATGCCTTTTATGAGCTATCAGGCCAGCCTTGCCGACGGGATGTATAATGCAGCGCGGTTATTGAAGGAAGGCGGCTGTGCCGCTGTTAAGCTGGAAGGCGGCAGTGAGATCTGCGAGCTTGTGGCTAAACTGGTCACGGCAGGTATCCCGGTCGTGGGGCATATCGGCCTCACGCCGCAATCAGTCAACCAGATGGGCGGCTTTAAGGTGCAGGGCAAGGACGTGGCGGCGGCACAGAAATTGCTGGACGACGCTAAAGCGCTGGAGGCGGCTGGAGCCTTTGCCATTGTAATGGAATGCGTGCCGGCAGCTTTGGCTGCCAAAGTAACAGCCGAACTGAAAACAGCGGCAACGATCGGTATCGGCGCCGGCTGCGGTTGCGACGGGCAAGTCCTGGTCTGCAATGATCTGCTGGGCTTTTCCGATGGCTTCTGCCCTAAATTTGCGAAAAAGTACGCCGATCTGCACGGCGCTATCGTCGGCGCGGTCCAGGAATATATCCGGGAAGTCAAAGAGCGCAGTTTCCCGGCGCCGGAACATACTTTTAAAATAGATGACGAAGTTTTGGAAAAGTTATATTAAGAGGGAGCCTGAATAATGAAACTTTGTAAAACAGTGGCAGAATTACGTACAGAAGTAGCTTTAGCAAAGGTGGCGGGCCGCAGTATCGGGCTGGTGCCGACTATGGGGGCGCTGCATGAAGGGCATGGCTCTCTGATCGCTGCCGCACGGAAAGAAAATGAGCTTGTTATCGTCAGCGTCTTTGTCAATCCGACCCAATTCGGGCCGGGCGAAGATCTGGACGCCTATCCGCGGACTTTGGAAGCCGACTGTCTGCTGGCAGAGCAAATGGGCGCCGATATAGTTTTTGCGCCGACGCCGAAGGAAATGTATCCCAGCGAGGATATGACCTGGGTCGAAGTGACAGGCGACATTACCAAAGTCCTGTGCGGCCGCAGCCGGCCGATCCATTTTCGCGGCGTCACGACTGTCGTCAGCAAGCTGTTCAATCTGGCGCAGCCGGACCGGGCCTATTTTGGTCAGAAGGACGCACAGCAGGTGCAGGTCATCAAACGCATGGTCAAGGATCTGTTCTTTAACGTACAGCTGCGGATCATGCCGATCGTCCGTGAAGCCGACGGTCTGGCGAAAAGCTCGCGCAATACCTATCTGAGCCCGGAAGAACGTCAGGCCGGACTGGTACTTTCAAGAAGCCTGTGTCAGGCCGAAGCACTGTTTCAGCAGGGTGAGCGCAATGGTGCTGAGTTGGTGGAAGTTGTCAGAGAAATGATCGCAGCGGAGCCGCTGAGCGAGATCGATTATGTGGAGATCTATGAATTGCCTGATCTGACGCCTCTGGCCGGCAAGATTACCGGCCCGTGCCTGCTGGCGGTAGCAGTACGTTTTGGTACTACGCGGCTGATAGATAATATTATTTTGGAGGGTGCATAAATGCTTTTGAATATGTTTCATGGAAAGATCCATCGTGCGACGGTGACTGAGGCCTGTCTTGAATATATGGGCAGTATCACCATTGATTCCGAACTGCTGGAGCTTTCGGGGATTCTGCCGGGCGAGCGGGTGCAGATCGTCGATAACAATAACGGCAACCGTCTGGAGACCTATGTCATTGCCGGCGAACGCGGCAGCGGCGTGATCTGCCTGAACGGCGCGGCGGCACGCAAGGTAGTTGTAGGCGATACGGTGATCATTATCGGCTATGCCCTGATGACGCCGGAGGAAGCGCAGACCTTTGAACCGAAGGTCGTGATGGTAGATGAAAAGAACCGGCCCGTCAATGTGCGGGGAACTGAACTGGAACGGGAAATAGGTTAAAAAATACCTCCGTAAGCAACTGCTTGCGGAGGTATTTTACTTTATTAAACGTGAAAAACAGCTTTGCTGCCCCGCTGTCCGGGAATGACCTCCAGACGGGCGGTGATGCGTTCGCGCAGCTCGCTGACATGGGAGATGATGCCGACCAGGCGGCCGCCTTTCTGCAGGTCGGTCAGGGTGCGGATCGCCATATCCAGCGCTTCGGAGTCCAGTGTGCCAAAGCCTTCGTCGACGAGGATAGTATCAAGGCGGATACCGCCCGCATAAGCCTGGACAACGTCGGAAAGTCCCAGGGCCAGCGAAAGCGAAGCCAGAAAAAGCTCGCCGCCGCTCAGGGTTTTAACGGGACGGGCCACACCGGTAAAGCTGTCGGTGACTTCGATATTCAGACCGTTTTCCCGGCGGGCGTCCAGCACGTCGCCGGTACGTGATAAACTGTAGCGGCCGCGGCTCATCGAAGTCAAACGCAGATTGGCTGCCTGTAAGACGTCATCCAGGATCGCCTGCAGAACAAAGGCGGAAAAAGTGAGCCGGGAAGGGTTGTTGCCTCTTGCTGTTTCAGCTAGTGAGGCGGCAGTCTGATAAGCCTCCTGCAAAGCGCCCATTTGTTTTTCCAGTTCCTGCAGCCGCAGCTGCGCTGTTTGCAGATCAGTCAGTTCTTTGGCGGTTACCGCAGTCTGTGCTGTCAGCTGCCGGTAGAGTGCGTCGGCCTGTTGTTCGGCGTCCTGGCAGGCAGTGAGTTCGGGCGCGGTTTTGCCGTCGATGGCATTTTGAGCACGCTGCAGGCGGTCTGTTGCCGCCGCCAGATTTTGTTCGTAGGCGGCTATGGTCTGCTGCAGCTGCTGTCGCCTGGCTTCCGTACGCATCGCGGCGAGAAAGGCGGCCTGCGAGTCAAAGTCCGAAGCTTCCAGACGTTCTTTAAAATGCTGACGCAGGGCGCTGAATTCCTGCATGGCAGCTTCAGCAGCAGTTTGAGTGGACTTCTGGGTGGCTTCGCAGCCTGCCAGTTGCAGCTGCGTCTGCTGGTATTGCTGCTGCAGCTGTTGTAAGGCTCTGGTTTGGTTACTGATTATTTGCGTCTGCCGCTGCAGATCGGCTCTTTGGGCGGCGGATACTGTGGCCGGATGCGGATGCTGCAGAGAGCCGCAGACAGGGCAGGGTTCATTATTGGCAAGCGCCGCGGCCAGACGTTCTAATTCGGCAGTGACGCCGGATAATTTGGCGGCCTCGCTGTGGAGCTGCAGGATGCGCTGATTTAAAAGCTCAAGGGCCTTGTTCAGATCAGCTGTAGTAGTGACAGCCTGACCGTCAAGCTGCCGCAGTTGTTCTGACAGCTGCCGGTGCAGCTCCTGTAAGTCATTTTTTGTGTTCAGAGTTGCCTGCAGTGCGTTCTGGGCCGCTGTCTGGCATTCCTGATTATGTTTATGGGCCCGCAGGGTAGAGTTGTAGATCTCTTCTAAAAGTGCCGCTTTTTCAGCCTGGGCTGCCTCGGTTTTTATGGCCGCAACAGCACTGCGCTGTTCTGTCAGAGTCAGCAGTGCTGCTTGTGCCGCCGCTGCTTCAGTAAAGGCATTATGCAGCTGCTGGGCCTGCTGTAATTGCAGTTTGGCAGCGGTCAGACGTGCGGCAGCCGTCTGTAATGCTGCCGTTTCTTCTTTTTGCCGCTGCAGAAGCAGCTGGATGCTGGCGTCAAGCTGCTCACGGTCTGCGCATTCAGTGCTGTCCAGGATAAACTGCCGCTGCTGTTTAAGGGTTTGATAATTATTGTCAATGCTACTGCTGCGTTCGGCCAGCAGTGTTTCGATGCGCCGGTACAGCTCTGTTTTAAAAATAGTTTCTAAAATAGCTTTGCGGTCTTTCGATTCGGCGATCAGAAACCGCCGGAATTCGCCCTGCGGCAGTAAAACGATCTGACGAAACTGCTCGGCTTTAAAACCGATGATCTCAGTAACCTTTTTTGTCACTTCATCGCTTTTGGCTGCCAGCGGGTCCTTGCTGCCGTCGCTGAGAAGTTTAAAAAGTGCGGCTGCTGCGGGAACTTTGCGCGTTCCCTCGCCCCGTTGTTTTTTCAATTCCTGTTCAGGGGCGCGCAGGACCTGATAAATATGTTCTCCGCTTTTAAAGGTAAATTCTACTTCGGTTTTCTGTTCGGCCGGCGCGTAATCGCTGCGCAGGCTTTTACTTTCACGCAGATCACCGCTGGCGCTGCCGTACAGCGCGAAACTGATCGCATCCAGGATCGTTGTTTTGCCGGAACCGGTAGGTCCGTGGATCAGAAAAAAGTTTTTATCGCCTAAAAGCGTGAAGTCGATAGTCTGCTCATCGGCATAAGCGCCAAAGGCACGCATTGTAAGCTGTAATGGTTTCATAGTCAGGCCTGCCTTTCTGCCTGAACGTCACTGTTGATAACGTCCGATAAAAGGGACTTTTCGGCGGCGTTCAAAGGCCGGTCGTTGACCTGAGTGAAGAAGGCTTCAAACAGTTCGGCGGTGCCAAGCTTTTTATGGCTGACTGCGGCGGCAGACGTATCAGTACCGGCGTGCAGCC
Organism: uncultured Phascolarctobacterium sp.; assembly: GCA_900545535.1. Classification (GTDB taxonomy): domain Bacteria; phylum Bacillota; class Negativicutes; order Acidaminococcales; family Acidaminococcaceae; genus Phascolarctobacterium. The sequence continues at coordinate 64,007 of UQZN01000011.1, forward strand.
GCGCGTATTCCAAATGCAGGATATGCGGATAGACCTGTTCCAGTCTGTATTTGGCATCTAAAACCGGCTGGTCGTCAGTCAGTGTGACCTGCAGATAATGATCGTATAGTGCCGTCTTTGGATGGCTCACCAATTCAGCAAAGCTGCCGCGCAGGCAGGCCAGCTCGCGCCGGGGGCTGAGGGGTATGGTCTCAACGGTAATGCTGCCGTCGTCAGCCAGATCTACCAGATGCACCCCTTTAGGCTGAGCGACTTCATTGAAAGAATATTTCAGCAGCGAACCGCTGTAACGTACTTTGCTGCTGCCGCTCTGACAGGCATGCAGATGCCCTAAGGCGGCATAATGAAAGGGGGCGAAGCAGTCGATACCTACAGTTGTCGCTCCGCCAATGGCCAAAGGTCGTTCGCTGTCAGGAGATTCCTGTGCCCCGGTCAGAAAAACATGTGCCAGCGCCACTTTGCGTGCGGACGCGGGGATCTGTTCCAGCTGACTGCGGATTTGGCGCCTGACGACGTCTTCGTGTGTTTTTAAAGGTTCGCCCAGTAATTCAGACGCGGCTAAGGGTTCACCGTAGGTCAGCGGCGCAAAATAGACAGGACCGTGTTCGTCATAAAGCACTACCGGCTGTGTAGCCGCACTTACAGGTCCGGTGATATAAAGTTTGTTCTGGGACAGCAGGCTTTGCCCGAAGCCGAGACGGTCGGCATTATCGTGATTGCCTGCGATCATAATGACATTTTTGCCGGCGTCCTGGACCAAACGGCGCAGTACTTCGTCCAGCAGTGTTACCGCCTGTGTCGGCGGTACTGCGCGGTCATAAATATCACCGGCGATCAGTACGGCGTCCACCTGGCTGTCTTTAGCTAAAGCGATCAGTTCTTCGAGAACGACAGCCTGGTCGTCTGTCATATGCAGGCCGTGAAAAATGCGGCCCAGGTGCCAGTCTGAAGTATGTAAAAAACGCATGATTTCTCCTTTATTTGCGATAGAGCTGCATGATTTCGTGAAATTTTGCCAGGCCGCATTCCAGGCCGTGATCATGCAGTTTTAAAAGCTGCTCCGGTTTTTGATCCAGCCTGCCGATCGTCAGCGGCGCCGTAGGGCGGATAATAACTGCCTTTCCTTCCTGCTCCAGCTGCTCAGCAAAAGCAAGCTGGTCATTATAAAGATCAGGCCGTCTGGCCATGAGCTCCCATAATTTGGGATAGTGCTTATAGACAAGGCGCAGCAGGTATTGGGGTACCGGCCGTTTTTTGCGGTAACCGGCATTGCGGGTCAGCACGATAACGAACTTATGATAACCGTCAGCGATTGCTTTATTTAATGGTATTGGCTCTACGAGAGCGCCATCCAGTAATTTGTGACTGCCGATAGTTACGACGGGAGCGAAAAACGGCAGCGAGGCTGATGCACGCAGCGGCAGAAAATCCCTGTCCATATCCTGCTGCGTATACCAGACGGGTTTGCCGGTCATGATATCGGTTGTGCCGACATATAGCTGACCGGGGTATTTATGAAAGGTTTCGTAATCGAAAGGCAGCAGATTCTGCGGCAGTTCTTTCAGAATGAAGTCAAAGCCGAACAGCGACCGTGTCCTGAGCCAGTTGCTCAGGCTGCAATAGCGTTTATCGCCGACATAATTCTGGATGATGCGTCTGGTGCGCAGCGGCTGCTGCGACATATAGGAAACAATATTGCAGGCGCCTGCGGAAACGCCGACGATATGCGGGAAAAGCAGTTCTTTCTGCATGAAAGCTTCAAAAACTCCGGCAGAAAACATGCCCCGCATACCGCCGCCTTCCAAAACCAGGCTGATACCGCTGACTATCATACATGACACCTCGTAATCAAATGATATAAATATTATACACCATTTGTAATGTCTGCGTGAATCAAGGCGGCTGGAAATTGTCGGCTGACGGCGGATATGTTATGATGAAGTAAATAATCAGGCAAGGAAGGTGCGAAGATGAAAAAAGTTGTTGTGATCACTACCGGCGGGACTATCGCCATGAAATATGATCCGGTGACGCAGGGGCTGATCCCCGCCGTCAGCGGCGATGATCTGATCGAAGCGGTGCCGGCGTTGCGCGAGGTTGCCGCAATAGAGGTCGTGGAATTTGCCAATGTGCCCAGCGGTCATGTTACGCCGCAGATGATGTTCGAGCTGGCAAAAATGGCTGACCAATATGCAGAGCGGGAAGAGGTCTGCGGCATCGTTGTGACCCATGGCACGGACACACTGGAAGAAACTGCGTATATGCTCAGTCTGGCAACTAAAACGATGAAGCCGGTCTGCGTTACCGGAGCAATGCGCGGCGCATCGGAAACGGGACCGGACGGGCCGGCCAATATTCTGGCGGCAGTGATGACTGCGGCCAGTGAAGAAGCCGTCGGTAAAGGCGCGCTGCTTATTTTTAACGACGAGATCCACGCTGCGGCAGAAGTTACGAAAACGCATACCACGTCCTGTGCGACCTTCCATTCGCCGGGATGGGGGCCGATAGGCCATGTTTATTTTGACAGGGTGGTATTTCGCCGTCAGCCAGTGAATCTGGAAAAGATCTGCCCGCCGGCGTTGGCTGAAGATGTGTATCTACTGAAAACTTATGCCGGGATGGATGCGTATCTGTTTAAACTGCTGGCGGAAAAACCGGTACAGGGTCTGGTGGTGGAAGCTTTAGGCTGTGGTAATGTGCCGCCGGCAGTTAAGGAAGGCATAGAATATGTCCGCAGCAGGCAGATCCCTGTGGTTTTAGCTTCGCGTGTCCATACCGGACGCGTGGTACCTGCATATAGCTATCTGGGCAGCGCCAGGTCAATGGAGTCCAGTCAGATCATTTTGAGCGGGGAATTGACAGGACTCAAAGCCAGGATCAAGCTGATGCTGGCTTTGGGACTGACGCAGGATGTCACTGAACTGCAGAAATGGTTTGATAATTAGGGTGGCGTGTGGATTACAACGTAAGTTTGTTGCTGAATGATGTATACTTTAGATTTACAAAATAATGCTTGACTTTCAAAAAGATAAAGTATATCATTAAGGCATAGTTAAAAATAGTAATAATTATCAGGTATGTAAGAATAATTTAAAATCGGTCATTCCGATGCGCTCCCGGCACTGTGATAGCGGCATTTGCAGCTTAAGCCAGTAAGAACCTGATAATATCTGATCCATGCGAGTGACATGTGTTTAGAAAGTAAAAGTATGATATTTATTTTCTGCCGTGTTGCTTAGTAACACGGCAGTTTTATTTTTGTAAGTAAACAATTTGATAGTTGACAATTTTACCAAATCAGTATAGGATAAACATAAAGAGGATTATGAGAGATTTACGAGTATATGTTTTGTTTGGTAAATTTCAGTTATCGGAATATAAAAAGTGAATAGCGGTGACGGAGAGATAGAGAATTCTGTTTCTCCGTTTTTTATTTGTGAAAAAACCAGTTTAATTTGTCAAGACAACGACGTAATGTCGGTGACATATAGTGTCTTGCGAGTGCGAGAGAGTTTTATTTTCCTTAAAAAGCGCAAAGTGGCGATGGAGAGATGGAGCTAATTCTATTTCTCTATTTTTTTTGCCGCAGTGATTATCCGGAGATCATGTGTTTTTGGGGAAATATCTATTGAAACGAAAGGAGTTTTTATGAATGAGTGTGTATGCTTATGCAGGAGCAGCTTATTTGGGAACAGCAGTTATTTCTTTACTGGTTATTGGTGTAATCGTTCTTTTAAACAAAGTTTTTGGTGGAAATTCAAACAATAATGGGGAAGGGATGGAGTAAAAAATGGAATTGTTGATGAATTTATTTCCTGGCGTAGCCAGCTTGTTTGTACAGGATCCCGTGATTGTTGGCGCCCGTATTTTGCTGATAATAGTAGGTTTTGTTTTGGCGCTGTGCGGGTTCAAACGCACTTTGGAGCCGTTGATCATGGTTCCTATGGGGATTGGTATGATTTGTATCAACTGCGGCGTTTTGTTTCTGGCTGACGGTAGTACAGGAACACTGTTTATGGATCCGTTGATTTCAGAGCCTAACCAGCTGGTCAATATCATGCAGGTCAATTTCCTGCAGCCGATCTATAATTTTACTTTCAGTAACAGTTTGGTAGCCTGTATGGTATTTATGGGTGTAGGAGCCATGTGCGAGATCAGTTTCATCTTGGCTAACCCCTGGACGAGTATAATTATAGCTATCTTTGCCGAAGCAGGTACTTTTGCTACACTTATTTTGGGTGTAATGCTTGGTTTGGCCCCCAACGAAGCTGTAGCAGTCGCTTCTATTGGCGGTGCGGATGGGCCTATGGTCTTGTTCACTTCGTTGATGGCTGCTCCGGAATTGTTTGTTCCGATTTCAGTAATCGCTTATTTGTATTTGAGCCTGACTTATGCGGGATATCCGTGGATCGTCAAAGCTATGGTGCCTAAACGCATTCGCGGTAATGACATTTTGATGGATGTACCGGAAGTTTCCAAGAAATCCAAATTTATTTTTATCGTGGTAGCTTGTGGGTTATTGTGCCTGTTACTGCCCATGGCAGCGCCGTTGATCATGTCTTTCTTTCTTGGTATGGCTATAAAAGAATCGGAGATCGTACCTTATCAGGATCTGATCGAAAATACTTTAATGTATATTGCAACTTTGCTGCTGGGTTTATTACTGGGTGTATTGTGTGAAGCTTCCACTTTGTTAGATCCCAAGGTTGCTATCATCGTAGCACTGGGCATTCTGGCTCTGGCGATATCAGGTGTTGTCGGTGTTATTGGCGGTTGGGTGGTATATTGGATGAAAGGTGGCAAAAACTTCAATCCGGTAGTAGGTATAGCCGGGGTCTCCTGTGTTCCTTCCACGGCTAAAATAGCTCAGCATGCAGCAGAGGAGGAAGATCCTTTTGCGATAGTTATGCCAGTGGCTATGGGTGCAAATATTGCCGGCGTTATCGTATCAGCCGTGGCCTGCGGTATTATGATCTCTACCTTCAAATTTATTGCGGTATAGAGGATAATTGTATGGATAGAAAGAGATCCGCTCAGTCCAGGCTGGAAGGCCGGGTTATAAAATACTTTGAAACGCTGGAGTCTACAAATGTAACTGCTAAAGAGTTTGCAGAAAAAGGCGCGCCGGAAGGTACTGTCATCCAGGCAGGACAGCAGTTTGCCGGAAGGGGAAGATTGGGCAGAGTGTGGAAATCACAGGCAGGGAAAGGTCTCTGGTTTTCACTGATTCTTTATCCGAAAACAGCAGCAGAGTTTTGTCCGCAAGTTACACTTTTAGCAGCGGTAGCTGTTGTTGAGGCCTTGAAAAAGGTTGCTGGCGTACAAGGCCGAATAAAATGGCCCAACGATATCATGCTGGACGGTAAAAAAATCTGCGGTATTTTAGCGGAAATGGCGCTGGCTGCCGATGGCAGCATTGAGTATGCCGTTGTCGGTATTGGTATCAATATAAATATGTCTTCTGAAGATTTCGGAGCCCTGCTAACGGCGACTTCACTTTATCTGGCAACGGGCATCGAATACGAGCATGAACATGTCCTCAAGGCGTTTCTGAATGAATTCAGCCTGCTTTACTCTCACTGGCACAGCTGCGGTTTTGCTTCTATCAGGCAAGCCTGGCTGGCAAACAGCTGTACTTTAGGGCAGAAGGTGATCGTAAAGGACAATGATACAGAAATTTATTCCGGAACAGCGGAAGACATGGATGATTATGGTAGTTTGCTTGTACGAAATGCTGCGGGAAAAATCGAAAGCTTCGATTTTGGTGAAATAAGCATCCGCAGCTGCTGAGGTTGCAGTAAAGGGAGGGATTGAGCGATGGAAGCGTTTTTTTTGGGCGAAAGTATCAAAAGCGTAGGCGTAGCGGCGATGCTGCTGGCAATGACAAGAAGTCTTAAGGAAGAAGAAGTAGTAAAACAGGCAGTTTCGGTTGTCAAACATAAATTTGTCGTGACAGAAGTCGGAGGTAAAACTTCTTACGATGATTTCCATGAAAAGATCAACAGAGCTGTTATTGGAGCCTGTTTGAATTCAGAAGTGATAGAAAAAACAGCTAATGATATTCATGCCTTGATCCATGCCACGGAAGAAGCTAAAAAAGGTATTCTGGTCAGCGTTTCTTCCAGTGCCAGTCTGGCCTTGAAAATCGCTATCGTCAGGGATAACGGCTGGATCGCGGTGGCTATTTTTGGTAAATCGGCGCTGCATTATATGACTAATCATGACAGAGCCGGTTTGGGAGTTATGCATATCTAGATACGGGGATAATTAAATAGTGGCGAATGAGAGAACGAGCGCGCAGTTAACAGCTGTGCTTTGTTCTCTATTTTTTTACCCGCATCTGGTATAGATGAAGCAGTTTTGTAATAAGAAAGGAGAGAATGTAATGGAGCTTAAAGGTATTACGCGTGAGTGGGATTCTTTAAAGAAAGACGCTGCGGCAAGAGCTGCGTCGGCTGCCCCTTACGTCAAAGAAGGAAAAATAGTTGATGCCAAAGATGCAGTAGCTTTGCTGGAGGCTGTTATCAAACCGGGCGATAAGGTCAATATCGAAGGCAACAACCAGAAACAGGCCGATTTTCTGGCGAAAGCACTTTGTCAGGTCGATCCTGCTAAAGTACACGACCTGCATATGGTACAGTCCGTTCTGACTTTGCCGGAGCATCTGGATGTTTTTGAAAAAGGCATCGCTAAAAAGCTGGATATGTCCTTTTCAGGTCCGCAGGCAGGCCGGATTGCCGAATTTTTAAAGGAAGGCAAACTGGAACTGGGCGCTATCCATACCTATCTGGAACTGTATGGCCGTTATTTTGTAGATCTGACTCCGCGTGTCGCATTGATTGCGGCAACGAAAGCAGACCGTCATGGCAACCTGTTTACCGGGTTCAGCACAGAAGATACGCCGGCGATCGTAGAAGCTACTAAATTCCGTCAGGGTATCGTTATTGCGCAGGTCAACGAGATCGTAGACGAGCTGCCGCGTGTCGATATTCCCGGTGACTGGGTCGATTATGTTATCCAGTCTCCGAAACCGTTTTACATCGAACCGCTCTTTACCCGCGATCCGGCACTGATTACCGATGCTCAGGTTTTGAAGGGCATGATGGCGATCAAAGGTATCTATGGAGAGTATGGTATCAAAAGCCTGAACCATGGTATCGGTTTTGATACGGCCGCGATCGAATTATTGCTGCCGACTTATGGTGAGGAACTGGGCCTGAAAGGCAAGATCTGCACCAACTTTATTTTGAACCCGCATCCTTCGATGATCCCGGCTATTGAAAGCGGCTGGGTCGAATCTATCCACTGCTTCGGCGGTGAATTGGGCATGGATGAGTATGTTGCTGCCCGCAGTGATATTTTCTTTGTCGGTCCTGACGGATCGATGCGTTCCAACCGTGCTTTTTCACAGACTGCAGGTCATTATGCTATCGATATGTTTATCGGCGGCACACTGCAGATCGATCCTTACGGCAACAGCTCGACGGCTACGGCCAATCGTGTGGCGGGCTTCGGCGGTGCCCCGAATATGGGCTGCGATCCTAAAGGCCGTCGCCATTCTTCAGAAGCGTGGCTTAAATGCGGTGAAGAATACGGAATTAAAGAAGCCATGTGGGGGCCGGTACACCGCGGCAAACGGCTGGTCGTACAGCTGGCGGAAACCTTCCGCGAAAAGCTGGCGCCTGGCTTCGTAGAAGAACTGGATGCTTTTGCTTTGGCTAAAAACGCTAATCTGCCGATCGAACCGGTCATGATCTACGGCGATGACCTGACCCATATCATTACCGAGGAAGGTATCGCATACCTGCATAAATGCAGAAATATGGAAGAACGTACTGCCGCTATCCGCGGTATCGCGGGCTTTACCGAAGTCGGCATGAAGGCTGACCCGAAAGAAACCCTGCGTCTGCGTGATCTTGGCGTGATCAAGACTGCCGATGATCTGGGTATTGATATGAGCAGAGCTAACCGTTCCATGCTGGCGGCTAAAAATGTACATGATCTGGTAGTTTGGTCGAAGGGTCTGTATAATCCGCCTGCTAAATTCAGAAACTGGTAAGAGGAGGAGATTAACGTGGCATTACAGGTTTTGGAATTTGAATTTAAATCTGCCGCAACTCAGGAAATAGCTAAGGAATGGTCGCATCTTGGTGTGACCGGTTCCGGCGATCTGGAAGTACTGATGGAAAAAAAGGCTTTGAACGGCGGCGTTAAAGCCAAAGTAGTTACTCCTGTGAAAGGCTTTGATGCGGTTTGGGAAAAAATGCTCGGTAAATTTGTTGCTGATACAGGCGTTGGTAATGTCAGTATCGAGATCAACGATGACAATGCTACACCGATCGTAGTTTATATGAGATTGCGCCAGGCACTGGCAGAAGCTACTGCAAAGGAGGCTGAATGATTATGAAAAAATGGACTGAGCTTGAAAACAGCAGCTTCTTTGACGCTAATGCCCGTGAACGTGCTTTGGGCATGGTCGATGAAGGAACCTTTACGGAGTTTTTAAATCCGCTGGACCGTTATTGCAGCCCGCATCTGCCGGTATTGGGAACGGCTGTGGAATTTGATGACGGTACTGTCTGCGGTGTGGGCCTTTTGGGTAAGCATCCTGTTTTTGTAGTATCAATGGAAGGCAAGTTTATTGGCGGCGCTATCGGCGAAGTCAACGGCGGTAAAATGGTCGCGACCATTCGCCTGGCCTTGAAGGCTGCTGCCGATATCAAAGCCAAATATCCTGAGGAATATGCCGAAAGGCGTCCGTTGGTCGCCGTTTCTTTTGAAACCGGCGGTGTACGTCTGCACGAAGCTAATGCCGGTCTTTTGGCTCATGCCGAAGTTATGGATGCCTTCCAGGACTGCCGCGGTATCGTCCCGGTAGTGGCTGTTGTCGGCAGCAAAGTTGGCTGCTTTGGCGGTATGGGGTTTGTCGCTGCGGCTACCGACGTTATCGTGATGAACGAAGAAGGCCGTATCGGCCTGACAGGCCCGGAAGTAATCGAACAGGAAATGGGCAAAGACGAATTTGACGCTTCCAATAAAGCTTTGGTTTACCGGACTACCGGCGCCAAGCATAAATATATTATTCAGGACTGCAACTATCTGGTCGAAGATAAGATCGGCGAATTCCATAAAACTCTGGCAGAAGTGGCTGAGATCCCGATGGCTGAGATCGAAAAAATGCGCCGTATCGGTTCGTTGAAGCTGGTTCAGGAGCAACAGGAGCTGGTGAAGCTGGTCGGAGATATGCAGCCGAAGGATTCGATGGATCTGTGGAAATATTTTGGCAACGAAGATCCGGCAGCCCTGCCTGAAATGACGACTGCGGAATTCCTCAAAGTAGTAAAACGCAGAGTACGCGCTTAAGGAAAAGGAGGAACATGAACATGGAAGAATTGGACAACACTATGATAGGTCGCGGCCGCGACGCTATCGATATGATCATCGATAAAGATTCCTTCCAGGAAAACATCATCGACGGTTACAGCTTCGACCCTGATTATGGCCCCGGTTCCGTCGTCGGTACGGCGAAACTGGACGGCAAACTGACTACTATCATCGCTAATGACGCGATGGCTTTTAACGACAGATTTCCTGTTGTTTTCGGCGGCGTCATCGGTCTTGAGGAAGGTTATAAAATGGCAACGGCTGTTTACCGGACGATGGAAGCCGACAAGGATAAACCGCTGGCAGAAAAACGCGCCATCGTTTTGATCGTGGATACCCCTGGTAATGGCCCTGGCAAAATGGAAGAAATCGCCGGTATGAATAAATCTACAGGTGGTTATCAGCTGGCTTTGGCTGAAGCACGTAAAGCAGGGCATCCGATCGTGGCTATGGTCATCGGCCGTGCTATTTCCGGCGCTTTCCTGTGTCACGGCCTGCAGGCTGACCATATTCTGGCTCTTTCCAAAGATTTCGGCACTATGATCCATGTTATGCCGCTGACTTCTATCGCCCGTATTACCAAAATGGACATCGAACGCCTGGAAGAGCTTTCTACCAGCAATCCTGTTTTTGCAGCCGGTGTTGATTTCTTTTATAAGCTGGGCGGCGTGCAGGAAATCGTCAACCAGGTTGAAGATATGCGTGCGGTCATTATCAAACATATCGACGAAGTTGCCAAATTAAAGGCAGAGGGCAAAGGCGAATTGCTCGGTCCCTGGGGCAGAGGTATTTTAGGCAATGAACGCGGCGGCCGCACTCACAGAATGGAAGCTATCGCCAAAGTCAACGCAGAATTTGCCGCTGTGGAAGATAAATATATCAACGCCTGAGGAGAATGCAGATGAACAGCTTGCTTCAGGAAATAAGTATGCTGGTCGAAGATTTCGGCTCGGCGCCCAGGCTGGAGGAGATGCCGCAGCGTACTTTGGCGGATAAAGGTATTGCGGGGCCGACAGCGGCTCATGTGATCGAAGAAGTACATACGCCTTTGAATCTGGCTTATCTCACGTTTACCACTGGTACCTCGGCGTTTCAGAATATCGTCGGCGTTACCTATGCGGAGCTGCCGGCCCGCATCAAAGCTTCCTTCAGGATTTTGGAGCGAGCTGGGCTGAAACGCGGCGATAAGGTACTGGTTACCTACCCGCCGCTGGTCAATGTCTTTTCCGGGCAGGCCTTAAAGGAGTTCGGCTTGGAATGGTCGTTTTTAGTACGTTCCAGCCGCGACGCCTTTCTGGCGGCGCTGTATAAAGAGCAGCCTGCCGCTGTGGTTGGGGAATCGGCCTTTTTGCGGGCGGCACTGGCAGACGCTGAAAATATGGGCGTTGCCGGAGACTTGCCGCAAGGCGTTAAGCTGCTGACCGCCGGCACGCCGCTGGATCTGGAATTATTACCGGTGGCTGCAAAAATCCTGCAGGCAGAAGTACATGATTTGTATGGCTGTCAGGAAATCGGCTGGCTGGCTATGGATGGCATCCCGGTCAGAGACGATATTGAACTGGTACCGACCGCGTCTAAGGGTGGACAGCAATATTATGAACTGATAGCAGGCGGGCTGCCGATGGGTGACAGCTTTCCCTGTTCAGAATCGGGGCATATCTGTAATAAAAACGGCAAGATCATTACTTACCGTAGGGAACGGACTTATCCAGAGTATGAAGTGATCGTGAAAGCGACGACTCTGGCTTCAGCCGTTACCCTAAACAGAGTAGCCCGCAGTATCCTGCGCATCAAGGGACGGATCGTCAAGGTCTGTCCCGAAGTGCAGGTCAATGCCGGCCAGACGGTGCTGGAACTGCGTGGCGATCCCGTGGCCGGGATCAAGGTAGCTCCCGTTACCATCACCGGGCCGGTGCAAACGGAATTTTTTGACAGCATGGTACAGGCACAGCTTGATTATCAGCAAAACAGTAAGGCGGACCCCGTATGGACAAAACGCAGTTAAAACGGCATGATCTGGTCTATCCAGGCAGTGCCGGCAGAAAAAGGCTGCAGCAGATATTCCTGCACGAGCTGACAGGGGAAAAGGCATTTTTAGCGGCGGATATTTTCTGTGCGGACAGCGTTATTCCCGGGATCGTCAGACGTGCGGAAGATGTTGCAGCAGAGATGATCCCCGTAGGCTTCGTTCATCCGCAGTTATGCGGCGGCAGGCGTCTGCGGCTGGCCGCAGAGTTAAAAGTGAGCGAGGCAGTTCAAGTGCAGCGGCCCTATGAACTGGCGGCAGTAAGCTTCACAGCGGCTACTGACTGTCTGGCGGCAGCCCAGACCGTATGCGATTATGCTGCCGGGCAGCAGATCAGGCTGGGTATTTTAGGCTCGGCGGGATTGGAAATAGCGACCGGGCTGCCTTTTACCAACAGTGATTCTGATCTGGATTTGCTGGTAACAGGTTTGTCGTTGGAGCGTCTGCAGGAATTCTATGCAGAGCTGCAGGCTATCGGCAGGAAGTTCCAGGTGGATATCGATCTGGAAACGGAGCTTGCTAACGGTTATGGTATCAAAACTGCTGAATTATTTCAGCCGACGCAGACAGTTTTAGGTAAGAGTCTGCAGGATGTACAAATATTAAAGAAAGAGACAGTTTTGGAAATACTGTCACAGGAGGCATAAATCATGGAAATCAAATCCCGCGTACCCGGTAAGATCGTTCGTTTTGAAAAAGAGGTAGGAGACAGCGTTGAAGTTAAAGACGTCCTGATCGTAATGGAAGCAATGAAAATGAAACAACTGGTACCGTCCCCGGTAGCCGGCGTCGTCAAAGAGTACAAAGTACAGCCCGGCGACCGCGTCAGTGCCGGTCAGGTTGTTGCCATAGTTGAATAAGTAAATTTTTACCGTTGCCTTTAGTTGTTTCGCTCCCCCTGAGCGGGGAGCGATAATAAAAAATTGTACTAAGGTGGTGTAATCTCATGGCTATATATGGAGTTGCTTTATTGGCGGCATGTTATATTGTCGGTATTGTTCTGGGTGATATGTTTGGTGCTATCGTAGGGGTAAAAGCCAATGTTGGCGGCGTAGGTTTTGCTATGCTTTTCCTGATCCTTTTGTCTAATCATGGTATAGATCATGGCTGGCTAGATAAAAAATCTCAGGAGGGCATTGCTTTCTGGAGTGCCATGTATATTCCGATCGTCGTAGCGATGAGTTCTATTCAAAATGTAGTAGCGGCTCTTTCCGGCGGCGCTTTGGCTATCGGGTCGGGACTTGTAGGTGTAGCGGTTGCCTTTGTATTGATTCCCGTCATTTCTAAATTAGGCGGTTCGAAAGGCGAGGTGAAATAAATGGATATCGTTGCTATTACTGCGAAAGTATTTAAATCGAATGGTTTGGTTTTTGCTTTTATGCTGATTGGTATCATTACTTTGATTACCTACAAGCTTTCTGCTCTGACCAAAGGCAAGATCCATGGTTCTGCCATCGCTATTTTTGCTGGTCTGGTTTTAGCTTATATCGGCGGTATTACTACCGGCGGCTCTAAAGGTCTGGCAAGTATTCCGATGTTTGCCGGCGTTGGTATGATGGGCGGCGGGATGTTCCGTGATTTTGCTATCGTATCCACCGCTTTTGGCGCGGATCTGCGTGAAATCAAAAAATGCGGTATGGTTGGTGTCGTATCACTTTTGATGGGCGTACTCAGTTCTTTTGTTGTTGGCTGCGTGATGGCCTATTTTATGGGTTATCCTGACGTAGTTTCCATGGTTACAGTTGGTGCCGGTGTTTGTACGTTCGTTGTCGGGCCGGTAACGGGTGCTGCTTTGGGTGCTTCCTCTGATGTAATTGCCATCTCGATTGCAGCCGGTGTTGTTAAATCTGTTGCAGTTATGATTTTGACACCGTTTGTTAAAAATATCGTTGGTTTGAATAACCCTCAGGCGGCTATGATTTATGGCGGTTTGATGGGAACATCTTCTGGCGTAGCTGCAGGTTTGGCGGCAGTTGATGCTAAACTGGTGCCTTATGGCGCTATGACTGCTACATTCTATACTGGTACGGGCTGTTTGTTGTGCCCTTCCATTCTTTATTTGGCTACTAAAGCCATTATGGGTGCTTAAAAGTTATTTTGGCAGAAAGCAGGTGCAGCGATGTATGATCCCCAGGCTAAAAAATTAAATGGGCAAAGTGCGTTTAAGGAAATAGTAGTAGAGATTTCAGCCCGCCAGCTTTCTGCTAAATCTGAAGCTTTACAGCAAATGAGTCTGTTTCTGACGCAGGCTGTTTTTATGGAAGTCTGTGCCCATCCCAAACCGGGACTGGTTACCCGTCATAGTAACGGGGCGCATACGGATATGAGTATTTTGACTTTTGCCGCTGGTTCTGCGGTTTTGGCAAAAGCTTTCACTGATTTACAGGTTTTAGGCATGAAACATACTGGTGATTATCGGGAATTATTTGCCAAAGTCAGACAGTATGGCGTTAGTGCGGAGCAGGAACTGCTGCGCGTGACGAAAGGCGTCAATACCCAAAGGGGTATTTTATTCGCCGGCGGGTTAATGGCTGCGGCTGCAGGGGCGGCTCTGAATAAAGGGCTGGACAGTGGCGCACTGTGCTCGATCGTGGCAGAGATGACGCAGGGGCTGGTAGTGAAAGAGCTGGCAGGATTGCAGGCAGACCGGCCTTTGACGGCAGGAGAAAAACTATATCAGACTTATGGCATCACGGGCATCCGCGGGGAAGTGGAAGCGGGGTTTCCCAGTGTACGCCAGGCAGGGCTGCCGGGGTTAAAGGAGGCTTTTGCCAGGGGGGCGTGCTTGAACGACGCTTTGATACATGCTTTATTAAATTTAATGACTGTCGTGCAGGATTCCAATGTCATCTGGCGCGGCGGCTATGAGAAGCTGCCGTTTGTGCAGCAGCGCGCCAAAGCTATTCTGGCGCAGGGCAGTGTTTTTACTGCTGCGGGACAACGTCTGCTGGCAGAAAGCGAAGCAGTTTTCAGGGCCGAGCGGATCAGTCCGGGCGGCAGCGCCGATCTGCTGTCTGTTACAGCAGCTTTATATTTAGTTGAAAACAAGGAATTCCCTGTGGCGATTATTTAGGACAGGTCGCCGGGGAAGAGATCAGATAGATGTTTACTGCTTCCGGCATAGAAGATGTGCTTATGCCATTCCTCCATCAAGCAAAATAAGGCCCGTTCACCGGGCCTTATTTTGCTTCAACAGCAGAAAAGAGGTGTCATATGGAATTTGTTTTAAAAGCGCTGGAAGGTATCTTCAGTATTGTTTTTATTATTGGTATCGGATTTGTTTTAAGCAGGCGCGGCTGGTTTGACGAGTACAGCAGCGCCCTGATCGCCAGACTGGTGACTGCGGTTTCTTTGCCGCTGTATATGATCGTCAGTATCAGTAAAAATTTTGACCACAATAAGCTTGTGGCCATGGCCCCTGATCTGCTGCTGCCGATCTGTTCCATGCTGCTGGCCTTTATTGTCGGCAAACTGGCCGCCCGTATTTTTAAAATCAAAAAAGAACGCCGCGGTATTTTCTGCACTAATTTTTTTATTGCCAATACCATGTTTATTGGCTTGCCGGTCAATCTGGCGTTGTTCGGCGAAAAAAGCATCCCTGCGGTCATGCTTTATTATATGGTCAATACAACCTTTTTCTGGACTTTAGGTGTACATAATATCGTGCAGGATACGCTGGCGCATACGAAGAACAAACCGGCGTTTTTTTCTGCGGCAGCGCTGAAGAAAATTTTTTCGCCGCCGCTGGCAGGCTTCATTATCGGAATCATACTGGTCTTACTGGATTGGCGGCTGCCGCATTTTTTAATGAACAGCTTTCAATATGTGGGTAATTTGACAACGCCTTTGTCACTGGTCTTTATTGGCATCGAAATGAGCAAAATTCCCTTAGGTGAGATCGGTTTTGATAAAGAACTGCTGTTGGGTGTTGCCGGGCGCTTTCTGGTCTGCCCCCTGTGCGTTTTGCTTTTAGTACCGTTATTGCCGGTAACCACGCTGTCAGCGCAGGTCTTTACCATGCAGGCGACGATGCCGGCTATGACGCAGATGGCGATCGTAGCGAAAACCTATGGCGCCGATTCTGCTTACGCGGCGACGCTGAGCTTTTTAACGGTGCTGCTGGGGATTATTGTAGTGCCTGCGTATATGACTTTAGTCAGTCTTTATTTATAGGGGAGGAGTAAAATTATGAGTACGGTGACAAATATAGAGGAACATATCAGACAGATCTGGAGCGGCAGTGCGTTTATGCAGCTGTTGAAAATCAAGATCGATGAAGTCCATTGCGGCGGCGCGACCGTAAG
Organism: uncultured Phascolarctobacterium sp.; assembly: GCA_900545535.1. GTDB lineage: Bacteria > Bacillota > Negativicutes > Acidaminococcales > Acidaminococcaceae > Phascolarctobacterium. Next base: position 79,721 of record UQZN01000011.1, read on the forward strand.
TATGCCGATCGATTTTGATATCCATACTAATCACTGGCTGGGAGTGCATGGCGGCGCTTTGGCGGCTTTGGCCGATTCTGTCATGGGCATTACCGGGGCCAGCGTTGGCGAAGTCGTGCAGACGCTGAGCTTTAACATCAACTTTATCAGCAATCTGCCCGGTACGGGTACGGCGATCGTTACCAGCCAGATCAAGCATCACGGGCAGACGACGATGGTCATTACAGCGGAAATGACTGACGAACAGCATAACCTGCTGGCGACTATCACGACAACGATGTTTATTGCCGGACATTTTAATGAAATACCAAAAGTGTGGTAAGAAATAACAGGCAGCGTACTTATTGCGAGTACGCTGTTTTTTTCCGCCATCGTGGAATTGAGCCGTTTTACAATGTAATTACGAAGGGAGGTGAGGAGAATGTTAAAGGAATATCATATCGTCCGCGTCAGGGTTTCTAAAGCGGAATATTATTCGATGCAGGGAAATGCCTACCTGGGCTTGGCAGTGTATGATGAGAAGGATTCTATGCTGCGTTTTACTGAAAGTCATTTCCAGGCAGCCCAGCAATTTAACGAAGGTCAGGAATATAAAATTTCCGGCAAAGCGGTGGGAGAGGAAGCGAAAGCAGCCGTAACCAACTTTACTGCAAAATGTGTCGAAGATGGCAAAGGTGCTGGCAAAGCATTGTCATTTAAGGTGACAGAGATCAATGTCAAAGAAGACGGCGTAACAATGAAATAACAGCTTTCTTTAAACCTCCGTAAACAACTTGTAAATAGTTGTTTACGGAGGTTTTTTATGATGTTAAAATATAAATATAGCAAAAAAATATTTATTAAATTTGATGTTTAGGAGCTGTTATGAAAAAATATTGGCCTAAATACGGTAACAAAAATATATTGGCGGCATTCATAGCTGCTGATTTGCTGGCAATGTCTGTTTGCGGGTCTGTGCTGGCGGCAGGGGTTGGTATTGACACGTCTTATGACGGGCGCAAGACAGGTTTTGTCAGTCCGGTCAAAAATCAGCTTAACTATGGCAGCTGTTGGGCCTTTGGTATGCTGGCTACGGTGGAGGCCAACTGGAACAAGCAGCGGCAGGCAGCCATAGAGGAAGGCAAGATCACCGAAGCTGTCGCGAAAGCCGATTTTTCTGAACGCTATCTGGCCTGGCTGGGTTATAATGCGCCGCTGGGTACAGATGCGTCCATCTATCCGCACCCGTTTTATCCAAGCTTTATCGATCCTGATAGGGGGATTTATGATGCCTATGATCAGGGCGGCCTGGAATTTAAGGCTGCAGCGCTGCTGACGCGTGGTACGGGTTTGACCTGGGAAGCCAATGCTCCGTTTGCTTCCCAACCTTTTCAGAAAAATGATCCGGCAACGAGGATGCAGGGAGTTACGTTGCAGCCGGAGGTTGGTCTGGTGACGCAGGTCTATGGCCTGTACCAGTATGTTGATAGTATGCCTGTTAATTATGATTACGATGGTAATATCGATAACGAGCGGCAGGCTTATATCAAGCAATTGATAACTGAGAACGGCATTATTTCTGTTGGTATCTATGCCGGGCCAGAATGGAATGACGCCAGTATTACGGAAATATATAACCAGGACTTTGACTTGGGAGCCAACCACGAAGTAGGGCTGGTAGGCTGGGATGATGATTATGAGTTTACAAATTATAAAGACAAGAACGGTCAGCCGTTAAAGGGCGCCTGGATCATGCGCAATTCCTGGGGGGAGAAATGGGGCGACGGTGGCTATGCCTATGTGTCCTATCATGATACCAGTCTGACCGGCGGCGTTACCAGTGTTGTCGAAGCAGATCCTCTAAGATATACTTCTATCAGCCAGCACGGACAGCTGGGCAGCGATATTTACTGGCGCTGGGACGACGAAGATCCTGTTGCGAGGGAGACCGGCAAAGGTATGGCCAGCCATTATGTGGCCGCCAGGCCGCAGTTTTTAAAAGCGGTGGGTTTTTGTACGCTGACGGACGCTGCCAGTTATGAGATCGAAGTGCTGTCCGGGGCGACTGATCCTGAAAATGGCAAAAGCGTCTATACGCAAAAAGGCACGTTTGGGAAGGATGACAGCAAAGATTATGTCGGTTACCGCACTGTGGAGCTGGATAAATTTACCCTGCTGCCGGCAGGCGGCGATTATGTAGTCAGGGTTAAGGTCTATGACAATAATGGTAAATTATTAGGTACCCAGATCGTGATCGATGATCTCAGCCCCGCGTCACCGGGAAATTCGTTCATTAGTTTTGGCGAGGCAGGTGGCTGGCAGGATATTACTGCTGACGGTAATTTTTCTATAGTGCTGGCTGCGCTCGGCAAAGATACGATCCTGGCCAATGGCGGGGATTTTACCGTCGGCTGGCTGGATGACGGCGGTGTGGGCGGCAGTATCATCAACCTGGGTAAGAAAGATGAGCTGTACGGCAGCGATCCATTCGACCCGGAACGGAAAACTTTGTCGAATATGACAGTTGACCTGGAGGCTGGCGTTACGGATTCTGTCTATGGCGGCTCGATCATTGGTGAGGGGAAGGTTATAAAAATCGGCACGGGCAAGCTTGACCTGACCGGCTATAATACTTACAGCGGCAAGACTTTAGTGCAGGCAGGTACGCTGGCTGTCAACGGTTATCTGACCAACAGCGATGTTACGGTCAGCACCGCAGCGGCAGATAATGCTAAAAATGCAGCCGCAGGTCAGCCTAAGTTACAAGGCAATGGCTTTATTACCAAACACGTTGAAAATATAAATGGTATCGTGGCGCCGGGCAATTCTATTGGGCATCTGACTGTCGGCAGTTACACGCAGGGGAAAGATGGCGTGCTGGAACTGGAAGGCGGCATCAACGGCGGGGACAAGCTGACTGTGCGAGGTACAGCCAAACTTGACGGCACGGTGCAAATTGTACCTAATGGTTATTTTGCTAACGGCGAGAATACTTTGCGGCTGACCGATTTTATAGAAGCAGGCACATTAGAGCAGGACAATAATTTGCAGTTAGAAGGAAAAGATTCCACAGATTCTATAGTACGCGTTGAGTACAAAAGCACATCCGGGGGGATATAACATTCTCCGCCAGCAGGGCTGCCGATGCATACAGTAAAATTGCTGCCACTGCGGACGGACATCAGTTGGCCGTCTTTTTAGACCAAAAGGCCGGAGCTATGATCGGGGACGCGCAGAATATCGTTGGTGGTATCGATTTTGCAAAATTCACAATCGATGCGACAGCAGAGCAAATGACCCCGCGAGCATATGACAGCCTGCAGTATGCGGCACAGAGCCGCATCAAAATGCTGACGGATCTGACCAGTGACCGCTTACTGGAAAATGAGCGGCAACAGGAAGGCGAATGGTCGCTTTATGCCCAGCCGCTGCGGCTGGAGTTTGACCAGAACAGCTGGCACAGCTATGCCGGGTTCAGCGGTCAAAGCAGCGGGATTTTAGTCGGCGCCCAGCGTCAGGCTGGCAACTGGCGTTATGGACTTTATGGCGCTTATTTGGATAACAAAACTGATGTTATGGCCGCTGCGCCCCTGCACAGCGAAAGCCAGGGCGGCTTTATCGGTATCACCGGGTATTATGCAGCCGATCCTGAACGGGGGCAGTTTTATTATGGACTGCTGCAGGGCGGTGCCGAACGCTATGATACCAAACGTAATGTCATGTTGGGCAATAGCTATTTCAGCAGCTACGACAAGAAATGGACGAGCCGCAGTTTAACGACAGAGGCCGGGACCGGCTGGCGTCTGCCGCAGCGGCAGGGAACACTTATACCTGTTGCAGCTTTGCGCTATAGTCTGCTGGATTATCACGGCATTACTGAAAGCAGTGCTGCGGATGGTGCGGCGGTAAGCCGCGGCGCCAGCGATCTGCAATCGCTGCAAAGCAAGGTAGGACTGCGTATAGAACTTGGCAAAGAGCAGCTGGGAGCAGTGACGGAACGCAGCTACGACATGAGTGCCATGTGGTACCATGAATGGCTTAACAACGATACTGATTACAGCTGGAACCGTTTTGCCGGGCAGGATCGTCTGAACGAAAAGGGCGGCGGCAGTGCCGGGCGTGATACCTATACTTTAAGCGCCGGGATGCAGCTGCAGGAAAACAATAAATTTACGCTGCGGGCGGCCGTGGGTAAAGCCTTTGGCAAAGGTTATCACGACAGTAAGGTATCGGTAGACTGTCAGTGGTATTTTTAAAACCGTTTGCTCTGTTTTCGCTGATAATTTAGTGGAGCTGGCAGCGTTAAATATGGTAAAATTAATATATCTGAACTAAATATAAAAATTTATTGCGAACAGGAGAATTTATTATGCAGCAGGATATGATCGTAATCTTAGACCTCGGCAGCCATGAAAATACGATGGTGGCCCGCGCCGTAAGGGAACTTGGCGTTTACAGTGAAATCAAGGCGCATGATATTACAGCGGCAGAGCTGCAGGCACTGCCGAATGTCAAAGGTATCATCATCAACGGTGGCGAAAATAATATTATCGACGGTAAGCCGATTGATGTGGAGGCTGCCGTTTATCAGTTTGGCGTACCGGTAATGTCCGTTGGCCATGCTTTGGCGAAAGTAGAAAACCTGCCTGCCTGGCCGGAACATGAAGCTATGCTGGAGCTGCTCAAAAAATTTGTTTTTGACCAATGCCATGCTACAGCTAACTGGAATATGAAAAACTTCATCAACGATCAGGTCGAACTGATTAAAAAACAGGTCGGCGATAAAAAAGTACTGCTGGCACTGTCCGGCGGCGTCGACTCCTCTGTTGTTGCCGCACTTCTGATCAAAGCCATCGGCTCTCAGTTGACCTGCGTGCATGTTAATCATGGACTGATGCGCAAAGACGAGTCAGAAAGCGTCGTCAGAGTTTTCAGAGATGAACTTAAGGCCAATCTTGTCTATGTTGACGCCAGCGAACGCTTTCTGTCTAAACTGGACGGCGTAGCTGATCCGGAAGCAAAAAGAAAAATTATCGGCGCCGAATTTATCCGTGTTTTTGAAGAAGAAGCGCGTAAACTGGACGGCATCGAATTTTTGGGACAAGGCACAATTTATCCTGACGTTGTCGAATCCGGAACGAAAACAGCCAAAAGCGTCAAAAGCCATCATAATGTCGGCGGTCTGCCCGAAGACCTGCAATTCAAGCTGGTCGAACCTTTGTATCAGCTGTTCAAAGACGAAGTGCGTGCCTGCGGTATCGAACTGGGACTGCCGCACAGCATGGTCTATCGTCAGCCCTTCCCCGGACCGGGCCTCGGCGTAAGATGTCTGGGGGCTATCACTAAAGAACGTCTGGAAGCAGTGCGTGAAGCTGACGCTATTTTGCGTGAAGAATTTGCCAATGCCGGCCTCGATAAAAAGGTCTGGCAGTATTTCACCGTTGTACCCGATTTCAAATCCGTCGGCGTACGCGATAATGCCAGAACCTTTGAATATCCGGTCATCATCCGTGCTATCAATACCGTCGATGCCATGACCGCTACTGTCGAAGAACTGGACTGGCCGATTTTGCACAAAATCACCCATAGGATTCTGGCTGAAGTGAAAAACGTCAACCGCGTCTGCTACGACCTGTCCCCTAAACCGAATGCTACTATCGAGTGGGAATAGGACTTGCTTTCCGCGGGAATCCTTGATAAACAAGGATTCCCGCGGATTTTTTATTTTAGGCCTTAACATCAAGAAGTAAAAAAATTTCTGCGATTGACAAGCAAAATGCACGGGTGATATATACCCGTGCATTGCGTGTCATATGCTTTATATATAAATTGTCTTTGGACTGTTGTTCTTATGTTTTAAACCTATATTGTTCCACCCACGCCTTTAAATTTCTCCACAAAGGCAGCTATTTTTTGAAAAACAGTCTGCTTTTTCGTTAAATATGTAGGATTAAGAGGACTCATTTTAGGAAGAACTTCATTTAGTTCCGTTCCGTTTTCGCTAGCATATTCTTTTTTTAATGAAGCAAGGATGTACCGTTTGGCTGCATCTTGGTTAAGTTTTTCAGTATTAATTAATTCTTCTGCTTCTCTTTTTTGCTCAGTTTGAGCAAATGAGAAGAAGGAATCAATAATGCTTGCTTTATCTTGAATATCGTCTAAATCAGTTTGGTTAATAAAATCTATTACCAAGCTTTCTTTTGCGCGATTTCCGATGCTGGAACGAATGATACGACGTATCTCTTCAACCAGAATTTCTTTGTCTTTTACTTTTTTATTTTTTTCAAAAATCAGCTCAAGAATATAATCCAAGTTTATTTCTTGTGATTTCAATAAATCTACTTCAAATACAACATCATCCCAATCGATTGAATCACTTTCCTTATCTTTTCCTACTTTTTCTCGACGAAGCCAATCTCGGATATCGTTATATGTAGAACGATAATCTTGAATTATTCTTTCATCAAGGATATCGATTCCTTCCATAGCTTCTAAATCTTCATCGCTCATATAATGAGTTGCTTTAAATTCTTCCAGAGCTTTCGTATCGTGTATATCAATTGATTGCAGGGCTTTTAAATTGGTAAACTCATCATAGTTTTGCAGTATGTTTTCAACTCGCAAATATTCACCAAACAGCTTTGCAAAATCTTTTTTATCCTTTTCAGTAACAATATTATCAACATCAGGAAAGCGTGCGTTTAATTCTTTTACTACGTCTACATATCCACGGCGTGCCTCGCCTGTAGAAATATCGGTAAACCCTTCCATATATTCCTTATAGCTTTTTTCAAGCACTACATTTTTGGTGTTTTTATCTCCAAAAAGAGTAATGGCATCAATTGTCGCTTGCTCCAGATTTCTAAAAGTAACAATATTACCAAATGTTTTGGTAGCATCATAAATACGATTGGTTCTCGAAAATGCTTGCATTAAACCATGGTAGCGAAGGTTTTTATCTACGAATAGTGTGTTCAATGTCGGTGCATCGAACCCAGTTAAAAACATACCGACTACAATCAACAAATCGACTTCTTGCTTTCTTACCCGGTTTGCAAGGTCACGATAATAGTTTTGAAACTCCTTGCTCTCCACACCAAAATTGGTTTTGAACATGGCATTATAATTGCTGATGGCATACGTTAAAAACTCTTTTGCACTGCTATCCATGGCTGTGGGCTCAAAGGTTTCGTCCACAATTTCGCCAATGGCATTTTGCTCCTCGTTGGCGGCAAAGGAAAAAATCGTTGCAATTTTCAGCGGTTTTTCGCTTTCCTTTTGCAAGTCATGCAATGCCTCGTAGTAGAGCTTTGCGGCATCAACGCCGCTTACGGCAAACATGGCATTGAACCCTTTTGCCCCGGCATGGGAGCGGTGTGTCTTTACCCTGAAGTTATTCAGAATGTATTGGGAAATTTCTTTGATTCGTTCGGGGTGTAGTAGCGCCTCCTTCGTTTCGGCGGCGGTCAGCTTTTTCTCATCCTGCTCCATTTCGATGGATTTAAACTTAGGCCGAACATCGTTATAATCCACTTTGAATTTAAGCACTTTTTCGTCTCTGATAGCATCAGTGATAACATAGGAGTGTAGTTCTCGTCCAAATATTGAAGCAGTTGTTTCAGCACCAAGGGCATTTTCAGGGAAGATTGGTGTTCCTGTAAAGCCAAATTGATAATATTGCTTAAACTTTTTATGAATGTTTTTTTGTGCCTCTCCAAACTGTGAACGATGAGCCTCGTCAAAAATAAAAACTACTTGTTTATTGTAAATAGGCAAATCAGCTTCGGTTTTAATAAGATTATTCAGCTTTTGAATAGTCGTAACAATAATTTTATTATCATCTTTTTCAATATTGCGTTTCAGCCCGGCGGTGTTTTCAGAACCGTTCACGCTATCAGGTGAAAAACGCTGATATTCTTTCATCGTCTGATAGTCCAAATCTTTTCTATCTACAACAAAAAACACTTTATCTATAAAATCAAGTTCAGTCGCTAAGCGGGCAGCTTTAAAACTAGTCAAGGTTTTGCCTGATCCGGTTGTATGCCAAATATATCCACCACTTTCGTTGGAGCTCCATTTTTTTGCTTGGTATGAGCTGTTAATTTTCCACAAAATTCTTTCTGTTGCTGCGATTTGATAAGGGCGCATAATTAACAAGTTATTGCTGGTATCAAAGACTGAATAATGCAGCAAAATATTAAGTAATGTGTTTTTTTGAAAGAAAGTAGCTGTAAAATCCTTTAAATCCTTAATTAGAGTATTATCTGCTCTTGCCCAGTTCATTGTAAAATCAAAACTGTTTTTATCACGTTTAGTAGTGTTTGCAAAGTAGCGGCTGTCGGTACCATTTGATATAACAAAAATTTGCAAATACTTAAACAGAGAGTTTTCTGCATTAAAACTCTCTTTGCTATATCTATTTATTTGATTAAAGGCTTCTTTAATGGCGATTCCACGTTTTTTTAGTTCGACCTGAACCAAAGGTAGCCCATTTACCAAAATCGTAACATCATATCGATTGGCATGAGTCCCTGTTTGTTCAAATTGAGAAACTACCTGCATTTTATTTCTTGATAGGTTCTTTTTATCCACTAAGTAAATATTTTGTATATGTCCGTCATCAAAAACAAAGTCATAAATGTAATCATTATGGATTTTACGGGTTTTATCGATATGATTGTCACTTGGATTATCTAAATATTCTTCGCAAAATCGTGCCCATTCTGAAGAACTAAACTCTACATTGTTCAGTATTTGTAATTGGGCACGAGCATTTTCAAGCATTGCATTAGGTGTAGTGAGTTTCGGGAGATACTCATATCCTTGATTAACTAGGTCTTGTATAAATTCTCTCTCAAGGGATGACTCAGTTTGATAAAAAGATGCTGTTTCATGTATAACTGAGTATTTTGTGTATTTATCTAAAACTATAAAATTGTTTGATTCCGCAATGGTGTTATAGTCGCACATTTTAAGCCTCCTAAATTATACTTTTCATATGAGGTCACTTAAATTGGTGATTTGCCTTGATTTGATTTAATAAATATTCTAAAACACGTTTGTCATCATCTGTTAATTCAGAAATCTCTTCACCTGAATGTTTTGAATGGCTTGAAATATTAATAATTCTACTTTCATATGATTTTGTGGTGCCATCATTAGTCTTTGGTAAAATTTCACCCCAATTGCTGTAGCCTAAAAATGTTGAGGTTTTTTCTAAAATGTTTCTAAGAAAATTAAAATGATACTTTTTTAACTGACCTGACTTAATTGCTTTTTCAATCTCTAGTTTCAAGAAAAGGTGATAAGAAAAAGGAGAATCGTTATTTTGAGGTACTAAATCAAATTGTGCGTCCCCGTCTTTTTTTAGAAAAAAATTTCCTTGCTTGAATTCGTTATGGAGTACATTATAAAACAAGGGATTATGTGTTGTAATAACAAATTTTAAGTCAGATTCACTCTGCTTAATCAATTGCGCTAAGTTTACGGCTAATTCAATTAAATGATTATCATCCAACGAACTTACGGGGTCATCTATAAATACATATTCCAACTTATCAAACTGATTTGTTTCCCGGTCATTTTCTTCAGGGATATTTAATACATGTACTACTTGGTCAAGCAAAGAATAAAAAATGCTCCAAATAAAACAACTTTCTTCACCTTTAGATATCTTTATATGTTGATTATCTTCATCATTGCCACGTTCATAAGAAAAGGTCACTTCTGAAAATGCATTTATTATTATATCTTTACCCGCATCATTTTTAAAAGTGTATTGCGAGTTGAAATGTGGTGTTAGTTTTTCATCGGTGTAGTGCTGAAAAATATCAATTATATTACTGTCTTGCCCTTGGTCTTCAAAAACCCACTTTGTAAAAACATTTGGGTGTATTTTTAACTTGGGATCAATGTCATTTTGCAAATCATTATCCCAATAAAACAAATCCTCTGTAAAGGCATTATAATAAAGGATTTTTTTGCTAGCTAAGGATGTTTCTTCTACATCTATATCGATTTTGGGGTCGACTAAAGCTTTAAATTCTCTTGAAAGTCTTGTCTTCCCCGTACCATTAAAAGCGTATATTAATTGTACTTTCTTATTGCTATCTTTTAACTCCTGTGCTATCTCATTTAGATTTGTCCCCATATTTACACCTCTAGCTCATCTTTTCTTTAAAGGTTAAAAGCTTCTCGCGGTAATATTCATATTGTTTTTGGCGTGCCTCAATTTCGGCAGGTAGACCGGTTGAGATATCGTTGCAAAGAGTATCGAAACGGTCGAGAATATCAACAATGCGTTGTTGTTCTGGAAGCTGTGGTAGTGGTATTTTAATATCATTAAGATTCTTTTGATTCAATTTCGGCTGAGCTGCTCCAGTGATATAAGGCGTTAAATCAATAGAGTTTAAATACATTTCAACATATCGCCTAGTTGCGTATTCATCAAATCTAAGTACATGTGCATGATTATTTACCCAGATTTTTCCCGAAACAGAAAATGCAATGGGTGTAGTTCGTGCTATAAGATTAGCACCATCCTCAGATATCAAGAGATAATCTCCGTCATAAATATAGTCTTTTACATAATCAACAATTCCAGATGCACCATAGTATGGAATATCTCCATTTTCTCTACTTCCACTGGTAACAGGCTTTCTTTGCGAATCGCAATTTTCAGCTATTGTATCCAAAGTTACTGCTTGAATGCCCTCAGCTTCACTGAACAACTTGTTTTTATAATACTCATACTGTTTTTTTCTCGCTGTAAGCTCCGCTGTAAGCTCCGCTGTAAGCTCCGTGAAATTGTCTAGTATGCGGGCAATTTCCTCTTGCACTGGCAAAGGGGGGAGGGGGATTTGAATGTGTTGTATCATGGGTTTTGTAAGTTGCGGAATACCTACTTTTGGTACATTGTAATCATTTTCAATGCTTTTCATGAAATGATACACATATTTTAAGCTCATTTTCACTTTTGGTGTTAATACTAGTAATCGTACTATAGGATAAAACGGATAATCTCTATAGCTGGTCCAGCCAATAGTGCCCCTTGCAGAAATAGTTATACTTGGTTTTTCAATTTTAGCTTTATTTGTCCAACCATATAATGACTTATCTTCAATTCCATTGGATAAAATGGGAATACGAAATTCGTTGGTTCTAGTTTCTGAAAAGAATTCCTTTGGAACATCTCCCCCTGCTATAATATCGAATGCGTAGTCTAATGGCTTATGCTCTACCCCATTCGGACAAAGTTCCTTTATCAGCTCATCTAATTTACTCATTGATTACACCTCGATTTCTGCAATAATTTTATCTATTTCAGTTCGAAGCGTATCTATATTTTTTACGGTTTCTTTTATTTGAGCATTCAATACATTGATATCAATAACTTCTCGTGTATCTTTCGTCTCCACATAAGAACTTACCGAAAGGTTATAGTTACCTTTAGCAATATCATCATTATCTACAGATTTTGAAATGTAGTCTATATCTTCTTTTCTGTCAAACAATTCCATTATTTTTTCAATGTGTTCTTCTGTCAAAACGTTGTTATTAGTTTCTTTTTTGAAAAAATCTTCTCCGCTTGCATCTATAAACTGTGTTTTAGTATCGCTTTTATGTTTTGAAAGCACCAAGATGTTAACAGCGATAGAAGTACCGTAAAAAAGATTTGGCGCAAGAGAAATAACTGTTTCTACAAAGTTATTATCAATTAAATATTTTCTGATTTTTTGTTCAGCACCGCCGCGATAAAAGATACCTGGGAAACAAACGATAACGGCACGTCCTTTCCCGGAAAGGTAACTTAGTGCATGAAGCACGAAGGCAAAGTCAGCCTTAGATTTTGGTGCCAGCACACCTGCCGGAGCAAAGCGATCATCGTTTATAAGAGTTGGGTCATCGCTGCCAATCCAGTTAATTGAATACGGGGGGTTTGATACAATGGCATCAAAAGGTTTCTCATCTCTAAACTGAGGATCTATAAGCGTATTTCCAAGCGCGATATTGAACTTGTCATAGTTTACATTATGTAAAAACATATTCATACGAGCCAGGTTGTAGGTTGTATGGTTGATTTCTTGGCCAAAAAAACCATCTTCAATAATATGCTCGTCAAATTGTTTTTTTGCCTGCAATAACAAAGAACCTGAACCGGCAGCGGGGTCGTAAATCTTATTGATTGTTGTTTGCTTGTGTAGTGCTATTTTTGCAATCAGTTTAGAAACACTCTGTGGTGTAAAAAATTCTCCTCCAGATTTGCCTGCGTTGGCAGCATAATTAGAGATTAAATACTCATATGCATCACCAAACAAATCAATATTACTATTTTCAAAATCGCCAAAATCAAGCTCTTCAACACCTTTAATTACAGCGGCTAAACGGCTGTTTTTGTCCTTAACAGTATTGCCCAAGCGGTTGCTAGTGGTATCAAAATCGGCAAATAAGCCTTTGATATCCAGTTCAGACGGATAACCGTTAGCTGAACTTTCAATTGCTGAAAATATAGCTGCTAAATCGGTATTTAAGCTTTCATTTGTATTTGCATTTTTAGCGATGTTAGTAAACAACTGACTGGGATAAATAAAATAGCCTTTTGTTTTGATTGCGTCCTCTTTGATTTCTTTGGTTATAATGCTGTCAGGGAGTTCTGCGTAGTTGACACTATCGTCTCCTCCTTCAATGTAATTACAAAAGTTTTCGCTAATGAAACGATAAAAAAGTGTTCCTAAAACATATTGTTTAAAATCCCATCCGTCTACAGAACCACGAACATCGTTGGCTATTTTCCAAATTTTAGATTGCAGTTCGGCTCTCTGTGCTGCACTTGACATTTTTATTCCTCCATATAATCATACTGAGTAATGCTCAAATCTTTGGGGCTGAGCTTGCTGAATTTTTGTTGTCATATATTATCATAAATTTATGGCGATTAGTAAATTGAGCACTTTTCAATATCGTTGACTACTCGATTGCCTGCCCGCTTGTCACCCATTCGTCAACCTCACTGACTTTAAATTTCCACAGTTTACCAATTCGATGGCAAGGTATTTTTTCAAGTCGGATCCATTTACGAACAGTTTCCACAGTAACACCCATGTGCTCGGCAATTTCTTTGGTGTTTACCCATGGTTCGGGTTTTATTATTTTACTCATGCTAAAACCTCCGTTTCTCTTGAGTAAAATCATAGCATAAATTACAATGAAAAAGTAGTGATTTCGCATAATTTGATAAAAGTATAAAGAATTAGGCAAAGGTGAATGCATCTATTACGTCAACAGACAGTGAATTTTTTTAGTAACCTGACACTGTTTCAAAAACGATGTCAGGTTGCTTAATCTTTCGCTATTTATGATAGAATGGATTTTTATTTATGCTATAATACTGGTTAGATAAAGGCTATATCATTTTCTCTAAACTTAATTTTAGTACGTCATATTGATTATGATATTTATTGTAGGAAAGGATAATAAAATATGTGTAAAAAAAGCAGGTGTTCCTGGGCAGGTGATCTTCCGATATATATTGAGTATCATGACAAGGAGTGGGGGCGGCCTGTGCATGACGACAACAGGCTCTTTGAAATGTTGATTTTAGAGGGGATGCAGGCAGGCCTCAGCTGGATCACGGTGCTCAAAAAAAGAAAGGTGTTTCGGGAAGCTTTTGATAATTTTGATCCCAAGAAGGTAGCTCTTTATGACGAGGCAAAAATACAGGAGCTGCTGGCAAATGCAGGGATCATCAGAAACCGTCTGAAAGTGGCCGCTGCGGTAACGAATGCTAAAACCTTCCTGGAGGTACAGAAAAAGCACGGAAGCTTTGATAAATTCATCTGGGCCTATGTAGATCATACTCCGATCAGAAACCATTGGGAAAAGATGGAGCAGATACCGGCCTCGACAGCACTGTCAGATCAAATCAGTAAAGATCTGAAAAAGCTGGGATTTAAATTTGTTGGTTCAACGATCGTCTACGCATTCATGCAGGCCATAGGTATGGTGAATGACCATGTGACGAACTGTTTTATTTATCAGGAGATGAATGGCTAGTTTCTGATAAGGATATTGTTGATTACATACAGTAAAAATAACTTTATTGATGATCAGAAAAATTTAAAACAGGTCTGACAGAACATCCTGTCAGACCTGTTTATTTATATGATTTGGAACACCGTAATTAAGCGATTTAGCATATGATTGTGATTAATACAGGTAATCATACTGAATAAAAATCACGAATTACACTGAATGAAATTACCAAATATTATTGATTGGCATTTCAATAAATGTGTACAGGGGATGCTTGAGGGGTTATATATTTATATAGAAAGCCAAATCACTTTATAATCAATATTTCCCGCAGTCTGTCCAGCGCTTTCAGACGGTGTTTGGTGATATTGCGCACCGTGCAGTGTAAACGTCTGGCTGCTTCGGCAGGTTTCAGGTCATTTACAAAAAGCAGCAGCAGTATCCTGCGCTGCTGTTCGTTCAGCTGCGCCAGTGCTGTCTGCAGATCCAGCGATAGCAGTAATTGCGCCAGCTCGTCCAGAGCGCCGGCAGCGCTATAGCCGCTGTCCAGCAGGTCGATACCGGCCTCGCTGCCCGTATCGATCTG
>UQZN01000012.1 GCA_900545535.1 uncultured Phascolarctobacterium sp.
ACCAATTCGTAAGCTAAACGGCAAACCGCCAGTCCTGTTTAGAACAGAACTGACGGCCTAACAGGATTTTTGTGTCTACTAAGTATTGACCACTTCAGTTATAACATAACCGCGGTATATTTTTTATTCGCTATATTCAGGTTCACCAACTACTTCGATACGTTTTTTTCTGGAACGTACCTTTTCCCAATATACAAAATAGGCTTTTGTTTCAGCCACTACAACTCCACTCAATCCAAGCAAAGCAATCAAGTTTGGAATAGCCATCAAACCGTTGACGATATCGGCAATGACCCAAATCGTCTCCAGTTTCAGAAAAGCACCAGAAGCTACCAGGCAAATAAAAACTAACCGATACGGCATAATACTTTTAGTACCAAAAAGGTACTCAATGCAGCGTTCACCATAATAATTCCAGCCCAAAATGGTCGTAAACGCAAATAATACCAGGCCCACCATTAATAAATATTTTGCCATAGCCGGAAATGCCATTGCAAAAGCAGATTCAGTCATCGCCGCACCATTCAACTCTCCCGACCATGCTCCGGAAACTACCAAAACCAAACCTGTCATCGTACAAATAATGATCGTATCGATAAAAGTACCCGTCATCGATACCAACCCCTGCTCTGCAGGCCATTTTGTCTTTGCCGCTGCCGCTACTATCGGTGCACTGCCCAAACCGGCCTCGTTGGAAAAAATACCGCGCGCAATACCACTGCGCATCGCCAACATGACTGTAGCACCTAAAAACCCGCCGGCTGCCGCAGTAGGATTGAAAGCGCTTTCAATAATAAGAGCAAATGCAGCAGGCACCTGATCAGCAAACGCAATCAGCACCGCCGCCGTAGTGACCATATAGACCACCGCCATAAACGGCACTATTTTACCTGCTACCATCGCAATAGATTTCAGCCCGCCAATAGTTACTATTGCCACTAAAACAGTCAGAACTGCCGCAGTATACATTACCGGGATACCTATAGAAATATTAGTGATCTCAACGATAGCATTGACCTGCGTAAAGGTACCGCTGCCTAAGCAGGCAACCATAACACCAAATACAGAAAACATCACGGCCAGCGGTTTGTATTTTTTACCAAGCCCCTGCTCAATGTAGTGCATTGGACCGCCGGAAATATTGCCATTAGCATCCACCGTTCTGTATTTTACTGCTAAAACACCTTCGGCATATTTAGTTGCCATGCCAAAGAACGCAGCCATCCACATCCAGAATAACGCACCAGGGCCTCCTGCTTTTATAGCCGTAGCCACGCCTACGATATTACCCGTACCCACAGTAGCAGCCAGCGCCGTACATAAAGCTTTAAAACTGTTGATATCGCCATTGCCTGCGTTTCTTGCCGTAAAAATCAATTTCAGTGCCGTAGGTAATTTAATAACCTGCAGCAGACCTAATCTTATCGTCAGCAAAATACCTGTACCGATAAGCAAAATCATTAATGGCGGCCCCCATACAAAACCGTTGATAGTGTTTAAAATATCCATCATTGTTTTAGCTCAACCCCTCAAGTAAATTCTTTCTCACTGGTATGCCCTAATAAAATATAATTCTAACAATATCCAGCAACGATTTTTATTGTAACACAATCAAAGATTTTTTCAAGCATTTAGGCAATTGTATACAAGTATTCTTCTTATTAGATTCGCATTTGTGTATACAATATGCAATTCATATGAAAAAAGAACAGAAAAGCGCACTTAAAAGTGCGCTTTTCTGTTCTTTAGGAGTTATTTGAAAATCATTCAAATGTTCAAAGCATTAAATTTATAAATCGAATACTTTACTCAAACTGCAGCTTTTAAATAGTCTGTTTTTTCAACACTTTAAGAATATCCAGTAATTCCTCTGCAGTGTACTTGTCTTCTGCCTCCTGCGGTTTGACCTCAGTATTCAAAGTCAAGCCCAAAAGTGCATCCACACCACAGCTGAAATAATGTGAAAGCCTTAATAAAACCTTCAAATTAACGCTTACACGTCCATGTTCCAGATTACTCATATGTGTTTGAGAAATACCAAGTTTTTTAGCAAGCTCTGATTGGGTAACACCTTTACGGATACGCATGATCTTGATGTTTTGTCCGATTTTTACAAAATTAGGTTCTACGCTCATAACTGCCATCTCCTCCCTGAACTGTATAAAACATAATTCCAGAAAATTTTAGAACTATATTTTTATAAAAGCTAAACATCCGGATAAAACCATTTGTTTGCTAGCTTTTCAAAATCAAAGCAGTATGCATGAACACACTGCGTGGATGTTATATTGTTATCACTTTAAATGTCTTTATCCGTCAGCAAAACCCCTGCATCAACGTTCAATACCTGTGCGATCTGTAACAAAACAGGTACGCTGCACTGCGCTTTACCTGTTTCTATTTTTGACAGATAAGAACGTGAAATGCCTGCCTCATCAGCTAATTCTACCTGGCTGATGTTTCTCATTTGTCTGTAATATTGGATTTTTAACCCTAATTGTTTAAATTTTGTTGAAAACATTTAAATCCCCATTTCCATACTAATCCAAGATGTTAATTATTTATCCCTTCTTTGCTATTCTTTATACTTTATTAATAATATTATCACATTTTATTAATATTTAGGTGTTCATAAATAGTTAACATATGTGTTCTTTAGTGCACAGAAATAAATAAATTATATCTTTTTTATTTTATTAGTTAATTTTTCAGCTTCCATTAATTTATATCAATAGATTTTTTCGTTATTTAAACGAGCATCAAAAAATTACTACATATAATATCTGTAATATTACACTAACAATTATCAGAATAGTCTGCAATAAATTTCTTTATGTTTTCAATACACTATACAATTTATTATATTTAAATTTATTTTTAATAAACGTATTCTTGTTGCATTGGTTATATATTATCATAATGGATATGTTTTTGTTTTAAGTTTAAGTTTCAAAATTACTTTTTATATTATTTTTATTCCCTTTCACTATTCGTATAATTTTTACATTCAATATTATCTTTTGAAATTTTATATCTTTATCTACTCAAAAAGAAAAACCTCTATTTTATAATAGAGGTTTGGTAAAAAAAACATTATACAATTTTCTAACAGATAGTGTAGAAGTTTTTATTCCACAACTATTGCCGGCTTTTAATTTTTACCAACATTTTTAAATATCTCAAACAGTCAATAAATCATCTAAACTGCACTTAAAAAAACCGGTAAGCTTATAGAGCATTTTCAGGCTTATTTTAACTTTGCCATTCTCAATATTGCATAAATGAGCTGCCGATACACCTAAAAGCTTTGCCAGCTTAGCTTGGCTGATGCCCTGGCGAATCCTTTTAATTTTTATATTAATACCTATTGTTTTATAATTCGGTTCTTCCACTTTCTCACACCTCTTTTCTTTTGCCTAACTTAGCAGTCACTGCTGTCTGTCAACAGTTCGCCTGGATCCATCTCCAGTGCTTTGGCAATCTGTATCAACACGGCAAGACTATAACGAACTTTTCCTGTTTCTATTTTTGAAAGATATGAACAGGATATCCCCGCCTTCTCCGCTACTTCCATCTGCTTCAACGCTTTCCTTTTTCTGTAATAGGCTATTTTTAAGCCTATTTGTCTGAATTTCTCGCCAAACATAATTTCACCAACCATACTTTTATTCTTCTGTGATATTACTTACCTTAATTTTATTATATCCAGCTATCCATTTTCATGTTTTCAATAATAGTTCAACTATGTGCACTATTATGCCTAATACCATTTACATTATTTGAAAAACCTCTGTCATTTATATCATAAAAGTGTTTACTTAAGCGAGAAATAAAAAAAGCCCTGCGAAAGCAGGGCAAAAAGAGCAAACCGTTATTCTAATTTAAAATTAAAGATATCAGCAACCTGACTAACTGGTATAACGAATTCAATCGTACCGGCAGCATAAGGAGCAATTGCATAAGGCGGATATACTATAACCAAATCAGCATTATCTGTAATATAAAAATTTTCTGTTCCATTCACTTCAACCGTCTTATCAAAGAATCCTTTCTGCTGCCTTTCTTCTTCTATCTGCTTGGCGATAATAGCATTCAGCCGCGGTAAATAATCGCTGCCTGCTTTAAACATATCGCCCAAATTCAGTAATTTGCCAGTTTTTAAATTTACATTGATCGTATCCAAATAAGTATTGGGATGAGCGCCACCCAGATAATCCATATAAGTCTGTTCTAAAGAAAGCAGTTCTTCACTGTTAAACCGCACCTGATATCTGCCGTCGAACGTATACTGTTTGACATGTGATCCGGCTTTATGAGCTGCTTGGGCCTGATTCTGCAGCTGACGATTGATAAAACCTGCTATATCAGCTACAAATTCGCGGCTGGCTTTAGCACCGCCATAGCCGTCAAATTCAGGATAATAATTTTCCTGCAGGCTCAACCCACTGCCGCCGACAGGCAAATAAGCATATAATTTTTTCACAATATTAAAATCAATTGCCATATTGATCCTGTCATCAACTGCCACACCGCCTACGGCGCCCTTCACAACAGGAATATTAACAGTCACGCCGCCGTCCCTTATTTTCTGATCCGTAACTTTAGGTTCTGCCGCCCAGGCTGAAACTGCTATTCCCAGAGCCATAAATCCTGCTACGCCGGCTGTTATAAATTTTCGTGACATTTTCATCTGTCGCACCTCCACAAATAATTATATTATTAGTATAACATCATTAAATGTCAAAAGGATGTCTTTTCAAAAAAATCCCCTCGCAAAAACGAGGGGATTTTAAGTTCTTATTCTAAAACACGCATTCTTTCCGAACCGGAGATGACTTCTTTAGCATCAGGCTCAGCCGTTTTTGCTCCAAACGGCATCTGCGCAATCAAACGATACTGGTCTGGAATATTAAATACTTCTTTTACTTCAGCATCTATAATAGGGTTATAGTGCTGGAGATTTGCCCCCAGCCCTTCTTCCTCTAATGCTGTCCAGATAGCAAACTGCAGCATACCATTCGCCTGATCTGCCCAGGTCTTAAAATTAGCAGCATATGTAGGAAAATTATTAGCAAAGGTTTCTGTAACGCTTTCGTCATCAAAATATAAGATAGTTCCATAGCCGGCTGCAAAACTGTTTATTTTAGCTTCAGTTGGAGCAAATTTTTCAGCGGGTACACGCGCACGCAAAGTGTTCATAACAATATCCCAAAAATTCTTATGTGCCTGCTCAAACAGTACTACTACACGTGCACTCTGACAGTTAAAAGCAGAAGGAACATCCTCCAGCAGCATTTCTACCAATGCTACAATTTTATTTTTAGGAATCGGAGAAGTATCTGTGATACCATAAATACTACGACGTTCATGAATACTGGAAAGAAAAGTTTTTTTCATAATTATGCCTCCTAACATCAATGTTCTTTTATTGCTAATTTGACTTTACTACAAAGGCGGCAGAAATGCAAGTTACCAAAAAAGCTTCTTTAACCGCATTCCAGCTAGTTTGTTACTTTTGTAAAACATTATGAAAGCAATTATTCTTAAAAATCAAATAAAAAAAGCATATCCAAAAAATTTGGATATGCTAGATTTCTGGTGGGCGCTGACGGGATCGAACCGCCGACATTCTGCTTGTAAGGCAGACGCTCTCCCAGCTGAGCTAAGCGCCCGAATGGTGACCGGTGGGGGAATCGAACCCCCGATACCGCCGTGAAAGGGCGGTGTCTTAACCGCTTGACCAACCGGCCAGTTGGCTCCCCGAGTAGGACTCGAACCTACAACAACTCGGTTAACAGCCGAGTGCTCTACCGATTGAGCTATCGGGGAAGGTCACTAACGTTTCTCAACGTCACAAGTGGTATTATATGGCAATTTTGTAATCTTGTCAACACTTTTTTTGAAAAAATTACTGATTTTTAAGTTTGACTTTAACAACTATTTTCTGCACTGCTTGTGCTTCCTTCTTTGTACTGCAGCCGGGCCGATGTAATTCCCAGGGAAAAAACACTGCGAAATCCCCCGCCTGCAAAACGACACGATCCTTTTCATCCAGTTCTTCATAAAACAGCAGGTCGCTTTCTTCCGCATGATCTTCAACAATAATATGTTCCGCTCTTCTGGGTGCAAAATAAATTATTTCTTCTCCAGCACCCAGATACTGCACATCAATATACTGATTATGCGCTTCCGGCTTCTTATCAGTTTTGGGCTCAGTCAAATATGTGTTAACTCTCACAAACACATTTCTGCCATCTATTTCATATTCACCATTTACCAGTTCGGCAAAGTTTGTTTCCCTGATATATTGTAACGCCTTCTGCAGCCCTTCCGAAACATACGGCAATATTTTTTCTATGTCCTGCTTATTTCCACACAGCATTATAAAAGCCTCCTTTTAAATTCAGTACTGTTTTATTCGACGTTTCGAAGTAAAATCCTGTTTTCTGCTTTGACAAAACGCTATGACTTACGTTAAAATTGTAACATATATTTTCATGAAAGAGGTTTAGTATGAGCTACTTGAATGTTACTAATGTTTCCCATACTTTTGGCGGCCGCCAGATTTTGGAAAATGTTTCTTTTAAATTATTGCGCGGTGAACATGTCGGTCTTGTCGGCGCTAACGGTGAAGGCAAGTCAACCTTTCTCAACATCGTCACAGGTCATCTGCTGCCTGACGAAGGTAAAGTGGAATGGCCCGGACGCGTTACTGTTGGTTATTTAGACCAGCAAAGTACTCTGGAAGCCGGCAAAACTATCCGTGAGGTCCTGCGCACTGCTTTCAACGAGATGTACGAAGCAGAAAAGCAGATGCTGGAGCTCTATGATAAAATGGCTGACGCATCTCCTGAAGAAATCGATAAAATGATGAATACCGTAGGTGAACTTCAAACTGAACTGGAACACAGCGGCTTCTATTCTTTAGATACTAAGATCGAAGAAGTAGCTAACGGTCTTGGCTTAGGCAGCATCGGTCTGGACCGTGATGTCAGTGAGCTTTCCGGCGGTCAGCGCAGTAAAGTTCTGCTGACTAAACTGCTTTTACAGAACTCCTCTATTCTATTACTGGATGAACCTACCAACTATTTAGATGTTGAACACATTGAATGGCTGACCAGATTTTTACAAAACTATGAGCATGCGTTTATCTTGATTTCTCATGATATTGCCTTTCTCAATCAAGTAGTCAATGTTATCTACCATTTGGAAAACTGCGAGCTGACCCGTTATACTGGCAATTATGATAAATTTCAGGAAATGTACGCTATTTATAAAGCTCAGCGTGAAAGCGCCTATGAACGCCAGCAGCAGGAAATTGCCAAGCTCGAAGATTTTGTCGCCCGGAATAAGGCCCGTGTTGCTACTACTAATATGGCCAAAAGCCGTCAGCGGAAACTTGATAAAATGGAAATCATTGAAAAACCCCGCGAAAAACTCAAACCATCCTTTAAATTTACGGAAGCCAGAACTCCCAGCCGCTTTATCGTAGAAGCTAAAGATTTAGTTTTAGGATACGATACGCCGCTGACACGTCCTGTTACATTTAACCTTGAACGCGGACAGAAAATTGCGCTCCGCGGCGTTAACGGTCTTGGTAAAACAACCCTTTTAAAAACTATTTTAGGTTTGATACCGCCTGTATCAGGTTCTGTAGAACTGGGTGAATTTTTGGAACCAGGTTATTTTGAACAGGAAGAACGCGAAAAAAATGAAAACACTGCTTTAGAAGATGTCTGGAATGAATATCCCGGCCTGACCAATTATGAAGTTCGGGCAGCTTTAGCAGGCTGTGGCTTAACTAATGAACATATCACCAGCAAAGTTTTTGTTTTAAGCGGCGGCGAAGCCGCTAAAGTCCGTTTATGCAAGCTGATGCTGCGCGATATTAACTGGCTGGTTTTAGATGAACCAACCAACCATCTTGACGTTGATGCTAAGGAAGAATTGAAGCGCGCTTTGATTGCCTTTAAAGGCAGTATTCTCCTGGTCTCACATGAACCTGAATTCTATGAAGACTGGGTAACTTCAGTCTGGAATATTGAAGACTGGACTACAAAAATAATTTAAGCGCAATAAAAAATCCTCAACCAAAGTTTGGTTGAGGATTTTTGTTTTTGATCAGCTAACTAACGCCGTTACATCTTTTTCCAGCTGCATCGGTACAGTTATCAACGGCATATTTTCATTATGCCATTTCAGGCTGGCTGCCGCAGTAATATTTTGACCGCGTTTACAGAAAACCCTTTTGCCTCTCTTTTTACCTTCGTGATATAAAAAACGTACTTCAGGCGAATCCTTAAAGAGGTTTTTCTTGCACCAGTTAGAACATTCCTGTAACCGTCCCCCAACCGGAGCAATCACAAACAATACCCACGGCCTGTCGCCGCTGTTCCAGTTATGCGGTGTCAGTGCCAGATTATAGTGTGTTAAATATTCTGCTTCCGCAGCAGCATCAAAATTAGCCCAGGCCATGTAAAATACCGGAGTACCGTTTTCTGCCATTGCCAAAACATACTGCTTATTTGCTATCGCCGGGAAGATCTGCGAAGCCATCATATGCAGCGGCATCGTCTCATGCTGTTTAGACTGCATCATCAGCCAGACGATATTGCCCAAAATATATGCCGTACTGTAATGCTCGTCCTCTAAAGCAGGTACTATAAACTTGATTTTTCCTTGAATTTTATCCATGTTCCGAGTTCTCCTTTGGTCGACCTTCCTCCACCAATCCCCATACAATATCCTACTTTATTTAAATACTTCTAGAATTCCCATCTGATACCTGTATTTACCTGCCATTCTTTCTTTGTATCACCGCCAAAACTACGTTCAATGTCACCGTAGAAATGTGTATTGCGGCTCAGCTGAACCTGTGCGCCCATACCAAATTCATACCAGGTATCGCCATTGTCGTAACGTTTACGCAGACTTTCACCATTAGCGGCCAGCATCGATACATCACGGTCACCGTCAAATTCATGGAAAGCTCCCAGCTTAAAATAATAACTGCTTTCCGGATTGATCTTGCGTCCTACTTCAAAACCGATACGGCCGATGGCACTGGTCAAACCATCCACATTGATCTTAGTTCCACGTTCAGTGGTAAAATCAACGCTGTTCATCCTGCCCAACGTAATTTGTGCCTGCGGTGTAAAGAACCAGCCTTTTTCGTAATTTTTCTGCCGGCCATATTCAAAACTGATGCTGTAAGCAGCATTATCATAATCACTGCGTTCAGCATATTCACCGTAAGTATTCATCTTATGATCCAAATGTCCTGCGCGCAATACCAGGTCAGTATAATGGCCCTTATTACCAAACCAGGTCGTATACAATCCCAAAGCAGTCAGACCTGTTTCGCCCTTACCTGCTGTATAGCTGAGTTTACCCTCACTGCGTTCCAAGACGATACCATTAGTACGCTGTCCATTTTTCTCATCATATCTAGTCTTATCATACCCTAATTGATAGGTATGGTATCTATCAGTATAGCTCTGACCTTTCAGTTTGCCATGATACATACGGGCCCAGACGCCGTCAGCACCATGCTCGCCACTGCGTATATCGCCTAAACGTTTACGCAGCGTGTCATTAGTAGCCCGCCATAAGCTATAATCACTGGCAAAACCGTCATTGATGGTCTCAGTATTGCCATTTTCCTTCGTCTCTATTTTTGTCAGGTACCATTCGTTAGCGCTCTGTCCCAACGTGTCACCGCGTTCCACAGTCGGCAGTACGTCCCACAAGCCGCCGGTGTCCATATATTCGCCAACGAAAGAAGCATTACTGCTGTTGTCAGTGATCAAATGCAGTTTCTTCTCACCAGTTACCATCCCGTTGACAAGACTCAAGTCATTGACGTGCACATAATGAGTACTGCCAACTTCGGAAGAATTGATTACAAGTTTATCGCCATTAGTTTCACTGTCTAACTCTGTATTAAATTTAAATACACCACCGGTACCACTTAAATCATCAACAGTAACCACAGTATTCATCCCCGCTTCATGGCTGAGATTAACCATACTGTTCCCGCTGACGTGTAAACTGCTGACTTCAGAACTGCTGGTAACATGCCAGTAACTGCTGTTTTTCAGATTCAGATTGATTTTACCGCTATTAGCCAGTGCAGTACTGCCAGTGAAAACAGAATTATTGTCCATATCCAGATCAATAGCCCCACTGTTATCAGCATACATATTACCAGTAATATTAAACGTAGAATTGCCCGCTGTACCTTTTATATTTCCTTTATCAGCATAGAGGGCATACCCGTCGTTGCCATTAGTATCTATGGTCGCACCGCCTAAAAACTCAATGCTGCCAGTACTGGCATTGACATATGCGCCATGTGAGCCGCTGCCTTCAACTGAAATCTTTAAGCCATCGCCCGCTTCAATAACGCCCCTTTGCGCCAGCAAACCATGTGAAGCATCACCTTCAGTTTTAATACCAACATTATCATCCAAAGACAAAACTGAACCTGTCAGGTTTGCAAATACGCCATGAGAACCAGTTCCACTAGTAGCGATAATAGACCCTGCGCCAATTTCAACTGCACCATTTGCTACGCTGCCTTTGGCCGAAGTATCAGAATAAGCCGCCACACCGTGCGAACCATCACCTAGCGTAGTCATTTTGGCACCCTCGCCAATGACGATCTTGCCATTATTAGAAGCCATCATAACAGTATGTGAACCGTCACCAACAGTAGACAAAACCGCGCCTTTGCCGATATTGATTTTTGATCCTTGAGTAGGATTAGTAGTAGATCGTCCTTGTGCTGCATAAACAGCATGTGAACTTTCGCCCAATGTCCCTGCCGTTAAACCATCACCGATATTAATCGTAGCATGGAAATTAGCACGGACAGCGTGAGCTCCGTCTGAAGCATCACCATTGGAATATTTCAATTCCCCATTATACAAAGCATTAATAGTAGCATTTTTGCCAATATTAAGAACTGTAGAACCATTAATATTTAACCCATCAGCACTGGCGCCGCTGACAGTTACCGTCAGATCATCGCCAACATTAATTATTCCTGATGCATTTTGCCAGTCAGAATTACCACTGGGATTAGAACGAATGCCGTCAGCAGCCTGCCCAGAAGTTATCAGAGTTAACCTGTCTCCAGCAGTTGTTACCGAAGCAGCAGTACCGCCATTAGTATAAATACCAAAAGCATGTCCAACTAAATTCGGATATGCATCAGCAGTTGCATTAACTGTATAGTCGTCGCCTACAGTAGCACCGATATAAATATTAGCTTCGGCAACACTGAACAAAGGCATCGAAACACTAGCCAACGCTATAGCCAGATGCAAAGATTTCTTGTTTTTCATTGCAACCCTCTCCTTTATTGAGTTTTAAAATCTATAATTTTTACATATTTAAATCGTTCCCCAACGATTTAAAATATATTAAAAATCACTTTACCAAAATCTATTTCTTTTTAAAACATCTACCTTCTTTAAAAAACATAAAATTATACTTTAGCAATGTAATAGTAATTGTTAAAAACTGCTTTGTCAAGATTTTCCAGAATATACTTGCATTTTAATTATATTTTATACACATCATAATAATCTTTTGTCGTTATAAAATTCAAAGTTTTGATTATTTTCCCAGCATTTATTTAATAATAATCAATCTTTTAAAGATAATATCCTATCTTTAATCAATCGTTTAATTCACCGATAATTTCTTAATCAAACGATTTAACTATTAATTTAAACTTTGCCGAAAGTAAAACCCGCCCTATTTTATACTACAAAACATTTATTCTTCAAACAAAACTAAAAAACATCTTAAAGCAGCCTGTTATTAATATTTATTCATTTAAGCTTATTTTGATATTCCTGTACAAATCACCCAATAAAAAAATCGCAGTTCATCAAATGAACTGCGATTTCTATTTATTCTTTATTTTATTCCCACTCGATCGTAGCCGGCGGTTTTGACGTAATATCGTAAACAATACGGTTAACGCCCTGCACTTCGTTGACAATGCGCCGGGAAATAATATCCAGAACACTGAACGGGATATGTGCCCAATCAGACGTCATGCCATCGCTGCTGGTTACGGCACGCAGAGCTACGGTATGAGAATAGGTCCGGCCGTCACCCATAACGCCTACAGAACGGATATTAGGCAGGCAGGCAAAATACTGCCATATTTTACGTTCCAAGCCGGCTTTAGCAATTTCTTCTCTGAAGATAGCATCTGCTTCACGTGTTATTGCCAGTTTTTCCTCTGTGACTTCTCCCAGAACACGAATAGCCAGACCTGGTCCGGGAAACGGCTGCCGCCATACTAAAGCAGAAGGTATACCCAATTCTTCACCAACGGCACGTACTTCATCTTTAAAAAGTTCGCGCAGCGGCTCAATCAACTCTAACTGCATATCTTCGGGCAAGCCGCCAACATTATGATGGCTTTTGATTGTGGCCGAAGTACTTGTTCCGCTTTCAACGACATCAGGATAAATAGTTCCCTGCACCAAGAAATCTACCTTGCCAAGTTTATTCGATTCTTCTTCAAAAACGCGAATGAATTCTTCACCAATGATTTTACGCTTTGTTTCCGGATCAGCTACGCCTGCCAGACGCCCTAAAAAGCGCTCAGCAGCATTAACGCGGATCAGATTCATATCAAACTGCTCTTTAAAGACAGTTTCTACCTGATCACCTTCATCTTTACGCAGCAGGCCGTGGTCTACAAAAACGCAGGTCAACTGCTTACCAACTGCTTTATGTACTAATACTGCCGCAACAGAAGAATCAACGCCGCCTGACAAGGCGCAAAGGACTTTTTTATCGCCGACAGCTTCTTTGATCTCGGCAATCTTCCGCTGAGCAAAACTGCTCATCGTCCAGTCACCTTTAACACCGCACACTTCAAACAGGAAATTAGCGATCATTTTACGGCCAAAGGGCGTATGCTCTACCTCAGGATGGAACTGCACTCCATATAATTTACGTAAATCATTTGCCATACCGGCAACAGGACACTCGCTTGTATCAGCAGTAACCACAAAACCTTCTGGAACCTCCGATACATAATCAGTATGGCTCATCCAGGAAATATTGTGTTCTTCGATGTCCTTAAAAAGAATATTATTTTTATTGAGTTTTACAGCAGTTTTCCCATACTCGCGCACATCGGCACTTTCGACTTTGCCGCCCAGCGTTTGAGTCATCAGCTGATGTCCGTAGCAGATGCCAAGTACCGGCACTCCTAATTCAAACACACCAGGATCGATCTTAGGAGTATCATCGCCATAAACGCTGTTAGGACCACCTGTAAAGATGATCCCTTTAGGATTTTTAGCTTTGATTTGTTCTAAAGTATAGGTATAGGGCACGATTTCACAGTAAACTCCGCATTCCCTTACACGCCGCGCGATCAATTGATTATACTGGCCGCCAAAATCGATAACTAAGATCATTTCATGGTTACCTGTTTGCATGTTGCTGTAAGCCTCCTCAAAATAATTTAACTAATAATGTATAATATAATATCATACAATAATCACGATGAAATTGCAATGCAAAAGGCCCCGTACAAAAGTACGGGGCCCTGAACTTTTAGTGAAAATATATACGTTTCATTACATCATGCCCGGCATGCCGCCACCCATTGGCATTCCGCCCATCGGAGCAGCGCCTTCTTTGGCAGGTTTATCAGCTACAACAGATTCAGTAGTTAAAACCATGGCTGCGATGCTGGCTGCATTTTGCAGAGCACTGCGGGTAACCTTAGTCGGGTCAACGATACCGGCTTCGATCATATCAACATATTCTTCCGTCAAAGCATTAAAACCAAAGCCTTTGCGGGAGCGTTTGATCGTATCAACGATAACGGCGCCTTCCAGACCGGCATTATAAGCTATTTGACGTACTGGTTCTTCAATAGCGCGTTTAACGATCTCCATACCGGTTTTTTCGTCGCCGGTAACTTTGAGTCTGCTCAAAGCGGTTTGGACCTGCAGCAGGGCAGTACCGCCGCCGGCAACGATACCTTCAGCAACAGCTGCGCGGGTAGCATTCAAAGCATCTTCGATCCGCAGTTTTTTATCTTTAAGCTCAACTTCAGTAGCGGCACCAACTTTAATAACAGCTACGCCGCCTGCAAGTTTAGCTAAACGTTCCTGCAGTTTTTCTTTGTCAAATTCAGAAGTAGTTTCAGGAATCTGAGCGCGAATTTGAGCAACACGTGCTGCAATTTCCTCTTTATTACCGCCGCCGTCGACGATAGTAGTCAGTTCTTTGGTTACACGAACCTGGCTGGCACTGCCCAGATCTTCCATGCTGGCGCTGTCAAGTTTACGGCCAACTTCCTCACTGATAACGGTTGCACCAGTAAGAATTGCAATATCCTGCAGCATGGCTTTACGACGATCACCGAAGCCAGGAGCTTTGACTGCAACAGCTTTGAAGGTGCCGCGCAATTTATTGACAACCAGAGTTGCCAAAGCTTCACCTTCAATATCTTCGGCAATAATAAGCAGTTCACGGCCGCCCTGGACAACTTTTTCCAGTACAGGCATAATATCCTGAATCATAGTGATTTTGCGGTCTGTGATAAGTACGAGCGGGTTATTGAGAACAGCTTCCATTTTATCAGGATCTGTTGCCATATAGGGAGAAATATATCCGCGGTCAAATTGCATACCTTCGACTGTTTCCAGGCAGGTTTCCATCGTTTTGGATTCTTCAACAGTAATAACGCCGTCATCGCCAACTTTTTCCATAGCGTCAGCAATCAGGCCGCCGATCTCTTCATCAGCTGCGGAAATGGATGCAACCTGGGCTTTAGCTTCCTTAGTTTCAACTTTTTTGGAAACAGCTTTCAGTTCTTCTACTAAAACGTCGACCGCTTTTTGGATACCTTTTTTCAGAACCATCGGATTGGCGCCGGCAGCTACATTGCGCATACCTTCGCGAACCATGGCCTGTGCCAAAACAGTAGCAGTGGTAGTACCGTCACCGGCAACGTCGTTAGTTTTAGTGGCAACCTCTTTTACGAGCTGAGCGCCCATATTTTCAAACGGATCTTCAAGTTCAATATCACGGGCGATAGTTACGCCATCATTAGTAATAGTAGGTGCGCCGAATTTCTTTTCCAACACTACGTTGCGGCCTTTAGGACCAAGGGTTACTTTTACTGCATCTGCTAACGCATTGACACCGCGCTCTAAACTGCGGCGAGCATCTTCGTTGAATTTTATTTCTTTTGCCATTTCAAATACACTCCTTTATATTTCACTTTCTGGTAAAAAATATTGCTTACAGAACAGCAAGTACATCGCGTTCGCTGAGGATCAGATAATCTTTGCCGTCATATTTAAATTCAGTACCGGAATATTTTGCAAACACAACTTCTTCGCCGGCTTTAACTTCAGGAGCAACACGAGTGCCGTTATCCAGCATTTTCCCAGCCCCTACAGCTACAACTTTACCAGTCTGCGGTTTTTCTTTAGAGGCCGTATCCGGCAAATAAATACCGCTGGAAGTCTTTTCCTCTTTTACTGTGAGTTCGACGATGATGTGATCTGCTAATGGTTTCAACATTTTCAAGTCCCCTTTCAGATACCTATATAAATTTTTTATTTTTCTTTTGTTAGCACTCATTATTGTCGAGTGCTAATTACATTTATTATTATATCCGTTTCCTGAAAAAATGCAAGACAATTCCTGTAAAATTTTTTGACAAAAAAGTGAAAAATTCACGCAAACCCTTTTCTCCGTCTGCGTGAATCCTGTATTTTTATTTGTTTTTCAGCGCCGATGCGATCACAGCTTCTGCCAGTTCCTTAATGGAAATGCGCCTGTTCATGCTGTACTGCTGCATTTTTCGATATGCTTCCTGCTCTGTAAAACCATGTGCTGACATCAAGATCCCTTTAGCCCGATCCATCAGCTTTCTTGTCTCCAGGCTTTCTTTCAATACTCCTAGTTCATCACCCAGTGCTTTGATTTCTTCAAAACGTGAAATAGCTATCTCCATTGCCGGAAACAGCTGTTCTTCACGAACAGGTTTCACCAAATACCCCAATACGCCTGAACTTTTGGCCTGTGCGACAATCTCCTGCTGACTATAGGCCGTCAGCAAAAGTACCGGGGCCAAATGCTCGTCAGTAATTATTTTCGACGCTGTGAGCCCATCCATTTGCGGCATTTTCACGTCCATAATTACAAGATCAGGCTGCAGGGTCCTCGTCATTGCAACTGCATCTTCACCGTTATCGGCTTCGCCTACAACTTCATGTCCCGCTTCTGCCAGCATTTCTTTGATATCAAGACGGATCAATGCTTCATCATCAGCTAAAACAATCTTCAAAGTCTCTCTCATTCTTCCCCCTCCAACTCCAACGGTATGGTAACTATGGCACAGGTCCCCTGCTTCAGAGATTCTATTGTAAAAGTACCACGAAGATCGGCCTCTACCATAGTTTTTATAATTTTTAAGCCCAAACTGGTCTGCTCTCCTAAAACAAACCCCTTTGGCAGGCCCTTGCCGTCATCACAGATTTTCAAACAATAACTGCCGGGTATTTTATAAAATTCAACATCCAGTCTGCCGCTGCTGCGCCCTGAAAAAGCGTGATCCAGAGAATTTTGTAAAAGTTCGTTGAGCACCAGGGCAATACTGGTTGCCTTATCAGAAGGCAGCAAAACATTATCTGCCTGAAAACTGGTCTGCAATGCAAGATTAGGATCAGCCATACTGGTAATGATCGCTTCATAGATTCCCTGTGCTACCACAGCTACATCAATTTTACCACTGTCCTGCTGGGAAAGAAATTCATGGACAACAGCAATACTGGTTACCCTGTTGATGCAATCGCGCAGCACCAGTTTCGTTTCGTCAGTCTGAGCCCGGCGCGCCTGCAGCCTTAACAGGCTTGCGATAGTCTGCAGGTTATTTTTGACACGATGATGGATCTCGCGAATAACTACCGATTTGATCAAAAGCTCTGTATCTTTCTTTTTCAGCTCGGTTATATCCTGCAAAATAACAATGGCCGCTGCTGTGTCAGGTTGGTTGGTAACAGGAATCACCCGCATCGAAAGCAGCAGTCCCTGCATATCTATTTCCTTTCCTTCAGCGACCCCTGTCTGCAGCACCATTCCTACCAAAGGCCAATTGATTTGCAGGCTGTTTGTCCGCCGCCCTACTAAATTCGACAGGCCCTGTACTTTAAAAAGATGTCTGGCTGTTCTGTTGGCAGCTATAATTACCTTATCCTTATCAACGATCATCAAACCATCACTTGGAAGTAATCTGCCATAATAATTGCTCTTTAAAATCTGCCTGCCGGTATTCTTTAAAAACTCTAATGCTGTCTTAATAAAAAGCTCTTCCGGCTCATTAGCGTCAAAAGCGATGACAGCAAAGCATTTACCTTTACTGTCGTAAATAGGATAAACACGCAAATCTACAAAAAGGCCTAAAGATAATTCGCGCTTACCAGACAAAGCAACGCCTCGCTGCAGGGCACGCTGCACCAAAGGCTCCTCATTAACGCGCAGTTCGCGCCCTGTTTTATCAGGCAAGTTACCTAAAAATTGTGTTTTGGGCAATGCCTGATGGTAAATATACAGGAATTTCGGGTTGTCGTCCCAAACATACATCGTTATGCACGCATGAGCAACATCTGCAGCAAAAGCAGCACCGACCTTCATTGAGGACAGGATATTCTTTTGTTCTACAGTCAAATTTTTTACCATACCCATTACTCCTGTTTCCGTTTATTCTGTTTATCCCCATAAATCCACAGTTTTTTCCACATTATCCACAAACTTATACACAACAGAAACGTTTTTTTAACTATATTTTACCGTTTTATCCACAAAATCCACAGGATTTCTTGCTTTTGTAGACACTGTTTACCCCAGTTTCAACGATGGAACAGCGTTTAAATCCAGAGGACTCCGCTCACCATTCTGATACATAAAATAACCTCGGCAAGCTATCATTACCGCATTATCAGTGCATAAAATCGGAGTAGGATGCACTAAACATGCTCCGATCCTGCCTGCTGCCTCAGCCAGCGCTGTCTGCAAATGCTTATTAGCTGAAACGCCTCCGGCCAGCACTATTTTTTTCAAACCGGTTTTCTGCAGCGCATGTACGCTTTTCTGTACCAGAACGTCTATGATCGCCTCCTGAAAAGAAGCCGCTACATCGGCTTTATCGACCTCACGTCCGGCCTGCTGCTCATTGTGCAGATAATTGATCACAGCTGATTTCAATCCGCTGAAACTGAACTGATACTCTTCTTTCAATAACGCTCTCGGAAAATCGATTGCCCGTGGATTACCTTCCGCTGCCAGTTTTTCGATTTCCGGACCTCCGGGATATTGCAGCCCCATCACACGGGCAATTTTATCAAAAGCCTCACCAGCAGCGTCATCACGAGTTTGTCCCAGCAATTCAAAGTTATTGTAATCCACTACCTTTAATAATGCTGTATGACCGCCGCTCACTACTAAAGCCATAAATGGTGGTTCCAGGTCTTTATCATTCAAAAAATTGGCAAAAACATGGCCCTCCAAATGGTTAACTCCTATCAGAGGTTTATCATTAGCCCAGGCCAGCGCCTTTGCCGCTGATAACCCGACCAAAAGCGCCCCTACAAGACCAGGGCCGTAAGTTACTGCTACAGCATCTATTTCTGCCATACTCACGCCGGCCTGGCGCAGTGCTTCATCAATAACAGGCAGAATATTTTCAATATGTTTGCGCGACGCAATCTCCGGTACGACGCCGCCAAACTTTCGATGAATAACTACCTGCGAAGCAATGATATTGGAAAGCACTTCACGTCCATTTTTAACTACGGCAGCCGCAGTTTCATCACAACTGCTTTCAATGCCCAAAATATATACATTTTTAGACATCCGGCTTCCCCTCCTTGTATAACCACATGATTATCGCATTTTCATGATTATCTTCATAATAATTAGGCCTGATCCCTTCACTGGCAAAGCCGCAGGTCAAATAAACCTTCTGCGCAGCAAAATTGCTCTCACGCACCTCCAGAGTCACTGCCACAGCGCCAAGGTCCCAGGCTTTATTGATCAGCGCAGCAGTCAAACGCGTACCTAAGCCGCGTTCACGCTCTTCCGCAGCAACCGCAACTCTGGTGATCTGCGCTTCCCCTGCCACTAACCAGAAACCGGCATAACCAAGTATACGCCCGTTATCTTCCAGGACAAGGTATGTAGTTAAGCTGTTATTCAGTTCATCCAGCCACATACTTGGGCTCCAGACATCAAAAAAAGACCGTTCGTCGATGCTGCTCACCGCTGTCAGATCGGCTGCTGTCAAAGCTCTTATTCTTATCCCTGCTGGCGTTTTTCCCATAATTCTTCAGCCTCTGATCTTCTAATATAGTAAGGCTCCAAGCCAAAAATATCATTGTTATTATCAGGATCATATTCTTCTTCTGCTAAAAGAGCCACTGACGCAGCCTGAGGCAGACATAAATGTGCCGGCGCTTTACGGCACCATGCCGGTAAATCAGCTGCTGCAATTTTCTGACATTCCCCTAATAATAAAGCCGGCGTGCCTAAAACAGCTATGTTCTCTAAAAGCTGCTCCTGGTTCACTACTTTTATTGCCTGATGTTCTATAAGCTTTCCCTGCTGCCACTCATACACAGCCTGATAAAAATTACCTTTTTGGGCGTCTAAAACCGGAGATAACACGTAACCGTCTATTGGCAGATTATAGGCAAGCGCTTTCAGAGTATTTACGCCGCAGACAGGTTTATGCCAGCTATAAGCCATCGCTTCTGCCGATGCCAGACCAATTCGCAGGCCGGTAAAAGAACCAGGTCCCATACTTACAGCTAAAAGGTCGATTTCATTTTTGCTGATCTTAGTACGTGTCAAAAGCTGCTCAAGCTGAGGCATCAGCCCTTCGGAATGGGTCATGCCCATATCGATCCTGTATTCAGCCAAAATCCGGCCATCACGGCATAAGCCCACGGCACAAACTCTGGTTGCCGTATCAATAGCTAAAGTCAGCACTTTTTCTCACTTCCTCACATAATTCCATATAGCGGTCACCATTGGGCATAAATTCTACCAGGCGCCCTCCCGGAACAATTTGGATATAAATATCAAGGCTTTCCTCAGGCATCTCTTCCAAAAACAAATCCGCCCATTCAATAAGAGTCAGGCCATCGCCGCCGACGTATTCATCGTAACCGATATTTTCCAGCTCCGCTACCGTATTTATCCTGTAAAGGTCAAGATGCCTGATTTCCATATCGCGGCCCTGATACACATTCATAATCGAAAACGTAGGGCTGCTCACTTCACTGGCATCAACACCCTGCGCTACGGCAATTTCACGGCATAACAAAGTTTTGCCGGCCCCCAGATCGCCGTTCAAACAAAATACATCTCCACTTTTAGCCAGCTTGCCCAAAAGTTTTCCCAAAGCTTCCATAGTTTCAACATTGCCACAAAAATACTCCATCAAATACACTCCCATTTCAAAAAAGCAGTACCGACTTTTGCCGATACTGCTCCCTTTTATTTTTTTAATAAAGTAATATTACGCTCCAAAGGATCTAAAATATCAGTATGTCCTTTTAAGGAGGCAATTTTTTTACCTTCAATCAAAATCTGTACTTTCTTTATTTCCGGAAACTCCGTCAGCGTATTCACAATAGCAGTAGTCAGCATAAGTTCAGTATACGACCCCTGCGGTACATTGGTGATTTCCTTGGAAAAATCAACATAAGCAATGCCATTTTCCAGTTTCATCGTCCTGATTTTAGTGCCTTTCGGAAACAGACTGACCATTTTCTCAGTATCCTGCGGACTGCTGTTCACTAAAACATCTAAGGCAACCTCAGGAGCAGTCATTGTTCCCATTTTACGGGTCACTTTCTCCGGCAGCAGATATTCTTCGCCGTTTGCGGGCGCATGATAAACAGTTACGGTGATTTCTTTATCCTTATCGCTTTGCGTTTGTTTAGTTTCAGGCTGCGGGTTAACCGTAGCGGTTTGATCCTCACTACAGCCTACAACCAACAGGCAAAGCAGTAAAGTGCAGAGTACTGCAAATTTCTTTAACATATTGGCCTCCCACATCATTTAAAATAATCCTCAATACCATCAGCAATTGCCTTAGCTAATTTACTTTGGAACCAATTGCTGTTCAGCAATTTTTCTTCTTTGGCATTGGTTATAAACGCCATTTCGATCAATGCCGAAGGCATGCTGCTGCGTTTATTGACGTAGAAGTTCGCCTGACGGATACCCAGATCATCCAGACCAAAACCACTGGTCATCCGTTTTTGGATAGCTGTTGCTATCTGGGCATCATGACTTGTTTTAGGATAATAATAGGACGAGAACCCGCCTACGTTTTTATTGACTGAGGCATTGATATGCAGACTGATAAAAAGATCAGCCGCACTGCGCTCAGCAACATCAACACGAGCCTGCAGTTCCTGCGCGTCCGTAGCGTTTACGCCATAGACATCAACGTCTTTAACACGTGTCATCGTCACTTTAGCGCCTTTTTTCTTCAGCAGTTCTTCGACCTTCTGAGTTATTTTTAAAGTAATGTCTTTTTCTTTCGTTCCTTTAGCCCCAACAGCACCGGGATCGCTGCCGCCGTGCCCCGCGTCCAGCGTAATGCGTTTGTCTTTCAGACCGCCGCTGGTACGATAGGCACTTTTACTCACAACCGGTGTGGTTGTCTTATTCGCGGTAGTTTTATTACCGCCTGCGGGAGTCGTTTTTGCAGGCTCAGATGCCTGACGTTTATTAGCTAAAACATCAATAACTATTCTGTCAGGCCTTTTGGTAACAGGGTCTTTTTTTAAAGTAAACCCTTTATAATCTTTACCGCCGATCGCCTTTTGCAGCGGCACCTTCAGCACAGTTTTTCCGTCCGTTGTCTCCAGGCGCATCTCACTGGCAATATCGCTTTTTATCTTATGCAGCCGACCGACTTTACCACTCAAAGAAGCCTCCATCGTGACCAGCATCGTATTGCCGTCAAATGTTATTTTATAACCAGTCGGCTTATCACAATCTACAACGAATCTCAGCACATTGGTTTTATCAACACCCCAACGGACATCTGTTATTTCCGAGGCAAAAGCCGTTAAACTAAACAGCAAACAGCTTAAAAGTGCAAAAACAAAAACTAATTTCTTCTGCAAACGGCATCTCCCTTTCTGTCATCTCCAATACTTAATTTTATCATTTCCGCACAAGTATTGTAAACAAACCCCACCTTTTATCTGCAAACTTTCGGTGAAATCTTTTATTCACCCTGCTCAACAATCCTGCGGACCTGCGGCAAATATCCGCTGATTTCACCAGCCGCCAGACCAATAGTCCCGCCGCTGGCCAGATCGCCAGCCAGACCATGCAGATAAACACCGGCTAAAGCTGCTTCCTGCAGAGAAATCCCCTGCGCCGTCAAACCGGCAATGATACCCGTCAGCACATCGCCACTGCCACCAGTAGCCATGGCACTGTTACCAGTCGTATTGATATAAACGCTGCCGTCGGGACAGCCTATAACAGTCGGGGCACCTTTCAACACAAGAACGGCATCCCACTCGACAGCATATTTACCAGCCAGTTCCAGTCGTCTTGCA
Organism: uncultured Phascolarctobacterium sp.; assembly: GCA_900545535.1. Taxonomy (GTDB): domain Bacteria; phylum Bacillota; class Negativicutes; order Acidaminococcales; family Acidaminococcaceae; genus Phascolarctobacterium. The sequence goes on from UQZN01000012.1 coordinate 22,647, forward strand.
TCAACTTCTGCCGGTTCCATATCTAACAATCTGCCCAATTCTCCAGGATGCGGCGTTAAAACTTTCGGCGCTCTCATAGTATTCAAAATGCCTGTATGTCCCTGCAGCGCAGTCAAGGCATCGGCATCAATAATCACAGGCACTTCCACCGCCTGCAGGATCTCCCGAATGACCTCTATCGTACTTCCTGATGTACCAAGACCCGGCCCTATAGCCAAGGCATCCGCCCGACCGGCTTTATCCAGCACAGCTCCCGCAGCGCCGCCACCTAACGCTCCTGGCATCCGTTCGATCAAACCTTCCACCATAACTTCTGTCAATTTTACAGCCAGAACTTCACGGCTGCAAAGCGGAGTCAGCAGATTCACCAAACCTGCACCAGCTTTAACAGCAGCTTCCGCACATAAAGCAGCCGCACCAGTAAATCCCGGTGATCCGGCCGTAATTACCACCCGTCCTGCTTCACCCTTATGACAGTTTCCATTCCTCTGCGGCAGCAAGTCAGCAGCAATATTTTCCGTCAGCAAAAACTTCTTACTGTCCATCTGTTCCAAAAGTATTTCCGGTATACCGATATCGGCAACAACTACCTCGCCAGTCAATTCAGCCGCCGGATATAAAAACAGGCCCGGCTTCGCCAGCGCCATAGTAACTGTAATATCTGCCTGGACTGCATTTTTATCGGCCATACCTGTATCAGCACAGACGCCGCTTGGCACGTCAACAGACACCACCGGTACAGCAACACTGTTAATCAGCATGCAGACCCGTTGCTGGAACCCCTGCAAAACGCCATTAAATCCTGTACCTAAAACAGCATCGATCACCAAATCAGCCTTATGGCAGCTTACTTCCGCCACATCCCAGCTGCCTCTGTCATCTTTTAGCGCAAATAATTCAATACCGCACTTCCGGCAGATACGCAGCTGCGCCGCAGCATCTCCGGTCAGATCCTGCCATGGCGATACCAGAAACACTTTGACACGTGCGCCCTGACTGACCAGCCAGCGTGCGACAACCAGTCCATCGCCTCCATTATTGCCCTTACCTGTAAAAATAACGATATTTTTACCAAAACAATCTTCTAAAAAATCTGCAGCCGTTTCTGCCACAGCTTTACCTGCATTCTCCATCAGCACCATTGTCGGCAAACCGATCTGCTCTGCAGACTGCTGATCCAAAGTTTGCATTTCTTTTGCAAAAACCAGTTTCATCGTTATCCCTCCAATACAACCTGAGCCATAGCAATATCTTTAGTATGGCTCAACGAAAGATATATTTCTCTGACGCCGCGTTCCTCTGCCAGAGCAGCAAAATAACCGCTCAAACGTATGCCTGGCTTTCCCATACAATCATTATAAACTTCAATATCAATAAGCCGGCCGCCTCTCAGCCCTGTTCCCAAAGCTTTCAGCAAAGCTTCTTTAGCCGCAAATCTCGCAGCATAGCTTGCAAATTTCTGCATTCCGCGAGCTTCGCAATATTCTTGTTCTGAAACAGAAAAAACTCTTGCCGCAAATCTTTCTATTGTCAAAGCTTTTTTTATTCTCTGTATTTCAGTCAAATCACAACCGATTCCGACAATCATCAGCTTTTCCTCCTTGCGAACTCAGCCTGCACATACTGCTTATTTAAAAACATAATATGTTTATATTATACACCCAGACTGCGTTTTCCTGCTATTTTATTCAATAAAATAGCTCAGCACCTCCAATCGGCACTGAGCTAAAGCTTTTACTGACCTGCAAGCAAACCTTTTTCTTCTAAAAATTCCGCTAAAAACTTACCGATACGGTTCGTAAGCTTCAAACAGTTTTTCAGATGGTCACGAGTATTGAATTCATAAGGCATCAAATCCTTACACATCGTTGAGCCAAATTCCTTTTCAAACCGATCGTGGAACTCTTTTGTAACAGGATAAATTTCCTTCAACGGTTTTTCCTCAGGAGTATTGCGTCCGATCAAGGTACTGATAACCATTGTGCAGCCAACTAAAGCGCCGCAAATATTACGGGCGTGACCAATACCGCCGCCAAATCCCGACGCCAGGCGAAAAGCATTATCGTCAATGTCGACGCCTGCATATTTGCGAAAGGCTTCAACGATAGCTTCACTGCAATTATAACCGCTCTTAAATGCATTACCAACTTCCATACCCAATTTTTCACTGAATTCACTCATTACTCGTCCCTCCCTTAATATTACTTATATACTTTAATTCTACCAGTTTCCTCAAAAGTCCTGCTCTGAAAAAATCCCGTCTGCTTATTTTATAAAAAAACAGGACGGTAAGCACCGTCCTGTTCAGCCTGCAATTTTTATTCAACCTTAGTCAGCCATAAGCCATGCAGATTACAGTATTCGTAAACACCTATAACCTTATCACCGCCTGCCAACGCAAATTCAGCTTCAGGTTTAGAACCAACAGCCAGTTTCTTCCGCTGTCCGCCTTGTTCTGTTTCCAGATAAATCCAGGCAATATGGTGTTCCTCTGTCATAGGATGCTCAACGCTGCCGACTTTTACTTTTACGATATTGCCTTCAATAGTAACTACCGGCAGATGTTTTTCCTGTGACGCCTCCACTGTATTAGGTTTCAGTTCTGTCATGGGATCGCCGCAGCAAACAACATTTACTCCGCTGCTTTGAATCATCCCAATCATATTACCGCAATGTTTACAGATGTAGAATTTCTTTTCGCCCATTCGTACTCACTCCTTAATAAAATTTTATCACTTAATTAATTATAAATGCGGCTCCAGCCGCTTTTACCCTAAAGCTACATCCAAAATCATCATGACCGTAAAACCAATAATAAAACCAATTGTTGAAAGATCGGCGCTTTCATGCTCACCGCCGCTTTGAGACTCTGGTATCAATTCTTCAACCACAACATACAACATCGCGCCGGCGGCAAAAGCCAATGCATACGGCAAAATAGCTTCCATTGAAGTGACCATAGCCGCACCAATAACACCTGCTATCGGTTCTACCAGCCCGGAAGCCTGTCCATACATAAAGCTCTTCATCCGCGAAACACCTTCTCGCCTGAGCGGAATGGAAACAGCGGCACCTTCAGGAAAGTTCTGGATACCGATACCCAAAGCAACCGCTATCGCAGCCAGCAGGCCCGTATCACTCATACTATTCGCAGCCGCGCCGAAAGCAACGCCGACCGCCAGCCCTTCAGGAATATTATGCAAAGTAATTGAAAATACCAGTAAAATACTACGACGCCAATTAGTGGGAATACCTTCCACTTCTCCATCTTTGGCAAAAAAATGCGCATGCGGCAGCAATCTATCCGCCAGCCACAAAAAAGCCGCACCACCCAAAAAACCGATCGCAGCAACAAGCCAGGCTGGTAAACTGCTTTGCTCAGCCATTTCTATGGCTGGAGCTAAAAGCGACCAAAAGGACGCTGCCACCATGATACCTGCGGCAAAGCCCAGCATCATATTTAAAACTCGTTTGTTGATTTCTTTAAAGAAAAATACCATCGCCGCGCCAAGAGCGGTCATAAACCAGGTGAACCCCGTCGCAATCAGTGCTAAGAGGATCGGATCGTTGATCTTCATCAAAGATTCCATCAAAACAACTCCTTACCTTCGTCTTTATTATAAGCTACTTACGGCCCGCTTTCAAGTAAGCTCTTCATTATCTAAATTTTGTATCCGTTTATGATGATTATTAAACGTACATTTAAAATAAAATGCAGATAACCGGAATCCCTTATGGGACCCGGTTATCTGCATTTGGAGAAATGGAATATTAAAGGACATAACCACAGTCTGCTCTTACCGTAGTTATGACGGAGAAGTAAAGTTATGCTTTAGTTAAAGCCGCGCCCAGCTCGCGACAGCTTGCAACTGCCGCTTCATCAGGAGCTCCCAAAACTAAAAGTCCCGGTGCAACCAACTCGGCGCCCGCCGCTTTGACGCGCTGCTCCCAATCATTCATGTAACTGCCGCCCCAACCGTAAGAACCGAAAATCACAACCTTTTTACCTTGCAAAAGCGGTTCTAACGCTGTAAAGAAAGGCTCAAATTCGTATTCTTCCAGAACTTCAGCGCCCATAGCACTGCAGCCCAATGCCAGCGCTGAATATCCAGCAGCCTGTTCCGCCGTCATATCGCCAACGCTTTTTAGTACCGCTGCAGTACCAATACCTTCGGCTACAGCCTCGGCCATAAGTTTAGTATTACCGGTACCAGACCAATAAATAACAGGAATCTTTTCCATAATAAAACCTCCTTAAAAAGAAGCCGCTGCCAGATGTAAAGGTACGCCTTCGGCTACTGCCTTCAACAACCTGTCCCGGCATTTATTATATGCGTCAAACAAACACCTGGCATGTTCGACATCATCATATACTTTCCAATAACCGCTGCATTTACAGTTCTGTCCTTTATTCTCAATAAACCCTTTGATATCCGCCAATGGATAGCCTAAAAAGATACCTATCTCATGTGGAAAATCGTTACTGCAGGATACCCGGCTCCCTAGCTGCCGCAGCAGAGAATGTACAGAGTCTGTTTTATAACCAAGCTCTTTTAAATAACAACTGACTTCCTGTTTCTGCAGCAAAGCTTCAATCTGCCGAGGCTGATAAACCAAAATCAAAGTTCGTGCAGTACAATGGCACAAAACTTCAAAAGCAATGCCCCTATCGGCAAATTGTTTAGTATAAACCGTCAAAAGCGGCGCAACCACAGGCATCGATACCGTAGGACAGCTGACAAGATTGGCCGGTTTGATACCAGCTAACGCCGGTGCGCAATGAAAAGCCAGTAATTCATCAAAACTTTTAAAGCCATGTAATTCAAACTGCATGATAACTCCTTTAACAAAAGTTAGTTCAGCTAACCAAACGCAGCTACCGGCAAGGCTCCGGTTATTGTTTATGAGTGATCAAAGAAAGAAGGGTCGAAATCACATCGTTTGGTTAGCCCTGTCTAACTTGATTTTGAGTATAGCATAAAAAATCCAGGTTAGCAATACCTAACCTGGATTTTTTCATATTTTTTTCTGCAGCTCTTTCATTATTGGCGTCGTTGAAACAATTTAAAAAGATCAGTTTTTTCTTCTGACATCAACACATAATCAGGCTCTGCCGCCAAAACTTTTTCTCTGGCCGCCTCCAGATCATGAAAGACATCCCATTTAGCAGCATTAAGCGCTTTGATATTACTGATACGCAGCAAATACGCAGGATGAAAAGTCGCTATACAGTCAAAACCATGTTTCGTTTTGAACCATTTTCCGCGGTCCCTGGTAATACGCATATCCTGATTTCCCAGGTAATGCAGTGCGACACTGCCTAAAGCAACCACTACCTTAGGCTGCAATATCTCCAGTTCCTTATCCAGCCAGCGCTGTGCGCAAAAATCAGCCTCAGCAATATTCGGAGTGCGGTTACCCTTAGGACGGCATTTAATGATATTAGTCGTTAAAACACGGTCACGTGTCATCTTTGCAGCCCACAGAGCTTTATCCAACAGTTGTCCGGATGGGCCGATAAGCGGACAGCCGTAGTCATCCTCCACGCCGCCGGGGCCTTCACCTACAAAAACAATCGGACTGTCATAATTGCCAAACCACCCCACAGGGGCTTTTGCCGCTTCCCGCAGTGGACATTCTCTGCAAACCATCAATTCCTGTGCCAGACTTTCCATTTTTTCCTGTTTCATACTTTTCTCACACCTATTTATAAAATTTTAATCATAGCCGCCGCGGCGAAGCATGCTGATCCAATTTGACAAAAGGCAGATGCTTTTTGAGCTCCTCACGGCTTTGCTCCAAGACAAAGGTCGTTGCCTGAATATTACCGGAAACCGGCGAAACAAAACGCGCAAAGCTGTTCATCGTTACCAGCCCACCATCAACAGTAAAGACACTTTGATTCATATTAATATACCACTTTTCGCGGTCATTAAGTACCCTTCCATCGATTTCGACTATTAAAATATAATCAGCACCCAGCTCCCGTGCTTTCTGATAAAATTTTTCCATCGCATAAACACTGTCATCATAGAGCTTCGTTTCGGTATCCACGATCACATACCGCGGCAGCATCATCTGATATTCATTCATAACAAATCTTTTGATATCCGGAACATAATCCCGTTTGTCAACCTCGCGGCTGCTGCCGATCCAGACTGCCACCAGCGGGTCAGATCCTTCCAGTTTCTGCAGCGGCAGCTTCTCACGTACGCCGGCAGCTTCAGCTTTATCTAAGGCCGCATAATATTCTCGCATACTGTAATCAAAATACATTCCCATATCATGCTGAAAGTCACTCAGCTTCCGGGAAAGATTGTATTTATGATGTTTGCCAAACTGTTTATAGCCACCAAAAAATGTTTGCAGGCTCCCTGGAACAGGATCAGCATTATTAGTGATTCTGCGCAGGTCAACGCTATCACTGTAGGCTTCGGCAAAAGCGGCATTTCCTATCGCAGGCGCGCCAAAAGTTATCACCGGTACACGGTTTTTATCAACACCCATACTTACCAGGCGCTCCGCCAGTAAAGTAGCCACGGCTCCGCCCAAACTGTGCCCAGTAAGTAATACGCGAGTATCTGTATTTGCCAGAATCTCATTAAACAAAACTTCATCAATGCCATCGTCATTGGTGTCGACCATTGTTTCCAGAACAGTATTCACATAATCATTAAACCCTTTATGCACCATCGGCACGCTTTTATCCTTTTCAGGGCGTTCAGCATATTCGATAAATCCCTCAAGATCACTTCCGCCATAAGGGACTTTATCCGTATTCAAATTAACGGTCCAGTCACTTTTACTGGCACTGCCGCGAAAAGCAACTATATAAACATCACTGCCGCGCCTGGTCTTATTTTTAGCCACAATAAAATTGGCCTCTAATTTTCCTTTTTTCACCTTATGCGGGACGATTTTCCAGCCGTAATCACGCAGATAGCCAAACTCCGGCGCATCTTCCGGTGAATATGCGCCTATGCAGGCGGCAGCTGCAACAGTAGTCCAATGTGCATCTCTATACGCCGCGTCGATCATTTTCTTTTCAGCAGGCGTATATTCATGCGCCCAGCCGCTTCTAACTGGTACAAACATCATAAGCGCCAGCAAAACGTACGTCAAAACTTTGATTATTGAACGCATACTGCACCTCCACTCCTTAAAATCAATCACTGCTATATATAATAATTATAAATGAATGCAAGGGAAAACACAAAAAGAAAAACGTATTTCTCAGCAGAAATACGTTTAACAGACTATTATTTCATTACCTCTACCAGATTTTTGCTGAATACTTCAGCACTTTTCCAATTTTGCTCTAAAAGAAATACCGCGCGGCGTATCGATACTATCAAACTTAACAAGATAAGCAGCTTTAATCAAATCAACTTCAATAACAACACCGCCTCCGAAAATACTATGTCTGACACGTTGACCTGCAGCTAATAATGACTGATTTTCTTCATCTGCAAGATAACGTTCACTGATTACAAGATAATCTTTGACTTCTCTTATCAAACCTTCCTGTGGTGGCTGCGTATAACTAAGCAACGACGGGTCAATATCCAGCAAAAAACGTGAAGGATAACGCGGCGAACCATCAAAATTCCTACCATCAGCTTCTGAAAGGAACAGACCTTTCTGCGCACGGGTCATGGCTACAAACGCAAGCCTGCGCTCTTCCTCCATCCGCTGTATAGTATCTGTTTTTTTAGACGGAAAAACGCCTTCATTCATAGCACATAAAAATACATAGGGAAACTCCAACCCTTTAGCAGAATGTACCGTCATTAACTTTACTTTATCACTGTTGTCAGTTGTATCGTTATTAGTAAACAAAGCCACATGTGACAAGTAGTGTTCCAACGTACTTTCCTCGCCGCAAGAAGTTTCATATTCATAAACCGACTGCTTAAGTTCCGCCAGATTATCCAGCCGTTCCTGACTGCCTTCTGTCCGCAGCATTTTTTCATAACCACTTTCATTTAAAACTGCCGACAGCAATTCTGAAATTTGTCTTTCGGCGTAATCAGCGGCAAATCTTTCAACCAAAGCAACAAACTGTGCTGCTTTGGTCCCTTTAAAAATCTCATTTTCCAGATTTATTACTAAAGCCTCATACAAAGAACATTGGTATTCAGCGGCATATTCCTGTAAAAATTTTATGCGTCTTTCCCCAATATTACGTTTCGGTACATTTGCCACCCGCATAAACGCCAGATCATCTTTATATGCAAGCAAACGCAAATAGGCCAGCGCGTCTTTTATTTCCATTCTGTTAAAGAACTGTACACCGCTGTAGATAGTATATGGTATTTTTTCCCGTAAAAAAACCTCTTCCACACACCTGGTAACATAGTGAGCGCGATATAAAACAGCGATGTCCCTGTAAGCGATTTCCTGGCTGTGCAGCACCTGAATCTGTTCTGCCAGCCATAATGCTTCTGCTTCAGAATTAGCTGCATGATGACAGACCACCTGTTTGCCGTCCGCAAGCGTTGCAGTAAGTTCTTTTTTGATGCGGAATTTATTTTTATTGATCAGGTCATTAACAACAGCAACGATCTGCGGCGTAGAGCGATAATTCTGCATCATCATTATAGTTTTTACGCCGGGAAATACTTTATCAAAGTCCAGTAAATAGCGGACATTAGCACCACGCCAGGTATAAATAGTCTGGTCAGGATCACCGACAATGAACAGATTTTTATGATAGGCACACAGTACGGACATCAATTTATACTGCAGTTCATCAATATCCTGAAACTCGTCGATCATAATATATTCCAGCCGCTGCTGCCATTTATTTTTAATAGCTTCGTTCTGTTCAAAAATATATAAAGTAAATTTGATCAGATCATTATAATCAAGTCCAAAGCATTTTTTCTCCTGATATAAATATCCATAAAAAATCATATCCGCCGGCTCTGTTGCCGCCAGGTATTTCTGCCGCAGCGTATCCAGCGACATGTTGAGCATATCCAGATAATATTCCGGTTCTTTAAATATCTTTCTGATCTCAATCATATCCCGGGCTTTGCTGAAGGTCATATTTCTAAGCGTCAGCCCACGCTCTTCGTAAATAAGCTTCAGCATAGAGTCAATATCAGCATTGTCCAAAACGAGAAAGCTTTTAGGATATTGCAAAGCATGGCTGTCTTCCTGCAAAACAGATACGCAGAAACTGTGGAAAGTGCTTATATAACCTGTATCATTATCGCCAGTCAGATTATGAATGCGCTGGCGCATTTCATTAGCCGATTTATTAGTAAAAGTAACACAGAGAATATTTCCCGGAAGAATTCCGACCTCGTTGACAAGATAAGCAAAACGCCTTGCTAACGCCCTTGTTTTACCCGAACCGGCCCCGGCTATAACACGTATAAACCCCTCTGTAGAAGTAACAGCCTCAAGCTGAGACTCGTTAAGACCCTGCCGTATATTTTCCAATGCTTTACACTTCCTTTCCTCTTAAAATTTACTATCAACTTTATCATTTTATTATATCAATAAGCTTCTTCCTTCACAACAATGCTTCCGGATATTAAAATTTAAAATCTGTTATTAAACTCAAATTAAACTCAGACTTTTACCAAAAAGAAAAAAGGCGCTACCAATAGGTAGCGCCTTGCTTTTCTGTTCATATGCTGCTATATATTAAAAAAATTTTTAATCTATATCAATTACAGACGAACAACGTTGGCAGCTTGTTCACCGCGGTTGCCTTCAACTACGTCAAATTCAACTGCTTGACCTTCTTCGAGGGTTTTGAAGCCTTCGGATTGAATAGCGGAGAAATGAACGAATACGTCGCCACCATCTTCGCGTTCGATGAAACCATAACCTTTTTCTGCGTTAAACCATTTTACTTTGCCAGTCATTTTCTGGGCCTCCTAAAAATTACTTTAATGAGGAGCTTGAACATCTCACTCACCAGCCCATTATAGCCTATTATTTACAATAAAGCAACTCTCTTTTGCTATTTTTTGTAATTTTTTTAATATTTTTACTTATATTCATTTATATTTTGCTCAATTAAGGCTAATTTAGCAGCTTTGGTCATCTTTTTGATCTCACATTCGCGATGCAGTGCTTCTTCTCTGGTTACCAGCGTTTCACTATAGACTAAAGTTACGGGACAGCGTCCACGGGTATATTTCGCCCCTTTGCCGCTGTTATGCGCTTCAAGACGTTTTTCCAGGTTATTTGTCCAGCCCGTATAAAGTGAGGCATCCCTGCAGCGCAGGATATACACATACGCAGGCAAATTATTTTATAACCTCTACCTTTTCCATAATTACATCCTCTTTAGGACGGTCACGGAAATCAGTAGGAACTACGCCTATCAAACGCACAACATCCATCCCATCAACGACCTTGCCAAAAATAGCATGGTGTCCGTTAAGCCACGGGGTAGGCGCTAAAGTAATAAAAAACTGGCTGCCCCCAGTATTCGGGCCGGCGTTGGCCATTGAAAGAATACCCTCGTCATCATGCTTCAGCCCTTCACCGAATTCGTCGTCAATTTTATATCCTGGGCCACCCATACCAGTACCGGTAGGATCACCGCCCTGAATCATAAAGCCGTCAATAACACGGTGAAAAACGATCCCGTTATAAAAACCTTTTTCTGTCAGTTTGATAAAATTCTCAGTTGTTTTAGGTGCCTTATCTTCAAACATTTCTACAGTAAATACTCCCTTATTAGTTGTAAATCTGATTTTTCTGTTTTCACTCATGCTAAAAACCTCCTGAAATTTATTGTTTATTTTTTTCAAATATAGCTTTTTGAATAGCATCGACTAACAAATAAACCCCTACACCGATCCCTGCCATCCAGGCCGGAGTCAGGGCTGCTGCCTGAGTCTCGCCGTGCACCCACGGCAGCGAAAAACCGATCATTAAAAAAGCGCCCTGAGCAACCTGCAACCGCTGCGTACTGATACGTTTGCCATCTATATCTCCTTTGGCTTCTGTCAAAGCCGCCATTCTTATTTCCGGCAAGAACAAAATAAAACAAAGCGCCATCAGATAAACATAAATCATGGAAAGGCTGTGGGCTTTCATGGAAGTATCCGCCATTGCCGTAACCGCAAAAGCCAAGCCGCCTAAATAGAGACTTCTGTAATATCCGCCTTTGATCTGACTTTCGATAATATAAGCCGTACCGGTAAGCACCGGATAAAGCCAATAACCATCTCTGCCAAGCCAATAGGCAATAAAAATCAAAAGTACATTATCACCGATCTTATGCCTTGAACCGGAAGTACGATTCAACATCCTCAGGATAAACAGCAGCCATAAAAGCACGAGAGCATTTCCTTCGCCCAAGGTAAAAGCTGCTATGATACTCAGACCTCCGCCGATAATACCGCCCAGCTTACGGTCCGGATCAAGCTCCTGCGCTATCAGCCAGGAAAAGAAAAACGCAGCCGCCGTATTGAGCCCGAAATACATGGCAGTTTCTGTATCAGCACCGCCCATAGTTTTCCAAAAAGTTGCCGCTACAGCTGTTAAGATAGTACAAATAAGTGCGATCCTTGTAATTCCGTCAGTAAAATCTATCGGCCGTCCTAAGCCGAAAATCCCACCTTCGCTCAATGATGCTGTGGCTTTAGAATATTTATTGTCTTTTTTTCCCATGCTTTCATCCCTTATCTCGCAGATTTCTTATATCTTTATTAGTTTAACATAATTGCAGGCAGTCTGCGACTGCCTGCAAAAAAAAAATTAAAATATTTTTGTTAATTCTGCCAGTGTCAAAGCAAAAGCTGTAGTTCTGGGAACAGCAGTTTTTAAATCAACAGATTCATGATCCGTATGCTCATCATAGTTTTCTACTCCCAAAGCATCTAAGGTCGGAATATATTTTGCAGTTCTGTTACCGTCAGTCAAGCCTCCGGCCACCCATTCAGTAACCTTACCGCCAAATTCTTCACTGACTATCTTGCTGTAAACATCGACCATTTTCTGTACCTGCGGCGTTTTTTCCATCGGACCTGTCACAATACCGCCTGTAATTTCAACTTTTGTCCCGGCAACAACTATTTTATCTGCTAAAGCTTTGATTTCTCTGTCTAACCGTTCCTGCTCAGCTACAGAAAAACAACGAACATTAACTTCGCAATAAGCATCTCCTGGTATGACACTGATCTTATCATTAGTTGAACCAATGACGCCGACATTAACAGTGTTCTGCGGTATAAACTGGCCTGAATCGACAATACCACGCTCAGCTAAAGCTTTAGCCGTAAAATCAGCCGGATCTCCAGGCATAGGGCTGGCCAGTTTGTGCAGTTCAGTAATGGTATACGCCAGCTGATGAATAGCATTGGCACAATGCTGCGAAGCATTGCCATGATGTCCGCCGATACCGGTAACCTGGACCTTATATTTGGCATTGCCCTTGCGTTGGGTGACAATTCCCCAGTCCGGACGCGCCACATCCATGATCACAGCAAAATCAGCCTGCTGCGACAGCTCGGCCACAATTCCTTCTGCCGTTGGTGAACCGCCTTCCTCTTCGCCATTCGTATAATAAATTATTTCCTTAAAATCAGTAAACCCGGCTTGCAGCAAAGCTTTCAAACCATAAATGACTTCCACTACCGTAGCTTTGTCATCACCAACGCCAGGGCCCCAAGCAAAGCCGTTTTCATCAACTCTAAAGGGACGTTTGGCAGCTTCGCCGCGATTGAATACCGTGTCAACATGAGCTACGAGCAAAATACTCAATTTACCGGTTCCCTGCAGTCGGGAAATCAAATGACACGCTCTGTCATTATAGCGAAATTCAGTCGTCGCACCAAGCTCCTGCATTTTTGCTGCCACAAATTTATTAGCGGCTTCTGTTCCCTGCAAATCTCCGTTACCTGAATCAATATTAGTCAATGTCTCCAAATCTTTCACATAAGCTTCATACTGCTCTGCTAAATATTTTTTTATCATTTCTTTCATAGGGCAACTCCTCTCACGTATACTGACTAGCATATATATTCGCCGCTATAAATGTTTATTCCTGCTGACGGGAAATTAAAAAGGAGCTGCTTACAAGCAGCTCCCTCATGTTCACATTTTATACGATTTTTTCACCATGGTAAGTCTCACCGTCTATATCAGGCATAATATTATGACGCTTGCTCCACAAATCTTTATATTTTACAGCCTGGGCATGGATATTTTCCAGATTGCTTTCGTCCAGAGTTTTGATTATCTTGGCAGGAATACCAGCCACCAGTGAAAAAGGCGGAACTTTCGTTCCTTTTGTTACTACGGCTCCCGCAGCTACGATAGAACCATGTCCGATAACGCTGCCGTCAAGTACAGTAGCATGCATCCCTATCAGGCAATGATCTTCAACAGTGCAGGCATGCAGGATAGCTCCGTGGCCAACTGTAACAAAGTCACCGACGATGCAGGCATAATCATCAGCTACATGCAGACAGCTGTTGTCCTGGATATTACTGTAACGCCCTACCTCGATCCGGTTGACGTCGCCGCGGATCGTGACATTGAACCAGGCACTGCTGTATTCTTTCATTTCTACTTTGCCGATCAGATCAGCACTTTCAAAAGCATGGGCTTTTTTGTCGATTTTGGGCATCTGCCCTTCAAATTCTTTTAACATCTAACTCACTCTCTTTCATGGAGTAATTAAGCTCCGTTACTACCTTAATTATTCACTCAAACTAATTTTTAGTCAAGAGGTTTAAACCGGGAATTCACCAAAGTTTCATAATGTAAGTTTTTAAAGCTACCGTCATGCTTCGGCTGTTTTTTTGACCTTCGTCAAATACGTGTAACTGCCTGCCAGCAGCAAAATAACTCCTGTAATCACCAGAATATAGCGCGTCAGCAAAAAACCGCCTAAAAAGCCGCCCAGCAGCGGTCCTATCACGCCGCCGAACTGCTGCGCCGACGTTACAAGCCCAAAAGCTTTGCCGCGCATGGAAGGATCGGTGACTTCTACCAACCTGGCATTGACATTAGGTACAGCGCCGGACAGGAAGAGGCCGTACACAAATTGGATCCCGGCAAACTGCCAGATGTCCTGCACAAAGATCTGGCAGAGATTGATCAATCCTGCAGCCATCAACACAAAGCATAATACTTTCGTATAGCCAAGCTGCTGACCGCGTTTGCCCCAAAACGGAGCAGCAATGATCCCGGCAATACCAGCCAGTGAAAAAATGATGCCTGCCGCTTTGACGACAGATTCATCCATCCTGCCCATCAAATGTGACACATACATGGTTACCAAAGGCTGGATGATCATCGTGCACACCTGAATCAAAAAGAACATCGTCATCACGTACAGCAGGCCTTTATTATGCAGTGATTCCTGCAGATCCTGCCACAGATTGATCTTTTCCTTGCCTTCTTCCGGCGCATGCTGAACATCACGCACAAAAAATACAACCATTATCGTTGCTAAAGCCAAACAACAACTGGCCACAAAAAAGGACAGCCTCATTCCAAACCAGGAACTGAAATAACCGCCCATCATCGGCCCTAAAATACTGCCGCTGGCAACGGCAGTCTGCATCAATCCCATACCCCAGCCCATACGGCTTTCAGGCAGTGTTGAAGACACCAGCGACATTGACGCAGGCACAAACCCGCTGATCAATCCGGTCAAAATACGCACGCCTAAAAGCTGTTCCGGCGATTGTGAAATCCCTGCCAGCCAGTAGGTAAAGGCCAGACCAAAACCGGCACGGATCGCCATCCGGCGCTGCCCGACCCTGTCGGCCCTTGCTCCCCAATATGGAGCCATGATCGACGCGCCTAAAAAGGTCACTGAATAAACCAGACCGCTCCAAAAATTTACTTCGCTGCTTTCAACATGCAGTTCCTGCAATAAATAAACAGGCAAAAACGGAACTACCATCGTGTAACTGGCACAGGCAAAAAACACGCCACACCACAATATGGCCAAATTACGCTGCCAGCTTATAGCCCCTGTACCTCTCTCATCCAACAAGGACATAAACTCATCTCCAAATCAACTATTATTAACTTGATTATATCATAGCATTTATATAAAAAAAACTCACCCTACAGTTTTTCAAGTGTTCTACCGCTAAAATTTCCTGTGCTTATATTTTTTCTTCTCATTTTAAATATAGACAGGTAAATGACTTTTTGCAGTTTTTCTTGTATAATATCTATAATATTATTTACATTATCATTTAATTTAAGTAAGAAAAGGAGCATACCAGTGAACGGATTTGAAAAGCAGGAATTAGAGACCCAGGGTATGATGAGTAAACTCTTTGGCAGTAAGCCCAGTCAGAACGCCTTAGTTGAAATAAATAATTTTCTGGCCGAAAGTACTAAAGCCACCGAATTGACAGCAGCTATCGTCAGTAACTTCGTCAAAACCTGGGGTGCAAAATTTGACAGCAGCAATATTGAATACCGCAGCAGTATGTACCGCAAGGTAGCCGATCATGTTTACCTCACGGCACAAAGTAAAGATGATCCTGTTTTTGAAGAAAGCAGGCATCTGGCACAGGTCCTGGAACTGCCTGAAAATCTGCAGCGTCTGGCCGATAATGGCGCTAAAAAAGCGGCTTATTTCGCCCGCTGCCGCCAAATAATCGACGGTGAAGAAACTTTGCCGATCGACGATATCAATACTATTTTCGGTTATGATTACGAAGACGGCTACGATATACGCGTCCAGGTTTTTCATAATTACTTTAACAAAAAATTCGACGAAATTGCTGAACAGCAGCGTTTCAGTCCCGATGAAGAAGCTACACTGCGCGAAATCTGCGCTAAACTGGATATCCCTTATGAATTTAAACCCAATATTCAAAATGCTTTAGACAAATACCGCTATTTGTGGTCGGCAGAAAACGCTCCTTTAGGAGACATCAAAGTCGACTTTCCGCTGAATGATGGCGAAATCTGCCATGCTGCCGCTCAACAGGCAGGCTTCTGCGAACATAAAACCATAGAAAAAGAAGATAATTATTTTGAATTGACCCGCCGTCTGGAAATTGATGAAACTATTTCCTTCAAAGGTGAGAAAATCGAGCATCCTCATTTTACCGAAGAAGTGACCGCTGTTGTCGACATCGGCTACCTTTTCCTTACAAACCAGCGCGTCATTTATCTGAGCAATAAAATGGCCAGGGTCGTAGAGCTCAGCGATTTAGATAACGCCAACCTTTCTGTCAATATCATTTACTTTACTCAAAAAGACGGTGACTCTATCGCGATCAAATTTAACGACGACGTTGCAGAAGTTATGTTTGCGATTTTCAAACGCATTTTAAACGAGCGTCAATAAAACCAGGAGGCTTGTGAGTATGCAGGAACAGATACGTTTTGCCACACCGGCTGACAGCGCCGGGATCCTGGAAATTTATGCGCCTTATATTCTGGAAACGACTATTTCTTTTGAATATGAACCGCCCGGGCTGGCAGAATTTACTGCGCGGATGCAAAAAATCAGCAGTAAATATCCCTATTTAGTTTATGAACGCAATGGTAAAATATTAGGCTTCGCCTATGGTTCGGCCTATCAGGAACGCATGGCCTACCTTTATGATGCCGATCTTTCTATCTACCTGGCCCCAAAAGCACAAAACAGCGGTATCGGCAGAAAGCTCTACCACTGCCTTTTAGATCTGCTGCAAAAACAGGGTTTTTATAATGTTTATGCCTGTATTACCGTCGAGAATCAGCGCAGTATCGACTTTCATAAAGCTTTGGGCTTCAGAGATCTGGGACCTCATCCTAAAGCAGGTTATAAATTCAACCGGTGGCTCGATATTGTCTGGATGGATAAGCAATTAAGCCAGCCAGCTGGGAAACCGCTGCCTCTAAAACCTGTAACCACCTTGACCAACGACGATATTTTAAAAGTTTTCTAAAAAACAAAATGAGTACATCAAATGATGTACTCATTTTGTTTTTCACTTAGAAATATTCCAGTTCACGTTCGCAGATCGCGCCTGTAACAGGATCTAATTTCAATTCGCCGTCAAACTTGTCAGTAAGAAAATCGGCTACATAATAAATATTATTGCCATCCTGTCCTTGGGTAATAACTATTTCGTAGGCATTAGGATAATTTTGCAGAACGATTTTTTCTATATCTGCCGGAGTTTTAGTGACCATGGTACTGCCCATAACGAAGGTAGCGCCTTTTACTTCAATTTCCTCTACCTTGGCAGTCGCTGTGTTTACATCAACAACATACCTTTCCAAAGTATTCGGATCTTTAAAAGTGATAATGCTTGTATCACCGTCCACATTATAACCAATCAGCTCACAGACAGCCGGGATTTCTGCTTTGGCAGCATTAATTGCCGTCATACTGCGATTTACCTGGCTAGGAGCAGCCGCAGCGACAGAAGTAAAGGCAAGCATCATCAATGCGCCTACTGTTAATACAAGATTTTTGAATTTCATAAAGTCCACTTCCTTAAATATTTTTTGCATTACTGCTTACAAATCTAATTATAGGACTTTGTGAAAAAAAATGACGTTATATAATCTTACTTAATCGTCAAAGATAATTTTTAAAGATTTTAAAAATAGCAGGGACAATAATTTTTTATTTAACTTCACTTTGCCAGAGATTCAAAATAACAGTTTATTTCCTGCCACAATTCCGTTTTATTGTCTAATACAGCACGCAGGCGCTGTGGATAAATACCATTGGCCTTATAGACATCCAAGATATATTTTATGGCATCAACGAGCCTGTCTTCCTGTAAAGGGACCGGAATGCGCTTTCCCTGAACCGGTCTGTTGCCCAGCAATCCACCAATATAGATTTCAAATTTTCCTGTTTTCGTAAAAGACGGCATAATACCTACATCTTGGGCCATAGCCTTCCCCAGACTATTGGGACAGCCAAAGACCCCGATTTTAAACTTTTTCGGCACATCAATGCCATAAAATTCTTCATCTAATTTACAGGCCAGAGTATGCACATCAAACATACCCTTGCGGCAGTCGGTGCCTTTACAGGCTACAACAGCCCGAACCGTTGCCCCTGTTCCACCCAGACGAAGTTTCGCTGCCTGTACAGCCTCAATTGCAGCCTTCAGCTCGCTTTCAGCCACCCCATTCAATTCAACAGTTCCTCTACTGGTAGCCGTAATCCTGCCACTGCCAAACCTGGCCGTCAATTCCGATAACCGTAAAAGTTCCTCTGAGGTAAATTCACCGCAGCTTCCTAAAATACGCAGCGCATAACGATTATTTTTTTGGGGCAATACACCTAAAGTCATTTTTTTCACTCCATTTCTTATCATAATCATATCATACTATGAATATGATTACAGGCAATAACCACTGAAGAAAATTTATGATGTTCCTGTAAATAAAAAAGCTTCACGAAATTTCGTGAAGCTTGTATCTGCTTATTTGGTGCGGTTGGTGGGATTTGAACCCACACGGGTCTCCCCGCCACCCCCTCAAGATGGTGCGTCTGCCGTTCCGCCACAACCGCATGGGGTTTAAAATTACCTTTATAGACAAAAATGGTGCGGTAGAGAGGATTTGAACCTCCACGGGGTTGCCCCCACTAGCTCCTGAGGCTAGCGCGTCTGCCGTTCCGCCACTACCGCATTACAATTGCCTAAATCAGCAACAGTGATATAATAGCATACTATTACGATGCCGTCAATACTTTTTTAATCTGTTTTTATATAATTTGTAATACTCATCCCGATCATACAATACTTTCTTTACATATTCGCGTGTGTCACTGTAAGGAATATCCTCGATTTTATTAAAATCATAATCCCAGTTATTTTCCTGCATCCACGCTTTTGTATTACCACGACCCGCATTATAGGCAATCATCATCAGTACCCAGTTACGCTGAAACTCATATTCCAGCTCACCTAAATACCAACAGCCTAAGCGGATATTGGCATCTGTGCGATATAGATCTTGAGGGTCAAAATTTTTGATCCCCATTTGCTCGGCAATCCATTCGCCAGTATCCGGCATGATCTGCATAAGTCCGATCGCCCCAGCCTTAGAGACAGCTTTACGATCAAAATTACTTTCATTTTTTATTACCGCAGCCACTAAAAATGGGTCAATCTTATTTTTGCCGCTGTATTCTAAAATCTCGCCTTGATAAGGCCACATATACACAAACCGCATTTGCACTTCGTCAGACGTCCATATTTTCCAGCCCAACAACGAAACTGCGCACAGCAAAATCAGCACAAACCAAATTTTACGGCTGTTGTTTTTCTTTTTTCGACGTCTGCCCAACCTTAGTCCTCCATCTGCAATACTTTTTCCCACTCATTTTTTACAATCAGCTCAGTTTCTTCCCTGCTGCCGCTGTTATCAATGACCAGATCCGCATATTGCCGCTTGGCGTCTAAAGTCATTTGTGCCGCAATACGCGCCCTGACTTCCTGCTCCGACATACCGCTGCGCACCATTGCACGCTCGATCTGCGTTTTCTCATCAACAGCAACCAGCCATACTAAATCAACTTCCTTATACCAGCTGCATTCGATCAAAAGCGGCACATCCAATACCGCCGCAGACATATTTTGCTGACGGCACTGCTCCAAGAATTTTTTTGCTTCCCGGCGTACATAGGCATGGATAATTTCCTCCAACTGCCGCAGCGCTTCTTGCTTTTCAAAAACCAGCTTCGCAATCTTAGGCCGATCCAACTCACCGTCAGCCGTCAGATAGTCCGCACCAAAAACAGCTATGACCTGCTGCAGCCCCTGTGATCCACGCGCTACTGCCTGCCTGCTTGCAGCATCCGCATCAAAAATCTTCGCTCCCAAACTGCGCAAAACAGCTGCGACAGTACTTTTGCCCGAGGCAATACCACCTGTTAAACCAATAATTTTCATTTTCTATCCACTCAATGCTGGCATTTGGCACAATAAGTCGTGCCCCTGCCGCCCACTTTAGTTGTAGCCAATGGCTCACCGCAGGTTTTACACGGCTCGCCGCCGCGACCGTAAACCAGCAAATGGTTTTGGTTATCGCCTTTGTTACCTTCGCCATCTTTATAATCCCTAAAGGTAGTGCCGCGGTTGGCGATTCCCTGCGCAATGACCGTATTGGCCGCTGCGTGCAGCGCCGCTACTTCTTCACTTGTTAAAGTATTAGCGATTCTAGTCGGTAAAATACCTGCCAGCGCCAGACACTCATCGGCATAAATATTTCCCAGTCCTGCAATAACAGTCTGATCAAGGATCAGCGTTTTGATGGGTTTCCGGCTTTTAGCTGCTATCGGTGCCAGATAATCTGGACTAAACCCTGCTGTCAACGGTTCCGGCCCCAATGTCTCATAGCCTGCAATATAACAATCCTCATTTGTAACTAAATACAGTGTACCGAAAGTTCTGATATCACAGAACCACATTGTAACACCGCCAGACAATACAAATTTTATCTTCGCATATGGCGGCGCTTCCAACTCGCTCGCCTGGGCCACTAAAGATCCGGTCATCCGCAAATGCACGATGAGCTTTTGGTCAGCGCCCGTCTGCAGCACCAGATATTTCCCACGCCTACTAACTTCTTCGATCGTCCTGCCGGTCAGATTTTTAACAAACTGCTCCGGTGTCGGATGTTTGATCAGCCTGTCCAGATATACTTCCACTTGCGTGATTTTTTTCCCTTTGATATGTGGCAGCAAGGTTTTTTTGACCTGCTCCACCTCCGGTAATTCCGGCATGATGATCCCTCCTATTTACTTTGAGCCCAGTTTTTTCCCCAGGCAACATCTGCTGTCAGCGGTACGCTCAACGTTGCCGCACCTTCCATTGCCCTTTTTACCAGTTTTGCCACCAGCTCGCGTTCAGCTTCAGTAACCTCTAATACCAGTTCATCATGTACCTGCAGCAAAATGCGGCTTTTGACCTGCGCTTCGGCAAGCGCCTGTTCTACTTTCAACATTGCTATTTTAATGATATCCGCCGCAGTTCCCTGAATAGGCGTATTGATAGCAGTACGCTCAGCAAAACTTCGTAAATTAAAATTACTGTGTCTGATATCAGGCAGATAACGACGGCGGCCAAACATCGTTGCCACATATCCCTGCTCACGGGCATGCTTGACCATATCATCCATATATTTTTTTACACCAGTATAACGGGCAAAATAATTTTTGATATATTCAGCTGCTTCACCGCGGCTGATATCAAGCTGTTTAGCCAGACCAAAATCACTGATGCCATAAACGATCCCAAAATTTACCGCTTTTGCCCGAGTACGCATCATCGCATCAACCTGCTCCAACGGCACGCCAAACACTTCTGCCGCCGTACGGGCATGTACATCCTGCCCATGCAGGAAAGATTCCAAAAGCAGCTTATCCTGAGCCATATGTGCCAGCACACGCAGCTCTACCTGAGAATAATCACAGGACATCAGCCAATCATAACCAGCTGCCGGTATAAATATTTCACGGATACGCTTGCCAATCTCCGTTCGTACCGGAATATTCTGCAAATTAGGGTCAGTACTTGATAAACGTCCCGTAGCAGTTACGGTCTGCTGAAAATGCGTATGGATTCTCCCTGTCACAGGATTGATCAGCGGACGCAATCCTTCCAGATAAGTAGAATGCAGTTTTGTCAGCTTACGGTGTTCCAAAATAGTTGTAATCAGAGGATGAGATCCCTCCAGCTGTTCCAAAACCGAAACGTCTGTAGAATAACCGGTCTTGGTCTTTTTTATAATTGGGAGTCCTAATTTTTCAAATAACAGTACGCCTAACTGCTTCGGCGATTTCAGATTAAAACTTTCACCTGCCTGTTCCTCTGCCAAAACTTCCAGCGCAGCAATTTGGACAGACATTTCCTTTGTAATGCTTTCCAAAAGCTCTACATCAGGCTTAATCCCCGCCAACTCCATTTTTGCCAGCAGCTGCGCCAACGGCAGTTCCATTTCCGTATAAAGTTTACATAATTCATAATCCTGTAGTTTTTGTTCAATAAGCGGAAGCAGTGTCTGTAAATCTGCCGCATTACCGCCATTATTTGTAGTCAGATAACGTTCTGTGACCGCCTTTAAAGTGTAGGAACTGCGTCCCGGTTCGATCAAATAAGCGGCGATCCCGATATCATCAACTATGCCTGCAGCTTTTTTATCCAAACACAGACAAGCCTTATAAATTTCCTTGCTGTCGCAGGTAGCCTTCAGCTGTTTGGAATCGGACAGCCAGTCATAAAAAAAGTTCCAGGCACCGCTGCCTTCCTGCAGTCTATAAATTTTATTATCATGAAAAATTTCCACAGCTGTAAAATGTATTTTAGGCAGCTCACCGCCGCAAACAGCTGTAAATGCGACCTTGTCCTGTTTTTGCCGCAAGATCGCGAAAAAATCCGCCCCTTGCTCTTGTGTCTCTAAAAATTCAACCGCTGTACCTGTACTGCCCTGTCCAACACTTTCACCAAAAAGATCAAACAACCCGTCACTGCCGCCTAAAATAGTCTGAAACCGCTCATGCAAATTGCGGAACTCCAATTCCTGCATCAAGGGCCGAGCTTCTTCCGACATAGCTTTCAGCTCATATTTAGCAAGATCAAGCTCAACAGGTACTTCCGTAAAAATAGTTGCCAGTTTTTTGGAAAGCAAAGCCGCTTCCTTATTGTTTTCCAATTTCTCTTTTAAACTTTTGCCGCTGATCCGGTCAATATTATCTAAAACATTCTCTACCGTGCCATATTCACAAATCAGTTTCAGCGCCGTTTTCGGGCCGACGCCCGGAACGCCGGGAATATTATCAGAACTGTCACCCATCAATCCCTTTAAATCAATCAGCTGTTTCGGTTCCAAGCCTTCATAATCTTCGGCAAATGCCGCTACATCATAAGCCTTGATATCAGAAATCCCACGTTTAGTAAAATAAACCTTTACCCTGTCATTTAAAAGCTGCAGTTCGTCCTTGTCACCGGTTACAATAATAATTTCGGCTTCCGGCGGCGCATGCACGGCAAAAGTGCCAATAATATCATCAGCTTCATAACCTTCGGTTTCCAAAACAGTGATGTTCATGGCTTCCAGCAAACGCCGGGCCAGTGGAAATTGTTCACTCAGCTCACTTGGCGTAGGCTTACGCTGCCCTTTATAATCCGCAAACAGTTCCGTCCGAAAAGTTTTACGTGATTTATCAAACGCTACTGCCAGCCATTTAGGCTTAACATCACCTAAAAGCTTTACAAGCATATTGCAAAATCCATATACAGCTCCTGTATGCACGCCTTGCCTTGTCATCAACGGAGGCAACGCAAAAAATGCCCTGTGTATCAAGCTGCTGCCATCAATAACTAAAAATTTATCAGCCATTTCTTCACCACTTTCCTCAACGCTCAAATTAGCCTGTTCATATTTAAATATTATACCACAAGGGTATGTGTTCTCACTAGACTCGAAAATACCTCGTCATTATGAATTAAGTTTTGCCGACTTCGTCGGAATAGGATATCCACAACGCTCATTATTCAGTCGCGTTTTTTGGATAAGTTCGCAATTGCGTTTATTCATTACATGACTAAACGGTGCTCACTTAAGTTTTCACACAATACCACAAGGGTATGTGTTCTCACTAGATAGCAAAGCAGCTTTCGCCATAAGCAAAAGCTGCCTGTTTTCATTTTATTAATTTAGGATAATCACGCTGCAGTTCGGTAATATGATAAATATATACAGTATTTTCAATCTTGCGGTAAACACAGGCATATTTATCTATCAGCAGCATCAAATATTTTTGCTCATTCAGCCTGCGCAGCGGAGTTTTCTTCCCCTGCATTGAAAAGTCCTGTAATGCCTTAAGCTTTCTGACAATACCGCACGTAACTGTACCAGCTTCAAGTTTCGTTCCCTGCTGGCTGCAGGCAAAGCCAATTTCCAGCAGATCACGCCACGCCTGCGGCAGGATCTTCATATCTGAACGTATTAAACCATCATTCAATAAATTTCGCCTTCAGTCTGGCGATAGCGTCGTCCCCGTCTAACAATTCTTCAACATTCTTTTGTCTGTCCAAATCAGCCTGCATAACAGTATGATAAAACTTAAACTGTTCTTCGCGCTGTTCAAATGTTTTAATACTCATTACTACCAAATCACCTTTACCATGCTTTGTTAAATAAATAATTTCTCCGTGCTGGTGCGCATAGTCTGAAATCAAATTATAATCATTACGCATAACTGTAGACGGCCTGATAATCATTTTAAGGCTCCCTTCTTTAAACAGTATTAAACTATACTCTTTTTTAAAATAATACGCAAGTGTTTTTATAAAAATTAAGGCGAATACCGGCTACGCACCAGTATCCGCCTTCTAATTTTACTATTTACCACAAACCAAGCAACTTCCAATACCCTACTGTAAAAAGATTTTCTTGCCTTTTGCCGTACACAGGGTCCAGTACTATGCCATTTTTCAATAAAATATTTTTCTACATTTTTTCAAGCCTCCTTTGCTTTTATCCATATTGTTCAAATAACCGTTTTGTTTCTCTGGCGATCATCAATTCCTCATTCGTCAAAATCGTCCAAAGTTCTACGTCCGAATCATCCTTGTTGACCTGCGCATCTTCACCCCTGATTTCATTCTTTCGCAAATCAATTTTAGCGCCGATGACTTCTAAACCATCGCAGATCTTAGCACGCATATAAGGAGAGTTTTCGCCCAGCCCTGCCGTAAAAACGATTGCGTCCAATCCGCCCATAGATACCACGTAACTCCCGATATATTTTTTCACCTGATACGCAAAAACGTCTATCGCCAGCTGCGCCCTGGTATCGCCAAATCTGGCCGCACTTTCCAAATCCCTGAAATCGCTGGACAGCCCTGACAAACCCAAGATCCCCGATTTACTGTTCAAATACCGGTAAACCTGTTTGCCTGTCATATCCTCCTGTTCCATGATAAAAGGAATAATAGCGGGATCTATTTCTCCTGATCTGGTACCCATAATCAAACCTTCCAGCGGCGTAAATCCCATACTGGTATCTATCGACCGGCCATACTTTACCGCATCCACACTGGCCCCGTTGCCCAGATGACAGGTGATTATTTTCAACTCCTCCAGCGGACGTCCCATTTTCTGCGCCAGTGTATTGGTAACATACTGATGGGAAATACCATGAAAACCATAACGCCTGATACCATATTTGATATACAGCTCATAGGGCAAGCCATACAAGTACGCTGTTTCCGGCAGCGTCTGGTGAAATGCGGTATCAAAAACAGCGACCTGTACTACTTGCGGAAACAGTTCCAGACATATTTTGATCCCTTCCAGATTGACTGGATTATGCAGCGGAGCGATCATAATACAGGAACTGATCGTTTTGATTACTTCGTCCGTGATCACGACCGCCTCTGTAAATTTTTCGCCGCCATGCACGACCCGATGCCCGATACAATCTATTTCACTCAACGAATCGATAACTCCATAATTGGTGTCCGTCAAACTATCTAAAAGCAGTTGGATACCAGTCCTGTGGTCAGGTATGGTATGCTTGACCTCAATAACATATTCCTGTTTGCCCTGCAACTTTAACCGGCTGCCGTCCATACCAATCCGCTCGATCTGCCCTTTGACAAGCAACTGTTCCGTTTCCATTTCCAACAGCTGAAATTTGATCGAAGAACTGCCGCAATTGATTACCAAAACCTTCATAATATCAACGCTCCTGCCTTTTACAATTCTTTAAATTCATTATATTCTAAGCCAATTTAAATGAAAAATAGGCAATTTCTATATTGAATATAGAAATTGCCTATTGCAGGATTTAAGTTTGTATTATTTTTCTGTAAAGCTTACTTCTTGTCGCCGCTTTCGGTTTCATAAGGCCAGCCGCTCAGGCTGCCTTCCAGGCTTTGTACGTTTTTATAACCCAGCGCCCGCAGCATCGTTTCGCCTTCATAACCGCGCAGGTTGATCTGGCAAGAGCAGACCAGTTTCGCCTCTTTATCCGGCAAAACCGTTTCAGCTTCACTGCGCACCTTGCCCAGAGGCAGGTTGATGATATTAGCGCAGCCGGCGATACGATTGGCTTTAAATTCACCGGGCGACCGCACATCGACCAGCGTATACTCGCAGTTTTGCCGCAGCTCTTTAAAATCTTTAGGATTGATGCTGCGCAGTCGTCCGCAGATTTTGTTCAGCAGCACATTGGCCGCAGTCGCTATATTATCGATCGGCCCGTTAAAAGGCGGCGCGTAAGCAAAATCGATATTGCTCAGATCCTCTAAAGTAGCGCCAAAGCTCAGCGCTGTCGCCAGAACATCAACACGTTTATCGACACCGCCGGTACCGACGACCTGGGCCCCGATGACCTTTTGCGTTTTGACATCTGCCAAAAGCTTCAGCACCAGACGCTGTGCGCCCGGCATATAGCCAAGTCTGTCAAATCCTGGCACTACTACCGACTCAAATTCGATACCGGCAGCCCGAGCAGCCCGCTCGTTAAGGCCGGTGCTGCCAGCCTGCCAGTTCAGTATCTGGCAGATACCAGTTCCTAAAATACCGGGATATTTAATGCCGTCGCCGCAAATATTGTCGGCGATCACACGGCCATGCTTATTAGCCGTTGAGCCCATAGGCGCAAACATTTTCGCCTTGCTGACGATGTTAGTATTTTCCGCACAATCGCCGCCCGCATAAATAGCCGGATCACTGGTCTGCAGAGACTCGTTGACCGCGATCGCGCCGCTGGGACCGATCTCCAGCCCGGCCGCCTTCGCCAGCTCAACATTAGGGCGTACGCCCACAGCAACGATCACCAGCTGCGCCGGGATCGTCCTTTTATCTGTCTTGACCGCGGTAACACGGCCATTGGCGCCTTCAAAGCCCAGCGTCTTTTCCTGCAGATACAGCCTGATGCCTGCTTTCTCCACCGGCTTTTTCACTAAATCAGCCATTTCCAGATCCAGCATCTGCGGCAGGATCCTGTCCTGCATCTCCACGATGTTCACTATCAATCCCTGTTTATGGAAAGCTTCGGCCAGCTCCATACCGATCAGGCCAGCGCCGACGATGACCACGTCCGTCACCTTGTATTCCTGCATCTCCGCCTTGACCTGTAAGGTTTCCCACGGGAACCAGAAATTATGGATACCGCCCAGGTCAGCGCCCGGCAGCGGCAAATTTACAGGTGTCGAACCAGTGCCCAGTACCAGCACGTCGTACTGCATTTCTTTTACAGTACCGTCAGCCTTGTCCAAAACTGTTACCGTTTTTCTGGCACGGTCTATTTTCTGCGCCTCATGTCCTGTCAGCACGTCGAAGCCCTTGACCTTTTTAAAAAATTCCGCATCACGGGCAAATCCCTGCGGCGTATGGGTAAAGCTGGTAAAATCCTCTACATCGCCGCCGATATAATACGGAAAGCCACAGGCGCCGTAGCTGACCTGCTGACCCCGTTCCAAAACAGTGATTTCCGCATCCTTATCTCTGCGGCGCAAACGTGAAGCTGTTTTCATGCCGGCAGCAACACCGCCGATGATCAATACCTTTTTAGCCATTGCGATCGCTCCTTCCAAAGTAAAAATTTACCTTATATATTCATTATATACGCAAACAGGGCTGCGTTCAATGAACACAGCCCCGTTTGCAAAAAATCTTTACTTACTAAATGCTCAGACAGTCCGTTCTATATCGATAGCGCCGTTTTTCAGCACTACGCGAACAGTTTCGCCACTCTTAATCTCGCCGCTGACGATCTTCTTACCCAAAAGGTTTTCGACCGTGTGCACGATCAACCGTTTCAGAGGCCGCGCACCAAAGGCAGGATCAAAACCGGTTTCCGCCAGATAGGCAACAGCCTCGTCGCTGTAGGTCAGTGTCAGATCAAGCTGTTTTTCCAATCTTTCGTCAAGTTCCTTCAAAATCATTTTCACGATATCGTGGATCTGCTCTTTCTCCAATGCCTTAAAGACCACGATATCATCGACACGGTTCAAAAATTCCGGACGGAAGAACTGCATCAGCATGCTTTGTACTTCCTCGCGGGAGATCTGCCCCTGCTTCTTCATGATCTCAGCCGAGCCCAGATTACTGGTCATAATGATCAGCGTATTCTTAAAGTCAACGTTACGTCCCTGACCGTCAGTCAGACGGCCATCGTCCAATACCTGCAGCAATACGTTGAAGACATCGGCATGCGCTTTTTCGATCTCGTCCAGCAAAATTACCGAATACGGATGGCGGCGTACAGCCTCAGTCAGCTGACCACCTTCATCGTAACCAACATAGCCCGGAGGCGCACCGATCAGACGGGAAACGGTATGCTTCTCCATATATTCGCTCATATCGATACGAATCATATTACGCTCGTCGTCAAACAAAATCTCGGCCAGCGCCTTCGCCAGCTCCGTCTTGCCGACACCGGTAGGCCCCAGGAAAATAAAGGAACCGATCGGCCGGCTGGGGTCTTTGATCCCAGCACGGGCACGCACAACTGCCTCGCTGACCGCTTTAACAGCGTCGTCCTGGCCAACGACCCGCTGATGCAGGATATCCTCCAAACGCACCAGTTTTTCACGTTCGCCGCCGCTCAGCCGGGATACCGGGATCCCCGTCCAGGTGCTGACGACCTTGGCGATATCTTCCTCGTCAACCTCTTCCTTCAGCAATACGTTGTCGTTAGTATTTTTATTATGGGCCTCCACTTCGGCCAATTCTTTTTCCAACGCCGGCAAACGGCCATACTTCAATTCTGCCAGTTTATTCAGATCATAGCCGCGCTCAGCACTTTCCATTTCCTGTTTTACGGCGTCGATTTCTTTCTTTACCTCGCGCACACGGGCGATAGAAGCCTTTTCAGCATCCCAGCGTTTGACCAGCGCTTCGTTTTCCTTCCGCAGTTCGGCCAGTTCTTCTTCGATCTTCGCCAGACGATCCTTAGACTGCTCGTCCTGCTCTTTCCCCAAAGCCTGAGCTTCGATCTCCAGCTGCAGGATACGGCGCTTACTCTCGTCCAGCTCGGCCGGCAGCGAATCGATCTCCGTCCGCAGACGGGCAGCCGCCTCGTCCACCAGGTCGATAGCCTTATCCGGCAGGAAACGGTCATTAATATAACGGTTACTCAAAACAGCAGCAGCTACCAGCGCCGCGTCTTTGATCCGTACGCCGTGATGCACTTCATAACGCTCTTTCAGGCCACGCAGGATCGAAATCGTATCCTCAACACCCGGCTGCTTGACCATTACCGGTTGGAAACGCCGTTCCAGAGCGCTGTCTTTTTCGATATACTTACGGTATTCATTCAGCGTCGTTGCCCCGATACAACGCAGCTCGCCGCGGGCCAGCATCGGTTTCAGGATATTGCCAGCGTCCATTGCGCCTTCGGCAGCGCCGGCGCCGACCACCGTATGCAGTTCGTCGATAAACATAATGATCTGCCCGGCAGAATCAGAAATCACCTTCAGCACCTTTTTCAGACGCTCTTCAAACTCGCCCCGGTATTTGGCGCCTGCTACCAGTGCCGCCAGATCCAGAGCATACAGCGTCTTGTTCTTCAGATTTTCCGGTACGTCGCCGGCCACGATACGCCGTGCCAAACCTTCGGCGATAGCAGTTTTACCAACGCCAGGTTCGCCTATCAGCACCGGATTGTTTTTCTTGCGGCGCGACAGGATCTCGATCACACGGCGGATCTCCTCATCACGGCCGATAACCGGATCCAGCTTACCGTCCATAGCCTTGGCAGTCAGATCCTGACCATATTTTTCCAGGGTCTGTTTACTTTCTTCGTCAGCCTGTCCGTTAGTGTAAGCCATATATAGCCCTTCTGCTTTTTTCTTATCGATACCGTATTTTTTAAGCAGAGACACAGTATCACTGTCACCATCGCTGGCTAAAGCCGCTACCAAATGACCGATGTTGACCTCGCCCTGACCGGCAGCCTGTGCCGCCAGACCAATCACACGGGCCAAAGCCGTACTCATCGTCAGCTGACGGTCCTGTCCTTTGACAGAAGGTATCCGCTGCATCAGCGCCTTGGCTTCCTGCGCAAAAGTTTTTTCATCAGCCTTGACATTGGCCAGCAAAAACTTAAAAAAGCCCTCGCTGCTGCTCAAGGCCACTAAAAGATGCGCACAGGCCAGCTCCTGCTGATAATTCATTACAGCCTGCTGCTGTGCGGCTTCTAAAATACTTTTTACTTCTTCACTGTAGCGTTCTTGCATAGCGCTACACCTCCTGACTATCATCAAATTTTAATCTTTTAACTTGTTTTTACAGAAATTTTTTTATCGTCACGCAGGGAAACTAAACTCTGCGGCGAATACAAAAAATAAGTATTGCACTGATTGCAACAGCTGTCACTCTCACAGCCGCGGCAGCTGCGACCCAACTATAAAAAATCATTATATGGAGGCAAGTATGAATACATCCATGATCGTTTACCGACTGTTCGACGTGGCCGACGAAATCAATCTGGATCTTGTGCAGGCCCTATGGACAAGCCGTAACAAGATCGCATCCCGTTTACGTCTCGACAGGATCTCTACAAAATCCATCACCTTTAAAGATCCGCCGGTTTTGGTCGAACTTGGCTCCCACGAAATGGAGCTGGGCGGCAAAACCTATCTGGCTGAAATCAAAGCCCGCATTTTTGACCTGGGCGTTATCAGCCTGATCCTGCGCATTCCCTTCGAAGACGACGTTACCTACGACGAATATCTCGATATGGCCATCGTCAGCGAAAATATGCCCGAAGACGAGATCCGCAGTTATCTGGACGCCGTCCTCGAAACTATCCGTCCCGCCTGCTCCAACGCGCGCGTTTCGGACTTTGACGAAGACTTTGTCGTTTATTACTTCCAGGAAAAACGGTCCGACTGGGATCTGGTCCCCTTACTCCTAAAAGACCGTACGCCTGTCAGCCAGCAGACCCGCCGGGAAACGCTGGAAAACAGCTTCTCCTACGCCGACGACGTTACATATCTGGCCTGGGATTCGGCAGTTGTCTACGATCCCAGCGGCAGCCTTGACGTGCCCGACCTGCTGGAATTTGCCAACGCGCAGTTTTTAGAGCTGCGTTATTATGACAACGCCCTCAACAACGCCATCGACAAAACCTATGACGAGCTGGAAGAAGCTAACATGACCAGCAAGGCCACCCGCCTGGAGAGCTATCGCCAGATCCGCGGCAACCTGATGGAGCTGATGGCCGATGTCAGCAGCCTGACCAGTAACATCAACAATGCCCTGCAGGTCACCGAAGATATCTTCTACGCCCGCATCTACACCCGTTATCTGTCCCTGCTGCGCGCTTCCGTCTGGAAGGACAACATCGAAAATAAAATCCATGTTATCCAACGCAGCTACACGCTGCTCAACGAAGAAGTATCCATGTACCGCTTCGAGCTGCTGGGGCTTTTTGCCATGGGACTTTTGGGACTGATATTTTTGACCAACCTCTATATCGCCTTTAAATAAGGTAATTTTCAAGGAAGCTGGCACTGCCGGCTTCCTTAATTTTTATTATAAGCGCCAAAAGTCAAAAAGTCAAATATTTTTATTATTATTTTAATTCGGCATAATCTTGACAATCATCTGCACAATAGTACAATAGTAGTTATTCCAAATTATAGATTGAGGGGAATTATTATGACACCTGGTTCTATCTTACGTGGTACAGCTATTTTATTGGCTCTGCAATGGGTCAGTGTTTTATTTCTACAGGCGCTGCACATCGCTTTTCCTCCGGCGCTGCTGGGCATGATCCTGTTGGCAGTCTTACTTTTGACCGGCGTTATCCGCGAACAAAGCGTTGAAGACGCCTGCACCATACTTATCGAAAAAATGGGTATGTTGTTTTTACCGGCCGGCATCAGTATGCTGCTTTATCTGGATATCATCAAAGCGGAAAGTATAGCCATTTTTGTCACTATCATCGTCAGCAGCCTGATCATTTTAGTTACTACAACAGCTTTTGTCGAGCTGCTTTCACGGCCTAGAAAAGGAGGTAAAAACTGATGCTGTTTCCCGAAGCTTTGCTCAATTCACCCATGTTCGGCATTGGTCTCACCATCATTGTTTATGTTTTCTGCGAGTTGCTCGTCAACCGCCTGGAACTCAACATCATTCCGCCTTTTGTGCTGGCCTGCCCCATCATCATGGGCATCATCTATTTTCAGGCGCCTCATATCACTTACGAGCAATACGCCTCCGGCGCCAGTTTTATCAACTTTCTTCTGGGACCGGCTACAGTAGCTCTGGCTCTGCCGTTGTACCGCAACCGCAAAACCTTAAAAGCCAACTTTTTTATCATTGTCAGCGGCGTGCTTGTCGCTACCACCGTTGGCATCACAGCCATTTTTATCTGCGGCACTCTGTTCGGTGCCAGCCAGCAAGTGTTGCTCTCGCTGGTTCCTAAGTCGGTAACTACGCCTATCGCCATGGATATTTCCAACGTCATCGGCGGTATCCCCTCCTTAACGGCAGCCTGCGTCATCTTCACCGGTATGTTCGGCTCCACCTTCAATCATAAGATCCTTGAGCTGCTGGGCTTTAAAAACGATATCGCCATCGGTCTGGCCATCGGTGCCTCCAGCCATGGCCTGGGCACCAGCGCCTGCGTCAATAAAAGTGCAGTCCAGCTGGCTATCGGCGGCGTTGCTATTGGACTTACCGGTATCGCTACTTCTATTTTAGCGCCGCTGCTGCTGCCTCTGCTGACTAAATTGTCTTGAATAAAGCTTTAATTATTTAAGAAATAGAAAGTCCATTCCTCAAATGAGGAATGGACTTTCTATTTTTGCATGTCATTGCAAATATCCATAAAAAAGCAGAAGCACTTATAAGTACTTCTGCTTCAGTGAAAGATTACCTTACGCGCTTTCTCAGTTGGTTCTAATTAGTCGAAAAAGCCGCGCTTACGAATTTTAATTGTTAAAATCAACTTTTAACCAGCCACCAGCAAGTAGAGAAAATAATTGCAACAATACCACCTGCAATAGCTTCTGCTCCCATACCAGTCACACCTTCTTTCACTTTAAATCCCGGGTAAACTGGCAGGAATGCCACTCAAAAAGCATTCCTGCTGTAAAAAGGAGAAATTTATGTACAGTTCTTCCACAGCCGTCCCAATTAACCGGGGAAGAATGGCCATACCATCGGAATAACGATGATAGAAACGATAAAGCAGAGAATTACCAGCGGTACGCCTACTTTTACATAGTCCATAAACTTATAGTTACCAGGCCCCAATACCAAAGTACAGGGCGGAGTACCTACCGGAGTTGCGAAAGCGCAAGAAGCTGCGACACCGATAGCCATCAATACTGCTTTCGGGGAAGCTCCCAGCTGCTGCGAAATGGCTACGCCTACCGGAGCCAACAAGGCTGCAGCAGCCGTATTCGACATAAACTGCGTCAACGTACAGGAGATGATAAACAATACTGAAGTCATAATGATCGGGGTAGGAGAACCGCCCATCAGACTTACTGCCCACTCGGCGATCAATTTACCGGCGCCGGTCTTATC
Source organism: uncultured Phascolarctobacterium sp. (assembly GCA_900545535.1). Classification (GTDB taxonomy): domain Bacteria; phylum Bacillota; class Negativicutes; order Acidaminococcales; family Acidaminococcaceae; genus Phascolarctobacterium. Next base: position 56,112 of record UQZN01000012.1, read on the forward strand.
CATTGCCGTAGATACAGGCATCATACCTGCAAACAGGAAGATCGTTACCCAGTCGATGGACGCATAAGCCTGCTTTTCAGTCAGGCAGCCCGTCAGCACACAAACCAGGGCGCCGATGATAGCGGCCATTTCCAAAGTTACGCTCTTCAGATCAAGTGCCATAACGATAACAACTACTGCCAGGATCAAACCGGAAATAACTTGTTTTTTACTGTCATGTACTGTCGCTTCAATTTCCTGTTCGATTTCCTGATCTGCGTCCAATTCAGCTTTCGGCAGCAGATACTTGCCGATAAACATCATATAAGCAATAGCCACAATAGTCAGAGGAACACCTATCCAGGCAAACTCGAAGAAAGAGAAGGGCGCATACCCAAAAGAAGTCAAAGCGCCGGAAACGATAATGTTAGGCGGAGTACCTACCAAAGTAATGATACCGCCAACACCTGCGGCGTAAGCCAACGGCATCAACTGGCGTGAAGCAGGGATCTTTGCCGCAGCACAGATGCCCAGAACAACCGGCATCAGGCAGGCTGCCGTACCGGTATTAGACAGAACAGAAGATAAACCTGCACCAACGATCATGATACCAAACATCAAACTGTTTTCACTGGTACCTGAAAGTTTAACGATAGAGATACCAATCTTCTGGGCCAGTCCAGTATGGAACATAGCCGCACCAACAACGAACATACCAGCAAAAAGCACTACTGTTGAATTAGAAAGTCCCGAAAAAACCTGTTGAGCCGGGATAAATCCCAAAAGTCCGCAGGCGATAGCGCCGCCCATAGCGGTAATGGCCAGAGGAATAAGTTCAGTAATAAATAATAAGGCCACTATTGCTAAAACAATTAAACATTTGACTGCTGAAGACATAAACTCACCTCATTTCCTAAAATAGTTTATACATAATCCTCCTTTTTGTTTACTTAATCACCCTTGTGATTACATTTTCATTGTAGAATTTTATAATTACACCGTCTAGTTTAACAATGTATGAAAACAGCGAACATTATTGCTTCTAATAGTTTAATTAATTTAAACAATAGTTTAATTTTTTGTTGCTATAGCAACATGGGGTCTAAACTGGCCTGGAGCCAGCTTTTATCGGCATTGTTGCTACTGCATATTTTAAATATTATAGATATATTTCAGCTTTTATTTTTTGCAATAAATTTCAAAAATACTTGCAATAAAATATTAAAGCACTTCCATCTCTTTTTCAGGCGCAACTGCTACATTAATAATGTACGCTCAGCCCTGACTGCCAAAATGCGCTTAGCCTGAGTTGGTTATCAGCCTAGCAACTGCAAAACATTATTCCCAAACATCTAAATATTTTGAAAAACTGCGATATACAGCGTCTAGGCTACTATACATTCTTCGCAGGAAGTAGTTAAGCCCTGACCTGCTAAAACGGCTTATCAACAACTGATTTATACTAAAATGAAACTTTATTTATAACCTCGACCTATGATAAAATTATTTTTATATAACATACTGCTTTAAGCAGCAACGGAGGTGAACATGTTTCCGCAGGGAAACAGATTCTTTGGAATATCTCAGTATAATCTTTAACATCATTATTATTTTATTTTTAGTCGCTCTCAACGGCTTTTTCGTTGCATCAGAATTTTCTATAGTTAAAGTGCGTCCTTCGCGCCTTGACACTTTAATAAAAGAAGGCAACAGGCAGGCTGTCCATGCCCGTCAGGTCACCGAACATCTTGATGCCTATTTATCAGTGACCCAGCTGGGCATCACCCTTGCTTCCCTGGGCCTTGGCTGGATCGGCGAACCGGCTGTAGCCAAAATGCTGACGCCGTTATTTCATTTATTCCATGTACCGGCACAGCTTGAGCATACTATCGCCTTCGTTGTAGGTTTCTCTGTCATTACCGCTCTGCATATCGTACTGGGCGAGCTGGTTCCAAAATCCTTATCGATCCAGAAAACAGAAAAAGTCGTACTTTTTGTCGCCTGGCCGCTGATCATGTTCAATAAACTGATGTATCCGGCCGTCTGGTTTCTCAACCATGTTGCCAACTGGACCCTGAGGCGTATGGGTATCCACGCTGCCAGCGAAGCTGAGGAAGCGCATAATGAAGACGAGATCCGCCTTTTGATGGAACAAAGCTATAAATACGGTTATATCGACAAAAGCGAGCTGACCTATTTGGACAATGTTTTTGATTTTTCCGAGCGTCACGCCAGTGAGATCATGGTTCCGCGTACAGATATGATCTGCATGTTTCTGGACGACACCTTTGAGGAAAACATCCAGGTCGCTCTTGGCGAACGCATGACCCGTTACCCGATCTGCGAAGAAGATAAAGACCATATCATCGGCTTTCTCCACATCAAAGACCTGCTACGGGCTTTAAACGCCGGTCAGAAACCTGATTTACGCACCCTGGCGCGTGAAGTTCTGGTCGTGCCTGAATCCATGCCGATCAGTAAGCTGCTACGCCTGCTGCAAAAACAGCGTAAACAACTGGCAATTTTGATCGATGAATACGGCGGTACCGCCGGTATGGTCACCATCGAAGATATATTAGAAGAAATCGTCGGCGAGATCCAGGATGAATTTGACGAAGAACGCCCGGAAATAGAAGCTGAAGGCGATAAGATCTATTCCATCGACGGTAAAATGCTGCTGGAAGACGTCAACGACCTGTTTGGTCTGGAATTATCCTCTGAAAGCTGTGACACCATCGGCGGCTGGGTCTATTCCCAACTGGACTATCCCCCTCAATTAGGCCAGACTGTAAAACTGCCCGCTGCAGAATTTTCAGTCGAAGAACTGGATAATATCCGCATCACCCGGCTAAAAGTACAGCTTTTGCAAGATCCCGAAGGTATCCATCAAGGTATGCTGGAAGAACATCTTAATAAATAAAAAAACACCGCGAAAATTCGCGGTGTTTTTTATTTTTTCAAATCTTCCAGAAGCTTACTGTATGCTTTCAAAGCTTTAGCATTCGCTGACTGCAGGGCCTGCAGGCGCCAGCCCAAAAGTAGGCCGCCGTCGCGATAGAGCGCCCGGCTGTTGTTGCCCTTGACGCAATTCAGCAGACATTTACTGCTGTACACATCGTAAACCAGTATTTGTATCCTCTGATACAGCTCTTTGATCTCTTTCCAGACTGTTTTACTGAGCCGGTCGATCTTGAGGCTGCGGCGGGCGTAATAAATCACTTCACAAATGCGTAAAATGCTTTGAGCCTGCGCCTCGTCTATTTTATCGCCTTTAATGTCCAGTTCTTTCAGCATATTATACCAGTCTTCGATCCGGCAGCCTGCCAGCTGCTCAACTTCCACATAATAACTGTTCTGCCATAACGACTGTTCCGTCCAGGCCAGCAATTTGAAGATACAATGACTGTAAACACCCTGCTGCAGCTGTTTATCAACTTCAGCCAGAATGTTTTCTATTTCTTCCGTCAGTTTTTCAGCCAGCTGCGGCCGCTGTAAAAAATTGCTGCCCGCTGCTCCCTGCAGCAGCTGCCACTGCTGCAGCAGACGTTTATACCGAAACAGAACATTCAGCGTACCGGCAGGTTCAGCCAGCAGCTTCCGCATTTTGTCATACTCGCCTTCAGCCAGCAGCGGCTTGATCAGCGTCAGCAAAGCCTGCAAATGCCTGAATTGGGGCAGCAGCAGTTTATCAGCCTGCACCAGCATGGTTTTGTCCAGCAGCAGCCTGTTTTGCAGCTTTAAGATCCTGTCGCCATAATATTCCAGCAGTTTGCCAAGCTCATCCTGTACCATGCCGCCCCGGTCGATTTTCAGCCGTCCCTTCGGCAGTTCATGCTCTTCACCGTTGCCCAGCAAATGCAGCCCACGGGCAAACTTGCTGCGCGGCTCGATAAAAACAGGGATCTTCGCCGCCACCTGCGCCGTAAAATCCAAGAGATCAGCTTTTGTCCCCTCTTTGATCTCCAGTTCTACTTCGTCAATTTTTTCTTTCTGCTTCCCGGCGCTGATCTTGCCCTGATCAATTGCCATTTCCAGAACGGTAGCGGGCGTCACCTGCAAGAGTCTGACCTCTCTTTTTACCTCCACGGTAAAAAGCTTCTGCAGTTCTTCTCCTGCCAGCAGCTCTTCCAGATCGGCCTCCAACCCCAGCTCTGCAAAACCGCTTAGCAGCGGAGCATCTTTTTTGAGAGGGATATTAAACTCGCGGCGGGCCGAAAGGCCTCCGCCCGAGCTTTGTTCTGTTTTGATAGTAGCTTCGTATTTTTTACCGTTGCGCCTGATGCGATATGCCATACCGGCTTCAGTCAGCTTATAGGACTCCGTATCATAATACGTTGTCAGCAGCTCCTGTTTAGCCAGGCTGCCTTTGATAGTTTTGGCCGTAATCAGCTCAGAAGCCAGCAGCTTTTTTAAATCTTTACGGGCAATCGTCAGCTTCATTTCCATTTCCACTGTTTTATCCATGTTATCGCCTTCCTATTCCGCTATGGAGCCGCGGACTTCTGTAAAAATAACCTGGGGAACGTCCAGATCATAAACCTTGGGAGTAAGCTCACGCAGATCTTCGATCCGCCAGCCTGCGTTCTGTTCCGCCAGCTTGGCCAAGGCCTCTTCCAGATTATTGGCAGCGACGATCGCCAGCGCGTCCAGATAAAAATGGCTCTGCACGCAGGGTTCATTGATCATACTGTGACTGTGATAAGTTTTGTTATGACGCCAAACGTAAACCTTCATCAGTATCTACTCCTTTAATTTTTTATGTTCGCCGCCCCAGGCCCACCACGCCAGCGGCAGGCCAAAAGCTATAACGACTACGGCAGCAGACACATATAAGCCGCTGCCGCCTGAAACAGCATCAGCCAGCAGATTATAAGCAATCGCTCCCGGCAGCATGCCCAATAAAGTTGCCGCAGCATACAGCTGCAGGTTCATCTTACAGCAGCCGGCAATAATGCTCACCGGATCATACGGAAAAATCGGTACTGTGCGCAGCCACAGCATCTTGACAAAGCCGCCGCTGCCGCTCAAATAATTGGTCAGCCTTTCACCCCAACAGCCGCCATAACGGTCAAGCAGCCTCCTGCCGCCGCCCAGACTTCCCAAAGCATAGCACAAAAGAGCACTGCTCAGACCGCCGCATAACAAATAAACTATACCCAGCATGGGTCCAAATAAGATCCCTGCACTGAGGTTCAAAAAAATACCCGGAAAAAACAGCAGCGGCCGTACCGCATATAACGCTACATAAACCAGTGGCCCCAGGCTGCCGTACGATGCGACCCAGCGCCGCACATCATCAACTGAAGCAGGATGAAAAATATAGGGCGAACTGTGCAGCTGCCAGATGACCCAGAGCAGCAGCAGCGCCAAAACTGAAAAACGCAGCATTTCCAGATGCCGCCTGCAACTTCTAAAAAAATTTTCTACCATTTATTTACCACCATTCTCTTTTTATATGATAGCCTGTTTGAGCTATTTTCGCAAGAAAATGCTGCTAAATACAAAAACAGCCGGCAATACTGCCGGCTGCTGCGTTTATTTTTGATTACGTTTTTTACCAAGATAGGCCGCTTTGATGTCAGGATTTTCCAAAAGCTCCTGACCGGTCCCGCTCATAGTTATTTTACCTGTTTCCAGTACATAAGCCTGATGAGCGACCTTCAGCGCCATATTGGCATTCTGTTCGATCAGCAGGATCGTCATGCCTCTGCTGTTGATCTCCTGAATGATATTAAAAATATCTTTGATGATCAGCGGCGCCAATCCCAGGGAAGGCTCGTCCATCATCATCAGCTGCGGCCTCGAAAGCAACGCTCTGCCGACAGCCAGCATCTGCTGCTCGCCGCCGGATAAGGTGCCGGCCATCTGCCAGCTGCGTTCTTCCAAACGTGGGAACAATTCATATACCCATTTGATGTCTTTGGCTATTTCTTCCTTATCATTGCGCATATAAGCGCCGATCTGCAGATTTTCCAGCACCGTCAGATTTGGAAAAACCCGGCGGCCTTCAGGAACAAGAGTGATCCCTGTTTTAACGATCTTCTGCGAATTGAGCCCGGTAATATTCTGCTCGTTATAGCTGATGCTGCCGCTTTTAGGCTTTACCAGCCCGACAATGGTCCGCAGTAAGGTGCTTTTGCCAGCGCCGTTAGCGCCGATGAGCGTCACGATCTTACCTTCAGGCACTTCCAGGGAAATACCTTTGAGCGCTTCGATGCCGCCGTAAGCTACAAATAGGTCCTGTACTTTAAGCATCTTCGTCCACCCCCAGATAAGCGTCGATAACGCGCCTGTTATTTTGGATAGCCGCAGGCGTACCTTCAGCAATAGTCATGCCAAAATCCAAAACATAAATGCGGTCGGATATTTCCATGACCAGATCCATATGATGCTCGATCATGAAAACCGTCAGATCATATTCATCACGGATCTGACGAATGAATTCCGTCAGTTCATCAGTTTCCTTAGGATTCATCCCCGCAGCCGGCTCGTCTAAAAGCAGCAGCCGCGGCCCGGTCGCCAAAGCGCGGACGATCTCCAGACGACGCTGCTGACCATAAGGAAGGCTGGACGCTTTTTCATCACGCAGCTCCCATAGGTCTACCTTGCGCAGCAGCGCTTCCACCGAGGCTTCCATTTCACGCTGTTCTTTATTATACCAGGGCAGATGCAGCGCTGCCGACATGAAATCGGATTTCAGATGTAAATGCTTGGCGATCATAACATTTTCGTAAACCGAAAGATTTTTGAACAGTCGGATATTCTGAAAGGTACGCGCCACGCCCATTTTGGCGATTTCGCTGGGCCTCTTACCGGTTATTTTCTGCTCTTCACCCTGCGAATCCGTATAGATCACATCGCCGCTGGTCGGCGTATAAACACCGGTGATCATATTGAAGGCCGTTGTCTTACCGGCACCGTTAGGCCCGATCAAAGCAACGATCTCATGCTCATTGATCTCGATATTGAGCAGATTAACAGCCGTTACGCCGCCAAACTGCATCGTGATATTATCAGTTTTTAAAATCATCTGGCCGCTCCTTTCCGCCCAAAGAAGCTCAATGGATTTTTACAGAAGGCACGAATGTTTTTCCAGGTCAGCTCGCTGGTGCCCATGATGCCGTGCCGCCAGAAAAGAACGCAGGCCATCAGCAGCGCTGAAAAGATAACCATCCGGAACCCTGGCCTGAACAGCGGGATATCCATACCGAACAGCATCAGCGGTTCGTCAAAGACACGCAGGAATTCCAGCCCCGCCGTAACGATAACGGCTCCCAGCATACTGCCGGTGATACTGCCCATACCGCCCAGAACGATGATCAAAAGGAAATTATAAGTCAGTGTAAACAGGAAATTTTTAGGATCGACAGTACCTAACAGCGCGCCGTACAGGCCCCCGCCCACACCGGCAAAGAAAGCGCTGATCATAAAGGCCAGATTTTTATGCCAGAACAGGCTGACACCCATCGCCTCTGCCGCGATCTCATCCTCGCGGATCGCTTTAAAAGCGCGTCCGTAGGAAGAATTGATCAAAAGCGCGATAAAAACAAAAGTCACTGCCGTCGCTAAAAAGATATAACGCACATCATTCAGCGGCGGGATATCCTTGATCCCCAAAGCGCCGTTGGTAATACTCTGCGCGTTAGTGATCCAGATACGGATGATCTCGGAGAAGCCCAGCGTCGCTACGGCAAGATAGTCTCCGCGCAGGCGCAGTACCGGCGTCCCGATCAAAAAAGCCACCAATGCCGCCAAAAGTCCGCCGGCGATCAACGCCAGCCACAAGGGCATTTGGATATCAGCGATCATGGGATTCATCGGCGCCGCATAAAAAACATTAGGACGCAGCTCGACAGGTACGGTAAAAATACCCACTACATAAGCCCCGATAGCCATAAATCCGGCCTGTCCCAGAGAAAACTGCCCGACAAAACCGTTGGTCAGATTCATGGATAAGCCGATGATCGCATAAACCAGGCACAAATTGACGATCCTGCGGATATAAGAATCCATCTCCGTCTGGACGAAGCAGGCGACGCCAAAAAGTGCGGCAACAGCGATCAAAGTAAGGAAAATATCTTTCTTTTTCATCTTCGTCACACCTTCTCAGTCGTTTTTTCGCCCAAAAGGCCCGTAGGTTTATAAAACAGGATCACGATCAGTACGATAAAGGCAAAGGCATCGCGGTAACCGGACAACTGCGGGAAAAAAGCAACGATCAGGATCTCGCCCAGGCCCAGGATAAAACCGCCCAGAACTGCGCCCTTGATATTGCCAATGCCGCCGATAACAGCCGCTATAAAGCACTTCAAGCCCGGCATGACGCCCATCATCGGAGTAATACCGGGGTAACGGATCCCCCACATAATGGCGCCGATAGCCGCCAAAGAGGAACCGATGATAAAGGTGATCGAAATTATTTTATCAATATCGACGCCCATAACGCGTGCGATCTCATAGTCTTTGGAAACTGCACGCATAGCCATACCGGTTTTAGTATGATTGACGATGTGCAGCAGCACAACAAGGCTGATAATAGTAATAACGGGAATGACCAGACAGATAGCCTGGATCTGGATCCCGCCGACAGAAATATTCTGCGATAAAAGTTCAATATTTGGAAAACGCATCGGACGGCCGCTGAACAGGTAATTGGCCAGGTTTTCCAATAAAAACGAAGCGCCGATAGCAGAAATAAGCACAGAATTTTTCGGTGCGTCACGCAAAGGACGATAAGCCGTCCGTTCGATAACTACGCCTAAAATCGCCGTGGCAATAATGACCCCGATAAAAGTAATATACCAGGGAATGTGAAAAACGGTAATACCGAAAAAGGCAAAATAACATGCCATCATAACGATATCGCCGTGTGCAAAGTTTATCATCAATAAAATGCCGTAAACCATCGTATAGCCGATGGCGATCAAAGCATACAGACTGCCGAGAGATATGCCGTTAGCCAAATGCTGCGCAAGGCTCTCACCCGACATATTCGCGATCGCTTGGAAAAATTCCATGAAAAACACCTCATGACACAAAAGAATTGCTCCCTTCCCTTAAGGAGAAGGGAGCACTAACAGAAAGAAAAAGGGTTATGAAAGAACCAATAAATTATTTAGCTTCTACGAAATCGAGGAAGGTAAATTTACCGTCTTTAACGGTTTTGATCACAGCGCCTTTGATCGGGTCGCCGTTTTTATCAAGCGTGGTCATACCAGTGACACATTCCAGATCTTTAGTAGCTGCGATAGCGTCACGGATCTTGACAGTATCGGTGGAGCCTGCGCGTTTGATGCCGTCAACAGCGATCAGATAAGCGTCATAAGCCATTGCGGTCAATGCGGAAGGTTCGCCTTTATACTCTTTTACATATTCATCCAGGAATTTTTTAGCTTCCGGAGTGGTTGCTTTTTCACGGTCGAAAGCGGTAGAAAGAGCTACGCCTTCAACATCTTTACCGCCGACATCGATGAATTCCTGAGTTTCCCAGGTATCGCCGCCCATAAAGGGAGCTTCGATGCCAAGCTGACGTGCCTGTTTTACCAGCAGTGCAGATTCGGTAAAGTTACCCGGTGCAAAGATAGCATCAGGATTTTTAGCTTTGATATTAGTAAGGATAGCACTGAAATCTTTATCGCCGGTTTGATAGTTGGCGATCTCAACGATGCTGTTTTCATCACCGGTAAGTTTTATAAAAGCTTCTTTGAAGAATTTTGCCAGTCCGACTGCATAGTCGTTGGAAACTTCCTGTACGATGGCAACTTTTTTAGCGCCCTGTTTGAAAGCATAGTTAGCCATAACTGTGCCCTGGAACGGATCAATAAAGCAGGCACGGAAATAATAATCGTTGTTGGCAGTTACCTGCGGATTGGTGCAGCTGGTACCAACAGCCGGTACCTTGCTGTCTTTGACGATATTGCCTGCCGCCATGGACAGGGAAGAGCCATAAGAGCCTACGATAACGCTGACCTTATCTTTTTCGATGAGACGGGCGGCAACGGAAGCAGCTTCCGCTTTATCGGATTTGTTATCAGCCACAACGAGCTCGATCTTTTTGCCTAAAACTTCAGGATGCAGCTTATTAGCAAGCTTGATGCCGCGGAGCTCCAGTTCGCCGCCGGCTGCATTATCGCCTGTCAACGGCAGGAAAACGCCGACTTTGATCACGTCAGAGGCTTTCGCCGCTTCCTTTTTCTCGCCGCCGCAGCCTGCTACCAAACTCATTGCTACTGCCGAAGCCAGCAGCGCTGATAATAATTTTTTCATTTTCAATGTAATCTGTCCCTTCTTTACTGTTTGCACAGCTTTTTCCCCTTAACTGTAAATGATTATAACACCAAAGCACGAATGTGACAATATTACCGTTTCTTCACATTTTCTTTACAGTTTTATGGCATACTTTTTGGCATTTTAACATTTTTGTAAGAATATTGTTGTTTTAAAGTGCTGGAAGATCACTGTTTTGTCCTTTTTAAAAGGACTTTTGCGAAAACAGCAACGCAGCAAGTCCACCTCTCACGTACACTGCTGTCAGAGATTTTCTTGCTGCGTGATTTTGTATACAATATACTTTGTATATTTTTTTACATATACATCTGTTATTGCGTTTTTACCGCAGGCTCAGATTTTCAGGCTCCTGCCAGAAACTTATTTTGCCAGAGCCTCATTCACATAGCCCACTGCACTGACAGCGTTAGGCGCATAGTGATCGGCACCAATACTGTCAGCATACTCCTGCGTTAAAACAGCACCGCCAACGACGATGCGGCAGTCGCAGACATCCCGTAAAGCTCTGATCGTCGCCTCCATCGCACCGACCGTAGTCGTCATTAAAGCTGACAGGCCAACGACATGCGCCTTATGTTCCAGCGTAGCCGCTACAACCGCTTCTATAGCCACGTCTTTCCCCAGATCGATGACATTATAGCCATAATTTTCCAGCAGCACCTTCACGATATTTTTACCGATATCGTGGATATCGCCTTTGACTGTCGCAAGGACGACAGCCTCGCCTTTGGCTGCTGCGCCGCCGTCAGCCATCCGGTCGCGGATCACGTCGAAAGCGGCCTTAGCCGCGTCAGCACTCATCAACAGCTGCGGCAGGAACATTTCTTTTTTCTCAAAGCCATTACCGACGAAATCTAAAGCAGGGATCATCTGGGTATTGATAATATCCAGCGGTTTTTCTGTTTCCAGCAGTTTTGTCACCGCCAACCGGCTCTGCTCCTGCAGGCCTTTGACGATCGCGTCATGCAGCGTATATTCGCTGACTTTTGCCGCCGGCACCTGCGCGCCCGCATCGGCAAAACGCCTGACATAAGCTTTACAGCCGGCATCCAGCCCTTTTAAAGCCCTGTAAGCGTAATAAGTGTCCAGCATCGCCCTGCTTTGCGGATTGATGATCGCACAGGACAGCCCTGCTTCCATTGCCAGCGCCAAAAATGTGCTGTTGACGGCATCACGCAGCGGCAGTCCAAAAGAAATATTCGACACGCCCATGATCGTTTTGACCTGCTGAGCCGCCAATGCGCGGATCACTTCCAGATCGACCGCAGCATTATCAGGCCCCGTGCTGATAGTCAGCGCCAGCGGGTCGATAATGATATTACGTTTTTCGATGCCGTATTCTGCCGCACGGGCAAGTATTTTTTCAGCCACGGCCAGACGTCCAGCCGCTGTTGCAGGGATCCCGGCATCGTCTAAGGCCAGTCCGACTACTACCGCGCCGTATTTTTTAGCCAGCGGCAACACCTGCGCTAAAGCTTCTTCCTTCCCGCTGACAGAATTTAACAGCGGTTTGCCGTTATATAAACGCAGCGCCCGTTCCATCGTCGCATAATCAGAAGTATCGATCTGCAGCGGCGCTGAAGTAACAGCCTGCAAAGCCAGCACAGTTTTCGCCGCTGCAGCAGCTTCGTCAATACCAGGCACGCCTACATTGACATCTAAAATATGCGCGTCATTTTCCAGCTGTTCCAACCCCAGACGGCAAATATAATCCAGATCGCCGTCCAAAATAGCCTGTTTTAGCCGCGGCTTACCTGTAGGATTGATCCGTTCGCCTATCAGCACCGGCTCCCCGCCGATAACGACTGCTTTGCCATAAGAAGAAACCACTGTCAACTCACAGGCGCGGCGGCCGCCAGGCTGCAGTCCGCGGCATTTTTCGATCAGCGCCCTGATGTGCGCGGGCGTAGTCCCGCAGCAGCCGCCAGCTACAGAGATACCCAGCGGTATCATTTCCTGCATCATCCGGGCAAATTCTTCCGGCCCGACGTCAAAAACAGTTTTGCCGTCACGCTGCATCGGCAAGCCGGCATTGGGATTCAATACGATCGGCAGTGAACAGGCTTCCAGAAGCTGCGGCAGCAGCCTGCGCATCTGTTTGGGGCCCAGACCGCAGTTAAAGCCTACGACATCCGCACCCAGCCCTTCCACCATTGCTACGGCACTCAAAACGTCCGCCCCGGTCAGCAGCTTACCGTCTTCATCAAAAGTCAAAGTAACGATCACCGGCAGATCGCTGTTTTCTTTAGCCGCCAATAGTGCGGCTTTGATCTCATAGGTATCGCTCATGGTTTCGATCAAAATCAGATCAGCGCCGTGCCTGGCGCCACTGCGCACCACTTCCCCATAAATATCCACAGCTTCTTCAAATGGCAGATCACCGTAAGGCGCCAGTAATTTCCCGGTCGGGCCCAGATTCAAAGCCACAAAAGCTTTCTCTCTTCCTGCGCAGGCAGCCCGCCCTATTTTTAAAGCCGCTGCCACGACCTCGTCAACAGTGATATCCATATCTTTGAATTTGAGACGGTTCGCCCCAAAGGTATTACTTTTTATGATATTCGAACCGCTGTCCAGGTACGCTTCATGTACCGACTGTACCTTATCAGCATGCGTAAAATTCCACAGCTCAGGCAGCTCGCCTGGCTGCAGACCCAGCGCCTGCAGCATCGTCCCGGTCGCACCGTCAAAAAATAATAACTCCCTGCCTAATAAATCCCTGAAACCCATGCTTTCATTCCTTTCTAAATTCGCACTCTTGATTAAGGCACGCCGCGCATTTACTGCTATTACAAACAGTATCTTCTGTCAGGCCTATGACCGCAGTCACCGATTTTACCGGCGTCAGCATATAGCCGTCGGTCAAAGTCAGCCCGATACTTTTAACGCAATCCAGAAAGGCCAGCAGCAGCTGCTGGTCCTCCAGCCGCCAGTCGCCATATCCCGGCGAAAACCGCGGTTTTAAATGCAGGCCAGCAGCCGCAGCCGCTATCTCTGCTTCCGTTTCATCACAATAGCTTTCGATCAAAGCGGCACATACTGCCTGCGCCGCAGCCGCCTGCGCTACATTGGTCAATGCCAGGCGCCGCAGAACGATATCGGCATTGCTGCCCAACGTCGCCGCCAGAACGGCAAGTTTTTTACACCCCTGCAGATGCGCTGCCAAATTTTTACTTTCAAAACGCATACCATTCGCCACTAAGGTTACGCCCCCGGCATCGACACTGCAGCCGCAAATACGCCAGCAGCTTTTAGGCCGCACCTCGTTGCGCAGCTGCAGATAAGCCAGATCTGCCAGAACTCCGGCATCACGGTCATCTTTTTTGGCACCCATATATCTCACTGCTTCAGCTCTGACATATTTCATTTAACTATCTCCGACAAATTTTTCATGATCCCGCCAATGATCTCCGGCCGGTTCATCGTATAAACATGGATATTTTTCAGCCCGTTGGCGATCAGATCAACGATCTGCCCCGTAGCATAAGCTATCCCGGCCTGCTTCAATGCTTCGGGATCATCGGCAAACTTCTCAACGATAGCCCGGTAATTTGGAGGCAGCTTCGTACCGCTCAATTCGCAGATACGGTTGATCTGTCTGGCATTTGTCACCGGCATGATACCAGCCACTACCGGAACATCGATCCCATGCCGCAGCAATCTGTACATATAATTATAAATAATATTATTATCAAACACCATCTGCGTTACCAAAAAGTCACAGCCATTGTCGATCTTGCGCCGGGTATTAGCAATATCCCGATCCAGCGAACCAGCCTCAGGATGTCCTTCAGGATAACAGGCGCCGCCGATACAAAAATCACCCGACGCTTTGATTTTCCCCATCAGATCACTGGCATGGGCAAAAGCCCCGCTGTTGCCATTGACAGCGTCGCCACGCAGTGCCAGGACATTCTGTACCCCAGCCACACGCATCTGCGTCAAAACACCGTCGATCTTTACCTCATCGGCGTCGATACAGGTCAGATGCGCCAGCGCCGGACGGCCGCTGCTCTCTATTGCCCGGGCAATAGCCACAGTCTGACCCACCGACGTACCGCCGGCGCCGTAAGTAACGCTCATAAAATGCGGCCCTACCTCCGCGATCTCACTGACTATATTCAAAGCATTCTGCAGTTCTGTCCCCGCTTTCGGCGGGAACAGCTCGCAGGAAATACACACCTTTTCACTTTTTAATAAATCGACGATTTTCATCAGCAGTTACCCCTTTTTCTCTATACGCATTTCTAATAATTCTAAACAAAAATCCCGACAAACGCAAATACTATTTAAACTTGGCAGCAAAACTCTTTCCATACCGCTACAGATGTTACAGAAAAACTTCCCTCACAACTTTTACATTGCAGAAAGCGGCTTTATTCTGCGCTGATCCCGTATCCATTCTATAATAAAAAATTTTTAAGCTGAAGTAAAAATATCTCGATTTAATTTTTTAAAATTCTTGCTTTATACTTAATGTAAGAGAAAATATAAGGAGGTCAAAATTATGAGCTTGCTGAGTGGTTATAAAGTTATCGATTTTACCAGTTTTGTTTCCGGGCCTACCTGTACCAGACTTTTAGCAGATTTAGGCGCAGAGGTCATCAGAATCGAAAAGCCCGACAAAAAAAAGGGCAGCGGCCCCTATTACGGCGGTGAACGAACCGTCGACCTCGGCTTGATGCGAGGTAAAAAAAGCGTAACCTTAAATGCCAAAGATCCTGAAGATTACAGTATTTTAATGAAACTGATCGCTACAGCCGACATTATCGTGGAAAATTTCCGGCCCGGCGTTACCAAACGCATGGGCGTCTCTTATGATGACGTCATCAAAGTGAAACCGGATATTATTTATACCTCGATCTCAGGCTTTGGCCAGGTCAGTCCCTATCAAAACAGAGGCGCTTTTGACATCATAGCGGAGGCTATGAGCGGCTTTATGAGCATCACCGGCGAAAGAACAGGCAAGCCTGTACGCGCAGGCGCTTCTATCGCAGATATCTTCAGCGGCCTGGAAGCCGCCTACGGCACTGTCTGCATGCTGCTGCACCGCGAAAAGACCGGTAAAGGCAACCATCTTGATCTGGCGATGCTGGATACCATGTTCGCCGTCCTCAACAACCCTGTTACAGCCTATCTCAACGGCGGCGGCGTAGCCCAGCGTATCGGCAACGAGCATCCTCAGGATGTACCGTGGGACGATTTCCCGACAGCAGACGGGATCTTCGTCATTGCTTCTGCCAGAACCAACACCTTCGTTAAGATCTGTCAGGTACTTGGCTGCGAGCAATACAGCACCGACGCCCGTTTCTGCAACGACGACGTCAGGCTGCAGAATAAAGAAGCCTGTCACGAGATCATCAGAAGCTACACCAGAAAATGGAAAACCAAAGATATCATCGACGCCTTCAACGAAGCCGGCATCCCCTGCGCAACGATCAATTCTATCGACGAAGCCTGTAATGACGAAAGCCTGCAGGCCCGCGGCATGATAGCTACCGTTACGCATAAGACAGGCGGTAAATACAAACTGCCAGGTTCACCGCTCAAATTTGCTCACGAGCCGGTCAAACTGGCCAAAGGCTCCCCGATCCTGGGTGAACATAATCGTGAGATCTTCAGTCGGCTTGGTCTCAGTAAAGAAGAAATCGACGCGCTCCTGTCCAAACAGGCTAAAGTCCGCACTTTCTTCAAAGAATTTGAAATGGAATAACCCGGCCACCTAAAAATACTGCAATAAAAAACCAGAGCTTAAGCTCTGGTTTTTTCATTTGCCCTGCCGCAGTCAATCTTCAGCAAACTCATAATCCTGCTTCAGCAGAAAATCAGGCAGATTGATAAATTTGACCGACGGTATTTGTTCCTCATAAAATCTGTTCATGGCAATGATGTATTTTTGATAACAATCAGGCACTGTTTGCAGATCCTGAATTTTTTTCTTCCAAATTTCTTCTTCCTTAAGATTGACGGCAATTTGGATACAGATCTTTCTCTCCTGACGGACGGCATAAAAATCGATCTCACAGTCGCCGTATTTGCCCCAGAACACAGTATAGCCCCTTCGCAGCAGTTCAAAATAAACGATAGTTTCCAGATTATGGCCTTTACCTGTATCGGAAAACAATAACAATGTATTGCGCACTCCCGTGTCGGCGATATAATAACGGCATTCGTCTATCAGCATGGCTTCCTGCTGCAGATCATAGCAGTCCTCCGGATAAAAAATATAGGCTTTTTCCAACAGTTCCATATACAGGGCTACCTCTTTATAAGCAAAGCTGTCGCTCTGATATTTGTTCAAAAAATGCTCGCTTATGATTTGGGGGCTTAATACTTTGCCGGTATTGCTGGCTACATAGCGGATGATCTTTTTCAGCGCCTGAATATTATCGATGCCCCTGTTGGTAAGGATATCCTTGACAACGACGCTGTTATAGACGCCTTCCAGATATGTGATGACCATACTTCTTTCCTGCGGCAGGAACGGGATCATCGGCAGTCCGCCAAAACGGATATACCGTTTGATGTCCAAAGCTATATTATTTTCCTGATCCAGGTCTTTTCTTAAGCTGCGCCGCAAAGAATTATACTGATGCTCTTCCCGCTGTTTTCGCTCTAAAACAAACAATAAATATTCCTGGAATGACAGCGGCAGGATTTTAATGATCACATAGCGCCCTGATAACAAGGTTGCTATTTCCGAAGATAAAAGATTGGAATTAGACCCGGTCAAATAAATATCCGCCACACCTTCGGCATATAAACTGTCTATGGCTTTTTCCCAGCCTGGGATCATTTGGATCTCATCCAGCAGCAGATATGTCGGGCCGCTGGCAGGTATTTTAGCTTTTATAAGCTTATACATCTGCCTATAGTCCGTAATATCATCAAATTCCATCATTTCCAAGCTCATGCTGATGATATTTTCCGGATTTATGCCGGAGCTCAGCAGATAATCTTTATATAAAGCCATGATCGTGGACTTGCCGCAGCGCCGCATACCGGTAATGATTTTGATGACAGGCCTGTCTTTATAAGCAATCAACTGATCCAGATAGTTTTGTCTGATGATCATCTTTATCCCTCACCTTTTCGGTTATTTGTCTTTTAAAAGTATAAATAAAGTATATAACAATGGCTGATGGCAATAGAAAGCAGCATCAACGGAAAAGCAATGTAAAAGTATTTCAGAAAAGAAATATTTTTACCGCGCTGGGCCGACATCGAAGCAACCACGACGTTAGCGCTGGAACCTACCAGAGTACCACAGCCGCCCAGGCAGGCCCCTAAGGAAAGCGCCCAGTAAATCGGGTTCAAATCTTTGATGCCCATTGCGCCCAATTCCTGGATCAGCGGCAGCAAGGTCGCCACAAAGGGAATATTATCAATACAGGCCGAAGCAATGGCGCTGAGCCATAAAACCAACAGCGCGCTGCCTTTGACATCGCCGTGCGTCAGTGCCATAGCTTCCTGAGCCATGATCTTGATAACGCCGGTTTCTACCAGGCCTCCTACTAAAATAAACAGACCGATGAAAAAGAAAATGGACAGCCATTCCACCCGGCTGAAAATGTCCGTTAAAATCTCTTCGTCATTAGAACAGGTCAGCAGCAGCATGACGCTGGCGCCCAAAAGAGCAGCGGTCGCCGTTTCCATATGCAGCAGGGAATGAGTAGTAAATAAAATGATTACCAAAGCCAGACAAAACAGACACTTTTTTAGTAAGACCGCATCTACGATTTCTTTTTTCTCGTTTAAACGCATTACACGTTCCTGTAACTGCGCGGTCGTATGTAATTTTTTCCGGTACAAAAGAAACAGGATCGCCATATTTATTATAAAAACGATGATACTGACAGGAGCAACATTAATAATAAAATCCATAAAATCAAAACCGGCGGCACTGCCAATCATTATGTTAGGAGGATCACCAATAAGAGTGGCCGTGCCCCCGATATTTGATGCCAGGATCTGGGCAATCAGAAAAGGTTTTACATCTATCTGCAGCTGCGAAGTCAAACTGAAAATGATCGGCACGATCAGCAAAACGCTGGTTACATTGTCTAAAAACGCCGAGCTGACCATTGTCAGGCAGGAAAGTACGAAAAAAAGCTTTACCGGCTGAGCATGCACCTTTTTCGCCGCATAAACAGCCATGTAATTGAATAAGCCTGTCCTGCCTGTAATATTAACGATGATCATCATACCGATTAATAAGCCCAGGGTATTAAAATCAACATAACTCAAAGCCTGCGATTGCCCGAACACTCCAAGGATCAGTAAAATAACAGCCCCGGTGAGGGCGATAACAGTCCGATGGATTCTTTCCGAAATGATCAAAATATATACTGCTATAAAAACGATAACAACCAGCAGCATCTGATTCATAATAAAATCCCTTTCTTTACTTATTTTCCACGTTCAGAAAAAGCCCCTTTTGGGCCGCGTTCTCTCTAGCAAGGAAAAAGGGAGCGGTATCAGACTCACTCAAAGTCGTAATCACCAGCTCCCGCTCAATGCCCAGCTGATACTAATCATGTTTAAATCAACTGCTGCAAGCTTCCTTCTCCGCTCTCATAAAATATTTATCAACTATGCATAAAGAACAGTATCGTCATCACGGTAACTGCAACGATCATGACCGGCGCATTCCTTTTCGCCAGATCCACAGGATTATCCGTTCCCGCCAGAGCGCAGCAAACCATTGCGCAGCCAGCGACCGGCGACATCGTACGCCCCAGGCAGCCGGCAAAAGCCGCACTGCTGCCAAGATCCATCGGCGCTATCCCCAAAGCTCCGGCCAGCGGAGTAATAGCCTGATTAAACGCCAGCGACGCAGCATCGCCGCTGCCGCAGATGACGGCTAGAACAAACGGTCCAAAAGAACCTGTCAGCCGGGCCAGATCCGGATTAGTTTTCATAAAATCGATCATGACCTTCAACAGGCCGCAGGTAGTTAAACCGGCTACAAAAACACCCGAACAGATGATAATGCCGTAAATGCTCTGGAAGCCTTCGCCAAAACCTTTAAAGAAAGCTTTAGTGATCTCACCGGGGCCTGTTCTTGTAACAACGCACAGTACCATTGCGCCGATGATCATCGCGTAAGCGATTTTTAAAACCTTCAAAGCCGGAATGATGTTCATGGAACCCAAAAGGATCAATAACAACGGCACCAGCGGCGATAAGGCTTTTAAAATATCTACCTGAAACTCCTCTTTCATGCTTTCATCCACATAACCGCTCTGCTCTTTCAGATAATAGGCAACTAATGTGACACCAACGATTACTACTGCCCCTACGATCAGAACGATATAAAAATGATTTCCCACAATATCTACAGGCGTTCTGTGCGTAGCCTCTGAAATAATCACATTTTGATGAAAACCAGGATGCAGCATCGTGGCCCCAAAAGTCCCGGCAAATAAGATCGTCGCCGCCATAACAGGATGTACGCCAGCGCCTTTTAAGATCGGGATCAGCACCGGCCCGACTGAAGCCACACAACCGGCAGCGCTGGGCACAGACATATGTACGAATGCCGTAATAAAAATAGCGCCCGGGATCAAAAGCTTCGGTCCCAATTTGGTCAGTCCGCTGGAAAGCAGATGCACCAGATGCGCATCGCATTTCGTATATTGCATAACATACGCAAAAGCCATCGACCCGGCAATGGTTTCAATTACCGGCGCTGCCTTGATCGCCTTGGAGAACCCTAAAAACGCTTCAATCGGCGCCCAGGCAATCGTACACAAAATCAGACCTGATAGAAAAAGCACCATTCTGGGTTCATATCTTTTCATCAAAAAATAGACAGTCGCCAGAAGAATAAGCGTACTAATAGAAATCAACATGTTCATCACCATTTCCCTTCTATTATTTTCAACCCCCAATTAAACAGCATTAAATGGTATCTACCTCTTAGAGCGGAATATTGTCATGTTTCTTCCATGGTAATTTTTGCGATTTATTTTTTAACGCGTCCAACGCTTTGATCAACTCGATCCGTGAATCCTGCGGTTTGATGATCCTGTCGGCATAACCGCGCCGTGCTGCCGCTAACGGGGTCGAGAATTTTTCATTATACTCGGCGATCTTTTCCGCACGCAGCTGCTCGGGATCTTCCGCTTTGGCAATATCTTTACGGAAAATGATCCTGACAGCAGCTTCCGCCCCCATAACGGCGATCTCCGCCGTCGGCCATAAGAATAATACATCCGCCCGCAATTCCTTGCTGCACATGGCGTTCTGCGCTCCGCCATAAGCTTTCCTCAGTACCATCGTAATCTTCGGCACAGTTGCTTCCGAATACGCATACAACAATTTGGCGCCGTGGCGGATGATCCCGCCATGTTCCTGCGTGACCCCAGGCAGATAGCCGGGAACATCGACCAGCGATACGATAGGGATATTGAAGGCGTCGCAGAACCTGATAAACCTGGCAGCTTTAGTCGACGCATTGATATCGATACAGCCGGCCATAAATTTAGGCTGGTTGGCTATGATGCCTACCGATTCGCCGTTTAACCGGGCAAAGCCAATGACGATGTTCATCGCATAAAGCGGCTGGATCTCAAAGAAAGAATCATCATCAAAAATGCATTTTATGACCTCTTTGATGTCATAAGCCAGATTTTTATCCGCAGGCACGATATCCAAAAGCTCGTCTAAAACCTGCTTTTTGTCTGCCGCTGCTTTTACTACCGGTGCACCAGCTTTATTAGAAGCCGGCAGATAACTCAGCAGCCGGTGGATCATGGCAAAACATTCCGCTTCATCCTGAGCCATCAAATGAGCAACACCGCTGGTACTGCTTTGTGACACCGCTCCGCCCAGCTGTTCTTCCGTCACATCTTCATTCAAAGCCGATTTACATACCTTCGGCCCCGTTACAAACATATGGCTGATATGGTTGACCATAATAATAAAATCTGTCAAAGCCGGGGAATAAACAGCACCGCCTGCACAGGGGCCGATAATAGCCGATATTTGCGGTACAACGCCTGACATAATGGAATTTCTGTAAAAAATCTCGCCATAGCCATGCTTGGCATCAACGCCTTCCTGGATCCGTCCGCCGCCGGAATCATGCAGGCCGATAACAGGACAACCTGCATCCAATGCCATATCCAGGACCTTACAGATTTTTTTGGAATTCATTTCGCCAAGCGTGCCGCCAAAAACAGTAAAATCATCTGCATAAACATAAACTAATCTGCCGTCTATTTTCCCATAACCGGTTATAACGCCGTCGCCGACGCCGCTCTTTTTTTCCATACCAAAATTACTGCAGTGATGTTCAACGAACTTATCTAACTCCACAAATGTATCTGCATCAAACAGAGCCTGAATGCGTTCACGCACGTGCAGCTTGCCCTTTTTATGCTGGCTTTCGACTTTATCGCCTTGTCCTGCCAGTTCATACTGCTGGTCAAGCACCTCAAATTTTTCTACAATTTCCCGCATACTTGTCAATTGAATCACCCCGTCTGTTCTTTTAAATTTTACTTTCCGCTTTCAGTTAATGCTATAGTTAACTTCCTTTATAAATAGTGTAAAATAGTTGTCATCATAAATAAAATAGAAAAATTATTCAGAAGTCATTAAAAAAAATCATGATAAAAAAATTTTTCTGTTTCCTATAATTTTTTTTATGGCTCAAAATCGGTTCTTCATAGTTTTTCCGAATTTTTTCTGCTATCATATTAAATAAGAAGCAAGTTAAATTTATTGTTAAATCCGAACATAAAAATAACGAAATGTTCTGCACATTTCGTTATTTATGCATAGTTTTATACATTTTCAGTAAAGGCGTTTCTATGGAGGTCACTATGAACATTCAAGATTATGAACTGATAACCACTGTAGCTAAAACGAAGAATTTAACTATTGCTTCCGAAAAACTTTATATGAGCCAGCCAGCGCTTTCCTACCGCCTGAAAAATATGGAAGAGGAGTTTAACTGCGCCCTGGTATATCGAACGCCTAAAGGTATAATTTTGACCAGCAAAGGCGAAGAAGTAGCCCACTATGCAGAAAAAGCTTTATTGGAATACAACAAAATGAAAGATAAGCTTTCCACAATGGACGATGTCTTGAGCGGCACCATTAAGATCGCTGTCTCGCCAGCCTATGCAAAATATAAATTATCACATGTACTGACATCTTTTAAGGCTCAGTTCCCCAATGCCAATATCTATATCAAGACCTGCCTGAGCAGCGCTGCGGCGCATCTTTTAGACAGTAATGACGTCCACGTGGTCATTGTCAGAGGCGATCATTTGTGGAATGAAGAAAAAATACTTATCAACGAAGAACCTATTGTGCTTGCGGCAAATTCAGAAATTGATTTACAGGATCTGCCCAGCCTACCCTATATAGAGTACGGAACAGACATTTTCCTGGAAAAGGAGATCCGCAACTGGTGGACCGAGCACTATGACGTACCGCCAATGGTGACCATGAACATCAATGATTCAGACACCTGCCGGCAGCTTGTCGCCGCAGGACTGGGCTTTTCCATTCTGCCCAGCATCAGTTTGAGCAAAGAAGAATACCCTAATTTATATTTACTGCCTTTGCAGCATAAAGACGGCTCGCCTTTATTACGCGGCACCTGGATCATGTACCGCACTATTGTTTCTAAAATCCTTATCGTCAACAAATTCATCGAACATCTGCAAAATGCTTTTAAATAATTGGCCACTGTTTCCAACACCTGCGGTGCAGGTGTTTTTTTATTGTGCAGGCTCCCGACATCTGCACCAATAAAAAATACCCCGGCTTTACAAAGCCGGGGTATAAAAACAGTCATTTTAAAAATAAATGCAGCGCCAGGCTCAAAAGGCCCGAACCTACCAGCGTCTGGATCACGCCGCAGATTTTTTTCTTGATCAAAACCAGTGCTACCAGCAACACGATCGTACTGACAAGATCAGGATCAGTCCAGACAGCCGGCAATCTTTCTTCGTTCCACAAAGAAAGCGTCAAAAACATCACGCCTGCCGAAGCGATCAGCGCGACCACCGCTGGCCGCAGCCCGTTCAAAACACCTCTGATAGCTCCCATATCTCCATATTTAGCCAGCAGCTTTGCCAAAGCGATCATAATGATCAGCGAAGGCGTAACAAAGCCTGCTGTTGCCGCCACAGCGCCGCCAATACCAGCCACCTTAGTACCGACAAAGGTAGCTGCATTGATACCGATCGGCCCCGGCGTCATTTGTGAAATAGCCACAACATCCATAAATTCACTGAATGATATCCAGTGATGGATGTCAATCACCTGCGTCTGGATCAGCGGTATCGAAGCATAGCCGCCGCCCACACAAAACGCGCCGACCAGACAGAAACTCCAAAACAAACTCAAATATAGCACTGCCATGCCTCCCTAGCTGTATTTTTCATCCTGCAGCCACAAATAACCAATAACTGCGTCCAGCAGAATCAGATACATGATATTGATTTGTAAAAAATAATTGGCGATAAAAGTTCCTAAAATAATCAGACCCGGCAGGATCAGCTTCTTTTGCAGCTCCTTCTGCAGCAGATTGATGCCGACATCAAGTATCAGGGCCGTAGCGCCGCACTGCATACCGCGCAGCAATATCTGTACATAATAATTATGCGCAAAAGCATCATAAAAATATGAGATCGCTGTCAACGTGATCAGCGGCGGCAGCACTGTCGCCAATAAAGTTACAGCCGCGCCTGTATAACCGGCCAGACGGTAACCGATAATGATCGCGGCATTGACAGCCACCACTCCCGGCGCCGACTGCGCTACCGAAACAAGATCCAGCGCCTCTTTATCACTCATCCATTTATAATAGTCAACATATTTTGCTTTCAGCAGCGGAATGATGACAAAACCGCCGCCCACTGTAAAGGCGCTGATCAAAAACGTAGATTTAAACAGCTCCCAGTAAAATTTTTTATCTATTATCAATGAATTATTCACTTGCCTGCCTCCGCTGTCAATTTAGCTGATACTATTATCATAACAAAATTTTTACCGGCAGTACAGCTTCTGCCGCCTGACTAAAATTAAAAATCCGGCACCAATACTTAATTATAAAAAAATCAACGGCCCTCAAATTCAATGAAGGACCGTTGAACGCAATCTTTGTTTTCAAACCGTCGGCGGCAAGCCGCCTGTAAAACTTTACAGTAATTCTGTTTTTCTGGCAAGGATCTCCGCTACTGCCGTACAGGCCGGGCAATCACAATACCCTGCGCCGGCAGCTTTGATTTCTCTGGCGTGGGCAGCGATATTCTTAGCCAGTTCTGCGCCAAAGCACTTTACGCCGGCCTCAGAGTCTGCAAAACCGATCAGATTGTCGATCGGCATAATATCGGCTTCCAGCTCGGCGATATATTTTTTCGTTGCAGCAGCTTCGTTTGCCGTACCGACTGCGTCCAGCCAGCTTTGAGCTGCCGCTTTGGCCTCGCTGCTGCAGGAAGCCGCATTCATCAGTACATGAGTCTTTTCAATAACATAATCCAATGTTTCTTTTTTCATCGTCCTCTACCTACTTTCCTGGATGTATATTCTAAAAAATCCGCAAATAGTTAGACTTCTAACTATTTGTTTAAATTTTTTATTCTAAATTGGCAAGAATTTTCTGCAAAGAGCTTTCCAGCTTTTTTATTTCTTCCTGCGTCATATCCCGAAAAACCTGCTGCATCAAATCCTCAGAAATCTTTTCAAAAATTTTCTGCAATTCTTTGCCCTTGCAGGTAAGCTCTGCATAAATGACACGCGAATCTTCGGCAGCCTGCGCCTTACGCACCAGCCCCAGCTCAGCCAGTTTATTGACCAGTACCGTCACCGTCGGCTTCGTCCGGTGGATAGCGTCTGCAATCTCTTTCATCGTCACCCGCTCTTTTTGATACAGGCACGCTAAAATATCCCCGTGCGAAGGAGCCAGATTGGTGATCCCATGCTGCGCCAGATCTGCCAGAATAAATTTATTAGCGTTTTCTCTTATTTTACTGATCAAAAAAATCGTATTTCTCTGCTTCATCATACTTTAATTATAATTAGACATCTAACTATTGTCAAACAAAAATTTAACAAAAAAATAAACGGTCCTTCAATTCAATGAAGGACCGCGTAAATTCCTGGCGGAGAGGGTGGGATTCGAACCCACGGTACGTTGCCGTACATTTGATTTCGAGTCAAACACCTTCGACCACTCGGACACCTCTCCGCATAAACCAGCCTTATCTATTATATCATAAATCCGTATTTTGCAAAGGGTTTTTCTTAATTTTCACCACTGCTTTCAGTCCTGCCCGCCTTGGCCTGCCTGTTTTCCAGGCGGCGGCATCTGAAAAAATCCTTCATCACCTTTGCGCATTCAGCTTCACAGACCCCGCTGACAACCTGCGCCTTATGATTAAGATTAGGGTTGCTGATAATATTGAAAATCGACTCTGCTCCGCCGGCTTTAGCGTCCGGACAGCCGTAGACCACCTTTTCGATCCGGCTGTTGACGATAGCTCCCGAACACATGGGACAGGGCTCAACCGTAACGTAAAGCGCAGCGCCTTCCAGACGCCAGCGCCCCAGTCTCTTACACGCTTCCCGGATCACGATAATCTCGGCATGCGCCGTCGCATCGTTCCAGGTCTCCCGCATATTATGTGCCCGTGCCACCACTGTCCCATCAACGACCAGAACAGCGCCGATCGGTATTTCGCCGATTGCTGCCGCCGCCCTGGCTTCCTGCAGCGCCAGCTGCATATAATCCTTATCAGTCATTACACGTTCCATCCTCGTCTTATTCCTGCACAGCTTCCGCTGCCGTCATCAGTTCTTCCCATCGCAGCATCAGCTTCCCGATCTCCGCCTGCAGTGCCGCATGTTCCGCCGCCAGTGCAGCGCTGGCTTCCGGGTCCGTGTGGCTGGCCGGGTCCGCAAGCCGCTGCTCCAATACGCCCAGCAGCGCCTCCTGTTCGCGGATACTGAGCTCGACCTTCGCCAAAAGCTTTTCCGCTTCCTGTGGACTGTAGGTACGTTTACTTTTACCGGCATTTTTTGTCGGCCTGATCTCGGTTTCAGACTCCGTCTTTGCTGCCGGTTTGCCGGGCACTATCTCAGCCGTCTGCTGCGCCTGCCGCTTGGCTTTTTCCTCTAAATAAAAATCATAATTGCCCTTATAATCATAAACACGATGGTCTTCCAGCTCCCAGATCCTGTCTGCTATCTCGTTGATGAAATAACGGTCATGGCTGACTACCAGCACCGTTCCGTCAAAAGCAGTCAGGGCGGCTTCCACCGTCTCTCGCGCCATAATATCAAGGTGATTCGTCGGTTCGTCCAGCACCAGACAGTTTGCGCCGTCCAGCACCAGCTTCAGCAGTACCAGCCGGGCTTTCTGCCCGCCGGACAAGGTGCCGATCTCTTTGAAAACATCGTCGCCGTGAAACAGCATTCCGCCCAGCAGCGAGCGGGTCCGCTCTTCTGTAAAACCATATTCCACTAAAAAGTTATCAAGCAGCGTCTGCCGGGGAGCAAGCCTTTCATAGCTCTGCGAAAAATACCCAACCTTCACACGGCTGCCGATCCTGGCAGTTCCCTTCAGCGGCGGCAATTCGCCCAAAACAGTTTTCAGCAGCGTCGTTTTCCCGGTACCGTTAGGCCCTAAAAGACCAACCTTCTCACCCTTGCGCAGCACCAGATCAATATCGTGCAGCAGTACGTTATCGCCATAACCAACAGACAACTGCTCCAAAATCAGTACCCGTTCAGCCGATTCCGGTGCCGGAGGCAGCCTCAGCTCAAATTCCTCGTGCTGTACAGGCGCGTCCAGACGCTCCAAACGGTCAAGCTGCGACTGACGTCCACGCGCCATCTTGCTTTTGATGCCGGCCTTAAAGCGGCGGATATAAGCCTCCGTCCGCGCGATATGATCCTGCTGCGAAGCGTATGCAGCTTCCAGTGTCGCTGTCTGGATCTCTTTCTGCACCAGATACTTGCTGTAATTGCCTTTAAAAGAAGTCAGATGCCCGCCTTCCATTTCCAGTATCCGCGTCGCGATATTATCCAGAAAAGCGCGGTCATGACTGACTACCAATAACCCGCCCTTAAACTCCTGCAGATATTTTTCCAACCACTCCGTCATTACGATATCCAAATGGTTGGTAGGTTCGTCCAAAATCAGAAAATCCGGCTGCCGCACCAAAGCCGCCGCCAGCATCATCCTTGTTTTCTGACCGCCCGAAAAAAGCCCGGCCGTCTTATCCCAAACAGCTTCTTCAAACCCCAGACCGATCAGCACTCTTTTGATAAAAGCTTCATAGTTATATCCGTCCAGATGCTCATAAAGTCTGGTCACACGTGCATATTCTTCTAAAACCGAGTCCAGTTCATCTCCCGGTTCCAGCCGTGCGGAACGTGCTTCCAACTCCGCCAGCTGTTCACGCAGCGCTATGATCTCCGGACAGGAACGCAGCATAAACTGCCACAGACTACCGCTGCCGATATTCTGAAAGCCCTGCTCCACATAGCCTATCTTGAGACCCGGCTCGAACCGCACCACGCCGGCGTCAACTGTTTCCGGCTCCAGAAGGCAGCGCAGCAGTGTTGTTTTGCCGCTGCCATTCACGCCTACCAGACCAATTTTTTCACCTTTATCGATCATAAAGCTGATCTCTTTAAATATTTCATGAATGCCAAAGCTTTTGGCAATCTTATCCACTACAAGCTGCATTTTTTCGTCCTCTGTTTTCTTCTTTCTAAGTTCTTATTTTAACAAAAAAACGGCTTGAAAGCAAAAAGACCGGCCGCTAAAGCAAACCGGTCTTACCTTTTCAGCCTTCATACCCCTGCGGGTGGCCTTTATGCCATTTCCAGGCAGTACTGATAACTTCGCTGACAGTACTGCGCTCAGGTACCCAGCCCAGTTCCGCCCTGATCTTCTCGGAAGAAGCGATCAGTACAGCAGGATCACCGCTGCGGCGGTCTTCTTCTACCACCGTAAAATCAATCTCCGTGATCTTTTTAGCCGCGTTGATGATCTCGCGGACACTGAACCCCTCCTCGCTGCCTAGATTATATACCCGGCTGGCCCCACCGTTCAGCAAATGCTTCAATGCCAATACATGCGCCGTCGCCAGATCGCAGACGTGCACATAATCACGCACACAGGTCCCGTCAGCAGTGGCATAGTCCGTACCGTAAATAGCCACCTGCCGGCGCACACCCTGCGCTGTTTTTAAAACCAGCGGGATCAAATGCGATTCCGGATTATGGTCTTCACCAATATCGCGGCTGGGAGACGCCCCTGCGGCATTAAAATAACGCAGCGCCACATAACGCATCTCGTAGGCCATATCATAATCAGCCAGCATTTTCTCGATCATCAGCTTGGTGCGGCCATAGACATTGGTCGGCTCCAGTTTACTGTCTTCTTTGATCGGCACCGCCTCAGGCTCGCCATATACCGCCGCCGTTGACGAAAAAACGATATAATCGACGCCGGCGCCCTTCATTGCTTCCAAAAGATGCAGTGATCCCTCCACGTTATTAAAGTAATATTTAGAAGGATTTTCCATCGATTCGCCCACCAGACTGCTGGCGGCAAAATGAATCACCGCGTCGATCTCAAACTGGCCCATGATATGCTTTAAAAAAGCAACGTCATGGATATCGCCCTCGACCAACTGCACCTCTTCTGGCACAGCAGCCGCATGACCTGTAGAAAGGTTATCATAAACGATCGGCGTAAAGCCGTTTTTCTGCAATTCTTCAACAACATGTGAACCAATATAACCGGCGCCGCCGGTAACAAGAACATTCATCTTTCGCTCTCCTTAGTTTTTACTGACAAGCGCCTGCAGATAAGCCAAAAACTTTTCCTGCAAATCTGGACGCTTCAGTGCCATTTCTACCGTTGCTTCCAAAAATCCCTGCTTGTCGCCAACATCATAACGGCGTCCTTCAAAATTATAAGCATACATCTTCTGCAGCTTCGCCAGCTCCTTCAAAGCGTCCGTCAACTGGATCTCGTTGCCGCGTCCCGGCCTGGTAGTCTCCAGGATCGGAAAGATCTCAGGATTGATGATATAACGCCCCAAAACAGCCAAACGCGAAGGTGCTTCCTCGACACTGGGTTTTTCGACCATATCGCTGACCGTAAAAGTCCGTGGCTCTGCCGTAGGCTCAGAGGCCACGATACCATAAGCAGACACCTTCTCCTGCGGCACCTCCTGTACGCCCAGAACGCTGGCCCCGGTTTTAGCATAAACCTCCATCAGCTGTTTCAGCGCCGGCACTTCGCCGTCCACCACATCATCACCTAAAAGTACCGCAAAAGGCTCGTCGCCGATAAACTGCTTCGCACATAAAATAGCATGACCCAATCCGCGCGGCTCTTTCTGGCGGATATAATGGATACGGATATCGGAAATCTTTTTGACCATCTCCAGCTCCTGCGTTTTGCCGCCGGCCGCAAGGTTCAGTTCCAGTTCGATACTGCGGTCAAAATGATCCTCGATCGCGCGTTTACTGCGCCCGGTAATGATCAGGATATCTTCGATCCCGGACGCAAGCGCTTCTTCAATAATATACTGGATCGTCGGTTTATCGACGATCGGCAGCATCTCCTTCGGCGTAGCTTTGGTAACAGGCAGAAACCGCGTGCCTAAACCCGCCGCCGGTATAACGGCCTTGCGTACTTGTTTGATTGCAGTCATCTATATCACTCTTTCTCCAGTTTACATAGAAATAAATTTTTTCAGCCGCTTTCAGGCATCTCTTGGCACTATATTTGCCCGGCGCAGGCCAACTTACGCCTCCTCGCCGCCGATCATAGCCAGCAGCTCAGCAGTTTTTTCCGCCAGCAGCTTTTTATCGCCTCTGGTCTCCACATTCAGGCGCATCACCGGTTCCGTATTGGATACGCGCACATTAAAGCGCCAGTCAGCGTAATCGATACTCAAACCGTCCAGCTTATCGACCTGACCGCCGTCTGCATATTTAGCTTCGATAGCAGCCAGCACGGCCGCCGAATCCTCTACCTTACGGTTGATCTCGCCGCTGCAGGGAAATTTCTCCATCCGTTCAGCAACCAGCTCCGACAAATTCTTACCGGTAGTACATAACAGTTCTGCCACCAAAAGCCAGGGTATCATACCGCTGTCGCAATACGAAAAATCCTTAAAATAATGGTGCGCCGACATTTCTCCGCCGTACAGCACCTCATTGGCACGCATACACTCTTTCATAAAGGCATGTCCGCTTTTGCAGCGTACGGCAGTGCCGCCGGCAGCGTCCACCACCTCCTGTGTGTTCCAGGTCAGCCGCGGATCGTACATGATCTTGGCTCCCGGCTGTTTGCGCAGAAATACTTCCGCCAGCAGACCGACTATATAATAGCCTTCAATAAATTCGGCTTTTTCGTCAAATAAGAAGCAGCGGTCAAAATCACCGTCCCAGGCCACGCCCAGATCAGCCCCGTTTTCACGCACCAGTTTAGCCGTAGCTTCACGATTGGGCACCAGCAAGGGATTCGGCACCCCATTCGGGAAAGTGCCGTCAGGAGTTTCGTTGATCTTGATAAATTCAAAAGGCAGATATTTAGCCAGTTCGTTCAAAACCGGTCCAGCCCCGCCGTTACCAGGGTTAGCCACTATCTTCAGCGGTTTCAGCGCCTGCACGTCAATATACCCCAGCAAATGCTCGATATATTCCGGCATAATATCATACCGCCTTACAGAGCCCTCGGTTTTGCCCGGCACCTTGACATGCGGAAAATCCTTGCTGTCGACTACCATATCGGAGATCTCCATCAGTCCTGTATCCGCCGAGATCGGCCTGGCACCGCGGCGTACCAGCTTCATCCCGTTATACTCAGCCGGATTGTGGCTGGCAGTTACCATAATACCGCCGTCGGCATCAAGATGAGCCGTCGCAAAATAGATCATCTCCGTACCGCACTGCCCAATATCGATCACATCGCTGCCGCCGTGGCGCAAGCCTTCTGTCAGCGCATCGACCAGCTCGCGGCCGCTTAAACGAATATCATGGCCTACAACTACTTTTTCCGCAGCGAACATCGCCGCAAAAACACGTCCCACCCGATAAGCCATTTCCGCATTGACCTCTGACGGCACCACCCCGCGCACATCATAAGCTTTGAACGCCTTTTTCGTTAATTCCATATTTCTCCGCTCCCCTATATATTCTGCAATTATCTGAAAATATGATAATTATTACTTTCTACCTTTACACAAAAACTCCTGCTTAAAATCTCTTTTTAAGCAGGAGTTTTACACTAAAGTCTGTATTCCCGTTCTCTTAAAATATCCTCGGCAACTTCACCCAAATACCAGCGTGCTACCGAAAAAAACGGCTGATAATTACCATCTTCATCCGGCAGCAGAATACTCTCAGCCAATAGCGGCAAAAATTCTTCCAAGTCCGAACCACCGGCCAAAGCATTGTTGATCTCATCTTCCAGTATCCTGATCAGCGCCAGGCGCATCCGCTGCAAACGCGGCGCGTTCAGGTTCAGTTCACGGATCGTATTGCGCGCCCTGGACTGCAGCTTTTTCGGGCAGGAGTCTTCATCAACGATCATCTTCCCAGTATGCTCCTGATAACGGAACAGCCTGACTGACGCCGGTATTTTCAGCGGATTCAGTATCCGCTCGGAAATCGGCTTGCCGCCCTTCGGCACATCACAGCTGCGGTCGTTCTTTCTGCTGGAATAGCGCCATTCCGGATTAGAAACATACGGCTGGCTGCCTCCGTGGCAGACCCCCAGCAGGTTATGCCAGTCCAGATGATAATTATGCCCGCTGAGCTGGGTGCCAACCTTGGGGAAGAAATGTTCCACCCGGAAATCATCGACATTGTCCTCATTCTCCGCCAGCTTGATACTGATCTCGCAATAAGCACATAAACCGTGCTGATCCTGCAGCAGCTGCTGTTTGACTTCGCGGTAGCCTCTGCGGTTGCGCCGGCGGAAATGCTCCCACGTCTCGTCAGGAAACGCCTGTGCGTAATTGTGCAGACGTTCGGGTGTCACCGGCGATTTATACACCCGTTTCATTTTTTCTTCCTCCTGAAAGCCTTCATCCTGATTTCAGTATCGGCACGCACCAAAGCCGGTTCGCACCCCTTCGACCATTCGTCCAGACGTTTACGCAGCTCCCTGGCCTCGTCCGTATCCCATTTATCCTCGCTCACCAGCGTCAGATAGCGGTGCAGGTCCTTTACGATCGGCAGCGCCTGCGGCCTGGTATCCACATTCTGAATATCCTTCAGCAGCTGGAAGCTTTCAGCGCCCAACGAAAATACCGGTTTATCGATATTGATCAGGTTATTATCCCAGCGCAGGATACGAATCGACTCTGCCGGCACTGTACTCAATACCTGCGGACTATGGGTCGTCACAATAAACTGGACATTGGGAAAGGCCTTCCGCACATCATAAACTACAGCCTGCTGCCAGGAGGGATGCAGATGCATATCAACTTCGTCGATCAGCACGATACCCGGCGTTTCCAGCGCCGCCATCGCGCCCAGGTCCGGGTTCAGCCGCACCATTCTGTAAGCAAGATCGGCCGCCATACTAATCACGCTGCGGGTACCGTCACTCAAAGCCTCCAGCGGCAGCACGCCCATCGTTTCATGCATAATGATCAGATTCTGGAAAGCAAAGCTGTAATCAATATCCGTCCAGCCCATACTGCCAATACAGGTAACAATCGCCTGCTTAACAGCCTTCAGCACTTCCGTATACGGATTTTTTTCATCTTTTTTACCGCTCTCGGCCAGATAACGGTCAAATTCCAACGCGCTCATCGCCGCATATTTGAACCATTGCCCAAAGGTATTGTACGAAGAAGAAGGTTCCATACAGTCCACATAACCGCTGCCACGTTCCAGGCTGATATCCTTGCGCAGCTCAAACAGCTTATTATCTTTCCACATCCTGCTGGTGCCATAATAAGCCATTACCGGCAAAATGATCTTACTGTCATTGACCTCGCGCAGAGCCTTGACTGTCTGGCGTCCATACTCGCTCAAAGCCTTGGCATTCTGGATCGTGGTCCTGCCCCCGGCAGCCTTCAGCTCTCTTTTCCAGCTGATTTTAGTGCCGTTAACAACACCCTCGGCACCAATCACGACCGGATACTGGCTCTTCATGCGTAATACATGCTCCAACGTCCTGCCCACAGTATCCTTGGTCTGGCGCACGTCCGTATCGCTGATCTGATTAGCCTTCACGCCGTCAAAGCAGGCCAGATAGGGTCCTAATGCCACAGCGACCGCATCTAAAATAGCAGTTTTGCCCTTACCGTTTTCAGCAACGATAACGGTAAGGTCTTTATTAAAATCGATCTCAAATTTATCATAGCAGCGGTAATTCTGCAAACATAAACGACTGATATACATAGTACACCTCCAGCAGTATATTTTTCTTTTATTATACCTTTTTTCTGCAAAATATGGAAATTTCTCTGCATTCTCTGTATAATAGAGATATTCTTTGAGAGTGAGAAGGGTTTAAAATGAATATTTTTCTCGTTATCGCTTTAGCGATGCTGTTGATCATTATCCTGCTGCGCAAACACATACCCATCGGCCCGGCCATTCTGGCTGGCGGTTTACTTATCTGGGCTCTGGTGGCCCCGCAATTCCATTATCTTGTCAGCGCCTTCACTACCACGCTCACCATGCAGCGCACCTATGATTTGATCCTGGCGCTTTATTTCGTTATGTGTCTCGAAATCGAGCTGCGCACCAGCGGCGCTTTAGACGGTATGATCCGCGCTTTGCAGCGCCTGTTTGCCAGCGAAAAATTCACGCTGGCCATCATGCCGGCTTTTCTCGGGCTGCTGCCGTCACTGGGCGGCGCGCGTTTTTCCGCGCCTATCGTCGAAGCTGCCAGCCGTAATACCGACCTGACCAAAGAACATAAAGCCGCTATCAATTTCTGGTTCCGGCATATCTTTGAATTTTCCAGTCCCATCATCCCCGGTATGATCATGGCCTGCAGTATCGCCGGTGTAGCTTTCAGCGACTTTATCGCCCATCTGTGCTGGCTGACGCTTTTAGCCTTCGCACTGGGCTGGCTGGTCCTCATCCGCCCGCTGGACATGCCACGAAACAGTAACCTGGAAGTTGACCCGGACGAACGGCGTCACGACATCATGAATCTGGTGCTGTCGCTGTCCCCGGTCGTCATCAACTTCCTGCTGGTCGTCTTCTGCGACCTGAACGCTTCCACCGCCATGGCGCTGGTCACCTTCGCCATGATCCCCGTACTGCGCATGACCTGCCGCGTCATCAATATCAAAGAAGTTTTTACCGGCGCTTGTGACTGGAAAATGCTGATGAATGTTCTCTGCATCCTCTATTTCATTCAAATTCTTACAGATACCAACGTCCTGCATACCATCGTCGAAGACTTTAAAGCTTCACCGCTGCCAGTACCAGTCATCATCGCCGCAATCTCCTTTATTATCGGCATCCTGACCGGTCTTTCACAGGGCCATGTAGCGATCGTCATGCCTATCGTTGCCGCACTCTCGCCCGGCGACCTGAATCTGGCCGGTGTAGCTATGGCCTTCGGCGTAGCCGGGCAAATGCTGACACCGACCCATATGTGCTTTATCGTCACGCTTGATTATTTTAAGGCAGATTTCTTCAAGACCCTCAAACCCATGTTTATTCTGGAAGTCATGCTGCTGACCATT
This sequence comes from uncultured Phascolarctobacterium sp., assembly GCA_900545535.1. GTDB lineage: Bacteria > Bacillota > Negativicutes > Acidaminococcales > Acidaminococcaceae > Phascolarctobacterium. The sequence goes on from UQZN01000012.1 coordinate 91,088, forward strand.
TTCAGCATCTATACCTATTTTACCTGGTAAAGATCTCTGCCTATCTACGCTCATAGCAAATATTTTTTAATACCTAAAGGCCGGACTCAATGAGTCCGGCCTTTAGGTATTAAAAGCAAAGGACTGCCAAATGGCAGTCCTTTTTAGCGCTGATTTATTTAGCGGCTTCTTTATTTTCTTCTTTCTGCGGCAAAAGGATATTAAAACTCAACAGCAGTGGTTTTTCATTTTTTACTGTAAAAGCAAACACATAACGCGCTGCAGGAACTTTTGCAAACTGGCTTTGATAAGTTAAAACATCTGCGTCATCATATTTTTCAATAACGCGTAATTTTTTCTCTTGTAATTTACCAAAGTTTTTATCCATTTGCTCTTTGAAATTTTTGAAAGCTTCTTCTGTAAAGTCTTTTTTCATATCGTCGCTGAGAAAAGCGGTTACAGCGGAATAGTTGGAAGCGTCCAAAAACTTATTGACCATTGCTTCTTCGGCGTCAAGCACCTTGCCGTTGCTGGCACTGCAGATAGCGCTGAAACCAAGCACTAAAACCATAGTCAGCATTAACAGAATTTTTTTCATTAATAATTACCTCCGGCTCTCTTTGAATATTAGGGGACTTTTTGATTCTTTACTATTATACATCGCCCCTGCTGTTGCTTCAAGAAAAGTTTCCTGATTCTACAAAAATCTCACAAAGAAAAACTTTTAGGTAATTTTTCCATGTTTATTTTGCAAACTTACAGACCTTGTGCGATCCGTTCCATGGCCTCGATAGTATTTTCACGGCTGCCAAAAGCGGACAAACGGAAATAGCCTTCGCCCATCGCGCCAAAACCGGCGCCGGGAGTGCCGACAACAGCCAGCTTTTCAAGCAGGAAATCGAAGAATTCCCAGGAAGACATTCCCTGTGGGCATTGCAACCAGATATATGGCGAATGAGTGCCGCCATAAAATTTGATGCCTTTCTTACTCAGGCCTTCAGCCATGATCCTGGCGTTTTCTTTATAGAAAGCCAGCATTTCACGGCATTCTTTTTGTCCCTGTTCGCTGAATACAGCTTCAGCGCCGCGTTGAATGATATACGGTACACCGTTGAATTTAGTCGTTTGACGGCGCAGCCACATTTTATTCAATTCCATTGCTTTACCGCTTTCAGTTTTACGTACTAAAGCATGCGGAACTACGGTATAGCCGCAGCGTGTACCGGTAAAGCCAGCAGTTTTAGATAAAGAGCATAATTCGATCGCGCATTTTTTTGCGTCTTCAACAACAAAAATACTGCGGGGAATTGCAGGATCGTCAACAAAAGCTTCATAAGCGGCATCATACAGGATCACTGCATCGTTTTTCAGTGCGTAGGCCACCCAGACTTCCAGCTGTTCTTTGGTATAAACGGCGCCGGTAGGATTGTTAGGCGAGCAAAGATAAACAATATCAGCTTTTACACTGTCGTCAGGCATCGGCAGGAAATTATTTTCCGGCTTACCATCCATATAAACTATTTTGCGTCCGCACATGATATTGGTATCCAGATATACAGGATAAACCGGGTCAGGAATCAGGATAGTATTCGCATTGCTGAAAATATCGGTGATATTGCCGCAATCACTTTTAGCGCCGTCACTGATAAAAATTTCATCACTGGCCAGGCTAACGCCAAAGCTGGCATAATACTTTACGATCGCTTCATGCAGAAAATCGTAACCCTGTTCCGGGCCATAGCCTCGGAAGGTTTCTTTGACGCCCATTTCGGCAACAGCCTTCTGCATAGCGTCTATAACTGCCGGCGCCAAAGGCAGGGTAACGTCGCCGATACCCATGCGGATAACCTTTTTCTCCGGATGTGCTGCCACATAGGCATTAACTTTCTGCGCGATTTGCGAAAACAAATAGCTGTCTTTCAAATTACAATAATTTTCATTTACAAAAGCCATTTTTTTGTCCCCCATTAAACTAAAAATATATTTTTATTTATTAATGACTTCATCAGGAATATCGATGACGCCTTCAAATACTGTTACAGCAGGCCCCTTTAAGATAACATGATTATTGGCCTGATGCGTAAGCTTCAATGTACCGCCTTTGGCGATAACAGTCAGTTCCTCACCTTTTTTACCGGCATGTCCTAACATGATCGTAGCCACACAGACTGCTGTAGCACCTGTACCGCAGGCCCAGGTTTCGCCGCTGCCGCGTTCCCAGACGCGGAATTTAACGGTATTTTTATCAATGACCTGTACAAATTCTGTATTGACGCTTTCCGGAAATAATTTATGCTTTTCAAATTTCGGTCCCAGTTTTTCCAAATCCAGAGCATCCACATCTTCAACGAAAGTAACAAAATGCGGATTGCCCACCGAAATAGCCGTACCGTTATAAACAACGTCTTCCTCAATCACCAGTCCCTGATCGACAAACATAAAGTGGTCGCTGATCATCGGGATCTCAGTGCATTTGAAAATAGGCTCGCCCATATCGACGCTGGCTTCTGCCACTTTACCGTCTGCACCTAAAAACACATCTATGGTTTTGATACCGGAAAGAGTTTCCAGCGTAAAAGTGGTCTTATCAGTCAAACCTTTATCATAAACATACTTGGCAATACACCTGGTACCATTACCGCACATCTTGCCTTCAGAAGCATCGGCGTTAAACATGCGCATTTTAAAATCAGCAACATCAGATTTACAGATCATGATCAAGCCATCGCTGCCGATGCCAAAACGTCTGTGACTGATGTATTCTGAAATAGCTCCCGGATTAGGCAATTCCTGTTCCATACAGTTGACATATACATAATCGTTACCAGTACCGTGCATCTTCGTAAATTCCATTTTCATGGCAATATCCTCCTAGTCAATTCATAACTTGCCTTATATTATAGCAAAAAACAAGCAAACAATACAGTAATTAAAAGTCTTTTAGATTGTTCCTTATCAAGAACACTATTCTCCGTCTGCCTATAGTATACTATTAGCGTAGGCTAACGTCAAGCAAAGAATGAAAAATAAGTGAGCCGACCGGCGATTCGCTTTTCCCAGGTTCCCTGGGCCTGCAGAAGTCACCACATAGCAAAAGGACCTATACCAAATGGTATAGGTCCTTTGTTAACCGGCAGCTTTCTATCCTCCCAGGCCGCTTCCAGCCAAGTACTTTCG
>UQZN01000013.1 GCA_900545535.1 uncultured Phascolarctobacterium sp.
ATATACAGGAACTGGAAAGCCTGATAAGCGGAGCCGGCCAGAATACCGGCAATAAGAGCGTGTTTGAATTTTACTTTCGTGTTCGGCATGAAAATATACAGCCCGGTGAACATCATCCATGTGAGAACGAAGGGGATAAGCCGTATCATGAACTTCATGACAGGAGCAAGCAGGACGAAATCATCCATTTGTTTGAGTATGGTACTCATAAACAGGGAAAGTCCTCCGGAAACAACTATCAGAATCGGCATCAACAGGAACATGGAGAAATAATCCGTAATCTTGCGATACATGGACCGTGCTTTTTTCACTTCCCAAATACGGTTGAAGGTGATTTCAATATTACTGACCAGATTGATAACCGTCCATAACAACATTACCAAACCAACTCCAATGAAAATACCTCCTTTGGTTTGTGAAAGATAAGAGTTGACGAATGAGAGAATGGCCTCTGTCGTTTCTATATTTCCTCCGAAGCCGTTGCGAAACTGATGTTCCATCAGATTATCGAACCCGAAACCACGCGCTACGGCAAACAGGATGGCAAGTATCGGTACAATGGCAAGCAATGTGCTATAAGTAAGTGCAGAAGCTTTATTGGCCATCCGGTCTTTGGTAAACCGATTGATACAAAGATAGACGGTCTTTATAATATTGTAGAGTGAGAACTTGGTTCGGGTCACTTCATCTTCCGTAATGCGCCAGATGTCATACGTAAGAAACTTCCATATATCGGTGATTTTCTTCTTCATAGTTCTTCGCTAATTACTAATTGCAAGCAACTAATTACTGATTACAACAGACTTGCTCGAACAGTCGATCCTCATCCATTAGTCATTTGTAATTAAATGGATAATTAAAAGAAAAAGCAGTCAGCCTATAAGCCGAGTTCTGTACCCATATAATTTCCGATTATTAATCTTTGATTATATCAGGTGCCTGTCATTTATCTGAGTGGCGTGTCACCACGACACTTTAGCGGTCTACCCTCCGACATGGAGCGAGCAACTCTCATAACGCCGGTTTACATGACCTTACAACTCCTAAGACGTACAGCCCGCATGTCGCCATGCGACTGGTGGGCTCTTACCCCACCTTCTCACCCTTACCTCTCCCCGAAAGGAGCGGCGGTTATTTTCTTCTACGTTACTCTACCCTCGCGGACAGCTTTCTGTTAGGAAGTAGGATGCTCTGTGTTGCCCGGACTTTCCTCCTGCACGAAAACGTGCACGCGACAGACCGGCCAACTGCTTTAGACTGCAAAAATACGTCATTTATTTTGTTTTAGCCAAAGAAAGTATCACAAATAGAAATAATTTCTAACTTTGCTATCATTAATATAGATTTTAATGAAGAAGAATATCCTCCTTTTCTATTGTTTCCTGGCGACGATGGCAGCTAGCCTGAAAGCACAGGAAATACGTCCCATGCCTGCCGATTCGGCTTATGGGGTAGTACATATTTCAGTTTGCAATTTGCGCGAGGAAGGCAAATTTACTTCCGGCATGAGTACGCAGGCATTGTTGGGAATGCCGGTCAAGGTGCTTCAGTATAACGGTTGGTACGAGATACAAACACCGGATGATTATACCGGATGGGTGCACCGGATGGTAATTACCCCCATGTCGAAAGAACGGTATGATGAATGGAATCGGGCAGAAAAGATAGTGGTTACCTCGCACTACGGATTTGCGTATGAGAAACCGGATGAGAGTTCCCAACCCGTATCCGATGTTGTTGCGGGCAATGCACAGGCAGGTTCAAGTGCAGCGGCCAGTGGGACGAAGAATAATGATTATTATGAAGAATGGCTAGCACAACAAGGAATTGATCCAAGTAAAACGCAAATTACTGAGGTAGATAATCCAGAAACTATTTTGGGAGGAGGAAACTTGGATTTAAGTGTTTCAGTAATTATGGCAATTACTGGCGAAGGATTGGCTGATCTTACGGCTCAAATGGCTGATACAATAAAAATTGACACATCAAGTATATCTCCATCAATGAATATAGCTTATAATACTGGTGTATCTAATAAGAGTAAAGTCATCTTGCAAAATGTATCTAAAGTTGCAGATAAAGCTATTACGATAGGAACAGGTGTATATTCAGTTTATATGGATTCAACAAAATATAATGATTTATCATTAATTGGAGCAGTAACATTAGATGTTGGGTCATTATATCTTATAAATAGTACAGATAAAATTGTTGTGGATAAATTTGGAACGTCAAAACCTATGATTTATGGTATCAAAACTATGAGTGGAACAGTTGCATATTTAGTTGATGAGAATGTTTTAACACCAATAAAGAAAAATTGGGATGATTTTGTTCAAGGAAGGAATGAATAAGAATAATGTTTGAATGGGTACCATATCAATGTTGGTTGTTTATAAGTATTACAGGTTCACTAAGTGCTTTTTATGTTTGTTTATTTGAAAAAAAATATTCAAGTACTGTAAGAATTGCGTTTTTTATATCAGGATTGGCGCTGCCATTTCTAGCATTAAAAGAAAGTATAAAGAACAGGCTTATCGAACCAATATTTCCAGAACATATTATAAGCTATGGATCTTGGGTATCACTTATTTTGCTTTTACTTTCTTTCATATTATTATTTTCTGATATATATTTTTCTGCAAAAAAAAATAAAGACGAAAAAACAATAATTAGTATCAAAAAATTTGTTAGAAAAATTCTTATAACGATTACTATAGGTGTTTTGGTATTTTTTTTAATGTACTTCTATATAATGATTAGATAGCAAAAATCTAATTCACTTTAGTAAAAAATTAACTATTAATAACCTAAAATTTCGTACTGGTCAAATGGTGATTTTCTGGCAGGTGCAAGTGGTACGGCATTGGTAGAATCAATGCAGGGAGCTTTAAGTAAAATTAAAGATCCTGCGCTGAGGCAAATTGCGGCAGGTGTATTAGGAGCTGCCATAAGTTAAGCCTTAACAGGTAAAGGTCAGGCTGGTGCATCAAGTGCGATAAGCACAGAAAAATACAATGAATTGAGGCATCAACAAGTTGAAAATAAAATGGACTTGGTGGACAAAATTATCTCAGATAATAGTCTGACAAAGAAAGAAAAAGAAGCGAAAATAAAAATTGTTGAAGAAGTTAGTAAGACGATAGAACAATCTCAACAACAGGTGTTAGAGGAGCACGGGTATAAACATTGGTCAGAAGTTCCTGAGGGGCAGTTGTCAGAATTGCTGAATGAGTCTGATAAACTTGTTCAACAGCAAAATGGTTTTAACTATTTAAAATCAATTGGAGTAAATGCTACTACGACAATAGCTGACTTGCCGTTGGATATGGCAGGAAAAGCAAAATTCTTAAATCTTGGTATCTGGACTAGTGGATCTGTGCTGATAAATTTGAATAAAGATGCTAAGGAATATAGTGGAGTAGATTTTATAATTGCTTCAGGTATTGATGTTGCAGCTCCTATTATGTCATCAATAGCTGGTTCGATAGTTGGTGCTGGGGAATCAGTTGTTGACGATGATAAAAATCCAATAAAAACTATATCGAAGATAGTTGTAGGTGGCATTACTTTTGGTGTTGCAAGTGATTTCGTGGCAGATTGGATGAAAAAGGAATATGCTAGTACAGACATAGAAAAAATTTATAGTAAAATAAAGATGGGGTATAAATAATGAGATATTATTTTATTATTGTATTATTAATTTATATTATTGTTAAATTTTTATATGATATTTTTATGTCAAAGAAAAATATGTTTTCATCAAATGCATATTATATGAGTTTTTTAATAAGTAAATTAATGTTTATAATATGTTTTATATCAGTTCTTTATTCTATATACATGGGTAAAACATTATCTGGATATTTTGGTATATTGTGGTTTATAACTATATATGTATCAACATACTACATAGAAGATTTAATTAAGCAAAATAGAATGAAGAAATTTGTTAATATTAGATTTTTGAAATATTTTAGAATTGCTGTAGTTATGTTTGTGATTTTATTATTTTTTGCAGCAATACGTGCGAAATATTTGGGATATTACTAATTTTAAGCTAATAGTACTACTATTATTGCCTATGGCAGTATGGTCAAAGGTATCAACATTAGAGGGAGTGGAGTCAGTGGCGAAAATGTCGAGCTGGCTGCCAAGCAAAGGGCGATGTCAATAAAGTTATATGGCAGAAAGTATGAAAATACTCTAATCAAAAATATTATACTGGAGATGAAAAGATGGAAAGAATCACAAAATTAATTTTTGTAGTATGTTTAATTATAGTTTGTAATACAGTTTTTGCAGAAAATACTATTGATACCAATCGGTTAAGTGAAATTCAAAAAATTACAGAAGAGTTAATCAGTTATCGTAATACAGGGGACTATGATAACTTTGTAAAAAATTTTACGCCAGAATTGAAAAAAGAAATTTTAAAGGAAAATATTGTTGAATTATGTAAAAATTTGCACAATGATTTAGGAAATCCCCAAAAAATAGAAATAATTTCTCAAGAAAGAAAAGACTTTATAGATAAAGTTACATATTTAATTCACTTTGAAAAGAATGATCGGCCGTATTGGGACCCCAAAGGAATTGAAGTTGTTGTTGCTGTAGACGATAATGATAAAGTGCACGACTTTTATTTTTATCATCTGTCAAAAGCTGAAATAGATCAGGTTTCAAGAGTGATGATAGAACCATTTTTTGAGGCCTTGGATAATAATGATTATGATAGATGGAAAGCATTATTTTCAGATATAGATCCGAGTTATACGTCGAAAGAGTTTTTTAATAAATTAAAAAGGACTTTGGATAAAAACGCTGGAAGTATTCAGGGATGGTATTTTTTTAATGAATATATTTCAGATATTAAACTGTCTTCCAGTGATATTCCAGCAAGGGCGGTAAATGTGTCATTTACATTGTTTTTTGAAAAAAAATATCTGCCGTTTTTTGTTTTGCCGATAGAATATAAATATGATGATCTTCGGTTTGGTGATATGGAATCGGATAAATTTAAGACATTAGATAAATTGATGCAATATTCGGCAGCTGCTACTTTAAATAGAGATCAGAATAAATTAAAATTACCATATGATGGTCTGGTATATTTGATGAAAACAGATCCAAGGTTTCCGGCAAGAGATAAAAGTCCTAAAGAGTTAAAATTTATTCGGTTTGGTCAAAAGTAAAAATATTAGTTTTTAAGTTTAGGAAAAAAGTCAGCGTTTTGACTAAGCAATGTATGTTTTTTTGAAAGTAACTAAATTTGGCAGGAGGATGTATTTTTAGTATCATATACTTGATATTTTAAGGAGGTCATAGATATGGAAAATGAATCATATGTAGAATCAGTTAAACGTGCAAGTATTGTGCAAAGCTTTTTTGCCCAGATTTATGGGTGGATGTTTTTTGGACTTTTAACAACAGGGATAGTTGCTTATTATACGGCACATTCACCATTCCTGTTAAATTTGATTTTTAGCAGCAAAATAACTTTTTATGTGTTTTTATTTGCACCGATCATTTTAGTTATGATAATCAGCAGTAAAATCAATTCTTTGAGTGCAAGTATGGCCAGCTTTTTGTTTTTTGTTTACTCGGCTGTCACTGGTATTACGCTTTCGGCAATTTTTCTTGTTTATACGCAGGAATCCATTGCCACGACTTTTGGGATAACTGCTGGTACTTTTGGCGCTACCGCTCTTTTTGGTTATGTCACCAAAAAAGATTTAAGTAAAATGGGCAGCATCCTGTTCATGCTTTTGATCGGCCTGATCATTGCTTCGGTCGTCAATATGTTTTTGAAAAATGACACTATGATGTGGGTGCTTACCTATGTGGGAATCATTATTTTTGTCGGTCTTACTGCTTATGATATGCAGAAGCTTAAAAAAATTGCCTATAGTATCGATGAGGATGAAAGCAGTATTGCTAAATTTGCGGTGTTGGGCGCACTGACTTTGTATCTTGATTTTATTAACCTGTTTTTACGGCTGTTGCAGATTTTTGGTAAGAAGCGTTAAAGCGGTTTTGAACAAATAATAGCCTGTGGTTTAGTAAGTGTGTATTTTATGCATAATGATAAAAGCGTCTGTTTCTTATAGAAACAGACGCTTTTACTTTATTAGTTATAATGGAGTGTGTCTAATATTTCTTCAACATCATTATATTCCTTGATATTCTTGTAAGTTGGTGCCATAAGCATATTGCCGTTGGTATCAATCAAACCCCATTTATCATCAATTTTTATTAAGGCACTGCCTTTTTTCAATGGTTTGATATCTTGAACTGTATTTGGAAGTTCTGCTATTGTGTCACCATTTTTATCAATAATACGGTATTTACCATTAATTTTGACTGTAGCGTGATCTTCATAAAATGGAGTTGCCAGTTCAAATTTTGCACGAATTACTTTATTGCCTGTTTTATCCATGTAACCCCATTTGTTGTCACCGATACATACAGGAGCTAAACCGTTAACAAAATTTTTGGCGTTTTCAAGTCCGTAGCCAAGTAAGCCTTGGTTGATGTCATAAATACCATATTTTTCATCTTTCACAACAACGGTAGTATCCTGATCATAAAGACCAAAAATACTTACATCATCAAATTCTAGTGGTACAATATACTGCCCTTTAGCATCAACATAACCATATTTATCGCCTTTCATAACTAAAGCTTTTCCGTTAAAAAATGCGCCGGTATAGTCATTTTTAGTAGGTATTATCTCAGTACCTGAATTGTCAAGATAGCCATGCTTGGTTGTATTGCGAATTAGATTTGTGTTGTTGCCGAAAGTCCCCGAATGGGTTCCAAAGGCAATAGCGGTTGTTAATAAACCGCCAATAGAAAAGCCGTGTTTTTGGCGGGTGATCTCGATCAAACCATTAGGAAGCTCAGTAAAACTGTCGGCCTTTACTTTGGTAATAATATTTAAGTTGTCATCAGCAAAGGTACTTTCTTTACCTTTTTGGATTAAAAAACCGCCTAATTTTAATTCTTTTATATTATCTGCGTTAAAAGTGGATAATATTTTGCCGCTGATGTCAATAATGCTGTAGTCTTTAGCAATTCTAAAAATATGACTACCGTTATTTCCCCAAGCTACACAGTCTCCCTTAGGTGCAGTTACAAGTTCTTTTCCTGTAGTATCAATGAAACCTGTGAAGTCAGGTTTATTGACATAGGCAGTACCTTTGTGAAAAGAGGTTGCTGTCTGATATTGTGGCTCAATGATATATTTACCAGTAAGATCAATGTACCCAAATTTATCTTTTTCCTGAACTGCTGCTAGTCCCTCGCTGAAATTTAATGCATTTTGATATTTTCCACTGCAAAGTAATTTTAAATTTTTATCATAATATTGGCATAGAATACCTTTTTTAGCTAGAAAAATTTCGACTTCAGGATCATATATAATATTGTCGTAAATGCAGGGGAGGATAGTTTTGCCATCACTGCTGATGACGCCATGCATGGCGTTAGTATCTTTATAGAAAATTCCGTTAGAGGTTACATTCACCTGCTTGTAAATAGGTTTCAGAAGTAATTTTCCGTTAAGATCAGCCAGACCATAACTTTTGTTTTTTTCAAGTAATAAAAAATTGGAATTGTTTGAGGCTATATTATCATATTCGGCTGCGAATAATAATTGTCCGTTAGAGGAAAGCAGGCCTGTTTTACCATGTTCTTTGATAAAAATAAGGTCTTTATAAATTGTATCAATGTTTTCATACCTAGCCGGAACGATTATTTCTCCGATAGAATTAATGACTCCTTCTTTTTTATTTTCTTTGAAAATATAATATTTGGAGCGATTGGTGATTGTGGAATAAAATGAATTGTCATAACCATTTTCTGACATAACTTCATACCAGTTAGCAGCTATTGATGACATTGGATATTCTTCCGCTGAAACCTGTGATGTGGCACTAACATTTATCATCGAGGCTAGAGCGAAACTTAGAAGTGTACTTTTGATAATTTTGTTCATGAAATATCATCCCCAAGAAAATATTTAAATACATAACTTATTTTAACACTTTCAGGCAGAAAGTAAATCAAAATAATTAATATATCCAACTTAACGCGTTTATATTTTGTCAAAATATAAATGTGAAATGGTTTTCATTATTTAAATATTTACATATAGTTGTGCAAGCTTGCCTGTTTTTGGTATAATATAGTGATATATCATAAAGCTGCATTTTGTTAGTATTTATGCGGGTTTTCAAAGCTCAGGTCACTATCTTGGACACTATTGAGAGGGTATTAAAGGTTAGGTTTAGCTAATCTGCTTAGTGTTCAAGATGGCATCTGGGCTTTTCGCCATTTATCGAAGTATTCTTTATCAATGAGCCATGTGCGACCAAAGAGGAACGCTTTGAGTTCCCCGGAGCGACACATGGTATAAATTTTGTCACGCTTGGTTTGCCTGAGGATATTAGCAACTTCCGCTGCTGTATAATATTCGGATTGTTGGGTTGTCAGTATTTCCATTTCTTTTAAAATCTCCATTTATGTTGGATTTCGACACCAGAGATTTTATGGTCACTAGGGTCGATATGCAATTCCATTTGGACTGCTTTGTTGTAGGTGTAATTTCTCTGCACAGCCACCGGGATATAGGTGTTGCTTTTATGTCTCCCTATGCCGATGCCTATTTCCCACTTGGGAACCATATGGTTGACCAGAGGGGTGACATCTATTTCCTGCTGTAATGTAGCAGTATAAGGAGTAGCATAAGCTGTAGAAGCAGAGGCAGGAGTTGTCTTATCGTAAATAGGCACCTCTACTTTCTTTTGATTAATTGTGGCGATATATTTTTGTTCGACAATCAGGTCGGGGGCTGCCGTGGTTTCCTTTGGGGTTACCTTAAGGTTGGCAGTGGAGCTGATGGTGTTTGTTGGTGGAGCGGATATTGCAGGTTGGCTATTGATAGGGAGTAGGCAATAAGTTACTGAGGCTCCCAATAGTAAACCAAAGGTGAATATGAATAGGTTAGATTTCATTGTTTAATAGGTTCCTCCTCCAAGTATTGCCGGGAGCATCATTTGGATTACCTTGAGTATTCCTGTGATTGCTTCATAGTTGGGTGTTCCTGTATGGTTGGTTAAGATTTTTGTTGTGTCGATAAGCCATACGAGGAATACGGTGGCTATTATTAAAATAAGTAGTCTTATGAATATGGTTTTAAGGGTGGTCATAGTAGTGGTAGCCTCCTTATAAGATTTACTGACCTTTAGTAGTTATTTAGAATGTAGGCAGTAGCTACTCAGGAGGAGGGAAGTAGCTACTACCTTAGGAGAATGAAGGAGAAAAGTAAAGGAGTCGTAATGGTTACCTCTGGAATACTCGTGTCCATTACTACGAGAGAACCCAGAGGAGGTCTATTAGTAACCTTTAGTCCCCTTCTTCTTGTATATGGAACGATAGCAATATGGTTATATGTGGAACAATTAGATACCGAGGGTAAGAGTTACCGACAACTAACTATTGAAGAACCTTTCTACTATGTTCAGGTCTTCATAGCCATAACTACTCCTGCCTTTACTTGCTTTTTTAACAGGGAGTTCTTCTTCGTAACTTATGCCTCTGTCTGGGTCTAACCATTTTTCAAGTTCTTCCTCCAGTAGTTCCTCAAGACCTACCTGTGCATCTCTATCTAAAACCTCTAACCAATGAGCTACGGCCATTGTAACTGCGTCTAAACGGTCATCATGGGCTAAGGCTCCTCGGTCTCTGGAAATGCGGGTGAGCTGGTAGATGAGGGAGTAAGCAGGATCTTTTTCATAGACTCTGTAGTCCTCATGGATAACAGAGGTGTTGATTATCAACTTATGGCGCATCATTACAGGTTCAAGAGTGTCGATGATACGCAATTCTTTCTGTTTGCTGTTTTTGATTTCTTCTACAGAACAGGGATGGATGTTGTTAAGGACAGGTTTGAGAAGTTGGACGAACATACCATCACCAAAGTTGGCTTCGACAACGATCTCATTGACTCCATAGAATTTAGCTTTTGTAGCAAGGGCTTGTAAGGTAGCGTCTGTGTACCCTTCACGGTATCCACCAACTTCCATGAGGAACAGGTAGCCGTTTAGAAATTTAACTATAGCGTAGGCTGTTTCGTCCTTCCCTCTGCCACTGGGGTCGATTGCCATTACCGTCCCTGTGTACTTTGAGACCTCCTGTGAGCGGAGTAATGGCGAATAGAAGTAATCACCCTTAAGGGCAACGCAAGGCACCTCAGGGAGCCTCTGAGACGCTCCAGAAGCCCATGACCATTGCAGGGATGCTTCTTCGAGGTCGAGATCAGCGACAATAAAGTCAGCTACTTTGAGCGGATATTTTTCGGCATCTGAGAGGTTGGTGTTGAGTTTGAATTGTAGGGCAAAGCCAGCCTTACCATAGGAGAGGCGACGTTTTGCTATTTCTTCTTCGTTGAACCTTGCGGGGTCTGTTGGATAGCCTGCATAGGCTTCTGGGTTGGCATCATATTGCCGGGCGATATAATGGGCTAGGTTTTTACCATATTCCTCACGTTCCTTAGGGCTTTCCGGGTAAACTACAGGATAGATGATGGCGACATAGCCACGGTTTTGTAGTTCGTTATAGATGGACATTTCATTCTGAGGGGTGCCAAGGTAGAGTATTTGACCACCCGGTTTAAGGATCGCATCAAATTCCTTGACTGCTTCTGAGAGTTTGTCACGCTGCATTTGGGTGCCGGAATTGTTAGGGACTTCGATGTCATCTGCAATGAGCAGGTCAGCACGAGAACCTGTGATTTGTCCAGTGATGCCGACAGACTTGACGGAAGGGGAGATGTCGGGGACTGCGAGGCCAACATCAAAAAGGTTTTGGGTGTCACGCTGCCCTCGGCGAGGAAGAAGTTCTTCAAGGAAAGGGAGGACTTGGATTATCCTTTTGATGAAGACGGCGTTAGCGTCAGCTCTATCTTTTGATGCAGAGATGATCTCGACTTTGAGCTGAGGATTACGCCATAGTGACCATACCGCATAGGCACAGGCAATAAATGATTTGGCAACACCACGGAAGCCTTCGACGATAATACGGTCACTGGGAGGTTTTTGCATGGTGTTGGCAATATCGTATTGGATAGGTGTAGGTTCCGGCAGGCCTATCATTTTCCAGACGATAAAAAGGAAGACCCTAAAGTCTTCCTTTGCACGAGCTATTTGTTCTGGTGTCCAGTTAATTTATATTCACCTCATTGTCAAAGACAGGGAGCTTTTCGGCAGCCTTTTGGAGCTGTTGGACTCCCGGTGTGTCGGGAGTGGTTTCCAGTCGGTTGTCCTTCATAAATTTGCGGACTTTTTCGAGGAAAGAAGGATTACGTCTTAGTTCAGGGTCTTGGAGACCTTCGAGTAAGGCTTGCAGTTCCAGTTCGGCCATTTCGTTAAGCAATTCAGGGTCAACTTTTACCATCTGGCAGTATACCCCCTGACATCTACATGAACGCCCCAGTCGTAGAGACCAATACCGTCTGCTCCGGCTTCTTCGGCAATCTTAAAGAGTTCTTCTGGAGTGTAGCCGGGAGGCGTTTGAACATCAGCGGCAGTACCATAGACGTGCTGGGAGTTCCAGACCCCACCTACATCAGCGTTGTGAGTAGGGCAGCGGTAAGCGCAGGAGAGTTCCAGTGGACTGCCACAGATTTGACGCATACGCTCAAGAACCTGTGGCAGTCTTGGGTCAACACCTGCTCCATTATTAAGTCCGCCACAGCCACATTTACAAGCAAATTCGGATGAGTCAAAGTGTTCGGATAGTTTCAAGTGAATATCACTCCTTTTTGGTAGTTTTATAGGTTTTATAAATGGTACAGACAATTTGTACTAAGATGTAAAGGATGGTCATTATATAGACCATGTCAGACAAAGGCACCCCAAGTACGGAGAGGGTTGATACTCCGACCGGGGGTGCCATTTTTAGGGCTTCATCATGGAAGCTGTCGTTATTCATTTATTTCTTCCTTCTTCTAAAATAAAATCAGGCAATAGTGCCATTAGTTCGTCATTTTGTTGTGGTAGTGTTTTCTTTCCTGCCAATACTTCGTCAAGATATGAATAGGCTGTTGCATATACTAGATCACGCCACTTTCTGAAAGCAGTTCCTTCTTGACGAAACTTTTCTATATCACTGTTCTCATAGGTTACTGCTGTAATGATGCTGTCATATCCGTATTCTTGAGCCTTTTCGTCCATAATTTGACCGAGTTTGTCTGAAAAAGTTTTTCGTATTTCCTCTATTGTTGGTTCTTTTTCATCAATAACTGGTGCTGAAAAAGTAATGTGACCATTTACAAGAGCAACATTATAACCAACTTCACAGTCAAGTTCTGTTACATCTACCCAATAAGGTTTACTGCCAAAAATAGCGGCTAAATCAGCAATACTGTTTGCTTCCAGAATTGCAATTACTTTACCATTTTGTATTTCTGCATATTTTTTCATTAAATATTACCTCCGTATTCAATTATTACCCAACCGGGGCTGCCTGCACTTCCCGCTGAGCGTCCCTTTCCGCCAGCGCCACCATTACCACCATTACCGTAAGATGTACCTGCATATCCATCCCAGCCAGTTGAAGCCCTATTGCCACCTCCACCACCCGGTGCTGAAACACCAAAGGCAGATGAAGTACCGCCGCTAGCACCACTAGAACCGACATCATATGTTCCACTTCCTCTTGCGCCACCAGCACCTCCGTTGCCTACAATGACAGCTCCAACTTGGCCTCCTACAACGGTTGCTGGTACAGAAACTAAACCACCACGTCCGCCTGAGCCTCCTGAATATTTAGAGTCGCTGTTATCGTTTGCTTCGAGCTTTCCAGCACCGCCGCCACCGCCACCTCCTGCGGATGTAATCAACAGGTGGTCGACTCCAGCGGGTACTGTAAAGGTATAAGTACCGGGAGTCCAATATTCAGCACGGCCATAAGGGATGATACCACTTGCTAAGAAAGCTTGAGTGGTATTATTTTGAGAGATTGTTCCACTGGTAGCCCGATTATCGGAAGTGTTACCGACAGCTACGAAAGCAGGATAACCGTCTATTTGGAGTTGTTTATAGTTAGTCCCTGCTTCTGCTGATGTTGAATAAGCTTTAGCTTGCGTGATAGTACCAATAGCTTTTTTAAAGTTTAATTTTTTGGTAAATTCTGCCATAATATCATCCTATCCAAAATTCTGAACCATCAGGTAACACTAGATGTCCTTCGGAATTATATCGTGGAATTTTGTTGATAGCATTGCCTACATCAGTATTAGATACATAATCCATAGCAGGAAGCTGATCTGCTGATACTTTTCCATCCACTAAGTCTGCTTTACTATTTAATAGATTGTTAGTTTCTGTTTTGTTATAGTAAGCAGTCACGTCTACTTTGGAAGCGTTTTCAGCGGCTCTATCAGCTTCGGTTTTAGCTCTATCGGCCTCTTGAGTCGCTGTCGTAGCTCCCTCAGTTGCAGTTTCAGCACTTGAAGCAGCATTAGTCGCAGATTTTTCAGCATTTCTTTCGGAAGTTTTAGAGTTTGTTTCAGAGATTTTTGCTTTTTCAGCAGAAGATTTTGCATTAGTTTCAGAGATTTCTGCTGCATAAGCTTTATTTGAGGCTGTAGAGGCTGCGGCTGCTGCTTGCTGTTCTGCAATCAAAGCATTGTCCTCAGACGTTTTAGCCTTTAGTTCAGAAGCTTTTGCATTGGTTTCAGAGGTTTTTGCGACAATCTCAGAGGCCTTTGCATTAGTTTCAGAGTTAGCAGCTTTGTCTGCAAGTAGAGATACATCTGCGGTCTTTATGATAACAAAGTTTTTGAAATCATCTGTCAGTTGACTTGTATAGTTTTCTACATCCGTTTTAAAATTATTGATTGCTTCAACAGTATTTTTTTCTAAAGTATTTATTGTAGTAATAGCTCCATCTCTTACCTTTACCATTTCTGAGATAAAACCGGTTTTGATATTTTCAATATAACTTTTCGTGACGGCATCTTGTGGTTCCACTGGGTCATCAACATTAGTGATCCTATGAAACCGAGCGTTCCATTGGTTATTTTCATCGATAACAATACTGTTTGTTTTTGTCCAGTCTTCTTGTTCTTCTAAAATATGTAGTTGTTGAACTTGGCTAATAGTCATATCAGCAGCCTTTAAGACGCTTGCATCTTGCCAAGAAACCAAGCGTTCTGTTGAGGTTTCCCTTTGAATAACGATAATAGAACCAGATGCAGGGGCTGTGTTAAAGTTAATTTGCCGATTATCAACTATATAATTAGTACCATAAGAAAGTTTTTCATCATCTACGAAGACAACTACAAAAGAACCCTTTAGGTAATCGAATGGAATATCAAAGACTTCTTGTGTCCCAGTACCATAATAGGTAATGGATGTTTTTAATTCTGTTGCTATGGGTATCATTTCCTTTCTAAAAGAAGTTTAAAAGGCTGCACGATGGCAGCCTTTTATTTTTGAGGGTTTTGAATGTATTTATAGTTAAGATAACGCTGGTTGGCTTTGCGTTGAATTGCATTGATTTTCTTGTTGATTTCATCTAGCTTAGTACGTTTTGTCGCACCATCTAATTTTTCATCATTCAAGATAATATTGTAGGTCTTACGGTGAGCATCAATTTGTTTCTTGGCACTCAGCATCCCTTTATAATTTTTTGATTTATTTTTCTTGGAGCTGCTGTTATATTGCTTTTCAAGAGCATCCAAACCGTCATAGAATACCTCAGCACTTCGGGTTCGACTACCTTCTGTAAAGGTGAAGCGTGTAAGGTCTGTAAGTTTCTTATCAGGTGTAGCGTTTTCTTTAGCAAAAGCATCATAGGCACTAAGGAAAAAGATACCCATGGAACCTGTGACAGCTTTTATGGAGTTATCTACCTTGGCTGGACTGAGGAACCCTGTAGTTTTACCAATACTTTTAGCTACCTCGGATGTGTAGATGTTATATTGGTCAGGAGTTTCTTTTTTCATATCTCGGCTACTGACAATCGGTTTACCACGATAAAGATTATAGTTAAATATCCACTCAATGATAGGAAGAATAGCAGTAGGGATAGCATTAGGCACAGTGTTACTGATTAAGAAACTGTTAAATGTATTGTGTTCTAATGCCTGTGGGTCATTATCAGCAATCATGTCTAAAGTCCGCTCTACTGCGGAACCAAAGAGATAACCAGGTAATTCTGGTTTAGGTACTTTAAAGATGGTGTCATTAAGTTCAAAAAACCAATATTTCATTTTGTCATCAAAAGGCATATCACGATACCAGTCTTTGTCGTGATTTTGATACCAAAGGGCAATAGTAGGAAGTGTGATATAAGCAGTGCCAAAAGCAAGAGTTTCTTTTGGTTTTTCATACGCCATCCGACAGAATTTATCAAAGCCTTGGATAGTGGCATTAAAGAAAGCTGTGTAACGATTAAGCTGTCTGCCTTTTGTACCTGCCCGGGCGAAGTTTAAAGTTAGGTCACGAGCTAAAGCTCCTGCTTTTTGGGGAGAATAACCTTTCTCTAATGCACGTTTAAACTCAGCAAGACGAGGAGCTTCCTCAACCATCTGGTTAAGATCAAGCATCGTGCTTATGGTCTTGTCACCAACTTTATACGCAAGGTTATCTTTATACCTAGGGGAATTACCAGCAGCTCTACGCAGTCTCTTTGTGATGTCCCTACTGTTACCAATGTAGGTTGAGAAGGGAACACCTTGTGCTTCAAAGCGAGCCATAAGTTCTTTATCAGCGCGACTAAAGAAACCTTCCAATGTTCCAAAAACAGGCTTGAGACCTGTTTCGGAAGCTAGTGATGCAAAAACACTGTCACGCAAAAAGTTCCAGACGGTGAAAGCTGGAGTAGATGTAGCACCAATACGGAGTGTCTTTGCGGAGGTAGTTGCTATTTTTGCTAAAATATTACTCATAGCAGCCGCAGTGCCTCTGTCCATTTCTTTTACAGCCTCGTAGACACCGGGGGCAATCGCTTGATAAGCTTTTTGTTTGCCATTTTCCCAGACTGTGAAGATACCTTTGGCACCTGCGGGACTGCTCCCTTTAACTTCCATAAGCAATGAAGCACTCTTATCTCTCTTTGCAAGTGCAGCAAGAGCCTGACCGACCTTATTTCGTTCACCATTATTTATTAAACGCATAACGGCTTGTTGCATACTAACAATAGGGTCTTTTAATGATCGTTCGCTACCTTCTTCACTTAAAGCCTTGAAGAACTTGTCAATATCAACAAAGTTCTGATGTTTACCAAAAGAGGTATCCATAGCGTTCTCTAAGGAAAAATCACGGAAAAGTGGGACGTAGTGTGGATATTTTTCTTTGAAATCAGCAGCCATCTCTTTTTTCAGGAAGCCAAACATAACAGAAAGGTCAAGAATATTTTCATTAAAAAGTTGAAGTTGCTCTGCGGCTACCTTTAGAGCACCGGGGGCGTTCTTTATGGTCGCTACTGCATCCGATTTTTTGATAGGGGTAACATAATCTGCTCGTCCTTCTACAATAGCAGCGATGGCTTTTTCTGTCTTAAGAATGGCTTTTTCGAGTTTTCGTGCTGCTTTATCGTTAAGAGTAGGGTCGATAGCTTTTAGCTTCTGTTGGAAGTCTGTAAGCTGCTCTGTGAGTTCTGTAACTTTCTCAATGTTTTTCAGATCGATAACTTCGAGAGTGTGGAGAGCTGACATATAGCTAGTAAAGGCCTCATGCCAATCTTTAAGGCCATGCTTGCTTAGATACTCTTTATGTTTACCGGATTTAGCTAAGGCTTCCAGAGGTGCATAGACATCAGCAAAGGTAACTTTATTTAAGGGTATGTTGTACACTTCCTCTAAAGCACCTATGACATACTTACTGTCCAATTTGGAAAGCCCTAAGAGCATCTGGGAACGAGCGGGGATAGTGCTTTTGATAGCTAAGGCTATGTCAGCAGGGGTTTCTTCTAGGCGGAGTTTATATTCAGCAAATTCCTCAAAGTCCTTAATGGCAGCACGGAAGATTGCTGTGTCATCAACTAAGGCATTTTTGACCGTATCAATATTTTTGATTACCTGTTGTTTTATTGGAGTCTTAATGTCTCCTTCAAGAACAACAGCACCCCTAACACGAGCTTCTGCACTCTGTGTATACCATTTGCGAACCTGATTACTGAGAGTATCCATTTTCTTTTGGAGTTTTGGGTCTTCTGCAAGTTTACTTGTGAAATCTTTATAATATCCCGGAAAGTTCTTTTCGGCTATCTCAGGGTTCATAACATATTCTGCCGTAAACTCAGCAATACCTTCTCCTCGTAACTCCCAATCTTTATACTGACCATCTTTCCATACACTTTTAGCTGCTGCCTCCAACTCAATATCATGCCCTTGGATATTAAATTTCTTATCAAGGCTGTGTCCGATTTCATGTGAGATAGTGTCAAATTTTTGAAATGAGCGAATACGGATACCTTCTTGTTTAGGCATATAGTAACCGAGAGTATTTTTTCCAGCTTTCAAGTGACCAACTCGAATAGGGGTAATGCTGTTAGCGGTTTCAAGAATTTGGTGAATGCGTACTGGATGAGGATATTCAGTAGGTAATGGTGTAATTTCTCTTTCATATGCTCCACGGAAGGGCTGGGTGTCTTCAAGCTGTTTGGCTTGCTTAAAGCCTTCATCGACAATCTGGTCGATACGTTTTGATACCTCAGAGTTGACTGTGTGATCTATGCGTTCCTGAATGTTCTTCGGTTTGAACGCTGACCGCTGGGTAACCGTAGGTTCCTCTGTAGACAAAAGGGCCTCAGAGATTGTTGGTTGTGTCTTAGCTGATGGTTCCGCTTTGGCAGTGAGCTTATTATGTTGAAGGTCAAATTCACCTTTGATGATTTGTTCAGCTTCGACAGGTTTTTTCTTTGCTTTGTTGATGAGGTAGTTTTTGCGAGCATATTTTGCTGTATGAACGGCAGGAATTAAGAAGGGGGCTTCGGCTGCTACAAGAATACTGGCGGCTCGTAAGGGATGCTCGTTAGCATAGTCATCCCAACCTTCTTCTTGTGTCTGCTTATATGAGCCATAGACTGGTGCGGTATTTTTACCAAACTCTGTCAAGGCCTCGGAAAGACCTTTTTCTTGAGCCTGTTCTACAGTGTCTTTGGCAATCAAAGGAGAGATTGCTGCTATAGCAACACCACTACCTAGCATGGCAGCAGTAAAGGCCGCAGGCTTAATAGTTTCATCTGCGACGTTATCAGTAGCATTTTTATACCAATCGGTAGCTTCCTGTTGTGCTGGTGTTTGTCTGTTGGTTGTATCGACACTGATTGTGTCCAGCCCGGTAAGCGCCAAAGGGTCTGTAGCGGCAACTTGGTCACCGGCACGTTTGACTTCTTGGAAGCCTTGTACAGCTCCCTTAGCGTAGTCAAAGAGAGCGTCACCAAGGTCAGCGAAAGCATTGTGTCGTTTAGTTTCTGTTTCTTCGAGAGCTTTTTCTTCTGTAGACTGCTCAGGTTTAAAGTTTAGTAAGTCATCAGTAATACTCACTTTGGTTCCTCCTATTCAATATCATTAGGTAACTCAAGATTGTCCAGCAGGGCTGCTGCATTGAGACCATACTGAGGGGCTATTTTCATCAAACGCTCCTCGATTTCACTTCTGGTCATTCCTTTGGCTACCATTTGAGGTATGGCTTTGGTTTTTATTTCATCAATGAGATCATCTGAGGATGGGGAGGGAACCTCAGTGGTTTTAGAAGTATCCTCTGTTTTACCATAACCGGGGATACAATGTTTCCAATAGTCATTCATACGTCTTGCAGCAGCGTTAGCTTTATCTTGGAATTTGTCGTCGATTTCGGAGTCTTCGTCTTCCATTTGCCGTTCATATTCTTTAAGAATTGCCATATCTGTCCAGAGCTTACCTTTTTCATATTTTAGGTAGAAACGGTCTTCGACGCTGAGGTTGTCATTGTTTATAGCTTTGAATTTAGCGTTGATGCTGCGTCGTAGTGCATTTTGTTTGGCAAGTGGCAGGCTGGAGTTATCAAGGATACGCAGGGCTTCTTCTTGGGTGCCTGCTTGAGTAACTGCTTGAACCGTATTTTCGTATACTTCTTGCTGTTTCTCTTTTACTATGCGTTTAGCATCAGCATCTTTTGCTTTTAGACGTTGTTTGATTTTTTCCAAACGATTTGGAGAATAAGCAGATGCAGTAACCTCTGTGTCATCTGCACGATCATCAAGTCCCCCTATGTAATTTCCAAGATGTAAATGGAGTCCACTACCTGCATTATGATAAAGAATTTCTGAAAAGTAAGGACTAAAGTTTTCCTTTATCGTTTCTTGTTCTTCTTTTGTTAAATTTCCAAGGTAAACATCAACAGCATTTCCTTCAAGATGATAACTGGTAGGAGAACCATTAGCAGAGGCATTACGTTCTGGGTCACGATAACCACTGGTATACTCAGCAATATCACCATAACCAAGTTGTGATAATATACCGCCAACAGAAGGAAGGATAGCCTTGAAAGCAGGTTTAAGATTGTCGAGGTCACCGGAATAATGGGGGAGATACACCTGAGGTATCCCACGACCCAAAGCAGTTGCAGGGAGAACTTTAAGACGTTCTTCTACTTTTTCCCAATTAACAGTACCATCACTATTCTTACAGGCTTCGTAGACATCATCAGCTATTTTATAGTTGACATTCTCAGAAACTTTTTTGTAATACTTGAAGAAAGAGAGTTCATCACCAAGTTTTCTATCTGAACCATAATAAGGCGTATCTTTGATAGCGTTTAGCTTCTCGGTGCTAGTGCCGTTTTCAGCTAGTACATCAAGGTTACTTTGGATTATCTTAAGGATTTCATCCGAATTTTTGACGTAACCTTGGAGTTCCCTAGTGATTTCCCCGAAGGACTGGACAAAAGCTTCTGTGTCCATTGTATCGGCTCCAGCTACTAAGCCTTGGAGCTTAACATTACAAGCTCTCTGGCCTTTAGCTCTGGCTTCGTTATTGATACGTTGGTGGGCTTCATGGGCTACTTGTAGGACATCCCTCTGGTAACCATCATAAAAACCTTTGTCAAAAGCGACACTGTTTCTGATGCTTTCCTTGAAGGAACCATAGGTTTCTTGAAGCATACTATCATAAGACTGGATAGCCTCATTGATACTCTTAGGAGTGCCGGGGTTTTCGGAAGCCCACCGTTCTTTTGCTGATGCCGCTGCTACCTGACCTATGGATTGGTCTAAAGTAGCCATTGCGTAGGGATTGTCGGTGAGGTCGTATCCTTTGTCGCTGTGTTGTAGGGCTTGGATACGGTCAAATTTAGCGAGGTCTTCTGGGGTTTTTCCAGCAATCAGTTTTTCTGCTTCAAGAGTAGTGAATTGCTCACGTTCTCGTTTATCCGCAGCGATCGACTCATCATAAATTGCAGAGCCAAGGATACCTAAAGATTTAGAAAGCAAAGCAGCATCCAAGTCTGTCCTATGACTAATTCCATTACCGACTGAAAGAGCCTTTAAGTTTTGTTGGTAGACACTCTTAGGTTGTATTGCAAACTGTCTTTGAGTACCGATTGCAGCACTTACAGGGTTTGACATTAGTTGATTACCTCCTTATATTTATTTAGCTCCATTAGTTATCCAGTTATACTTGGCTCCAGTATTTTTTACAGACTGGCGTTGATTTTGCGTCTGAGTATAGGAATTTAAAACAATCCCGGCTGTGCTTAAAGCGTTACTGAACCTAGAGGGCATTTTAGGAGCAGAAGCATTTAGATTTTTTATATAGTCTTTTGTAGAGAGCAGGCTGCGTTCTTTATTTAAATCAATTTCGTTAGACTTACGAGCAAAGTTGTCTTTTATAGATGCTTTCGTCCGGGCTGTATCACCTTCAACATTCCTAAGGAGCATCTTAGCAGTACGGCCAGACATAGTTTCGTTTACCGCAGCTTCGACACCAGAGTTGACACGCATAGCGTTGTGAGACACTTTATCGAGTTCTGCAACAGCAGCATCAAAGGCATCCATACGTTTTATTTCATAGTCCTGAAAGGCATAATTCATTTGGGTAAAAGCGGCAGTTGCTTGCTGGTTCATCTGAGCCTGAGCTTGCGCCGCTGCTGATTTTTGTCCCATGTAATTACCTGCAACTTGTAATCCAACATCTAAGACTGAGGGAATGGAACACATTATATTTTTTCCTTTCTGAAATAAAAGTAGCGACACTGACCATCTGGTGTCTTATCACCCCAATGTGCCCCCATCCAAGTGAGCCAATTAATATGAAGTTGGTTGTTTAACCATGCTTTGTTGCCCAGTATTTTATAGAAGCCATTTTGAAATTTGCTTTTGAGGAGCCATTTGGTGTACCTGAGGAATGTTATTTTATGCTGTTCGACACGTGTGGTACAGAGCATCCAGACAGTACCATAACCATCAATGTCCGCTAAAATGCCGCCAATGGCATAGACGTTGCCGTTTTCATCGACAAGGCTTTGGCAGTTGTCAAATTCGGAGAGGGGCTGGTCGATAAATTTGGTTCCGTCCAGTTCTGCTTCTTGGAGATCTAAAGGACGTACATTTTTGAGAAAATCTTGCATATGTTTAAGGGTAGTAATTTCAAGGTGTAATTTCATATTGGCCTACTCCTTCTGTAATAACTTCCTTCCCAACCAGCACCAGTCAAGGCTACAGGATTTGGGTTATATGATGTAATGGTTATTTCGCAGTTAGTGTTTAAGGATTGAATAGGGATTTTAAATTGGTCAGTGGAGAAATTTAAAGAACCTAAGGTACTATTTTCGTTCCCTAAGGTTCTTGCTGTGTGTAAGTATTCATATTTGTTTTTTCCTTTTATATCGACAGTTACTAAGAAAGTACCTGTTTCCGAAAAGTTTATCCAGAAAGAGCGAAGTTGAAGACGGCCGGTATCTATGGCCTTTGTTCCATTTTCGTTCTCTTGTCGTATCATAAGTGTTGAGAAAACTATTTTCATATTATAATTTTCTCCAACAAATATCTTTTTGTTACGCCAATCTCCTTCGAGCCTAACGAGTCCGTCGTCATCTGCATTAATCTCCTGATAACTTCCATGAGTATCGACTAGGGCAAACCCAGAGAATGTAGCTAAATCGGGGGCATTATAGACATCTTTAATATTAAAAGCAGTACGTTCAGTAATGATGTCGTAAGTATCCGATGGGATTTCATAAGGAACTTTTCTGTCTAAATAGATGCGATAAGGT
The DNA here is from genome assembly GCA_900545535.1 of uncultured Phascolarctobacterium sp. GTDB lineage: Bacteria > Bacillota > Negativicutes > Acidaminococcales > Acidaminococcaceae > Phascolarctobacterium. The sequence goes on from UQZN01000013.1 coordinate 22,266, forward strand.
TCTTGTTCATAATCTACTGTATTGTAAGTGAAAGACATTTTTTCGAGAAAAAGGATACCATCTCTTTCAATGACAATGTAAAATAAATCCCCGAAAAAGTCAGCTCCTAAAATATTTCCTGAACCAAAATTCCAATATGACCAAGCTGCTTGATGTCTGACAGAGTCAATAAAAAGATATTTGTAGACATAAATATTGTTGCTTTTTCCTTCTGTTAAAAACAACAATAAATTTTCTACAGGGGATGTGATGATTTTGTATACACCATTAGGAATAAAATTCTGAACGTGACTCGTTATGTCTTGTGCATCTTTACTTTCAGTATTGTCAGCAGCAGTGAAAAATTCTCGTACAGTGGTATATTGGCTTCGTTCTGCGGTGAAATAAAGATTTCTTCCGGCTGTGGCTGGCTTTGCTTTAGAAGAATTACCAAACCGTGTTACAGCAGGTGGTATATTAGCATTTTTAGGGGTTAATACACCTTCACATCTCAGGATAAACTGGGCATCATCACTCATTAAAACAAGGTTTTCATCGTATGGGACAGCATGATGCAATGTTGCTATTTTATTATCACTAACAGCTAAATCTATAGCATCTGTATCCTGAACTTCTAATGTTGAAACCATCCAGAAATTAAAGAAACCAGCACTTTGAGATAAGATTACATTTTCTCCGGCAATGAAACACAGACGATTTCTAAAATAGACAATATCTTTTATTGGATACCCTATAAAAGACGGTTCTGGATTGGAGTCTTCATCTCCTACTTTTCGTTCTTCCCATTCTGCTTGCTTTAATAAGAAGGAACCGTCAGACTGCCTTACTAAAACATGAGGCATTGTTTGGAGATCATAGCTTTTTGAAATACCAGGGCGAACACACTCTTTCCAGATGTTGTCTGAGGCATCAAACCGAATGTAATAATCATCTGTAGTGCTACCGGACTCACCTGCTACTAAAACAGTGTAGCCATCTGGAGCAGACGAGGGGAGCATTGAAAACTTTTGAACACTTCTCAACATACCAAAAGCTGCTTGGTTGTTGTAACCATCATAAACTGTAATACTTTTAATATCGGAGATAGTATTAGGTTCTATGATTGTTTCCCAGAATGTTTTTCGACGTATTTTAAAACTGGTGTTGCTTATCGAAAGGACTTCCCAGTAATCGTTAAGGCACCTATTGTATTCTGCTAGTGCTTGATCTGTGAGATTGACATCTTCTTCACCCGGCTTGTAACCAGAAACTATTAGTATATCTTGTTGGGGAAGATAATAGGCAGTTGTTCTACCAATACTTTTAAAGAGTTGAGCTTGCTGTTCATAGGTTGTTGATGGTTCTCTCCAGTATTTTTTTTCAATAGTCGCACTGGAAGATTTTGTAATGTATAGCCAAGATGAACCTGTTTGTACGACATAACCATTGTTTCTGGCTTGAGTTGCTAATTGGTTTGCAATATAATCAGTAGCTATTTGACCAGTATGGGATTTGTCGGAACCGTCTGGGGTTGTAAAGGAAGCAATAGTTGTACCATTTACATCAATACGATAAGTTCTACCATATTGTCCGCTCTTGATATTAACTAAAGCACCCTGCGTAGCCCATACGTCATCTGTTTTATCATCAGACATTCTGGGTACAGCATAAACATTAGAAATAAAAGTGTAATCTGCAATAGTCTGACACTTTAAATCACTACGAGGGCTTTGAGTTGTAATATATCTTTTAGCAGCGTCATTTTCATATTTTACCTCTTTAGGATTACCGTTAAGATCAAATACTAAAACATCATTGCCAGTAAATGTTACAATGTATTTTTCGTAGTCGTCTCTGTTGATAAAATGAATTAATGGTATATTACCAACATTGACTTCTTTAGTTAGCTGAGACACAAATAAAGTAGGTGGTCTTTTTTGGAGACCTGCTGCTTCGGTGGAGAAGCCATTGATTTGCTCGTGGAGCTGCTCAGGATGCCTGAGGTTTTGAGGCTGTTGACTAATTCCAGCTACAAGATTTTTTATAGTTTGAGAGTATAATGTCATCGAGTCAACAACTCCTGTACATGAGTATGTTCTAAAAGGTTATAGTCGTTTTTATCCAATTCATCTTCTTGTAGGTATTGCCAAGTTTCTTGGATTTTGTTTAGTAATACTTGGGTTAGTGCTTCATCCCCAAGATACCTTGATTGAAACTCGAAAGAGGCCTTAGCGATAATATAGTTTCGAGCGGCTTCTGGCATATCTTCAAAAGGAACTAAGATGATTGCATTAACGTAAATGGGGTTTTCAAAAGTTGATGTTTTGGAGACTAAGTCATAGATGTAGTCACCTTGTTTGATATACTTAGTTCCTTCTTCTCCATCAATTTTCAAATAACTGTCTAACCATTTTATACGTTTAGAGTGAATATCTGGATTTAATGGGTAGTTTTCAACAGAATTAAACGACCAGCCTCGTGCTTGAAAGGCCCTATTATTGCTTCTAAGGATACGAAGGGCGTTAGTTACATCAACGTCCAAAGTGTTTTCCAGTGTATTTACAGGAGACTCGCCTATAGAACCAATAATTTCATTGACAGCATCTAATTCAGTCGTAGGGGTAATCATAAGATGACCTCCTTTCTAAAGTAGAAAAAATAGGGGAGCCATTAGACTCCCCTGTGGGTTGATTAAGAAGCGGTAATAACACCCATAAAGGCTGCTTCCGGGCGCAGGCCACCATGACCCATTGCATATTTAGCAATGATTTGATCGGCTTGCAAGTTTGCACGACGAGCGTGTTCTACAGACAAGTCCTTCAAAGTCAAAGTACCTACAGTGGAGCGGTGAGCAACGAGGAACATACAGGTGTCTTTGTATGCGGCGGGGAATACATGGCCTTGGCCTTGAATAACGCCTGCATTGACATCTGCACCACCACGAGTAAGGTGTGGAGTTTCAACGAGGTCGAAGCCAAGCAGACGAGGCGGTTTACCATTTTCAATGGTTACAGAGGCACCATACAGTTTGTTGATGATGTCTTTATTTGCTACCAGAGCATTAAGGGCGACAGGGCGAATATAAACAGTACGTTCCGTTTCCGGGACATAATTTTCAGACATAGTAGTTTTGATTTTCAAGAGCTGTTCAAAGATTGCTTTGCCCATTACTTCGGTTTCACCGATAGCTGCGGCTGCAATAGCAGTGCTAAGGATAGCACCTTTACCTAAACCGGTGATATTTTCTTTATCTTCAACGACCAGTTTGGCGATTTCTGCAAGGACAGCACCATCTCGTGCTACTGCCAGTGCTTCACCAGTTTGTTTAGCATATTCACCACGCACATCAAAATGCGCCATAGCGTCATCCAAGTCGAAAATCAAGCAGTCAGAGGTCAACAGACCATCAATTTCAATGATTTTCTCAGCGTGCGGAATGTTTACACGCAGATCGTCGAGATTAGCACCTGCTTTGAGGTAGGAGGATGCAGCACGACCAAATACCGGGAATTGAGCGGATTTACCAGAGGTAATATGACGTTCAATGTGTCGACCAAGAGTTACGGAGTTCTGCGTATATGCAGTGAGGGTTTCACCTGCATATAATTTTAAGAACATTGCTAAACGATCTTGCGGGGAAGCTCCTTGGATTAGACCGGGAGCTGCAATAGTAATATCTGCCATTAGTTAAATAATCATCCTTTCTAAATAAAAAAAAAGAAACAGCCATAATATTTGGCTGTCTTATCCGAAAATATTTGAAGCTGCTACTTTAGCTTCTACAGTTTTTGTGTATTTGGCATCACGACCATAGCGGGGGTCTGCCATTGCTTTTGTCATTTCAGAAGTGTCTGCGAAACCAGTAGTAACGCCAGAGTTTGCGCTGCCTAGAACAGAAGCGTTAGATGTACCATTTTTTGCAATCATCTGCGCTTGAATTCCAGCCATGTATTCTTTAATAACAGGAAGGTCAGCAGTGGTCATAATGTTGTTGAAAGCGGAAACTTGCGCTTCGCCTTGAGTAGCAACAAAGGCTGCCATTTGATTAAAATTTTCTTCACTGCCAGCATACCCCTTTACGGTAGCGACAAATTTATCTGCTGTGGCTTGAAGGCCTGCAATGCAAGCATCAACAGCCGCTTTAGGATAACCTGCTTGTTCCAGTTCTTGATACTGTGCTTCTGTGAGGGTTCCTGTTTCATCATAGGTACTTTGGAGAGCTTCAAAGTTCAAACCTTTATCAGTGATGAGTTGTTTTACTTGTTCGGTAGTAGCTTTTGCTTCTGCTACTTCCTTTTGAATATCCTCAGGGGTTGGAGTTGCTACCTTTGTTTCTTCTTCGGCAGCCTTATCGTCCGCTTTGTTATCTTCGGATGTTGTTAAGTCTAGATGCTGACCATTACTTATTACTTCTACTTCTGATAAATCAGGTTCAGTTACAGTAGGAGTTTCTTCGGTTGTCACTTCTTCTGTGACGACCACTTCTTGATTTTCTGTGGTTTCCATTGGTTCCTCCTTGGTTATTGATTGGGAGCCGTCTGTTGCCCTTCTACGAGGCCTTTGGCGACTTGAGGTGTTGCTGCTTGCGCCATTTGCATCATGGCTTGCTGCTGCATTTCTTCCTGCATTTGTTCGTCTGATTTGACAAGCCCGGTTGTGTCGAGGTTGTTAGCAGAAGCGAGGGCGAGGGTTATGTTACCCCAGTTGAGCCGCTGCTGGGCGTCGGGGATGTCTTTGACGATGCTTAGGAAGCTGGTAATTTTACTGAGGTCGTGACCACGACCAAGAGCTTCGATACCTGTTGTGATTGCTGGTTCTACCATATTGTCAGGGATTTGCGGTAACTTTCCGGTAGCTTGAAGTTGTGCTAACAATCTTCGTACCAGTGGGAGCTGTAATTCCTGCGATAAGATAGAGTAGATACCACCTAAAGTATCTTCAAGTTCTCCTGCTACATATCTGATTTCTTCTGCGGTAACACGTTCACCATTTCTTTGAACAGCAGAATTGAGCATAAAAACATAAGACAGCCGAGCTTCAAGAGCGTCTGCTGTCTGTTTTGCAATTTGCATATCCTGAGTTTTTTGCAGTTGTAAGGTTTGAATGTCCTCTAAGCGTCCGGGAGCAAAACCACCATTTTTAGTTTTGGTAAGTTTGCGAACCTGAGTAATACCATTAGGATTAACAAGGTTGATTACAGTAGCCGCTATAGCAGCTAACTCAACGATTGCCTTTTGGAGTCCTTCAAGAGACTTGAGATCACCAAGGTATTCTTCGACATAACTTCGACCATAGGACTCACCATCAAGTTTTACAAGGCGCAGAGGTATCCACGGGCATTTATCTTTAGGATAGTTATTTTCTGTTCCCGGTATCTGCTTGCCTTCGATTTCTTGGTAGGAGTACATTCTGTCATCTTCGTTACTGTAATAGACATGGGTATAAATTACTATTACTTCATCAGGTTTCTTATTGGAGTCGATGAGTTTCCTTACATCAGATGGAAGTGTTGCAACAGTTAGTTTGTCGGTTGCTACGAGTTGGATTAGGTTTCCTAAGGCATCCCTTTGTATGATGTAGCTGTTGAGCCGATAGAGTTTGATACCACCTTCTTTTGGTGGTAAGAACAGACAACAGTTACCAGCAACTAAAAGCTGTTTTAGTGCTTCATTGATGGTGACTCTTATTTGGTAGGTTTCGATACAGTTGAGTATGATTTGTTCCATTTGGACAAGCTTTTGCTCAATTTCATACTTTGCGTTTGCGTCTGCTTCAAAATATGCTGCAAGATCATCACGCAAAGTAAGTTTGTAAAAAGGTGCATTAGGAGGAAACAATGCTAAGAGCAATTTTGCTGTTAGGTTATTTAAACCTCTAGCACCAACGGACTGATGAGGTGTCTCATACGTTGTATCTTTATTGTCACTTTCTTTAGGGAATAGGGAAGGAATTGTGTATTTAGCACAGTCTTCCGCTCGGGTGACATAGGCCTTGCGGTCATTTTCTAATCGTTCGTAAATTTCTTTTGCAGTTTCGACAATTTCTACCATTAGATGTTTAACCCGGTTCCTCTGGTATTGTTGATACCGATAGTAAGGTTTTGTTTACCGGATTTCCTCTTTTTAGGTGTAGTTGCTGTATCGACATCTGCTTGTACATTTGTCTCTACAACAGGAGGAGCAGGAGCGGCAGCAACAGGAGCAGGGGTATTTTTAATCTTAGGTTTATTACACATAGTCTCTCCTGTTCTACATATTTACTGGGTTATAACCAGTTGAGGTAGGATTGAGTTTAATTTTTAAAGCATCCCTACCTTTTCTTTTGTAAGCGTCATCCCCACCACCGTAAACAGGGGCTTCCGGCTCAGTTGCTTCTGTTTGAGGAAGTAATTGAGTGGCTGTCATTTGAGTGTTTGTGACGCTCGGTGTTTTTACTTTAAAACACATTAAGTTTCGTAGTCCTCCTCATCGGGTGGATTTGCTAAAGCTTCTACTACTTCTAAGACTGCCTGTACGCCTTTCATGTATCCAATATGTTCATCATTGTTTGCGTGTTGCTTTCTCATCAGTTCGGAGAAACTAAAGACTTGCTTGAGATACGCTAAGGCTCCTTTAGGAACTAAAGGAACCATAGGGTCTTCGAGGTTGAATATAAGTATCACTTCCTCTCTCTTGTATCTGGAACAATAGTCATTTCGTTATATATGGAACAATTAAGGATGCCATATTATTGGGTGCTTGGTTTTGAAGTCGTAGTCGGATGCTCTGAGTATCCTTGCGACTCTGGCCTGTACCAAGGCATCTTTTTCGGTAAGTCCTTTTTTCTCGAAAGCACTGACTACGGTTGCCCATGTGGCTCCTTCTTTATCCAAGAGTTTTTGTGCTGATACTGGCCCCATACCCGGACAGCCTTTGTAGTTATCAGTGACATCACCTATCAATGTTTGATAGAGGTGCCAATAGTTAGCCTGTTCGGTAGTGATGTCGTAAAATTCATTTCTCAGGAAATCATAGAAGCGACCAGGGATTGTTTTGAAATCTTTGTCACCGCTTATGATAACGGTGTTGGCTTTGAGTGTTGCAAGGATACCTATACAATCGTCGGCTTCCAGTCCGGGTCTTTGGTAGCAGGTATAGTTGGCTTCTACCCATTGTTTAACGGCGTAGTAACAGACAGGCTTGCGTTTGTCTGCCCGATTGATTTTATAAGTGGGCAGGATCTTCATACGGAAATTATCAGTGTCCGAAAAGCACATGATGATTTCGTATTTGCCTTCGTATTTGTAGTGTTTGAGGACTTTGTCTGTGAGGCTTAGTATCGTTTCGTCGACTTTGGCTTGGGCTTCTCCTGCGTCGGCATGGAGTGTCCAGAGGTCATTGCCCCAATGAATTGGAGTTTCGACGGATGAGGTTGCCCGGAATACGACCATATCAGCATCAAAGAGGATTTTCAGGGGTTCTTTAGACATTCTTGTAGTCGCCTTTCTTTGCCAGCCAGTCCTCTGCGGAAATATCTTTATATTCAGCGGGTCTGTTTACGTCAATGCAACGCACTAAACACTTGCTTTTATCTAAAATTTCTGGGTAGTATTTAAACCCCCTACGTAAAAGTGTGGTGGCTGCTCCTTTGCTTCTTCGGATTATGTGGGTGTCAGGGTAGCCATTAGTTAAGTATGTATATATTACATAAATCATTTCTTAAAAGTCTCCTTCTGTTTTATCGTGGCGTATGCCTTTAAACCTTGGTTCCCTCAGGACACCTTTGGTACTCTCGGTCATAGCGTCGATTTGCACGATTTTACCGACGATTTCATCATAGAAAAATTCAGACCACCAGCGTTTCCGTTGGTCATCCGTGAGCCCTGTACCGACAGTTACCGTTTTACCATCCCGGAACTGACAGACAAGCGCACCTACCATGCCTTTATATTTGCCGGTTCCTTCTTGGAGCGACAGGACTTTCAGGTCATAACTGATACCCTGCTTGATTTTCAGCATGGTTTCATTGCGTTTACCGGGATAGTAGCCGGAGTTTGGGTCTCGGACAACTAAACCTTCACCTCCAGCTTTCCAAACTTTGTCAGCGGCTTTGTCGATGTCTGACCATGTGTAGGCGTAGTATTGAGGGACGAGGTAGGTGTGGCAATAATTGTGTTGCCATCCTTCGAGGTCATCCAGTGCTTTATAGCGTTCTTCATAAGGGCGCACTTCACAGGCACTCCAAAATTCGTCAGGGCTAAGGGAGTCGTGGATGTAGGCGGCTACTTCGTAGTGCTGGGCTTTAGTGTCCCGGCACCAGCCACTGATCGTCGGTTGTGGCACACCTTTAGCGTAACCTTCAAAGATGATAACGTCCGTGCAGAGTGCCATTGAGATGTCGTACAGTTCCGGTTTAAGGTGTTCAAGGCTCAGATATTCTTCACCTGTGCGGCTAAAGATATGGACACTTGTGGTATCACATACGGCAAAACAAAAGACACCATCAAGTTTCTCTGAGTACATCAAGGGAAACTGAGGTGCCTTTTTGTTATTCATCTTTTCACGAGGTAGACAGAGCTGGACAAGGTGTGCCTTATCACGAGGAAAGTTTGGGTAATAGTCGAAGAAGGTCTTAGAGGTTTTCTTTTTCGGGGTTGCCATTGGGTTCCTCCTTCTGATACAAGCCGCACTTACAGACACCATAAGACCTCATATATCTACAGGGACAGACGGTGTCTTCGTTGCGGACGTTTTGACAGGGACAATACATTCTGCCGTATTTGGTTACTTGTCCTAAAAATTTGTCTGAGAGGGCATCAAGGCGTTCCTCAGAGCGTATTGAGTATCCGTTGGTGGCGGCTATAGCTTGAAGTTCTTTTTTGTAATGTGGAGTCATTATTTACCTCCACCTGTAATATCTTTAGTTTTCAAAGTGTAACCGCAAGGACACTGAATAGTGACTTTAGCGGGTTCTACAAGGTTACCTAAGGTAAGCAAAGGTCTACCGCATTTAGGACAGGAAATATCAACAGTAACAGCTTTTTTCTTAGTCATTCACTTTTGATCTCCTTAGCTACCTTAATGATTTTTTCTGCTACTTTATCAAGGGCTTTATCAACAGTTTCCCCGGTGACCTGTAGGTTATGCGGGGTTACCTGTTTGGCGATCAGCATTTTGTACATGGTGTCTTTAGAGGGTGCAAGGAATGCTAAAAGGGAAGTTGCAATAAATAATACACTGAAAATGGTAATAACAATTTTTTGGATTTTATTTTCTTGTTTTGTTGATAAATCAGCTTCAATAAAATAGAGTGAAAGGAAGAAAGTCAACAAGAGTCCCAGCATCACTACACATATAGGGGTTAGTTGTAGCTTTTCCACCAAGTCTATCCAATAGAAAACCATAGGGTCAATAATAGGTTCATACATAATTAATTTCCTCCTTAGTAGTAAACCCTGACAATCCTTTGCTGTCTGCCGAAGTTTATAGCATCCCTGTAATTGTCAAAGTAAATATCAATTTTGTTTGTATAACCGCCACCGAAGCGGTCTTCAACGGTATAGATGTGTCCGTCGATTTTCACTTGGGTACCAAAAGGTAAATGGTCGGCGGCTATTGTGCGTCCTTGGGTTGCCCTAGTGCCACTTGCGGTTATCCCATCAGCCTTCCCGCATTCCTCAACGGATGCAGTGTAGGCTGTGAGCGTGACATCCTGAAAGTAAAAGGCGGCTAAGAGTGTACATAAAATCAGTGACAATCGCACCAGTTTTTACCTATCTTTCCTTCGGTATCCAGTTGTACCCGGAAACCAAAAAATTCCTGTGCCTGTCTCATAGAGTCCTGAGCTACCTTGACGACTGTTTCGGCAATCTCTTGTGTCCGACAGGCTACCTGCACTTCATCGTGTACCCAAGCCATATACTGAAAGTCAGCTCCATGGTCAAGTCCAAGTGCTATAAGGTTTTCTTCGAGGAGCAGTATCCACTTTTTGCAGATCAAGGCACCCGCAGATTGCAGGAGCAGGTTGAGCGCAGAGTGGAGCGAGCGTACTTGCAGGGGACGACCATCAAGGCCTTTGAGATACCTGCGTTTCCATTTGGTGACTTTGCCGTGATATTCTTCGGCGACCAGAGCGTTGGTGATGGCTGCTTTGAGGTCAGCGATAGCTGGGGTCTTGGAGAGAAATTCCCGCTTAAGACGTTTGCCGTCTTTGGGTGTGCCATGAACGATTTTACCGATTTTGCCGTCGCCTGCACCATATAAAAAGGCATAAATGAAGGTTTTGGCTTGGTTACGTTCGGGCAGCCCTGCGGCGAGCTGGTTTGCGGTGTGGATGTCGCCGTTGAGGATTTCATGGGCGTAGGCTCCGTTGTCATAAGGGTACATGAAGTGAGCCAGACAGCGCAGTTCCAGACCAGATGCGTCAACGCCTACCTGAAACCAGCCATCTGGGGCTTTGAACAAGCTGCGACATTCTTTGCCATATGGACTACCTACGGCTGGCACTTGGGCGACATTGGGTGAGGCGTGGGTAGCTCTGCCGGTAACTGCACCACAGGGGTTGACTGTGCCGTGGATACGCCCATCGGCTTTGACACATTTGAGCCAGCCATATTTGCCGTCGCTGAGCTGGCCGAGGCGTTTGGTGAGCATGAGGTATTCCTCGAAGACTCCTGCAAGTTTGCGGAGTTCTTCTGGTGCTTCTTTGTCGGTCTTTAAGTAACCAAAGGTGATGTCGTCGATTTTGAGGCGATCTGTACCTTCCTCAAAAAGTTCTTCGTTATCGGGGGTATAGTTGAAGTGGTTTTTGATAAGCCATTCAATTTGCTGACGGCTATTGGGGTTGAAGTCTTTGTATTTCTGTATCGGTACGCCTTTGACGTAACCTTTAGTTTTGTTGTCTCGTTTTGGTATGAATACTTTGTCAGGAATAAGTGGTACTTGCTGCCTGAGGATGGCATCGAGGGTGGCATGGCGGCTCCTGAGGGAGACTTCTAGCTCTTGAGCTGCAAAGACATCAAAGGGGAAGCCGTTGCTTTCTTGTTTTGCCATGAGCCATTGGGCTTGATGTTCCAGTGCGATGGGAGCTTCTGGGTAGTTTTTGCTCATCAGTTTTTCATAGAGTTTTTTGGTGACGACTACGTCTTGGATGCAGTAGGTGAGCATTTCTTCGGAGTAGTGCGACCACGCATCGGCGGTTTCTTCGGCGTAGGTTCCTTTGAGTTCTCCAAGGCGATAACCCCATGCTTTGAGGCTGTGGGAACCATAGAGTTTACCGGGCAACTTGCCTGTGCGAAGAAGGCCATTGTCGCTGTCTTTGATATTTCCATAAATCAGGCGGGATAGGACAAGTGTATCCACGACATTCCCTTGGAGTGCATAGGGCACTTTAAAGTCGTGGGGATAGAGCTTTGTCAGAACAGGTAGGTCGTAGTTGATGACATTATGACCACAAATAAATTCACCCTCCCGGATTGCCTCTAGGAGCCGTTTGGCTCCCAGATGGACTTCCGAGGGGCGATATTTTGTGACTTTGTTATTTTCATCAATGATGACCATACAATGTGCTTGGGTAACCGTGTCTAAAAGACCATTTGCTTCAATGTCGAAAAAGAGCATTTACAGGTACTTTCTTTGCAGTTCTGCGTTTTCATCTTCAAGGGTTAAGATGTCTTTACGCATTTTTGTTACGGCTTTGGTGTTGGCTTCAATCAATGCTTTTGCCATTTTGATCTGTTGCTTCAAGCACCATTTTTGCATACCGAAAAACATTTTAATCAGAAACAATTTTAATACCTCCTGTGTTGTTATAGGCTCTTTGAGCCGCTTCTTTTTGTCGACCAGCAGAAAAGCTGGAGATGAGTTTTAGGTAGCCGATAACCCTTGTGCCATAATCGACAGAGGCAGAGTGGCATTGGGGGCAGGCTGGGTAGTAGTTGGGGTCGATATGACCACAATCTTTGCAAACTGTGCAGAGGACGTTGGTTGTCCAATAGGGAACCCCATGTTTGATATTGGTTTGGATGAGATTTAATGCTTCGGCCTTCGTAGGCGTTCTTTGGAGATTGAGATGTAAAGCTGCTCCACCATCAAGGTACTGCGCTACTTCTTTGCCGTGAATTTTGATTTTGTCAAGGATATTCCATTTTTCGGACTCTACTGGGTAAAAGTAGCTGTTGTAGCAGTCACGAGGAACCCAAAGACCATCTTCTTTATCCCATTTGGCGTTTTTGACACCAAGGTTTTCGGCGGGTACAAATTCTGTGTTAAAGCGTACACCGCAGCTTTGAAGGGCTGCTTTATTAAGCATCTGGATGGTAGACAAACAATGCTTGAGGTATTCTGGGTAATTTTCTTCACTCCAGAAGCCGACATCTGTGTGTGTGCAGATATATTCGTAGCTTTCGAGGCAGCCATTGATGCCAATGGTGCAGAATTGTTTGTCAAGGTCGATAAAGCCTGCGGAGTAGGCAGGGAGCATACCGTTGGCGATCATTTCGGAGTGGTATCTGCGGTGTGCTAAGAGGTACATCTGGACTCGTTTGACGACTGCTTCAAGAGTCAGTTTTCGTTGTCTGAGTCTGTTGAGGTTGATGGTAATTACCTGCACACTGCCTGTGGATACGCCACCTGCGCCGAGGGTGTAGCTAAAGGTGTTGTCGGCAAGCTCGTTGCGGAGGCGACAACAGGAGGCGAGGCTATCAGCGCTGTTGGACTCATAGTGGAAGAAGCTGTGGCCTTTAGACATTTGGGTTGCCAAGAGGTCGATAAAGGCAGTGTCTTTGGCAGCGTTTCCATCGACAAGGTATGCAGCGGTGACTACCGGGAAGGTAAGCAGTTCTTTGCGTCGCTCTTTTCGGAACCATTCCATAAAGAAGGCTTGGAGCTGCTTGAGTGTGGTGTAGTTGGGTTTACTGCCATCTGGGAAGTAAAATTCGTCAAAAAGGGATGTAAAGTAATGCTCATCGAAGATTGAGATGTTCCAGAAGATGCTTTGGAAACCTCGTGCTGCCGCTGGCTGGTTCATGGAGTAGATGACACCTTGCAGTTCCTGTTTGATTTCCGGGCTGTTAGTGGTGAGGTAATCTGTTCCGTAGGTCTTTTTGGCAAAATAATCAAAATACATGAGAAACTCTACGGTTGCTACTGCTCCGGCAAAGCCGCCTGCTATTTGGTACATTAGGTTGACAAAGGAGCCGCAGAAGCTCTGGAGGTTTCGGGGTCTGCTGGAGGTGCCGCCGATGGCCTTGGAGCCGTCAAAAAGGAACGGATATAGGGTGATGGAGGCACAGTAGGGTTTGAGTGAGGTTTCATCATGGACGTAGATGAGATGGTCATGGATGTCTTCAAGGTATTGTGCAGCTATGTCTTTACCAAACATGGCGGTGATTTTTTCGCAGATGATGGCACGGTTGACTTGGATATTTTCATATTTGTAAAGTTCCGCTTCCATTGTTGCTATGTTTTTAGAAGTGACATTGGAGTTGGGGTCAACGATGGAGCCATCTGCGGCATTACCTGCTGCAATATAATTTTTGATGAAGTCGAGCTTGCTTTTGATTTGTTCAGTGGTTAGAGTGTTTAGCAATTTCTTCTCCTTCCATTTGGAATTGTTTGGTCATATCTACCCAATGTGGGATACGACCGGAATAGACACCATATTGATCGGTTTCGATAATATGTTCACGGACATAGAACCTTTGGTTAGTGGTGGGTTCTTCGAGGCCTCCAAGGTCTTTTTTATAGGAGCCTACTTTGAGCCATTGGATTGCTTCGATACCAAGGTATTTATCAGGGTCTTCGTCTTGACCGGAGTAGAGGCCAATTGGCAGGTTTGTTTTGCGGGTAAGGGAACGGATAAGTGCCGTTAAGGCTGCTTCGGTGATACCATTGTTTGTTGTACCGCCCATAAGGACTACAGCGGTGATGTCGCCTTGATATTTTTGGGTGATTGCCCAGACGTTGTAAACGGTGTCTTCGAGGTTCAGGGAGTCGCCCTGTTCACCGATAAGATGCTGTGAGTGACAGCCGGGGCAGTTCTGGCGACAACCAGAAAACTCGATGTAAACTGCGGTTTCACCGGGGATTTCGGATGTGGTGATACCTATGTTGGCTACTGGGTATGAGTAATGATGTTTCATAATATAATTCCTCCTAGAAATTAAAAAGGAACATCATCCTCGTTTCCCAAGTCGATGCCCTTTCCGGTTGGTTTATCTGCGGCTATGAGCCTGTCTGTTTCTTTGTCGTAGGCTAGATAGCCTGCAATACCTGTTTCGCCTGTGTGGCGACCTTTGAGTATCCTGATACGCACTAAATTTTTCTCGTCGGTTTCTGCCTGCTGGTTGCGTTCCAGCGCCCAAACCCCATCGGATAACTGGGAGAGTGCTTGGGAGCCTCGAAGGTGACTGAGGCTGATTGCCCCGCCTTCTTCGGCTGGGGTGCCGTCGACACGCTTGAGGTGGCTGACGACCAGCATTCCTACGCCTGTTTCTTCGACAAGGCTACGGAGGCGAGTCATCAGTACGTCGGTGGCTTTACGCTCATTTTCTATATCAAGACCGCTGATAGCGATGGAGATATGGTCAAGGATTATAAAGTCGCATTGTTCGGCGGCTGCCATATAGCGGATATTTTTGATAAGGTCTTCGGACTCCAGGGAACCAAAGTGTTCATAAAAAATAAAATGTCCTGAGCCGAGAGTGGCATCAAAGGCATTTTTATATTCTTCTTCGGTGATAAGGTGTCTATTGAGGGCAAGCCGTTTGCCTGTGTGGATTGCCATGAGGCCTTTGGCTGTCCTTTTGACATTTTCTTCGAGCATGAGCATCCCGATTTTTAGTCCAAGATTGATTCCATAGTGGTGAGCAAGTTGCCGGACAAAGGTAGTTTTACCTGTGCCGGTTCCTGCTGTGATGAGGATTAGTTCGCCTTTGCGGAGTCCCATGGTCATCTTCTGGAGGTCTATTTTCCATGGAAGTGGATAACCTTGAATGTCTTCCTGCTCGGTGGAGAGGGTTTCCCAAAGTTCTGCTCCGTTGATGATGCAGGCTGGTTTGTAGGTTTTGGCATTCCAGATGGCGTTGACTACGGCGGCTGCCTGCCCTTGCATGAGACAGTCATTGGGGTCTTTGAGGGGCAGGGTGGCTATTTTTAGTTTGCCGGGGCGTAGGATACCGCAGACACTTTCGACAGCTTCCCGGCCTACTTTGTCCATGTCAAACATGACGATGACTTCGTCAAAGCCTTCTAGCCAGTCATATTGTGCTTCAAAGGTTTTCTTGGCTGATTTGGCTCCATTGGGAACGGAGACTACCGGGTATTTGTTACCTTGTATTTGGCTGACGGTGAGGCAGTCGATTTCTCCTTCGGTGATGATGAGCTTTTTACCACCTGCAAAAAGGTGTTGACCAAAAAAGCGGTGCTGGAGATTGCCGATGGTCTCGAAGGTTTTGTCGGGGTATCTTATTTTTTGTCCGATGATGGTTCCGGTTTCATCACTGTAGTTAGCGAATTGGGCGGGTTTATCATGTCGGAAGCCTTTATAGTATCCATAGAGTTTACAGGTTTCCTGTGAGATACCACGAGCTGGTAAGGCTCCGAGGTTTAGATCAGCAGGTGAAACGACATTGCCTTTGGTCATTGGTTTGTCTGTTTTGGCTGGTTCGTGGTTTTGATGGTGTGCCTCACAGCTAAAGCAGTAGGTATGTCCGTCATCGTAGACACACATTGCGTCACTGCTGCCACAGTCAGGGCAGGGGACGTGGGCTTCGATGATTTGGGAGTCTGTCTGGTTTTCCATATCAGTTTACCTCTACAGTTTGAATGTGTGGATATTGTGCGACAAGGTTTTTAAACAGGTCGCTTACAGCTATACGCTGGGCATCTGTGAGGCTACCAGTGGTATCACAAAGGATGTAGATGGATGTTGTATTGTCAGGAAAATCCCATTGAGCCACCGCTTCGTTGTCTCGGTCAGTTTCTATTGTGCCGTCGCTTTGAATGATGTAGTGGTAGCCTGTATCGAACTCACCGAGGCGGCGGGCGGCACTGACAAGGTTTTCTTTAGTAGCACCATTGAGAGGCTTTTTTATAATGTAGAGCCAATCGGTGCAGGTACGTTTTTTGAACTGTAGTGTGTTTATTTGTTGCTGCCTCCTTTCTTGAGGATGAGTCCGTCGAGGCTTTTTGCGGGTTCGTCGAACCATGCGGCAGGTATGAATTTTTTTGCATATTTGTAGCCATGCTTCTCACACCAGTCAGCAACGGTTGTTTTGCTGCCAGAGTAGATTTTGGTGGCCGGGCTGCTAAAGACAAAACGGATGTCGAGGTGTGGATATTGTTCTTTGATGAGTAGGTGTTTTTTACGATCGTCCGCATCAAAGAGTCCTTTGGCTTCCACTATGATGCCATTTGGCAGCACCCAATCAGGGGTGTAGTAGTGGTCGGTAGCTGGTATGATATAAGGCAGCTTGTATTTTTCATAAGCTGCATTGATACCTGCATTATCTAACTGTTGTGCTACTTTATCCTCTAGACCGCTGCGGTAGGCTGTGGGTGTGGTGTGGTAACCGCCATGACGACTAAAGGTTTTCACGGTTTAGAATTCCTCAGTGTCAAAAGCAGTATTGCTAACAGTTTCATTACTTTCTACTGTGTATCCGTCTTCTTTTTCAAAGCCGTAGGCTTCGGCAGATACACCACCCGGTTCTTTGTATTCGATGACCTGTACGGCATCCAAATATAATGTCAGACCACAATTAGCCGAGGACTTGTGGTAGGGGTTGACGGTGAAACGCACCCGGCAAATGCTGCCGTGACCAATATCACCTTTGATGGGTGTGCCTTGAGCGTCAAAGATGGGGATTGTACGTTGTTTGATTTCTCCAGTTTTAAGCTGGTAACTGGTTTTGGTTTTGAATTTGAAAACGATGTCACCATTTTTGTCTTCACGAGTGCCAATGCGAGCGTTTGTCCATTTTTTGCCTTTAAATTCACTAGAATTTTTAGCGGCTTCCAATTCAGCTTCCAATCTAGCAATGAGCTTGTCGGTGTCTTCTTTGTTGAATAACATTTGGATTGTGTATCCTACTTCGGCACCCTCAAAGTATTCCGGTGTGCGTAATTTAGGATATTGTGCAGTTCCCCTAGGGGTTGTAATTTGTGTTCTCAAGTTTTAAAAATCTCCTTTAGTTTTATTATTTCCCTGTGGAGCCGATACCATCGGTGCCACGTTGGGTGTCGCTGAGTTTATCAACGACAGAAATTTTGACTGCTTCGTTTTTTTCGATGATGAGCTGGGCTACACGTTGGCCTTTGGAGATGTACTCCGAGTATTGACCAAGGTTTTCAACCAGCAGCATCAGTTCACCACGATAGTCACTGTCAATGATGCCTGTACCGTTGGCGAGGCGCAGTTTGGTCTTAGCTCCGATACTGGAGCGCAAAAAGACTTTACCGTGGTAACCTTTTGGTATCTCTACGGCTATCCCTGTATGTACAATGTAGGCATTAGGGACAAGGCGGTTAGGGAGTATCTCTATACTGCTGAGGCTACTGAGGTCGAGACCAACGGAGCCTGCGGTGGCTGCTTGAGGCACTTGGGCTTCTTCGTGGAGCTTGCAGATTTTTAAAGTTGGCTGTGCGGTTGCTATGGTGTTCACCTCCTTTCAGTTAAATAAAAAAGTGAGGTCAGAGTTTGTCGACTCTTTCCCCACTATCTGTGACACTTAGATAAATTCAATTTGGAAGTCTTTGGTATCTTTTGGCAGATATATTTTTACTGGTTTCCCGCATTTATGAGCGAGTCGGGCAAGGGCAATTTGGGTGCCTGTGATGCAATCAAAGGTGTCTTCGGGACTACAAGAGGCTGATGCTTCTACCTTTTTACCCTCTTTTACGCTGGTAAGAATGATTTTATTACCTTCACTCCGCGCTTCTAAGGTATCTGCGTTTAGTGCTTTTAATTCTTCTAGTGTTTCTTTACATCTTCTGTGTGCCCAATCATAAATTGCTTCTTGTAATTTTTGCCAGCTATCTGATACTGAGTCTTTTTTATTAAGAATGGCTAACTGACTACAAGTCCATTCCTTCTCATCCAAAGTACAACTAAACCAACACTGCTTTCTATACCTTTTAGGTTTCACATCAAAGTCTACAAGAAAGCCGTTATCTACTATTAATACCGTACCTGCGCCGAACTCTTTATGTTTAACTCGGAGTCCAACTTTGATTTCCTCAGGGTCAATTCCTTTGAGTGGTGCTAAGTAACTACACAAGGTATACCAGCGCCCGTAACCATATTTTTGTTTGGATAGGTCTTGAACGAAAACAACATCGTCATTGTCGTTTTTCCTTAACACCTGTACTACAGCGCCCTGTTTAAAGAAAGGTACTACATTTTCTTTTACACGGTATTTTTGACCAACTTCAATATCAATTTCTCTCATGGTTATCTACCAGCCTTTCTCGGATCAATAGTTTTTCCTTCGAGACTCTCAACGAGCCATTTGGCATAGTCTAGGATTTTCTTAGCTTCTTTAAGTTCCGCTTCGCCGTCTTTGCGACCCATGCGGCACGTGTATTTGATGATGTTACCACGCAGGTAACCACGGAAAGCTTCGGGTGTCATATTGGCTTGCATGGTTTCGATTGGTTGATGTAAGGTGTCATAATGGTTTTGTGTGGGTTCTTCTAATGGTTCTAAATCATTCAATTGAATAAAACGCCAGTTGGCTCCGTTTCTTTCCCGGCCTTCTTTATTAGGATAAAAGAAAGCAGGTGCCGTAGTCCCATCATTAGCTTTTAGTTCAACGATCTCGCCTTTTTGTAGGTAGCCACTATAAGTGCCGTTGGGTTCCCTATCTCTGTTAACGACAAATAGCCTGCCTCCTTGAGCGACATACTGCCTAAATTCTTGTCTGTTCATAATTTTTTAATTCCTCCTTAGGTTTTCTTTTAGGAGACCTTAAGGATACCTATGGTTATTATTACTGAGTAATATCAGTAGGAGTAATCCTTAGGTTATCCTTGGGTTTCCTTTCTCTTGTATGTGGAACAATTAAGAGAAGATATACTTACTGTTCATGATTTCGGTTAAATTTAAAGTGCCTTTATTAGGAATATCAGGAAGGTTTCCATCTGCAAGTTTTTTCATATCGTTTCTAAAGTTTGCTAAGACATCATACTCGGTATACATTTGGATAAAACTTTGTCGTACTACTTTATACATGAGTTTTGCTTGGGCGACTGGTGCGCCATAAGAGTCGTGTATCATGGCAAAATGCTTGATACCTGCATCAACAGCATTACAGACAGTGAGTTGTAGGTGGCTGGCATCCATTGAGTGGATGAAGTTAGGAGCGACACCTTGAGCTTGCGCTCGTTTGTCGATGTTTCCTGTGATATTTAAGCTATACAAGCGAATATTTTTCCCTGCACATCTTAAACGGACTTGTTTACTTTCACATTCCATATAGCTTTGCTGCACTGGGAGTCCCATTGGAGTCGTCCAGGTTACAACTTGGCCCTTCTTGGTGACACTCTTAGCACAATCTTGGAGCCATTTCATGCCATCTACAGCGGCGACAACGGTTGTTCCGACTGCGTTCCAGATGAGTTTAGCCATGTATGCTGAGGCTTGCCAGCAATTTGCTTCTGTGAAGACAGAGGTTTCTTTCTGTTCCTGCATATCTTTTTTTATGATGTCTTCGTAGATTTGGTCACGAAATCCGTATTCTTTTGAGCCATAGGCAAGTGTCATTACAGAGCGTTTGGTTACTTTGCGGGTGACTCCATACATCCTCCAGATTTGAGCGAGTGTTTTGGTGCCAAACTTGATTTTGGTTTCGACAACATCGTCTATAGTGCCATTTTTGAGGTCTTGGTCAATGGCCGCATTTACTTTGGCTGCGACTACACCGTAGATGTCGTTGGGCTTGTCGGAGGGCAGGAGGTTGACTGCTGCACCACCTACAGGATCACGAAGTATAGCTGAGAAGTGCTGGAGGCCTGAGCAGGTTCCATCAAAAGCTACAGGGATACCAGACACAAAACCTTTTGGTGTACCATGTTTGGCTTCCCATTGCTTCCATGCCCGCCATTCAAAGCAGAACGCCAAGAACTGACAAGGTTCGTCTTGGGACATCCAAAAGGTGTGCCCTAGTGGGTCGGCTGCGGAGGCGAGGATGTCTGTTTCGTTGTCGTGAACCCATTGGATACGGTCGTCATAGCTTACTTTATCTATTCCTGCTAAGTTTGCACCATGGACAGCAAGCCAGTTAATGTCTTCCATATCTTCACAAGCAGGAGCATCAGCGAAAAGGATTAGGCCTTTGTTCAGGTCATCTCCTTGAAAGCTAAAATTAGGAATAGGGTATACACGACCACGGAAGTCCATATTACAAGGAAAATATATTTTGTCATATTTAGCAAATTCTTCGGCAACCTTAATGTTACCAACAGCTCTTAATGCAAGGCTTTTGCGTCTGGTTTCATCTTTGTAGTAACCAACCATTATTTTTCGGTAATCTTTTAGTTGGTCTTCTGTAGGTTTTTCAGAGAGTACCATAGGTTTGGGTGCTTCATCAATGTACGGTATACCAGCGCGCCCTCCACCTCGTGCAATAACATCTTGCATTACTTTAAGAACTCTGATGTTTATTTTCCAAGGCGTGGCTTGGATACTATTGATTGCTTTGCGAACTTCGGCAAGTTCCATTTGTCCTAACTTTTTTAGATAGCGTTTTCCAAAGATTGTTCTTTGGTCATGTACACGCAATAAGGTAGATACGGATTGGAGTTCCCCATAATAACCGCCATCATTGTAAGTTGTCCAAGGTTTAGGTGGGATGATGGTAGGACAAAGTCGATAAGAGTTGGCGACTATATTGTCTTCGTTTGCTGTCCAGGCTTCTAAAAGTGCTTGAGTAGGCTGGATATTTAAGGTTGTTCCTTGTTGGCAATATTCAAAGTAGTTAGTTGTATTGATAATGATATTTACAAGACAGGCCGCAAGTTGCATGAGATCTTGTTTATCCCACTTTGGGGCTTGGTAATTATCTCGTTTCATCCATGCAAGGGCGTAGGCACGACGATAAAAGCCTTGAACACGTTGGTCTATACCTTTGGTTACTAAGGGTTCACGACTCGGATTTTGACTGAGGTAGCGTGTTAGGTTATATTCATCTTGTATTTCTCGTCCTATCCACTGGCTAACATTGGATATAAAAAGTTCTTTGCGTCTCATCATGTTATCTAAAAGTATTGATAACGTAGAGAAAGCAAGCAGACTATAAAGTTGGTCTATTTCTTCTTTGTAAATCTCCGACATTTCCATGAGTATGCCTACATAGGCAGGTTTTACGCCACGCCTTGGTGCCAAAGCATTTTCAACAAATACCTTAACGGCTTCAAATACGTTGCTGTATTGATGGGCAATAAACTTTTGACCGAGTGTCGTTGTTCCTGCTTGTCCTTCGGCTTTAGCTTTGTCGTATACTTGGCGCAGCTTTTGTTCTCCAAAGGTTTTGTAGCGAGCTTCCAATTCGAGTTCTTCAAGGTACAGTGGGTGTTGATTTTGCATTTTTCCGTCTCCTTTTATTCACTATTTGTTCGCCTTAAAAGCGAACATAATGCTATTATAACGAACGTACGTTTTGAAACAAGGCCAACAAAAAGCCAGCCTCAACTAAACTTGAGAATTAATGCAAACTTATGTTTAGTTAAAGCTGGTTGTTCATTAGGTTTCTATCCACAAAACTTATGTTATCCTGAGAAAACTTTTTGCCAATTTAAGCAAAGTATGATAGCTATTAGAATAAGTATTAGATTTTCTAAAAAACGTCGTTTCATTAAATACCTCCTGTTATTCCTGTAGTCATTCTTTAGGTTCCATTTAGGAACCCTTGGAGTTGTCCTCCATGGTGCCCACAAGTCAGCTTGTAGGCACTAGCAAGACAACATCTAAAAGCCGAAGTTCCTTAAAGTGGCGTCCCAGTCAATCGCTAGGCTTGCTAAGACAAGGAACATGATAATTTTGTCTTTCATAGCTCAATCAATCCTCCCATTCAGTCCAATAAGCTTCACCCGCTTTATACAATTCAACATACTCCGTTTCTGTATAGGCTGTTTCTAAACAATCAGCACTGCAATAATATTCCTCACCATCCCTTATACAGTAGCCTGTTTTAACGATGGTTCCACAGTGATTACATCGGCGTTCGTCTGTCATGGTTTATACCTCCTCCAAATTTGATACAGGTGTATACCAGTCACCACCTTTGAAAGTAGTACGCATAAGACTTTGAACATATACTTCTTTATTGCGGTTTGGTTTTCGTAAAACTCGCACAATATCACCACTGAAAAGGTAGGTGTGTACACCTATTTCATCCTCAATAACTCTGTATACCTTACCGACCTCAACAACTTCTACAGGTATGCTGATAGGCTTACAAGCTTCCTTATCGTATGCTTTAACCGCTAGCAATAAGCTTGTCATGTCGTAATCTAGGCGTTTTCCTATTCCTTTTAAAAGGCTTTCTAGCATTTCCATACGTTCCTCATGGTAAGCCCTGTCTAAATGTGTGCCTAAAAGATTTTCCCAGTCCTGATACATTTCTTTGCGTTCCTCGTTTGTCATAATAATTTTCCTCCTGTTTAAAATGTTTCATTTATAATTTTTCTGATATTTTCGGCACTAGCTTTTACTTTATCTCTGTTCAGCCGTGGGGCTTCCAGCAGTTCCTCTAGTGCCTCTAATTCATCGCTAACATCCCGCAGGGCTGCGGCGTAACTGTCTGCTATGCCTTCTTTCTCCTGTTTGTCTGCTTCATAGCCTTTTAGCTCAGCTTCATAACTTTTGGTTGCGTGGGTTAATTCAGCGGCTACAAGGTCTGCCAGCGGGTCACCTAGGGTATCCCTTATGGTGTCAATAATATCCCTATGGTTCATTATGATTACTTCTTGCCCTATCTTGAGCGTGATCTGTTCTAACATACTTCTTGCCCTCCTTGGTTTCCTTATGGTATAATCAAGGTAAATCAGGGAAGCAGGGTGTGAGCCTGCTCCCTGTCTCTACCTAGTCATTAGCTAACGGTACGAGACAACAAACACAGTGCTAGGGCTAACAGGATAACTGCTAGTCCTTTTTGTTTGGTTGTCAAGGTTCTTTGCTCCTTCCTAGAGGCTTACTGGTTGTATCCTCTCTGCTAACCTCTAGGGTTCCTAAAGGTCAGCGACAAGACACAAGCTGTTATTCTTCGTTCTCCTCTTGTCCGTATTCAACAAATATGACATAATGTGTTTCTGTTATATCTCTTACACCGTTATTAAGGCGTTCTTGAAATTCATTTAAGGTTAAAAGTCTGTGTCTATCAAAGCAATAGCCTTCGCAGAAGCCTTCAAGGTGACTACGGTTCGGAAAGACACGCCTAAAGGCTTTTTCTACATCCTCCCAGTTATCTATTACAGGTGATTTCTTGATTAGTAAGACTAACATTATTTATCTTCCTCTCTATTTAATTTGTTCTGTTGTTATTCTCTATCGTCCATTAAGGCTTCCCAATCGTCATAGCCTAACTGTACCGCTATCTGATCAGTTTCAAACCAGAAGTAATCATTTATTTGCGTTTCTTCCATTGCTTCGCCTCTACAAACATCTTCTAGCAAATCAAATATGTGTTGCCCTTCATCGTCTGTAAGCAATGCAACGGTATCCTTTGCGCCTCCTCAAAATTCAAATTCGCAAAAATCTACATCCTTATAAATCCTCATTTTGTTTTACCTCCGTGTACTGATAATATTTGCATTTTTACGCTGTGTTTTATGCGCTCTTGACAGTCATGGAGACCAAAAGCGTCTTTGATTAAATTTTGAATTCTCGTTGTGGTCGTGCTGTAATAGCTATTATCAAATATAGCCAGCCCTGTGGTCGTGCAAAATATGAATATAGGTGTTTTGTAGCTTACGACGATATAATGGCTGTCTGTTACTACTGCCGTTGTGCTGCTTCCTCGAAAGGCTTGGAGTTGCTCCAATTTTGCCTGCATGTCTCTGTAAGGTGTGTAAGTGTTGTTAGTTGTCATTTTGTGTTCCTCCTCATTTTCTTTGAGTCACGTTTTCGTTACCTCTTGCGTTTATTATAGTCACGTTTTCGTTACTTTGTAAAATGTCAAATTATCCCATTTTAGTCACTTTTTAGTTACTTTTAGCGGTTTAGCTCCATTTATCTTTAATTTAGTCACTTTTCGTGTCTTTTATCTTTTTGTTGCTGATGTTATAATTTAGCTAAAGAGGTGATATAATGAGCGTTCAAGATGATTTTTTAAAATTAGTAAAAGATAATAAGTATATTTTTAAAGAAATTACAGACAAAGCAGGAGAAAGTGAAAAAAGCGTACACAATATGTTTAAACGGCGCTCTGTTCGTTGTGATGTATTAGAAAAATTATTAGCAGTTATTGGTAAAGAATTGCAGATAGTAGACAAAAAAAAGAATAAACAATAAAATCAAAAAAGACACCTTGAAGGTATCCAAAAGGACGCTTTCAAGGTGTCTTTATTTATGATATACAGTTTTGATTAGTAACCTTTAGGTATTTATAAGATTTCACAAGGGGTATTTTATATGCTATAATATTATTTGAGGTGGCTGGAATGAAAAAGATACTTTTAACAGTATGTGGCTTGTTATTTGATTTATTTATTTTCGCTATAGCTATTAGTGTTACTTGGTGGCTTTTGAAAATAGGGTGGATAATCGTAACGCAGGGAATAGACGGTTTTATTTATAAACCTTAAAAGAACCTCTAGGTATTCAATAGGACACCTAGAGGTTCTTTCTCTTATATGTGGAACAATAAGAAATATCTTTCTCACTATTATGGAACAATTACAATTAGGCTAGCGTTCCACATACAAGAGAGAGGATTATTATTTGTAAACTAGAGGATACCTAGAGGTTGACCAAAGGACGTAAAAACAGATAAATTTTGGGTAAAATATAAGCAAAGTGGGACAAAACAAGTCCACCTTTTGTAAACCTTTTGTAACCAAAATTAGCACCAGGTACTAAAAATTGAAATTTTTAAACGTCTGTTTACTACTTGCAGTGTCTTTTATAGTGACCTACAATAGATACAGGCAGTATCCAAGCGGTTTCCTATGGTATCCTGTTATAATCTTGTGTTATACCTAGGGATTGCCTAGGGTATGCCTGTGTGTCGGCTGCTGCTGGCGTGTTCTCGGTGAGTACATATGTTGACCAGAGGCACCCCACGGGGGGAACAGCGGCGCATCATAAATATATAATACCCTCTCACATTTTTTTGGTAATTTTTGGAAGGAGGAATTGGTTTATGTCTGGAAGACGACCAAAAGGTGATGGGAGTATCACTGAGTTGCCAAATGGTAAATTCAAAGTGAGAATAGAAGTAAATCCTGTTGGTGATAAAAGGAAGTGGGTAAGTAAAACAGTTGGAAGCCGTACAGAAGCTCGGAAGGTACTTAAGGAACTCGAACGACAAAAGGCTGATAATAAACTTGTGGAAAAAAAGAAAGATACTTTTAAAGACATTATGGAGATGTACTTAAAAGAACTTGAGGAAAATGGGGAAGTCAAAGAGACTACCCAATGGGACTACAAGGTGAGTTTGGCTAAATGGTTGCCTTATTTGGAAGCTACACCTATACAAAAGATAACGACAAAAAGCCTTGATAAAATAATGCTTGAATGGAAGGATAAATATAGTGTAAACTCTGTTTTGTCGTGGCGTAGAGCATTAAGTTGTCTGTTCAGTTTTAGTATCAAAAGGAAGTTATTAGTCGAAAACCCCTTGAAGGAAAGTAAGCGAATAAAAAATGTAATAGCAAAAAAACATCTTGAGGTTATTAATCAAGAGGAGCATGAGGCGATCAAAAGGATTGCTTATGAAGACTTTAAAGACTTACTGGAGAATGGAAAAGTAACAACAAAGACTATGATGTACCCTATCTATATGCTTGCATATGAAACAGGAATGCGACGAGGGGAAATAGCAGCTTTGAAATGGCAGAATGTTTCTTTCTCACAGAATACTCTTTTTGTCGAGTCTAATATAGTGTCTGTTGCAGGGAAGGGAACATTTGAGACAACACCTAAAACCGAGTCTTCAACGAGACTTATATTAGTATCTGAGTCTTTAATTGCATTATTAAAGACCATAAAGGGAGTATACGAAAAGCTAAACATTACTACAAGATATGTTTTTGTCGGACAGAAGCATACTCGTATAGTACCTTCGCAGATAGGTGATAATTTCAAGGAACTAAAAGAGAAGGCGGGTATTACTCGACAACTAACTTTCCATGATATTCGACATACAAATGCTACTATTCTTTTAACAAAGGGTTTCAATATTAAAGTAATTTCAACGAGACTGGGACATTCCAATATTGCGGTAACGCTTGATACTTATAGCCATGTCTTAAATGCAACAATGCAATCGGCTGTTGGTGTTTTAGAGGAACAATCTGGACACTATATTTTAGTATAAGCATAGTTAAGTAGGAAACTTCAAGGTTTTTAGGACACTATTTAGGACACTATGAGTGGGTAAAAAGGGCTAAATTAGGCATAAAGGGGCTAATTTGGAAATTTTTGGAAATACCGACGAAGCCAGTGAATAAGCGGTTCTTTATAAAAATAGTGGCATAAATAAGTATGATGGGTTATAATATAGTGATAATAAGGAAGGTGGGTAAACGAGTGAAGAGCAAAAAGCTTGGCATCATGGGCGGAACTTTTGATCCTGTTCATCTGGGGCATCTGCAGACGGCCAAGTTTATTTATGAGCATTTGGGCTTGGAAAGAATAATTTTTGTTCCCGCGTTTATTGCTCCGCATAAGGTGGGGCTGGAGTTTGCTCCGGCTGCCGACCGTTATCGAATGACGGAGCTGGCAACAGAGCCTTATCCTTATTTTGAAGTTACTGATATCGAATTGCAGCGCAGCGGTGTTTCATATACTTATGACACAGTGATGGAACTGAAAGACCGCTATCCGGAATATGAGCTGTATTTTATTATTGGCGCCGATGCCGTACCGATGCTGAATACCTGGCACCGCATCAGGGAGCTGCTGGCAGAGGTCACTTTTATCGCTGCTGACAGGCCAGGTTATGGGCAGACGATCGACAAGGTGTGCGAGTTTTTTGGCGAACCTGCTAAAAATAGAATTATACTTTTGGCTACGCCTGAAGTGGATATTTCTTCGACGGGTATTCGTGAACGCGTCAGACAGGGACTTTCTATTAAAGGGCTGGTGCCTGAGAGTGTAGCAGATTATATTTTGGAGGAACACCTCTACCGGTCTTAAAGGTAGGGAAAGGAGTTGTTATCATGCTGGATATCGCAGAAATGAAAAAACTTCTTAAAGCATCTTTGCCGCATAAGCGGTTTAAACATTCTTTGGCTGTTTATGATACTGCTCTGGAATTGGCAGAGTTTTATGGATTAGATAAGGAAAAGGTTGGCGTGGGTGCGTTGCTGCATGATTGTGGACGTGAAATACCTACACGTGATCTTTTGATGCACACGATTACTTTAGGGCTGCCGATGGACGATGTCGAAAGGAACCAGCCTATTTTGCTGCACGCCAAACTGGGCGTGTATTATGCCCGGCAAAAATATGGAGTTACTGATTCGGAGATTTTGGATGCGATCAGGTATCATACTACCGGCGCTGCCGGAATGAGCCAGACGGCGATGGTTGTTTATCTGGCGGATCTGCTGGAACCGACCCGCGATTTTGCCGGTATCGATGAAATGCGTCAGCTGGCAAAGGTCGATCTGGAGCAGGCGATGATGAAGGCTTACGCACAGACGATACGTTATTTGCTGGAGTACGATCTTTTGGTACATCCTAATTGTATTGATGGCTATAACGAATTGGCGGCTAAGTTTAAAAGGCTTAAATTGAATTTGTAGGAGATGCCATGTCTGTGGAAGAAAATAGAGAAATCAGGCCGGTTCGCAGGAAGCGCAAATTGCGCTGGGGCCGGCTGGTATTTGTACTGCTGGTTTTAGCGGCGCTTTTGACAGGTGCTTTTTGGGGTACGGTCTGGGTCTACGATACTTTTATCAATCCGCCGAAGGTGGATGTTGTGGGTGCCAGCGATAAGATAACCCAGAATGAAATTTTGAACAAGCGTATCAACATTCTGCTTTTGGGCATTGATGATGGCGATAGTGATGCCGCTCCGGACGAGCCCAAGCGGACTGACGCCATGATGCTGGCCAGTTTTGACCCCGGTGAAAACAAAGTGGCGTTGCTGTCGCTGCCGCGTGACACTAAGGTGCAGATCCCCGGTCGTCCCGGTTGGGATAAGCTTAATGCTGCCTATGCCTACGGTGGGGTAATGATGGCCAAGCAAACAGTGGCCAATCTGCTGCAGGTGCCGATCCATTACTATGTATTGGTGGACTGGCGCGCTTTTATCGATGTCATCGATTTGATCGGCGGCGTCGATCTGTATGTGGAAAAGGATATGTATTATGAAGATCCTTATGCCGATCTGGTGATCGATATCAAGCATGGTTATCAGCATCTGGACGGTAAACGGGCCGGAGAATATGTACGGTTCCGCAAAGACGAGCTGGGTGATATTGGACGCGTGCAGCGTCAGCAGAAGTTTATGAAGGCGGCGGCACAGATTTTTAATATCGATACTGTGACTAAGATCCCGGCACTTTTTTCGACTGTTGACAGGCATGTGGAGACTGATATGAATACCTTGACGATGATCAAGGCGGCCAACAGCTTTAAGTTGTTTGGCGATGAAAAGGTCAAGTCGGGTATGCTGTATGGTAATTTTGACGATACGGAGGGTATCAGCTATTGGGCTACCTCACGCGAGGAAGTTCAAAAATCTTTGGACGAAGTTGGCATTCCCTATATGAAAGATGATGAAGATGAACAGGAATAAAGGAGGCGAAAAGATGGGTTTAACCACTAAAGAAATTGCAAACAGGATCGCGGCTGCAGCCAGCGATAAAAAGGCGAAGGATATTTTGCTGCTGAATATGGAGAACATTTCTCCTGTAACTGATTATTTTATTATTGCCAGCGCCGGAAATAATATTTTAGTTAAAGCTATTGCTGACAATATCGAAGATAAATTGGCGGAGGCAGGCGTTTTTGTGACGCACAAAGAAGGCTATGCTGAGGGCCGCTGGATTTTGATGGATTACGGCAATTGTGTAGCGCATATTTTCATTGATGAAGAGCGCGAGTTCTATAATCTGGAACAACTGTGGGCCGATGCTCCGTCGGAAGAATTTGTGGAGATCAAAAATGACTGATGTAAAGGATGGGGCAAAGCAGCTTAAATACCGTGCCGGCGACGTTGTTACCTTAAAGGTAGCACGCCTGGGCGAAATGGGTGCTTTTCTTGATGCCGGGACCGGCGATACTTCTGACGATATCCTGCTGCATAAGCTGCAGCAGACGGAAGGGGTAAATGTCGGTGATGCGGTAAAAGTTTATTTGTATAAAGATCCGCATGGACGGTTGACAGCCAGTCAGAAGCTGCCGAAAATGCGCGAAGGCCAGATCGGTTACGTGAAGGTTTTGAGCGTGACCAGGGATGGCGGCTTTGTGGATATCGGCGCTGAACGCGGCGTATTTTTGCCGTACAGTGAAATGCGCGGCCATGTATCGCCGGGACAACTGGTCTGGATCAAGCTGTACCGCGATAAGACAGGGCGCCCTGCCGTAAGTATGCGGGTAGAGGAAGAGATGCTGAAGGCGTCCCGGCCTGCTACTGGCGTCAAGGTTGGCGACAGCGTGACCGGAACTATCTATAATATCCTGCCGGAAGGATTCTTTATTTTTACCAATCAGCGCTTTTTAGCGTTTTTACACCGCAGCGAGGTTCCTGGCGGACGGTTGGATTTTGGTCAGGAGATCACGGCGCGCATTACTTATATTCGCGAGGACGGCAGAATAAATCTTTCTTTGCGGCAGCAAAAAGAAAATGCGATGATTGCCGATGCGGAAGATATTTTAAGTTTTTTGCATAAGCGTAACGGTAAGATGCCTTACTGCGATACAACACCGATGGAGATCATCAAGGAGAAATTCGGTATCAGCAAAGCGGCTTTCAAACGTGCTTTAGGCCATTTGATGAAGGAAGGCCTGATCGTGCAGGAAGAAGGCTGGACGCTGCTGACTGAAAAAGGAAAAAACAGCAATGGCTGAAAATAATCCCGGCTTATGCCGGGATTATTTTTTTTTGCACTGGTTTTTTGGAAATCTAAAATGTTTTTAAAATATTAAGTATTGGAAATAAAATAATAGTAAGGTATAATTAAAACAGTAAAGAAATATTTCAATAATAATGAGGTATAGTTATGAGTGGCATAAATTATACGGAGGACCTCTTTAATAGCTTTAGCTGGATGAAAGAAATTTTGCTGACCAGTAATATAGGCTTGTGGGTTTTGGAAATAGATAAACACAGCGATAAGTCATTTTTGTATGCTGATACAAGAATGCTGGAGCTGCTTGGTTTAAAGGCAAGCCTGTCCCCTGAGGATAATTATGCCCATTTTGCGCGGAGGATCATCGAAGAGGATATTGGTATTGTTCAGAGGTATATCAGGCAGATAATAGAAAGCCAGCGTCTGGTGGAGGTTCAGTATCGCTGGGAGCATCCAGAATGGGGCGTTATTTTTATCAGATGCAGCGGGACACTGTATAAAGAAGACGAAAATTATTATTATATTCGCGGTTATCATCAAAACGCCAGCGATATAGAATTTCTGCGTCAAAAAAATATTTTGCAGGGGAAACAGCTGACTGAGGTCAAAAGACAGCGCGAGTATTATAATGAGCTGTTTCAATCGGCCTTGTGCGGTATTACTCAATATACAGTAACTTCTGATGGCAAAATGGTTTTTAAGAGCGCTAATAGAGAGGCCATCAGAATTTTAGGTTATACGGAAAAAGAATTCTGGCAGAAGAAAAACTGGCAGATGCAGGAGCTTGTAGCGCCAGAGGACCGCGGGTGGGTGATGGCTGCGCTGCAGGAGGTCCTGGTCTTTGGGAAAAAGCAATCATATGAATACCGCTCGCTGCGTAAGGATGGTGATACCTGCTGGATCATTGGCAGTGCGGAATATGTGAGAAATATCGATGATGAATTGGTTATTCAGAGCGTTTTTATAGACGTCGACAGCAAAAAGAAGACCGAACTGCTCAATTTGGAGCTTATTGAGCAGGAAAGGGGTTCTCAGGAACTTTTACGGCAGATTTTAGAAGGAACGAAGATATTCTATTTTTATTACTATCCGCAGAAAAAACTGGAGGTTATTCCTTTACGGACCAGCAGTTATTTTAACTGTGCTGCAGAATATTATAATATGCCGGAAAGTTTTGCTGAGGATTTTATTGCACCAGAAACGCAAAAAGAGTTTTATGAAATGTATGCGGCTATCGATAACGGCGCTAAAACGTCTGCTGCCGTGCTGTGCGATAAAAGCGGTCAGTATTGGATGCGTGTCACGCTGACGGTGATGTCTTATGATGAGGCGGGGAAACCAAAGTTTGTTATTGGTATTATCGAGGATATCAATGAGCAAAAAGATATGGAGCTTGAAAAAATCGAGCTGCAGTCTATTTATAATTTTACGGTGGAGCAGGATTATGATGCTGTTTGTATTTGCGATTTGCCAAACAGTGCTTATGTGATGCGGTTTGCCAGCCATTTTAATGGACAGCCACTGCCGTTACAGGGGTGCATTACCGAGCAGCTGCCCGTATTTATTGAACGTTTTGTGCATGAGGAAGATCGGCAAAAATTGCTTGCTGGCGGCTTGGAGCAGTTTTTAACCCGGCTGGAGCAAGAGGATGCAGTGATGTTTTATTTTCGTTCTTCTGTGCAGACTGGCGCCAGGCATAAAGAAGTTAAAATATCTTATTTTGACGGCATCAAAGATAAGATTCTGGTTACGATGCGCGATATTCATGAACGTACCATGCAGGAAGAAGCTAATAAACAGATAATCAGCGACGCCTATCAGCTGGCGTTGCAGGCCAATCAGGCTAAAAGTGAATTTTTTTCGAAGATGTCGCATGATATTAGAACGCCGATGAATGCGATCATGGGGCTGGCCGCTTTAGCAGAGCATTGCGCCGATAAAAAGCAGGTGGATGATTATCTGAAGAAAATCGTTGTTTCGGGAAAACATATGCTGGAGCTGCTGAATGAGGTTCTGGACATGTCAAAAATCGAAAGCGGTAAAACAGAATTAACTCTGGAGTCTTTCGCATTGAAGGAAAAAGTGGAAGCAGCAGTGGATATTATCAAACCTTCGGTTGAGGAAAAACGGCACCAACTGGTTGTGGAAATGGCGTCGTTAGAGAACATAGTCGTGCTGGGTGACGCATTGAGGATTCAGCAGATATTGTTGAACTTGCTTTCTAATGCCGTCAAATATACGCCTGATGGCGGAGTAATCAAGCTGACTGTTTTAGTTAAACCATTACCGCATGATTTGGCCGTTTTTGATTTTATTGTAGAAGATAACGGCATTGGGATGGAAAAAAGTTTTATCGAGCGTATTTTTGAACCGTTTATCAGGGCAGAAGATTCACGAGTCAGTAAAATACAGGGAACCGGTCTGGGGATGACGATCAGTTTGAATCTGGCAAAGCTGATGAACGGATCGATAGATGTTGAAAGCTGTATAGGCAAGGGCAGCAAGATCACTGCTTCTGTTTGCCTGAAGATGCAGCAGCGGAATGATATTACAGTTGCTGGGGAACAGTCTGTTGGTGATTTGGAAAATATTGCTGATATTGATTACAGCGGTAAACGGGTGCTGGTAGTTGAGGATAATGCGATCAATCTGGAAATTGCTTTGGAGTTTTTGAAGCTGGTGGGATTGACTTGTGAGGCTGCTGCTGATGGGGTGGAAGCTTTGGAAAAATTCCTGGCATCACCTGAAGG
Source organism: uncultured Phascolarctobacterium sp. (assembly GCA_900545535.1). Classification (GTDB taxonomy): domain Bacteria; phylum Bacillota; class Negativicutes; order Acidaminococcales; family Acidaminococcaceae; genus Phascolarctobacterium. The sequence continues at coordinate 55,213 of UQZN01000013.1, forward strand.
CTATTATGATTTGATTTTTATGGATATCCAGATGCCGGTAATGAATGGTTACGAAGCGGCCAAAGCGATCAGAGCTGCCGCCCGTAATGATGCCGCTCGGATACCGATCATTGCCATTACGGCCAATGCTTTTTCAGAAGATGTGAAAATGGCGCTGGCTGCGGGTATGAACGCTCATATAGCGAAACCGTTTGAACTAAAGCTGTTGAAAAAAACCATACGGCAATGGCTGAAATAAGTTGACCGAAAGAAGCTCCGTTTTGTAGGGGCTTCTTTTTTATGTTATAATGCAGATAGTTATTTCAAACAGAGAGCGGAGAGAAATCATGGATTATTTTGTATTAACAGTGGCTTCGTTGATTTTGTTTGCCGCTACTTTTTTCAGTACGGTAACGGGTTTTGGTTTTGCGCTGATCGCCGCGCCGGTACTGACACTGGTGATGGGGCCGAAAGAGACGGTCGTGTTCGTTATTGTGGCCGGCGTTATTGTGCGTGTGATCATGATGTGGCGTACCTGGGGCCAGTTTGAGTGGTCGACGGTACTGATAACGGCGGGCGGAAGCCTGCTGGGCATTATTCCCGGCGCGTATTTGCTGAAGGTGGCCGACGCCAATCATTTAAAGATTTTACTGGGTGTTGCGCTTTTGCTGGTGACGCTTTTAATGGAACTGAATTTTGTGCCTGAGGTCAGGAATAAAAAGCTGGGCCGCGTTTCGGCCGGCTTTTTAAGCGGCTTTTTCAGTGCTACGACCAGTATCAGCGGGCCGCCGATAGCTTTGTATTTTTTGAGTGAGAATATGGAGAAAAATCTGCTGCGTGCCAATATGATCTGGATTTTTGCTATTGGCAGCTTCTGTACTTTGGGCAGTTTTTTTGTAGCGGGCACTTTTCAGGGCGGCAATTTGCTTGCTTTGTCGCTGTATGTGCTGCCGGCGGTGCTTTTAGGCTGGTGGTTGGGAGAAAAAATGTTTTTTCGGATCAACCAGCATTTATTCAAACGCATTGCGCTGCTGGTGGTGTTGATAGGCGGAGTGATGACGCTGGGCAGTGGTATCAAGGGCGTGCTGCATTGAATTTGTTGTAACATTGTTTACAATAGTTGATGTATAAAAATTAATTTTTTTGAATTTTATGCTTTCGCTTGACACTGTTTTTATACGGGGCTAAAATAACAGCAATTAAGTTTTACACAAGAAATTTAAATTGGGTGGGTAAAATCGTGGAATCTGTTTTGAAAACTAATTTGGTAAATGAATATGCTTTTGACTTTAGCCGGGGCTATTTTTATTTTAGCGCTGGTTATTTTACTTGCTCAAAACTGCATAATTCTATTACCGTAAACAGATGCCGATACTGTAGCTGAGATATGCTGCTGTAAACTAAGAAGATGAATTTTTAATCAGGCTCTCTTACGAGGCCTGATTTTTTTATTATCTTGTGTAAATAAAAAAGAAGTTAAGGAGTGGAGATAAATGATCATAGTAATGAAACCGGGTGTTCCCGCAGCAGAGGAATTAAAAGTAAAAAATTTGATGGAGGGCAAAGGCTTCCAGATCCATGAAAGCCGCGGTGCTAATTTTACCCTGTTCGGTGTGGTAGGCGATACAGCAGCCTTTGATATGAATCAGCTGCGGGTGTATGACTGCATTGATAAGGTAATGCGCGTACAGGAGCCTTACAAACGTGCCAACAGGATGTTCCATCCGGAAGACAGCATTGTCGATGTCTGCGGTGTGCAGGTGGGTGGTAAAAAGATCACAGTGATGGCGGGGCCCTGTTCAGTAGAGACACGGGAACAGATCATCGGCGTGGCCAGGGACGTCAAGCAGATGGGCGCAGCGATCCTGCGCGGAGGCGCTTTTAAGCCGCGTACTTCGCCGTACTCTTTCCAGGGGCTGCAGGAGAGCGGGCTGGATCTGCTGAAAGAGGCTCAAGCTGCTACCGGCCTGCCGATCATCACCGAGATCATGTCGTCTGATAAGATCGAACGTTTTGTGGAAGATGTGGACGTGATCCAGGTCGGCGCCCGCAACATGCAGAATTTTGAGCTTTTGAAGGAGCTGGGCAAGACCAGCAAACCGATTTTGCTGAAACGCGGTTTGTCGGCAACGATAGAAGAATGGCTGATGTCGGCCGAATATATTATGGCTGGCGGTAATGATAATGTGATTTTATGTGAGCGCGGTATTCGTACCTTTGAAAATTATACCCGTAATACTTTGGATCTGAGCGCGATCCCGGCTGTAAAAAAACTCAGTCATTTACCGGTCGTCGTTGATCCCAGTCATGCGGCCGGCATGTGGTGGATGGTCGAACCGCTGGCCAAGGCGGCTGTGGCTGTAGGGGCCGACGGACTGATCATCGAAGTGCATAACGATCCTGAACATGCCTTGTGCGACGGGGCCCAATCTTTGAAGCCGGAACGCTTTGGCAGACTGATGCAGGATCTGCAGGTCATTGCAGGAGCTGTTGGGCGTGAGATTTAACAGGTTATAATTAAAATTAAGCATATAAATCAAAAGGAGAGAACAAAAAATGATTATTGTAATGAAACCAGGAGCACCGCTGCAGGAATGTGAGAAAATCAAAAACGGGCTGATCGATAACGGCTTCCAGATCAACGAGATCGTCGGCGTCAATATGACGATCCTGGGCGTTATCGGCGATACCAGCACTCTGGATATCAATCTGCTGCGCGTCAACGACTGGGTGGAAAAGGTCATGCGTGTGCAGGAACCGTTCAAACGCGCTAACAGGATGTTCCATCCTGAAGACAGTGTTATCGATGTCAACGGGATCAAGATCGGCGGTAAAAAAATCGTTGTTATGGCAGGTCCCTGTTCTGTGGAAACAGAAGAGCAGATCATTTCCGTGGCTAAATCCGTTAAACTCGGCGGGGCGGCACTGCTGCGCGGCGGCGCTTTCAAGCCGCGTACTTCTCCCTATTCCTTCCAGGGTCTGAAAGAAAAAGGTCTGGAGCTTTTAAAGATCGCCAAACAGGAAACCGGCCTGCCGATCGTTACCGAGATCATGTCGGCTGATAAGATCGAACGCTTTGTTGAGGATGTGGATGTGATCCAGGTCGGCGCCCGCAATATGCAGAATTTTGAGCTGCTGAAGGAGCTGGGCAAGACCAATAAACCGATCTTACTGAAACGCGGTTTATCAGCAACGATAGAAGAATGGATCATGTCGGCGGAATATATCATGGCCGGCGGTAATGATAACGTTATTTTGTGCGAGCGCGGTATCCGCACCTTTGAAACTTATACCCGCAATACTTTAGACCTTAGTGCGATCCCGGCTGTAAAAAAACTCAGCCACCTGCCGATCGTCATTGATCCGAGCCATGCTTCCGGCATGTGGTGGATGGTTGAACCGATGGCCAAAGCTGCCATTGCCGCCGGTGCTGACGGGCTGATCATCGAAGTGCATAACGATCCCGAGCATGCCTTGTGCGACGGGGCCCAGTCCCTGAAGCCGGAACGCTTTGCCCATCTGATGGGCGAGCTGAAGGGCATTGCGCAAATAATCGGCAGAGAGATGTAGGATATAGTATAATAATGTTAAAAACGGCTGTTTGTTTGCTGAAAAGCAACGGGCCGTTTCAATTATCGTAGGATTGCAGCATGGAGAAAGTTTAACGAGGTGAAGGCAGTGGAAAGTGGTTTTAGAAGCACGGATTGGCAGCAGCTTACTTTTGCTGTGGTCGGTATGGGTCTCATCGGCGGGTCTTATGCCAAAGCGCTGCGGCGTTTGGGCGTCAAAAAGATCATCGGTGTCGATACCGATGGCGAGGTGCTGCTGCAGGCGCAGGAGCAGGCTCTTATCGACGAAGCTGTTTTGAAGGCCGGCGCTGAACTTAAAGCGGCAGATGTGGTGATTTGCTCGGTTTATCCGGCGGCTACACTGGGGTTTGTAAAAAGCGCGGTGCCTTTTTTGAAAAGCGATGTTTTGATAACTGATGCCACAGGTATCAAGGGCAGCTTGCCAGAGGACGTGCAGCGACTGCTTACCGGTAGGATGGAATTTATTGCGGGGCATCCGATGGCCGGCCGTCAGGGCAGCGGTCTGGGTATGTCCCAGGCTGAGATTTTTGACGGCGCCAATTATATCGTGGTGCCAGCAGCTTTTAACAGCAGTGAGGCGATTGCCTGGTTAAGCAGCTTCGCATATGCGATCGGCTGCGGGCAGGTAGTGCGGGTAGATGCCGACGAGCATGACCGCATCATTGCCTATACCAGCAATTTGCCGCATGCTTTAGCGGTAGCGCTGATCAACAGTGCTTCTTATAATGAAAATACGAAATATTTTATTGCCGGCAGCTTTCGCGACGGTACCCGCGTCGCGGATATCAATCCGTATTTGTGGAGCGATCTGTTTTTAGCGAACCGGGAAAACGTTCTGCAGGAGCTGGCGGCCTTTCGTCAGCAGTTGGAACGCTGGAGCGAGGCTTTGACGGCCAATGATGCCACGGCTCTGCAGGAAATGATGCGGGAAGCGGCGGCGAAAAGAAAGGATTTATACTGATGCGTACGATCACAGTGGCGTTGGGTGAAAAAACATATAAGATCGAGATCGCGGCCGGACTGCTGGACCAGATCGGGCCGAAGGCCAGAGCGCTTTCCGCCGCTGCCAAAGCGGCTGTTATCAGCGACAGTAATGTGGACCCTTTATATGGCGAGCGGTTGGAACGTACTTTGGCGGACAGCGGTTTTGAGGTGACCCGGATCGTTTTTGAGGCTGGGGAGCAAAGCAAGAATCTGGCCACATTGGGTTACGTTTATGATGAACTGGCACGGGCCGGGCTGACGCGCAGCGACCTGCTCCTGACTTTGGGGGGCGGGGTGCCCGGCGATCTGGGCGGCCTGGCGGCGGCGACTTTTCTGCGCGGCATTGATTTTATCCAGGTGCCGACGTCGCTGCTGGCGCAGATCGACAGCAGTGTCGGCGGGAAGGTAGCGATCGACCTCCCGGCAGGTAAAAATCTGGTTGGCAGTTTTTATCAGCCGAAAGCAGTGTTTATCGATCCGGAGCTGCTGCAAAGTTTACCGCTGCGCTTTTTGCATGACGGGCTGGCGGAAGCGATCAAATACGGCTGTATCCGCGATGCTGCACTGTTTGAGCAGATCGCTGCCATTGACAGTGACGCGGAGCTGCTGGAGCAGGCGGACAGTATTATCGAGACCTGCTGTAATATCAAAGCGCGGATCGTTGAAAAGGACGAATTTGACACAGGGGAAAGGATGCTGCTGAATTTTGGGCATACTATCGGACATGCCATTGAACAATGCTGCGGCTTTACTACTTATACTCACGGTGAAGGCGTTGGTATCGGTATGGTGCAGCTGACGAGGCAAACAGAAAAGCTGGGGCTGACAGCCGCCGGTACTGCTGCGCAGATAAGCAGCGTCCTGCAGAAGTTCGGCTTGCCGGTAACGGCGTCGTTCAATGCCCGGGAAATTTTGCAGGTGATGGCTTTGGATAAGAAAAAAAGCGGCAGAAAAATCACTTTGGTAATCATTGAAAAAACAGGCGTTGGCCGCCTGCATAAAATAGACTGGCAGGAATTGCCTGCCTATATTGGACAGGAGAGCGTATGACGACATTGAAGATCACACCGGCGAAGCTTGGCGGCAGCGTTTGCGCGCCTTCGTCTAAAAGCATGGGGCACAGGGAAATCATCTGTGCCGGGTTGTCGGACGGTACCAGTATTGTTGATAATATCAGTATGTCTGCCGATATGGAGGCTACTTTGCGCTGTCTGGAAGCGTTGGGGATCAGCTTTCAGCAAGTTCCTTCGTCCAGAGCGGACCGCACGGCTTTTGCCATCAGTGGCAGCGGCAGGGTGTGGGCTGCACGCAGTGCTGTTGACTGTGGCGAATCAGGCTCGACGCTGCGTTTTATGATACCGTTGGGAGCCTTATGCGGTGCGCCGCTGACCTTTACCGGGCACGGTAAGCTGGTAACACGTCCCTTGCAGGCTTATTATGATATTTTTGACAGGCAGGGCCTGCACTATACAACTGCTGCGAAAGGGTATTTGCCTTTGACGGTCAACGGAGTGCTGCAAAGCGGCGCTTATGAGCTGCCGGGCAATGTCAGCTCGCAGTTTATCAGCGGGCTGCTGTTTGCACTGCCGCTGCTGGAGGGTGATTCTGTTTTGGAAATCACTTCAGGGCTGGAATCGCAGAGCTATGTTGATCTGACTTTGTCGTGTCTGGCCAAGTACGGTATTACTATCGAACACGAAAATTATTATAAATATCATATCCGTGGCGGCCAGAGGTATCGCGGCGGACGCAGCATGGTGGAAGGCGACTGGTCCCAGGCGGCGTTCTGGCTTGTGGCCGGGACGCTGGGCCGACAGATTACCTGTACTGGACTGCATACTGCTTCATTGCAGGGCGACAGGGTAGTTGCCGGCATCATCAGCCGCATGGGAGGAAAAATAACCTCCGATGCCGAAGGTAATTATACTGCGCTGCCTGCGCCGACTAAGGGCGTCGTTATCGACGCTGCCGACTGTCCCGATATTATTCCTGTTTTAACGGTGCTGGCGGCTGTCAGTGAAGGTACAACGGAAATAATCAATGCCGGGCGGCTGCGCATCAAGGAATGTGACCGTCTGGCAGCAATGACCAGTGAATTGAATAAGCTGGGAGCGGCTGTTACCGAACTGCCTGACGGACTGCTTATCAAGGGGCGGCCGGAAGGGCTGCGGGGCGGCTGTGTTGACGCCTGGAACGATCACCGCATCGCCATGAGTTTGGCTGTGGCGAGCCTGGTCTGCCGTGAGGCGGTCGTTATCAGCGGCAGCGAATGTGTTCAAAAATCATATCCTGAATTTTGGCAGGATTTTGCAGCGCTGGGCGGAAATATTGAAACTGTGGGAATGGGTGAAGGCATATGAGTGGTGTTTATGGCAGAAAAATAAAAATGACGATTTTCGGCGAATCTCATGGGTCCTCTATTGGTCTTGTAATTGACGGTTTACCGCCGGGCCTGGAGCTGGATCTTGCTTTCATCAAACGCGAAATGGAGCGCCGTGCTCCGGGGCGGAACCTGCTTTCGACCCAGCGTCAGGAAAAAGATGCTTTTACGATCCAAAGCGGCGTTTTTGAAGGCCGCACAACGGGGACGCCTTTGTGCGCGCTGATCCCCAACAGTGACAGTCATTCTACGGATTACAGTATTTTAAAAGATAATATGCGGCCTGGGCATGCTGATTATTCCGGCAGGATCAAGTATAAAGGCTTTAATGATTACCGCGGCGGCGGCCATTTTTCCGGCCGTCTGACTGCGCCGTTGGTGTTTATGGGCGCTGTTGCCAAACTGGCATTGGCACGGTATGGCATTGTGGTAGGGGCGCATATCAATAATGTGGGTGAGATTTGTGACAGGAAGTTTGACCCATTGGGCGAAACTGCCGAATTATTGACGAGCCTGCGGCAGAAAGATTTTGCCGTGCTGGACGATGTGCGGGGAGCAGAAATGCAGGCGCTGATCATGGAAGCGCGCGAGCGGCAGGATTCTGTTGGCGGCAGTGTGGAGTGCATGGCGCTCAATCTGCCGGCCGGTTTGGGCGAACCCTTTTTTGATTCGCTGGAAAGCCGTCTGGCGCATGTGCTGTTTTCCATTCCGGCGGTCAAGGGACTGGAGTTTGGGCTGGGCTTTGGTTTTTGCCGCAGTACCGGTTCACAAGCTAACGATCCGCTGTATTATGACGGCGATTCGGTGCTGACGGAGACTAATAACAACGGCGGTATTTTAGGTGGTATCACCAACGGCATGCCGGTAGTATTCAAAGTCGGGTTCAAACCGACGCCATCGATCGCTTTGCCGCAGAAAACGATCAATGTGGCTGAGCATACAAACACGGTGCTGGAAATCAAAGGCCGTCACGATCCCTGCATCGTGCAGCGGGCTGTACCTGTTGTGGAGGGTGTTACGGCCTGGACTGTCTTGGATATGCTGTTGACTGCTGATATTAACGGTGAGGTGTAAGCATGGAAAATTTGGATTTAGAGGCGATCCGCAGCCGTATCGATAAGATCGACGCCCAGCTGATAGCGGCTTTGGAAGAACGGCTGGAGGCCGTGCTGGAAGTGGCGGCGTATAAAAAGCAGCATGGACTGCCGGTGCTGGATGCAGCGAGGGAAGCGAAGGTTCTGGAAAAGGCCTGCGCGCGTTTGCAGCATCAGGAGTATGCGCCGGCAGCGGCGGCGATGATGAAGACGATCATGGAGCAAAGCAAGGCTTTGGAGCATGTGCTGCTGGCCGAGTCAAGAGTTTTGCCGCAGGATCAGGTCATGGAGGTAGGCTGCTTTGGTATGCCTGGTTCTTACAGCCATCAGGCACTGGAAAAATATTTTGCAGGGCAGCATATCAACAGGCATCATTATGCACTGTTTGAAGATGTCGTACAGGCTGTTAAAAATGGTGAGATCAAATACGGCGTTTTGCCGATCGAAAATTCTTCGACAGGCGGCATTACCGAAGTCTATGATCTGCTTCGGCACCATGACTGTTCCATCGTTGGCGAGCAATGCGTAAAGATCGAGCATAACCTGCTGGGTATCCAGGGTGCTAAGCTGGAAGATATTACGACTGTATATTCGCATCCGCAGGGCTTCGCGCAAAGTAAAGAGTTTTTCCACCAGTATCCGCAGATGGAGCTGGTGCCATATTTCAGCACTTCTAAAAGTGCCGAAGCAGTGAGGGAAAAGCAGGACAGGCATTTGGCGGCTGTGGCCGGCAAGCAGGCTGCAGAGATGTATGGATTGCAGATCCTGGCTGCCAATATCAACTATAATTCCAATAATTATACCCGGTTTATCGTGATCGCCAGAGAGGCGGAACAGGCTCCCAATGCCAATAAGATCACGGTGGTAGTAGCTGTGAAGCATGAGCCGGGTTCACTCTACAGGACTTTAGGACATTTTTATCACAGTGGTTTGAATATGATGAATTTGGAATCACGCCCAATCGAGGGTAAATCATGGGAATATTTCTTCCATATCGATCTGGTGGGCAATCTGCGTGAGGAAAGAGTACGTCAGGCTTTAGAGCAGCTTTCTGACAGCTGTTCATATTGTAAGATTTTAGGCAATTATCCTGCCGACGGCAGATAGGAGGCTGGTATTATGGTTCATTTTGGCTTGATTGGAGCGCGTTTGGGGCACAGCCTGTCACCGCAGATACATCAGATGATTTTTAAGGAACTGGGTATTGAAGGAACTTATGACCTGCTGGAGATAGCTCCTGAAGAATTATATACGAGCGTGCATGAGCTGCGTGGTAAATACAGTGGGGTCAATGTCACTATTCCGCACAAGATCAACGTTATGGCGGCTTTGACTACCTTAAGTATGGAAGCGCAGGCGATCGGCGCTGTCAATACGATCCATTTTTATAATGGTGCGATCCGCGGCTATAATACTGATTATGCAGGTTTTGGACGTCTGCTGGAAAACAATGGCATTGAAGTGCAGGGAAAAAGCGCGGCTGTGCTGGGTACGGGCGGCGTTTCCAGGGCGGTACTGCAATATCTGATCGATCACGGAGTATCCAAAATATTTTTGGTTTCCCGCAACACGCAGCATATCGCCCCATATATGAAAACTCTCTGCAGCAGTGTACCGACGCAATTTGTTAATTATGTGCATTTAGAGCGGTATACAGGCGATTTACTGATCAACTGTACGCCTGTGGGCATGTATCCAAAATCTGATGCTGCTCCGGTCGGTTTGGAAACGATCGAGCATTTTGAGACTGCTGTTGATCTGATCTATAATCCTGCGAAAACGCTGTTTTTACAGCAGGCGGAACAGCTGGGCAAGAAGGCTGTGAACGGGATGTTTATGCTGGTAGCGCAGGCTGTAGCGGCAGAAGAGATCTGGCTGCAGAGGGAGATTTCCAATGATGTTATCATCAGGATCGCTGCTGCTATGGAAAAACAGCTATGAAAAATATTGTTTTGATCGGGATGCCGGGTTGTGGTAAATCAACTTTGGGTAAACTGCTGGCACAAAAGCTGCAGCGGCCCTTTTATGATGCCGACAGTGTGCTGGAAGAGTGCGAAGGCAGAAGCATCAAAGAACTGTTTGCAGTCAGCGAAGAATGCTTTCGCGATGCAGAAACGCGGACAGCAAAGTATCTTTCGGGACTGGACGGTTGTGTGATCGCAGCTGGCGGCGGCGTGGTCAAACGCGCCGAGAATATAGAGATATTTAAAACCAGCGGGATGATAGTGTTCCTGGACCGTCTGCCTGAAAAAATCGTGCAGGACGTGGATACGGCAAGCAGGCCTCTGTTAGCGGCAGGTCGGCAGAGGATTTTTGATTTATATGCTGAAAGGATCGAGCTGTATCGCAGATACCACGATCACAGCGTCGATAACAACGGTGAGCGGGAGGCGGCACTGCAGGCATTGCTGGAGCTGGTAAGGAGAGAAAGCTGATGAAAAAAATTCTGGTTTTGAATGGCCCGAATATCAATATGCTGGGTATACGTGAAAAAAATATTTATGGCAAACAGGATTATGCCGCCCTATGCGAATATATCAGGCAGGAAGCGGCGGCGCTGAATGTGGAAGTAGAGCTGGCTCAAAGTAATTTTGAAGGTGAATTGGTAACGCTGATCCAGCAGGCCTATGGCAAATTTGACGGTATTGTTATCAATCCGGCGGCGCTTACGCATTACAGCGTGGCATTGCTGGACGCTATCAAGGCGGTTGCGCTGCCTGCCGTCGAGGTGCATTTGAGCAATATCCACGCCCGGGAAGAGTTCCGGCATAAGTCGGTAACGGCGGCCGGCTGTCTGGGTCAGATCTGTGGATTGGGGTTTCAGGGCTATGCTTTAGCATTAAGGGCGCTGGTGGAAAGAATTTAAGCTGTAAAAACAAAAACAGAGAAAATATGTAAAGCACAACATCGTTGTGCTTTATTTTTTGTTAAGTTGGATATACTTTCGTATATAAACATCAAAAATAGCTAATAAATAGCGTTTAAGAACTTTACAAAATTAAATTTTATGTTATATAATTTATGCATAGCAAATTTTGCATACCTGATAGTGAAATTTATATGCTAATACGAATATGAAAAAATATACGGGGAGGCTTATTCATGATGATTGATTACTGTTCCATTGGCAAGAGAATAAAATTGACGAGGATCAAACAAGGCGTTCTGCAAAAAGATCTGGCAGAGAAAATCGGTATTTCCAAACCGCATATGAGTAATATTGAAACTGCTCATACTAAAATCGGTCTGGAAACCCTGGTCGCTATCGCCAATGCGCTGAATACTTCCGTCGATGAGTTTTTGAGTGATACTGTCAGCAACAGTCAGGTTATTTTTAATGATGATTTGAAGACAGTACTTGAAAAAGCAGATATGGAAGAATTGAAGGTTATTTGCAAACTGGCACGTGTCATTTTGAAAAAGGATTAAGCTGTTGCAATAAAAAAGAAGACTGCGAGTTATATGACTCGCAGTCTTCTTTTTTTGATTTATTCAGGTTTGATTTTAAAAACAGCCGCATAGATGACCGGTAAAACGATCAGGGTCAGTAGTGTCGCTGCGGAAAGTCCGCAGGCAATAGCTACGGCCATGGAATTCCAGAAGGGACTGGCAAACATCGGTATCAGCCCCAGGATCGTTGTCAGCGCCGCCAGGATAATGGGGCGGAAACGCACGATAGCCGATTCCAGAACAGCTTCCCAGGGTGATTTGCTGGCCTGCAGATGCAGGTCGATCTGATCTATCAGAACGACAGAATTACGAATGATGATGCCTGTCAGGGCCAGGATGCCAAGCTCGGCCATAAAACCCAGCGGCGCGTTGAAGATGATCAGTCCGAGCATGACGCCTGTTATACCAAGCGGTGCCGTACAGAGGATGATGAACAGCTTGCGGATGTCCTTCAGCTGCAGCATCAAAAGTATCATCATGAGCAGCAGCATTACGGGTACCGGCTCTAAAAGATAGCCTAGGGTTTTGGCGCTGTCTTCCAGACTGCCGCCGATCTCGATCGTAACTCCAGGGGGCAGGTTTTGCCGCAGCTCGGCCAGGTCATTATAAACCTGCTGCGTAATGTCGTTGCCGGTCACACCTTCACCGATACCGCCGCAGACGGTGATTGTCGGCAGCAGGTTACGGCGCCAGAGCATACTGTTTTCTGATTCGTAACTGAGGCGTGCTACCTGCGACAACGGTACAGCGCCCGCAGAGGTAGGGATCGTTAAGGTTTCCAATTCGGTGACGGTAGCCCGGTCGATGGGCTGCAGACGAAAGACCATGTCGATAGCCTGGTCACCTTCCAGATACTGCGCTACTGTATAGCCGGAAATTTCGGCCTGCAGGGCAGTGGCAACTTCCTTCCGGCTCAGCCCCATTTGCCGCAGCTTATCATTATCAATAGTCAGCCTGGCAGCGCCGGCCTGTTCCATCCAGTCGAAGCGGGTCATAGTTACGGCGGGATTTTGGGCCATAACTGTACGTACCCGTTGAGCGTAGTCTTTGACGATATTATCGTCAGGCCCAGTTACACGCAGCATGACCGGGTAAGCTGCCGGCGGCCCTAACGGGATCGAACGCGAATAACTGACGACGTCGGGCAGGTTGCCTGCTACCAGTTCGCGTATCTGCGGTTCCAGGCGTTTACGGGCGTCGATGTCTTTAGCGACTACTACCAGCTGTGCGTAATTGTCGCGCGGCTGGACAGGGTCCATGACCAGAACGAAGCGCGGCGCACTTTTGCCTACATAAGAGCCGATGCTTGCGACGTCGGGATTATCCTTCAGCATATTGGTAAGCTTGACGGCGGCTGCATCTGTAGCTTTGATGCTGCTGCCTTCAGGCAGGTTAAGTTCCACTAAAAGTTCGGGACGTACGGAAGCCGGGAAAAATTCCTGCTTGATCAGGGGGATCAGCAGCAGCGAACCGATAAAAACAGCAAGCGTAGTCAGAAGCACTATTTTCTGATGCAGCATCGACCAGGAAAGCAGATTGCGGAATTTTTGATAAAAAGCAGTGTTGTAAACATCATTTTCATTGATAAGCTGCTTGGGTTTGATCCAGGCATGACCCAGGACAGGCGCCACAGTAGCGGAAATGACCCAGGAAAGCAGCAGCGCTGTTGAGATAACTGGAAAAAGTGAAGAAGCAAATTCAGCAGCGCTGGATTTGGCAAAGAAGATCGGCATAAAGCCGGTGCAGGTGATCAGCGTGCCTGTCAACAGCGGCATGGCGCAGGTTTCAAAGGCGTAGCTGGCGGCTTTGGTGCGTTCCCAGCCTTCCGACATTTTTACTTCCATCAGTTCGACAACAACGATAGCGTCGTCGACCAGCATGCCCAAAGCGATGATCAGTGCTCCCAAGGAAACCTTCTGCAGGTCGATGTTCATGGCATACATACCGATAAAGGTACCTAAAAGTACCAGCGGGATACAGACCGAAATAACATAGCCGCAGCGCCGGCCAAGACTGAGCAGGCTGACTGCCAGAACGATCAGGATAGCTTCCAGCAGGCTGTCAGTAAATTCATCGATCGCATTTTTTACTACCTGCGGCTGGTTGGCGACCTGGCCAAGCTCAAAGCCGAGCGGCAGTTCCTTCTGGATCTGCTGGACAGCACGGGCAAGATTTTCGCCCAGTTTGATATTGTTGCCGCCATCCTGCATGGAGATGGCGATACCGACGGCAGGCTGTCCGTTGAAGTACATTTTTGGTTCTGCCGGTTCGGCGTAGCCGCGTTTGATTTCGGCAATATCGCCCAGACGGAAGGTGCGGCCATTGGCCTGGATAGGAATATTGCTGATATTGTCCAGCGTATCAGGAGAACCGGTCAGACGCAGATAGGTGTTAGTAGTGTCGCTTTCTGCCATGCCGGCAGGTGTGACCGCCGTCTCCGCCTGAATGGTGGAAGCCAGCGTGCTGACAGGGATGCCAAGCTGTGCCAGTTTGGCATTGGACATCTGGATATAGATTTTTTCCGGTTGTACGCCTACCAGTTCTACTTTTTTGACATCGGGGATCTGGAAAAATTTATCTTTGATGCTTTCGGCGACGACGCGCATTTCCTCATAAGAAAAGCTGTCCGAGGTGACTGCATAGATATTGCCGTATACATCGTCGAAACGGTCGTTAAAAAACGGCCCTAAAGCGCCGTCAGGCAGGTCGCTTTTACCGTCGTTGACGATATTGCGTAATTCCAGCCAGCGCTGCTTGATTTCTTTGACCGGAACGGTATCCTGCAGATAGACGTTGATAACTGCCGTACCCGGACGGGAATAGCTGGTTATCCGGTCAATATTAGGTACCGTCTGCAGCTGCTTTTCGATCTTATCAGTCAGGTGCTCTTCTACTTCTTTAGCAGTTGCCCCCGGCCAGGCTGCTGAAACGACCATTTGCTTGATCGTAAAGCTGGGGTCCTCGCTGCGGCCTAAAGAATTATAGGAATAGATGCCCATTACCAGACAGAGAAACATAAAAAAGTAAATTATTTGCTTATGTTTGATCGACCAGGCGGCCCAGTTGTTTTTCATTGGCTGCCACCAGCTTCCAGACGGACGCTTTGGTTTTCGGCCAGTTTATTGACGCCGCCGACAACGACGATGTCGTCCTGCTGCAGCCCGGCAGCGATCCTGACGTTGTTGCCTTCGTAGCCGCCGATGGAGACGTCACGGGTATGCACTTTGTCATCAGTTACGAGCCAGACCTGCGGTTTGCCGCCGGTTTGGTAAATGGCGGCGGCCGGCAGCAGGATACTGCTGTCCGTACCGTTTTGCAGGTGGACTTTAGCGGTCATGCCCAGCTTGACTGCTGCGGGCAGATTAGGTACTGCGACACGAACCTTATAAGTGCGGGTAACATTGTCAGCCATTGGCGCTATTTCGCGGATATAACCGTCGGCCGAGACATTTTCCAAAGCCCAGAAATCGATGGTAGCTGTTTGGTTGGGATGGATCTTATCCAGATGATTTTCCGGAACATAGATCTGCACTTCCTGTTCGCCGCTTTGGACGACGGTCACTACGGGTGTGCCGGCCGCTACCACCTGCCCGACCTCGCCGCTGACATTGGCGACGACGCCGTCATGGTCGGCGATGAGCTGCGTATAGGATAACTGATTACTGTTGGCGACCAGCTGTGCCTGTGCCTGACGCAGACTGGAAGCAGCTGCTTCCATCTGCGTGTTATATTGTTCCATCATGGCCTTGCTGACGCCGCCGCTGTTGTATAAAGTAGTGTAACGAACGGCATTGTCCCGGGCCAGCTTATAATTGGCTTCGGCTGCTGTGACAGCGGCCTGGCTGGCTTCAAAGCTTTGTTCAATATCTTTAGGATCGACACGCATCAAAATATCGCCCGTTTTTACGGTATCTCCCAAATTGACGCTGCGGCTGATGATCTTGCCGGCAACCTGAAAGGCCAGGTTGCTTTCGTAACGGCCGCGCACTTCGCCGGGATAAGTAGATGTATTATCGACGGTTTCTTTGCCGACAGTTACGGTACGTACATAAGGCACGTCTTTAACTATATCAGGCCGGGCCAGAATATTGCTGACTATGTGATACAGCAGCAATAAGACTGCAGCGGCGGCCAGAAGGTACAGATATTGCTTTTTGATCGGCAGCTTGTTGAAAGTTTCTTTAATCGACATATTGGTATCCTCCTGAACTAATTGGTGATGGAAGACAAATAGGTGTTTAAAGCTTCTTCCAGATAAGTGTTTTCAGTGCCGGCTTTAAAATGCCCCAGATCGCGGATCTGGTCATGCGTCAGGAAAAAAAAGACGATGATGCTTTCAAGGGTAAAGGCTACGTGGGTAGGCTGCACATCTTTATGGATACTGCCGTCAGCAATAGCCTCGGTAACAAGATCGGACATAAATTTATGGATCTTATATAAACGGTTTTTGATAAAGCTGTCACAGGTAAAGGTGGGCGTTAAAAGCTCGCGGTAAATAAGATGGATACGGTGCGGGTGCAGCTTCTGCACCTCGGAAATGGCGGCAATATATTCGCGCAGCCTGGCCAGCGGCGCTATTTCCTTGCTGCTGACACGGGCGATCAGGTTCAAAAATAAATTTGACTGTTCGTTGAGGACCTCCTGATAAAGATTTTTTTTACCGCCGAAATAGTAAGAGATCAAAGCGCTGTTGACGCCTGATTTTTTAGCTATTTCTTTAATGGAAACGCCGTTAAAGTGATTAGCGGCAAATAAGTCGGTTGCGGCTTCGAGAATTTTTTCGGCCGAAGAGGCTGATGCTTCAACTGGATTCATAGAGAACACTCCTTTGAGTATTAATTAAACAATTAATTATTAATAATTATATCACCAACCAGACAGGAACGTAAATATGTAAAAATGAGAAAAGACCGTGTAGAATACTTGCTAATCTGCTATAATAAATTAATAAACATCAAAGAAAGCGAGTTTTACTATGACAGTGGAAATGACCTTATTGCTGCTGATGCTTTTAGTGCAGGCAGTGATTTTCATAATGCTGTGGCGGCTGCTGCAGACGCGCCGGCGGGAAGAGCACGAACTGGCTGGCGAAGTAAGCCGGCAGCTGGAAAGTCTGGAACGGCGTTTTTATGAAAACGTACGCGACCTGCGCAGTGAGCAGAACACTCTGGCCCGTGCGGCCCGCATGGAAAGCCAGGCAGCTTCTGACCGTCTTGGCGAGCAGTTGGATAAAAAGCTGGACAAGCTGACGGAAAGCACTGCGGCTAATTTAGAACAGATCCGCGTGACAGTGGACGAAAAACTGCAGTCGACTTTGGAACGACGTCTGGGCGAATCTTTTCAGCAGGTCAGCCTGCGTCTGGAACAGGTCCATCGCGGCCTGGGCGAAATGCAGACACTGGCCGGCGGCGTCGGCGATCTGAAGCGTATTCTTTCTAATGTGAAGAACCGCGGCATCTGGGGCGAAATGCAGCTGGGCATCCTGCTGCGTGACCTGCTGGCGCCGGAACAGTTTGCTGAAAACGTCGCCGTGAAGCAGGGCAGCGCTGAACGGGTGGAGTTTGCCCTGAAGCTGCCGGGCAGCAAAGACGACACGGTATGGCTGCCGATCGACGCCAAATTCCCGCAGGAGGATTTTCAGCGTTTGCTGGAGGCTCGTGAACAGGCGGATACAGCTGCCGCCGACGCGGCACTGAAGCAGCTGGAACGCCGCTTGAAAAGCGAAGCGAAGGATATTCAAAGTAAATATCTGTGCCCGCCGCAGACTACTGATTTTGCGATCATGTATCTGCCTATCGAGGGTCTGTTTGCCGAAGCGGTAAATCTGCCGGGATTGTTGGACGAGCTGCAGCGTACTTACCGTGTGTGCGTGGCCGGACCGACGACTTTGGCTGCGTTGCTCAACAGCCTGCAAATGGGCTTTAAAACGCTGGCGATCGAAAAACGTACCGGCGAAGTCTGGCGGACGATCGCCGCAGTGAAGCAGGATTTTGTGACTTTCAGCCTGCTGCTTGATAAAACCAAAAAGAAGCTTCAGGAGGCCAGCGGCCACATCGATGCCGCAGCCAGACGCAGCCGTGTGATCAATAAACGCCTTGACGGCAGCAAAGCCGAAGAGGATACTCTGGACTGGCAGGAGGATACCTTGCATGAACGGGAATAATAATGAGCAGGAACGGCCGCTTTATAAAGAGCAGCCCTGGTGGGTGCAGGCCATCGTGATGATGTACGCCATGTTCTGGCTGACAATGATCTTTGCAGCGGGGCTCAACAGTCTGCATCTTGGCAGAATAGATATTGACAGCGTCAGTATGGCCTTTGCTTTGACGGTTGGCTTGTACCCTTTGATCAAAATGCTGGAAAAACTGTAAGATGTATTACACAAAAACATTTTTGTGCGGCTTGACAAGCCAAAAGGGTCGGACTATAATTGATACAAGCTTGAAAATTACATAGTTCATTTATCCGACGATGGAGAAAAGTAAGTCAGCAGGCGGCAGAGAGAAGCGGCGGTCAGTGCAAGCCGTAACGTCTAAAAACCGAATTCCGCTCCGGAGGAGGCAGGGGTAGCAACCTGTCCGGGTCCGACCGATATATCGGCAATGAGGCCGCATCATGCGGCGAAAAAAGGTGGCACCACGTGAGTAGAACTCTCGTCCTTGATTGTAATTGATCAAGCCGGGAGTTTTTTATTTTACAGGTGAATGGAGCGATGGACAATGAAAATTATTGTAACTGAAAAAATTTCCGACAAAGGTGTGGCTCTGCTGCAGGCGGTGCCGGATTTTGATGTAGACGTACGTTTTGATATCGAAAGGGAAGAGCTGTTGAAGATCATCCCTGAATATGATGCGATCGTCGTCCGTAGCGTTACGAAGATCAATGAAGAATTTTATAAACACGCGACCAATTTAAAGGTAGTGGGCCGTGCCGGCAACGGTGTTGATAATATCGAGATGGAGGGTGCTACGAAGCGCGGCATTATCGTCGTTAACACGCCGGAATCCAATATCGTATCGGCAGCCGAGCATACTATCGGCCTGCTGCTGAGTTCTTCCCGCAACGTGGTCAAAGCTCATAAAATGATCGAATCCAGAGTCTGGGACCGCAGCGGATTGAAAGGCAGCGAGCTTTTGGGCAAAACTCTGGGCATCATCGGTCTTGGACGTATCGGCGGCCTTGTCGCTACCAGGCTGCAGGCTTTCGGTATGAAGATCATTGCTTATGATCCCTATATTGCCGATGCCCGTTTCCGCAGATACAGCGCTGAAAAATGTGAAACTTTGGACGAACTGCTGGAGCAGGCTGATTTTATTACGATCCATACGCCGAAAACAGAAGAAACTTTTAATATGATCACCGCCAGAGAGTTTGCCAAATGCAAACGCGGTGTGCGCGTTGTCAACTGTGCCCGCGGCGGCCTGATCAACGAAAATGATCTGGCGGCGGCGATCAAGGAAGGCATCGTTGCCAGTGCCGGTATCGATGTGCTGGTAGACGAGCCGAAACCGATCTCACCGCTGATCGATCTGCCGGAATGCGTTTTAACACCGCATCTGGGCGCCGATACTACCGAGGCGCAGGATAATGTTGGTATTGCCATTGCCGAAGAGGTCATTGCGGCCCTGCATGGCGAAATGGTGCCGAATGCAGTCAATCTGCCCACCTTGCAGCCGACAGAGCTGGAAGAGATGCAGGGTTACCTGACTTTGGGCGAATACCTGGGCAAGCTGTATTATCAGCTGGAAAAAGCAGCCGTTGAAAAGGTGGAGATCATCTATACCGGCGAGGTTGCCAATATGGAAACAGGCATGCTGACCCGTGCTGTTTTAAAAGGCGTTTTTGAACCTGTCCTCAAGGAACGCGTTAATTATGTCAACGCAGCGCTGACGGCTGAAAGCCGCGGGGTTGATGTTATAGAGAGCAAACACGCAGGCAAACACAATCTTTTAGAGGTCAAGATCTATACTAAAGGGAATGTCTTTACCGTAGCCGGTACTGTCTTTGGCGAAAAAGAGATCCGCGTTATCGAGATCGACGGCTATCAGTTCGACCTGACTCCGGCTCCGTTTATGCTGGTGGCCCGCAATCAGGATAAACCAGGCATGATCGGCCAGATCGGCACACTTTTAGGTGCCAGCAAGGTCAATATCGCTACCATGCAGGTCAGCCGTAATCTTAAAGACGGCAATGCCATGATGTTCATGACCGTGGACAGCGAGGTAGGTAAAGAAACTCTGAAACTGCTGCAGGGACTTGACGGTATTCTGCAGGTCAATCTTGTGAAGCTGTAAGGTATGAGCTTTAACAGAGAAATCGGTATCATTGTTTTAATGGGGTACGTCGTCTTTAAAGACCTGAACGATGATATCAATCTGCTTGCTTATATTGTGATGATGCTTGCTGCTTGTCATATGTTTATTAAATACAGACATCGTAATGATTAAAAAAATACCCGTTACTCATTGAGTAACGGGTATTTGCATATCAGCAGATAAATCATTCGGCAAAAATCACTTTGCCGTCCTTAAAGGCCTGGACGCGGGCCAGCGATTCGACGCGGAAGCCGGCGTCGATCAAACGCTGACGCCCCGGCTGGAAGGATTTTTCGATCACGATGCCGATGCCGACTACTTCGCTGCCGGCCTGCTGGACGATGTTGGCCAGACCGAGAGCCGCTTCACCGTTAGCTAAAAAGTCGTCGATGATGAGGACCTTTTCACCAGCCGGTAAAAACTTTTTCAGTACAGTCACGTCGCTGGTGACTTTTTTGGTAAACGAATAGACTTTGGTACTGTAAGCCTCGCTGCTCATCAGCGCCGATTTCTGTTTGCGGGCGAAGACTACCGGTACATGCAGGCACAACCCTGTTGGCAAAGCACAGGCGATACCTGAGGATTCGATGGTAAAGATTTTTGTAATGCCGCAGCCTGCAAAACGGCGGTGAAATTCTTTGCCGATCTCCATCATAAGCTCCGGGTCGATCTGATGGTTTAAAAAAGAATCTACCTTTAAAATAGCGTCATTTAAGACCAGGCCTTCGGACATGATTTTTTCTTTGAGCAGTTTCATGGACAGCACCTCGAACTTTTTACTTTCTTATAATATTATAGGATATGATATTATTGACATTTAGTCCAGTGATTTTGTAAAGAAAAAACAAAATTCAGAAAAATCACAAAAGAATGATACAAAAAAATCTTGACAAGCATAGAAAATGCTGGCATAATGTAAAACATAGCACAAACAAATTAGTTTTTGTTTGTACAACTTGATAATAAAGGCAGTGAACGGGAATAAAGTTGCTGATAATACCGGGCAGAGAGAAACGGCGGTTGGTGCAAGCCGTAACGGTACAGTAATGAGACTCACCCGGGAGCCGCGTCTCTGAATTTACAGTAGGAGGCGACGCCGGCGCAGCGTTAGGCGTTTGGAGCTATGGCTCTGAGACAATGAGGTCAAATTAGGGTGGTACCGCGGTGAAAGTCGCCCCTGTCTGCTAAGCAGGTGGGGGCGTTTTTTTATACCAATTTTCATGGGAGGTGGCAAAATGGAGCAGATCCTATCTATCGTAGTGCGTAATCAGCCCGGTGTTTTGATGCGGGTCGCAGGTATGTTTTCGCGGCGCGGGTTCAATATCGACAGTCTGGCTGTCGGCATTACGCAAAATCCTGAATTTTCGCGGATGACTGTTACCATGCAGGCTGACGACGCAACGATCAAGCAGGTCTGCAAGCAGTTGGCCAAGCTGGTCGAGGTAGAGGCTGTGAAAGTCCTGCCGCCTAAAGCAAGTGCCAAGCGCAGTATGGTCATGGTCAAGGTGCACGCCGGCGAGAAGCGGCTGGAGCTGCTGCGGCTGGCAGATGTTTTCAGGGCCCATGCCGTTGATGTGACCGGCGAATCGCTGATTTTTCTGGCGACCGGTATCGACGATAAGCTGAATGCTTTTGTCGATGTGATGCGTCCTTACGGTATTCTGGAAATGGTGCAGACCGGCCTTGTAGCACTGGAACGCGGCGATGCGGCAATGGATGTCGGCAAATCGCGTTATGCCTGGCCGCAAAGCAGCTGCAAGCATTCCGCTATCTGATACAGTCAGTTCTCAAATTTAAATAAAACTGGTAAATTAAAAGGAGATGTAGACACAATGGTAAAAATGTATTATGACAAAGACGCAAACTGGGAAATGCTGAATGGTAAGACTATCGCTATTATTGGTTATGGTTCTCAAGGCCATGCACATGCCCTTAACTTAAAAGAAAGCGGCGCTAAAGTTATCGTAGGTCTGTATGAAGGCTCCAAATCCTGGGCTAAGGCAGAAGCTGCCGGCCTCACTGTTATGACTGCCGCCGACGCTGCCAAAGCTGCCGACGTAGTAATGATGCTCATTCCTGACGAGAAACAGGCTGCTACCTACAAAAAAGATATTGCCCCGAATTTGAAAGCCGGCGCAGCGCTTGCTTTTGCGCATGGTTTCAACATCCATTTTGGTCAGATCGTGCCTCCTGCTGACGTCGATGTCTTCATGGTCGCTCCTAAAGGCCCCGGACATCTCGTTCGCCGTGTATTTACCGAAGGCGCAGGCGTGCCCTGCCTCGTTGCCGTACATCAGGATGCCAGCGGCAAAGCCTATGACATCGCGCTTGCTTATGCTAAAGGCATTGGCGGCACCCGTGCCGGCGTACTCGATACTACCTTCCGTGAAGAGACTGAAACCGACCTCTTCGGCGAACAGGCCGTACTTTGCGGCGGTATCACCGCTCTGATCACTGCCGGTTTTGAAACCCTGGTCGAAGCAGGCTACAAACCGGAAAGCGCATTCTTTGAATGTATGCATGAGATGAAGCTTATCGTTGACCTGATGTATGAAGGCGGTATGGCTAAAATGCGTCATTCCATCTCCGACACTGCCGAATACGGCGACTATGTGACCGGCAAACGCATCATTACCGATGAAACCAAAGCCGCTATGAAACAGGTTCTGGCCGAGATCCAGGACGGCACCTTCGCTAAAAACTGGATTCTCGAAAATCAGGCCAACCGCCCTGCTTTCAATGCTATGCGCCGTAAAGGTGCCGAGCATCCGATCGAAGAGGTGGGTAAAAATCTGCGCGGCATGATGAGCTGGATGAAAAAATAATCAGTACACACATTAGGCAGAGCGGGGCTGCGGCCCCGCGGTCTGCTTCGTATAAACTAGGAGGGTTATAGTTATGGGTATGACAATGACGGAAAAAATCCTGGCCAGACATGCCGGCCGCGACGCAGTGCAGGCAGGCGAGCTGCTGGCTGCCCAGGTAGATTTGGTTTTAGCTAACGATATCACCGGCCCGCCGGCGATCGATGAATTTGAAAAAATCGGCCGCCCGGTCTTTGATAAGGATAAGATCGCGTTAGTACCGGACCATTTTTCTCCGTGCAAGGATATCAAATCGGCCATGATGTGCAAACGTCTGCGCGACTTTGCACGCCAGCATGAGATCACCAATTATTTTGAAGTAGGACGCATGGGTATCGAGCACGCGCTTTTGCCCGACAGCGGCCTTGTTGCCCCCGGTGAGATCATTATCGGCGCCGATTCTCATACTTGTACTTATGGCGCTCTGAACGCGCTCAGTACCGGCATGGGCCAAACCGATATCGGTGCGGCCATGGCCAGCGGCACGAGCTGGTTCAAGGTCCCGGCTACGATCAAGGTAGAACTGACCGGCAAGCTGCCGAAGTATGTCAAAGGCAAGGATATCATTCTGACGCTGATCGGCATGATCGGCGTTGACGGTGCCCGTTATCAGTCGCTGGAATTCTGCGGCGATGGCGTAGCTGAGCTGGAAATGGCTGACCGCTTCACTATCTGCAATATGGCGATCGAAGCCGGCGGCAAAAACGGCATTTTCCCGGTAGACGAAAAAACCATCGCTTACCTCAAAGGGCGCGTCAGCCGTCCGTGGGAAGCGGTAACTGCCGACGCTGATGCAGTGTATGACCGTGTTATCACTATTAAATTAGACGAACTGGTGCCGGTGGTTTCCTATCCGCATCTGCCGGAAAATACGCATCCGGCTGCCGAGTCCGGCCATATCAAGATCGATCAGGTCGTTGTCGGTTCCTGCACTAACGGCCGTCTGGAAGACTTGCAGCAGGCTGCCGAGATCATGCGGGGCCGCAAGGTACATCCGCATGTGCGTGCGATCATCATTCCTGCTACGCAGGAGATCTATAAAGAAGCGATGCGCTTAGGCTATATCGATACCTTTATCGACGCCGGCGCCGCTGTTTCCACACCTACCTGCGGCCCGTGCCTGGGCGGCTATATGGGTATTCTGGCGGCAGGCGAACGCGCTGTTTCGACTACCAACCGCAATTTCCGCGGCCGTATGGGCCATGTCGACAGCGAGGTCTATCTGGCCAGCCCCTATGTGGCGGCAGCCAGCGCGATCACAGGCTATATCACCAGTCCCGAGGAGGTAATGAAATGAGTAAAGTATGGCGTTACGGCGACCACGTTGATACCGACGTTATCATCCCCGCCCGTTATTTGAATATTGCCGATTTTGAAGAATTGGCCGAGCATGCCATGGAAGACATCGACACCACCTTTGCCCCCAACGTACAGCCCGGCGACTATATCGTAGCCGGCAAGAACTTTGGCTGCGGCTCCTCACGCGAGCATGCGCCGATGGTCATCAAGGTCAAAGGTGTAAAATGTATCATTGCCGACAGCTTTGCCCGTATTTTTTACCGCAATGCGATCAATATCGGTCTGCCGGTGCTGGAGATCGGTAAGGATGTGGAAAAAATCGAAGCCGGTGATGAAATAGAGGTGGATATGGCTAAAGGCGAGATCAAGATCGTTAATAAAGGCCTCACTATCCAGACCCGCCCGCTGCCTGAATTTATCCAGAAGATCGCCGACTGCGGCGGCCTTATCAACTATGTCAAAGGAGAACAGCAATAATGAAGATCACTTTACTGCCGGGCGACGGCATTGGCGTCGAGATCGTTGACGCCGCTGTGGAAGTCCTTGATGCCGCCGCTAAAAAATTCGGTATGACCATAGAATATGACAGACAACTGATCGGCGGCGCCGCTATCGATGCTACTGGCGTACCTCTGCCGGAGGCGACTATCGCTTCGGCTAAAACTGCCGACGCCGTACTTTTAGGCGCTGTCGGCGGTCCTAAATGGGATAATGTAGCTCCCGAGATCCGTCCTGAAAAAGGGCTGCTGGGTATCCGCAAAGCATTGGGTCTGTACTGCAACCTACGCCCGATCAAGGTTTCCCGCTTTGTGGCACATCTGTCGCCGCTCAAAAACGAACGCGTCGAAGGCACAGACCTTTTGATCGTCCGCGAGCTGACAGGCGGTATTTATTTCGGCGCTAAAAACGAAGCAGCACCTAACGCCGACGGCGTGGAAACTGCTTCCGACGTCGAGATCTATACCCGTCCCGAAGTAGAGCGTATCGCCAAATTTGCTTTTGAAGCTGCTAAAAAGCGCCGCGGCAAGGTAACTTCCGTCGATAAAGCCAATGTGCTGGCTTCTTCGCGGATGTGGCGCCGTATCGTCGGCGAAATGCAGGCTAAGGATTACAGCGACATTGAGCTGAACAATTTTTATGTAGATAACTGCGCTATGCAGCTGGTACTCAATCCGGGCCAGTTCGACGTAGTGCTGACCAATAATATTTTCGGCGATATCCTTTCGGACGAAGCTTCCGTGATCGCCGGCAGTATTGGTATGCTGCCTTCAGCCAGCCTGGGCGACAGCACCGGTATGTACGAGCCGATCCACGGCAGCGCTCCCGATATTGCCGGACAGGGCATTGCCAATCCTCTGGGAACGATCTATTCCGTAGCCATGATGCTGCGGTATTCTTTAAATCAGGATGCTGCTGCCGACGCTATCGAAGCGGCGATCGACCGTGTGCTGGAAAAAGGCTATCGTACGCCCGACCTTTGCGGCGCAGGACTGACTAAGGTTTCGACCTCGCAGATGGGTCAGCTGATCGCTGCCGAATTGGCCTGATGGATTTTTGAAGAGTGGAAGGAAGTGAGTTTATGCAGATGACCGGCGCAGAAGTAATGGTCAAATGTTTGGCAGAGCAAGGTGTTACTACAGTTTTTGGCTATCCCGGCGGGGCGATCCTACCTTTTTACGACGCTTTGCGCGAATCGACGACGATCAGGCATATCCTGACAGCACACGAACAGGGCGCTGCCCATGCTGCTGACGGTTATGCCCGCGCAGGCGGTCAGGTCGGCGTCTGTGTGGCCACTTCAGGCCCCGGCGCGACCAATCTGGTCACGGGGCTTGCCAATGCTTTTTTAGATTCGATCCCCGTTGTGGCGATCACCGGACAGGTGCCGGTAGCGATGATCGGCCGCGACGCTTTTCAGGAAGTAGATATCACCGGCATCACGATGCCGATCACCAAGCATAATTTTCTGGTCAAACGGCCCGAACATCTGGCGCAGACACTGCGGCTGGCGTTCCAGCTGGCAAAAACAGGCCGCCCCGGCCCGGTGCTGGTAGACGTTCCCCGTGACGTGCAGACAGCTTTGATCGAGTACGAAGCTCAGGAGCTGGAGCCGTTGCCGAAGGAATTGCCGGAGCAGCAGCAGATCGATGCTGCCGTAGCGGCGATCAACGCTTCCCAGCGGCCCGTCATGCTGGTGGGCGGCGGCGTTATCAATGCCGATGCGGAATACGATGCTATGCATTTATGCGAAAAGCTGCGTATCCCGGTCGTCAGTACCCTGATGGGACTTGGCGCGATCAGTGCTTACCGCAGCCTGTTTTTGGGCATGACCGGTCTGCACGGACATGAACGCGCCAATAATGCCGTTAAAGAGGCCGATCTGATCCTGGCTGTTGGCAGCCGCTTCAACGACCGTGTTACCGGCGAACGCAGCAGTTATAGTGCGAATAAAACTGTTATCCATTTAGATATCGACCCGGCGGAGCTGGATAAAAATATTTATTCCAGTATCGGTATTGCCGGGCACATGAATACTACCCTGCAAATGCTGGAAGCCGGCAGCATTAAGCATGATCTGGAAGCCTGGTGGCAGCTGATCGCCAGCTGGCCTAGTATGGACGAGGACTTCGGCGGCGAAGCTGCGCCGCAGTTTTTTAAGGCCCTGAATCCGGTTATCAAAGATAAGGATTATATCATCACTACGGACGTCGGGCAGCATCAGATGTGGGCTGCTCAGCATCTTAAGATCCAGTTTGCCCGCCAGTGGTTATCCTCCGGCGGTCTGGGAACAATGGGCTTCGGTTTACCGGCGGCCATGGGCGCTCAGCTGGCCCGGCCCAAGAGCCGTGTGATCAGCATCAGCGGCGACGGCGGTTTTAAAATGACCGGCTCGGAGCTGTTTACCATTGCCAGCTACAAGCTGCCAGTAACGGCTATTGTTTTTAATAACAGCGGCCTGGGCATGATCCGGCAGCTGCAAACCGTTCAGTTCGACAAACGCTTTACTTCCTGCGAAATGCCTGGTTATGTTGATTTTGTCAAATACGGCGAAGCCTTCGGCGTAGCCGGAGAGCATGTCGATACACCCGAAGCGTTGGCAGCGGCAGTGGAAAAAGCTATGGAGCTGGACGCGCCTTATATCATCGAAGTGGCGTTGGACCCAAAAAACATGGTGCAGCCAATGGTTGCGCCCGGTCTGGGTATCGGTGACTTTGTCAAATTTAAAGAACAGTAATAGTAAAGCAGCGTGTACTTTAAAGTACACGCTGCTTTTGTTTACAGCCGTATCATTGATGCCGTCAGCGCCTGCGTTTATCTTTATTATGCAGGAACCTGCGGGCATTTTTCATCCCGCCGACGTCTTTGAACATCGTATTGAGCTTGGTCATTTCAAGCTGTCTGGCGTCCAGGCCTGCATAGCTTAGTTCTTTTTGCAGCTTCTGGTAGCTGGCCAGCCTGTCGGCGGCAAGGCTGCCGTTTTGTATGGCCTGCTGCACAGCGCAGCCCGTTTCGTGGGTGTGTGTGCAATCCCGAAAGCGGCACTGCTGTGCCAGTTCGTCGATATCGGCAAAGCCTTTGGCCAGATCAGCAGTTTCCAGACCCAGTTCCCGCATACCCGGCGTATCAATGACTACGCCGCCACCGGCAAGAACGATCAGCTCCCGTCTGGTGGTTGTATGGCGGCCCTTGTCGTCGTTTCTCAGGCCGCTGGTGGCAAAAGCAGTACCTGCCAAACGGTTGATAAGCGTCGATTTACCTACGCCGGAAGAACCTATGAAAGCGGCGGTGCTGCCGCAGTGCAGATAAGGCAGGATCTGGTCATGACCGTCTTCTGCCAGTGAAGAAGTGACCAGAATTTCAGTGCCGATGGCGACAGACTCTGCCTCACTTACTTTGGCCGCTACGTCAGCGCACAAATCGGCTTTAGTCAAAACGACTACCGGCAGCGCGCCGCTGCTCCAGGCGATCGCTAAATACCGTTCCAGGCGGCGCAGGTTAAAGTCGCTGTTCAGCGACATACAGATAAATACCGTATCGATATTGCTGGCGACGACCTGTTCTGTGCTCGCAGTGCCGGCCGCTTTGCGGACAAAGACGCTTGTGCGTGTCAGCACCTGTTGAATGACTGCCTGGCCTGTTGTATTATCGCTGCGGTCAAGCAGGACGAAATCGCCCACAGCAGGAAAAGCCGCAGGTGTGGCGGCGTTAAAGCGCAGCTTGCCTGCAACTCCGGCCAGTACTTCGCCGGCTTCTGTCACAACCCGGTAAAGATCCTTAAACTGGGCCGCAACACGGCCAACCGGGAAACTGCCATAACTGGCCGCTTCTTCAGCAAATTTATCGGTAAATCCTAATGTTTGTAAATTTATTTTAGACAATTTTTTATCCTCCTAAAGGTGTTTATAAGCCTTATGGGAGGTTCGGCAAAAAATTAGTTTACGCAAACCTCCCGGTCTGCTGCAATCTCCGATTTACCATATTTAAACATAAAACATTCCTCTTTTCTGTCAGATTTATCCTTAAGGCCGGCGCTGCAAATTACAGACCGAACTCTTTGGCATATTGAAGGGGGCCGCACAGCGGCGGAGCTTCGGGGCGCAGTTTGAGCGCCATGAAATTGGCGGCGGGGATACCTGCCGGAACTTCCAGACCCAACTGCACGGCGGGCTGATAACCAAAACGGGGATAATACGTATCGCTGCCCAGGACGGAAATATAGCCGTAACCAAGTTCTTTGGCGATACGGTGACCTTCACGGATCAAAGCGCTGCCGATACCGTGCTGCTGATAATCAGGCAGCACTGCCAGCGGTGCCAGCACCAGGAGCGTTTGGTCGCCGGCGCTGGCTTTGGTGAACATGATATAGCCGACGATGTTTGCGTCTGCGACTGCTACCAGTGCAAGTTCGGGTATAAAGGTATCGCTGCTGCGCAGTGCCACTACCAGATCCTGTTCTGTACCGTCGCTGTGCTCAGCTGTTGCAAAAGCCGTTTGTATGAGTGTATAAACAGCGTCCAGGTCGCTGTCTGTTTCCCGCCTGATCAATAACATTAGCCTGCTCCTTTGTCTGTGCTAGTATACTACTATCATCGTATTCCATGCAGGGGGCATTTGTCAATATCGGCGGCGTTTGACTATAAAGGTATCGTATTTTGCGGATGGTGATAGTTTTTCTGGATTATTATTGTCAAAAGCTGTTGAAAATTATATAATGGAGCCAGTAGGAGGTGCTTATTATGAAAGAGGTACCACAGGAACATATTGAAGCCCTGCTGGAAGTTGAAAAACTTAAAGCTGAAGGAAAAATGGAGTATTATAACGAAGAAGAATTTAGAAAAATGATAATGGGGCGTATAAAAGTTGCCAATCAGGAAGCCGTATAAAGTAGTTTATTCAGGAAGTTTTAATGTTGATGTTGAGGCCGTAACTTTTTATATAGCCAGAAATTTGCGCAATCCAAATGCGGCAATAAAGCTGTTGGATAAAATTATTGCTGCTGTCAATAAGCGTTCTTGTAACCCAGATAGTTTTGAAAAATTTATACTTCCCAATGGTTGTCCGATTTTTAGAATATACATTGGAAATTATGTTGTTTATTATACTCTGGAAGATGATGTAATGGTATTGAACAGATTTCTATATGGAAAAAGAGATATAGCTGATATTTTGTAATACTTAAATATTGACGAAAAAAGTACACGTTGTTAAACGTGTACTTTTTGTTTCTTATATTCTTATTATTTGCGGTGCTTCCAGCGGCAGATGAGCTGCGTTACTGTGCCCATAGGGCAATAAACGCACCAGGAGCGTGGTTTGAACAGCAGCAGCGTGATCACGCCCAGAACACTGGAGGTCAGCATGATGCTGTAAAACCCGAAAGCAAACTGCGCCACCCACGGCTCGGCTGCACCGCTGTAAGCCCAGTGCCAGGGCACGTCAAAACTCCACAGCAGGCGGACTGTCTGATGAAGTTGGAGAGCATTGGTAAAGACCAGATATGTAGAAAACAGCATACTGACAAACATCGCCATAAAAAACAGTAAAAAGCCGTAACGGAAAGTATGTGAGCGCAGCCAGGCGGGAATATCGCGTTTGGGCGAAAGCTTCCAGCTGTTGCCAATCAGCTCGAACAGCTGACCACGGCCGCAGTATTTATTACAGTATGATTTGGTGCCAAAGGAGGAAGCCATGATAAGCGGAATAAAAAAGCACAGCAGTCCCAGCCAGGCGAAAAGAATATTAAAAAAGCCCAGCGCCAGATACAGCGCTGTCAGCAGCCAAAGATAATCATACCAGTGATTGCGTTTAGACATCGGCAGTCACCACCCTGATCACCGAAGCCGGGCATTCGCGGGCGCACAGACCGCAGCCGATACAGCGGTCAGGATTTACAACGGCGCTGATACCGTCGGGAACGCTGATCGCCTGCCTCGGACAGACCTTGACACAGGTACCGCAGGCTACACAATATTCTTTATCAACTTGCGCGTAACGCTTATTGCCCATTTCATCGCCTCACTGATAAGATTAATTCTAACTTTATTTTAACCTATTTATGCGCTTTTAGCCATATTTTCTTCAATGCAGCTCAGCTGCGGCAAAGGAAATTTTTCTGCCGTTGGGCGCAATTTTGCGGTACAATAAAAGAAAGAGAATAATTGCAGATGGAGTGATGGGAATGAAAAAGCAAACCGCATTGATGAACCATTGGCAATTATGTCAATATCTGCGCAAGCTGCACCTGCCGCAAAACGTACCGGTACCAGACCTGGCAACTCTGAAGCTGCTGCAGGACGCGCATTTGAAATATGTGCCTTATGAGAATCTGGATATTTTGAGTGGTAAACTGACCTCGCTGGAGCATGACGATATGTTTGCCAAAATCATTATGAAGAACCGCGGCGGCATCTGCTTCGAGCTGAACGGTCTGTATAACTGGCTGCTGGAATCTTTGGGTTATCAAGTCACCAGCTATGCGGTCCGTTTTATCGACCGGCTGGAAGAATATCAGATCCGACGGCACCGGGTAATGTGCGTAGCGCTGGACGGCAGAAGATACCTGACTGACGTGGGTGTCAACAGCGAAAGCCCGCGCTGCCCGCTGGAACTGACTGCTGAGAAAGTGCAGAGCGATGGTATCAGCGAATATAAATTCAGCCGCGATCCCTTTTTTGGCTGGCTGCTGTGGCAGAAAGAACGGCGCAAACCCTGGAAAAGACTGTTTGGCTTCACGGAAGAACCGCAGCTGGACATGGATTTTATTCCCGCCTGTATTTATACCGACCTGCATCCAGATTCACCGATCAATAAAGGCAAAGCGATCTCGGTGTTTCGTGAGGACTGTAATATCACGATCCGGGGCAATCTTTTAAAATTTTATCTGGGCGGGCGCGTCAAGTACCGTTATGCCATCAATACTAAAGACGACTTGAAGGGCGTGCTGTGGGAATACTTTGGTATTGCCGTCGATTATTCGCTGCCTCATGGCGGTATCGACCAGAGTGAGTAAATTTTTCTGTGTGAAATATTGCTGAAATTTGAAATTTTATGATAGAATAAATTAATTAAAAAAAGTGAGATTATGACTGCTGAAAACAGGCAATTTATTTTGCCGCCCATCATCAACAGAATATTGACGCTGCTGGCAGAGCAGGGCCATGAGGCCTATGTAGTTGGCGGTGCCGTACGTGATCTGCTGCTGGGAAAGGTCCCCGGCGACTTTGACGTTGCGACTTCCGCCCGCCCCGAACAGGTCATCGGACTGCTGGAACCGGCCGGATTCACGGTCATCGGCGAGCTGGGACAGAACTTTGGCGTCGTCGTTGTACATCAGCACGGACAGACAGTCGAAGTTGCCACCTTCCGGGGCGAAGCCTATGGCGCAGATGCCCATAAGCCGGAGCAGGTCTGGTACTGTAACGACCTGAGAAGTGATCTGGCGCGGCGCGATTTTACAGTCAATGCCATGGCGCTGGATCTATCTGGCAATGTTTATGACTATCACGGCGGCCGGCGTGACCTGCAGCAGCAAATACTGCGTACTGTCGGTGTTGCAGAGCGCCGTTATCAGGAAGATGCGCTGCGTATGTACCGGGCTTGCCGCTTTGTGGGGCAGCTGGGGTTTGATTATGTGCAGCAGCAGGGTGCAGGGCCGGCATTTGGCGCGGCCAATACTCCCTATTACCTGCCGCACAGCTACAGCTTTCCTGTCAGCCGCAGCGCCGGACTGTCGCTGGAGCGGGTACGGACGGAGCTGGACAAGCTGCTGCTAGGCAAATGGGCCGGCAAAGGCCTGATGCTGCTGCTGGCGACCGGGTTGGCTGCTGGACGCTGCCGTGTGCGTGAACAGGGAGCATATCGTGAAATCGATGTTTTACCGGAGCTGGAGCATTTGGCAGGATTACCGCAGAACCCGCGTTTTCACTGTTACAATGTGTGGGAGCATACTCTGGCGGCTATCGACAACAGCCCGCGTCAGCTGGCGATCCGCTGGGCTCTGCTGCTGCACGATGTAGCTAAAGGCCTGCCCGGTATCCGCAAGCTGAATAAAGAAGGACAGCCCAGCGACCACGGTCACGAAGCTGAAAGCGCCGTGATGGCAGAAGCCATCTTAAACAGGCTGCGTTACCCGGCTCCTTTTGTCAAAAGAGTAGTCTGGCTGGTGGCAAGGCATATGCGCTTTGCGCCCATGCTGGTTACCGGCGAACGGACCCTGCTGCGCTGGCTGCGCAGCGAGGCTGCCAGCGGGATCTTTAAAGATAATCACGAAATGACAGTTGCTTTTGAGCAGCTGGTAGCAGTATTTTTAGCAGATATGGGCGCGACCCACGCCGGTAAGAATACCGAACTGATGGCGGAAGGGCGTGCTTTAGGGGAAGCGGTGCTGGAACTGGCCCGCAGCAAGATGCCTGTTCACACTAAAGATCTGGCAGTCAGCGGCCATGACGTACTTGCGCTTTTAGAAGATAAAAGCAGGATCAGAGCCGCCATGCAATATTTATTACAGAGAGTGCAAAGCACCAATCTGCCTAACGAAAAGACCGCTTTAGAGGATGCGGTCAGGGGCTGGCAGAAACGTCACTGAGAAAGAAGGGAAACTAATGCCACAAAAGAAACTGTTTACTGCACTGCTGATTGCAACAGCAGCTTTACTGCTGTTGGGTATGAGCAACGAAAATCAGATACCGTATCCGCAGGGGTATGATACCAAAAGCGCCGGGGCTTCGTCTTATAATGGACTGGCCAATGTGCCGAAATCACCGTATTTTCAGCAGCTTGATTTTTATAATATGCAGCCTACTGATTCGCTGGTGCTGCTGCCCAGGTTCCGTACCTATCAGCAGACGACCGAATATACCTGCGGCCCTGCTGCAGCACTGATGGTGGTCGAGCATTTCCTGGGACGCAGCGAGGAAGACGAGCTGGCCATCGGAAAGATCATGGGCACCAAAGCTTACACCGGTACCAATACCAAAGGCATGGTCAAATATTTTAAGAAAAAAGGCTGGCAGGTAACCTCGTCGGCCGATAAAGATAAAACGCCGCAGAATACGCAGGAATTTAAAAACTTTGTGCTTGATCATCTCAGGCGTAATGTCCCCATCATGGTCGAAAACGTAGACTGGGGCGGACACTGGCGCATCATTATCGGTTACGATACCATGGGTACGGACGACATCACCAGCAGCGACGTGCTGATCATGGCCGATCCTTATGATACAGCCGATCATCTGCAGGACGGCTATGTCGTTGTGCCAGCTGAAAAATTCTTCTATATGAGGTTCGACTCGCATCTGTTTGCCGCAGGCGACCGCAAACAGCAGTGGCTGGCGGCCGAACCGCCGGAGGGGTATGAACCGCTGGTAGATATGAAAACGCCGGCTCAGTCCGCACAATAAAAAAGTGTAAATAAAAAACAAACCGCAGACTTGCTTATGCAAGTCTGCGGTTTATTTTTTATGTCCTTTTTTTCGTTTTTTGTTTATGCCGCTTTCTTGAAAGAAAGTCTAAAAGTTTTTTCGTTTTTGACTTGTACCTTTCTTGGGCAAGAAAGGTACCCAAAGAACTTTCAGCTAACAGTGCCTCAATGCCTCAGACATACCCTGCGCCTGCTTGCAGCTGCGTTTCGCTCATCCGCCAAATCTTCCCAATGCGCTGTAAAACCCTCTGTATCGTACGTTTTACTGCTTTAGCCAATAATCACTGATTTCATTAATAGTTCGATACCGTTATTATGAAATTCAGCAATAATTTGTACGATGCAGGGTTTTGAGCGCACATTGTGATCAAGTCCGTTGTGTGCGCAGCGAGCTGTAAGCGCTGGAAGGACTGTTTGAGGCATTGCTTCTTGCCTGCTAAAGATTTTCTTTGTTCGGCAATGCCGAGTTGCCCGGAAGCCGGACAGCGAGCAAAGCAAAACAGGACTTGCCACAGTGCGCAAGCTTATTGCCTTTTTACCGCATTAGTTGCAAGTGTTAACGCCGCAAATAATGCAATGGTAAAACGGACAGCGCAAGAGGCGATTGCATAATGAGCCTCT
>UQZN01000014.1 GCA_900545535.1 uncultured Phascolarctobacterium sp.
ATCGCGGCGACTTGTATATAATAGCATTCCCCGTTATTTCTGTCAACACCTTTTTGATAACTTTTTTACATTTTTTTATTCATTTTGTAAGTGCTTGCTGACCAATGGTTTCACAATGCATTTCCCGTCGCTGTAGTCAGCCATAAAAATACTTCTTTCGGCCACGCCGGAATACACATTATAATCAAAAGCCTCAATAGGATAATTTTTCCGTATCTGTCTCCAGGTCGAAAAAATATAATCCGGTAAGTATTGACAGACTTCATCTTTATCCCGCCAAAAGGCCATTGCCTGTTCATTTAATTCAGCCGTTTTCCACCCCAGCCAGCTGGGCTGCCAGTTCGGCAGAGAAATAAACACGTCGAATCTTAATATTTCTTTTACATTTGTTTTTTCTTCCGGGTAACAGTCACAGGTGAATTCCCACAGCAATTTCGTTACACCGCGAACATTATGCCCCTGCGGGTATAAGCCTCTGCTTTCCCACCATTCAGTCAACTGGCGGTAAAAGTCAAAAGCGGTCCCGCCGTTGGCCTTTATCAGATAGGCTAACACATGTTTGAATTTGCCTGTATTATAAGTATTTTCAAACACATCTTCCAGCACCTTGAGGAAGCGCAATTCTTCATATGCCATATATTTAGTCTGAACAACTTCGTAAGGTGGTTCACTCATATACAGCAGCCCATGCTCCTGAGCCTGACTTT
Source organism: uncultured Phascolarctobacterium sp. (assembly GCA_900545535.1). Lineage (GTDB taxonomy): Bacteria > Bacillota > Negativicutes > Acidaminococcales > Acidaminococcaceae > Phascolarctobacterium. The sequence continues at coordinate 708 of UQZN01000014.1, forward strand.
GCATCACCGTTCCATGCAGCACTTTTAAAAAGCCCAGCTGCAGCATATGCGGCTGCAATCCATAAACATCATTGAACGATTTGATAAATTCTTGCAAGCCTTCGTGTGGTAAGCCAGCAATCAAATCAAGATGCAGGTGGATATTATCATTTGCTAAAAGCCGTTCTACATTATCGGCTAATTTTTCCCAGTTGTGTTCCCGGCCAATAGCCTTCAATGTTGCATCATGCGTACTCTGAACGCCTATCTCAAATTGAAACCTCCCTTCAGGTACTGTTTCTAAAAATTTCAAAGTTTTTTCCGAAAGTAAGTCCGCTTTGATTTCGAAATGAAAGGTCGTCTCCGTATCAGCCATGGCTAAATAATGCATAATTGGCAAAAAATATGTCTCATCCAAATTATACGTACGGTCAACAAATTTTACCAGCGGCACTCTGGCTTCCATAAAGCGTTCCAGATCAAGCAGCACCTTTTCCAACGGACGCCTGCGAACAGAGCGGGAAATGCCGGACAAACAATAAGAACACTGGAAGGGACAGCCGCGGGTACATTCATAATAAACTATTTTATTTTCAGCTACGATCGTCTCCAGATCAGGGTACGGGAAAACAAGCGCGGCCAGGTCATCAACAACCATTACGCCGCCGTTGATCTGTACATGGCCATTTTTATCACGATACGCAATATGTAAAGGTACTTTGTCAGCAGAATTCTCTAATGCAGTCAGCAATTCAGCGAAACAAATTTCGCCTTCACCCTGTACAATAAAATCTATTTCACTTTTTTCACTAAAAATACGTTCCGGTTCAAATGCCACCTCAGGTCCGCCAACAGCTATTTTAGCTGCAGGCAGAACTTTTCTGACCAGCTCTATCAAACTGTAGACGTAGGCTTTATTCCAAATATGCACAGAAAATCCTACAAAGTCCGGTTTAGCCCTTGTGATCTCTGCCAACACTGCTAAAAGTGGAGTTTGTATGGTTTCTTCAATAAGCGTTACATCCAAGTCTTTCGTTTTACAAAATTCACATACATAACGCAGTCCTAATGCCGTATGGACATATTTACTGTTGATAGCCACTAAAATAGTTTTCATAAAATCACGCCTCTAACTTTCATATGCTGTCTGTGTTATAATAATAAAGTATTTTGGATTTTGCAAGGAGTGAATTTAAATTATGAATAAAAATAATGAGTCCCAGCATGGCAGTTTAGTGCCGCGCAGTAGTATAGACCGCCGTTTCCAATGGAATATCGACGATATTTATCCTGATCAGGAAGCCTGGAAAGCAGCAAGTCAGCAATTAAAAAAAGCTATTGCTGCTTTCAGTCAATATAAAGGTCAGCTGCATGACTGCCAAACTTTGAAAACTGCGTTGCAGGAACAAGTCAGTCTTTCCATAAGCGTCAGTAAACTATATGCCTATGCAAGACTTCAGCAGGATACTGACAACGGAGATCAAAAATTTCAGGCGCTGGCCGGAGAAGCAGAAGCTTTAGCCGCAGCCTTCAATAATGCAGTATCCTTTATTGAACCTGAGATTTTGTCATTAAGTCAGGATAAATTCGACAATTTATTAGCTGATCCGGCTTTCAGTGATTATCGCTTTTATCTGAATAATTTACTGAGACTGTCCAAACATGTTCTTCCCAAAGAGCAGGAAGAACTGCTTTCATTAAGCCAGCTGGCAACTTCAGGCCCGGCTGCAATCTTTCGCAGCTTAGTCAGTGCCGATATGCAGTTCCCACTGGTAAAAAACGCCGAAGGGCAGGAGGTCACTGTCAGCGAAGGTAATTATTTACTTAATATGACCAGCAACGACAGAGTGCTGCGCCGCAATTCCTTCAATGGCTTAATGACGACTTACCATAAATACCGCAATACGCTTGCTAATACACTTTCCAGTAATTGCCGTGTCAGTGCTTTTTACGCAACTGCTCATAACTATACTAATACTTTAGAAGCCTGTCTGTCAGAAGATAACATTCCCCCAAGTCTATATGACGGACTAATCCAGACAGTCCATGAAAATTTAAAACCTCTGCACGAATATATTGCCCTGAAAAAAGAGATCCTTGGTTTAGATGAATTCCACGCTTATGATATTTACCAGCCTATCAGCAATGCCGCCGACAGTTTTGCCTGTACATTTGAGGAAGCAAAAACTAAAGTTGCCGCAGCGCTTGCCCCGTTGGGCAGTGATTATCTGGCAGCCTTGCAGGAAGGTTTTGATAAACGCTGGATCGATATTTATGAAAACAAAGGCAAACGGAGCGGCGCTTATTCCTGGGGCATTTATGGGGTTCATCCCTACGTTCTGCTGAATTATCAACCCCGCTACAACAGTATTTCTACCCTGGCGCACGAAATGGGACATGCCCTGCACAGCTATTTCAGCAACAAAACCCAAACCTATATCAACAGTGATTATTCTATTTTCTGTGCTGAAGTAGCTTCTACTACAAATGAAATCCTGCTTCTGGAGCATACCTTAAAAACAGCTTCTCCCCAGCAGAAAATCTATCTGCTCAATCAATTTCTCGAGGCTGTGCGGACTACCGTTTATCGCCAGGTGCAATTTGCCGAATTTGAGAAGTTCATTCACAATGAGATCAACGAAGGCCGTACCCTGCAGGCAGAAACTTTAGAAAACTACTGGCTGGACAGCAACAAACATTATTACGGACCAGCTCTTACTGTAGACGAAGAATTAGCCAGCGAATGGTCGCGTATTCCCCATTTTTACACACCTTTCTATGTCTATAAATATGCGACCGGCTACAGCGCGGCCACAGCCTTTGCCTCGGCAATACTCAGCAAAGAACCGCAGGCAGTAAAGAAATATCTGCGTTTCCTTGCTTCCGGCGGCAGTGACTACTCGCTTAACCTGTTAAAAACAGCCGGTGTAGATTTAACCACGCCACTACCTGTTACTGTAACTCTGCACAAATTTGCAGAAAAATTGCAGGAATTAAAAGGACTGCTAAAAAAATAACCAAACACAGCAAAAAATCCGCCTGTTGATCAACAGGCGGATTTTATTTTTACCGGATAAATCACATAAATCTCAGCGCAATCTTGACACTTAACAAAACCTGCTTCATTTTACATAAAAAGCCGCATAATAAATACTACTACTGCGCCAATTGCGGCAAAAATCAAAAATGTAGGCAGCAAAAAGAAGAAGATCGCCAGAATACCGCCTAAAATCAACAGCGTCATCAATATACCGCTGCCGCAGCCAAAACTGTGCACACGGATCTGTGGCCCAGCTGTACTCTGCCCGTAGGTTCTGCGCTCTGCTTTCGTATCTTCCACACGCGTGCCGCTCTCAGAGTTTCCATCTTGTTCGATCGTCACACCGTCAAAGGTGTCTCTTTCCTCAGGACGCAGCACCTGTACTTCAGCTTCTATTCGGCAATGACAATAAGGGCACTCTTGTGTGCCGCGTTCTAACTCTTTTCCGCAAAAACTGCATTTCATAGCAAAACTCCTTTTTCACGTTAGGAAAGTGCCATCAACAAAATACCTTCTTCATTGATATAACGTGGATCGTGTTTTTCTATCCCCAAAGTCACCCATATTTCCTTAGACATCCGCTGCAAAACGTCCAGCGGTACGTTTTGGCATAATTCAGCAATTTTTTCATCTTTATAATTATAAACGCCGTTTGCTTTAATAAAATTAAAAATTGCTCCGGCAGCCCAAAGGTTCGGCATTCGTATGTCCCTGCAGGATTTCGCCTTAAAATCAGCCCACAGCTGAATAACAAGCTTAATATCACGCTCGGAAAAATGATATGGCTCCATCATCTGCCTGATTCTCAGAATGACTCTGTCATTATAATCTATTTCCGCCGGAAGATAATTTTTATGTGCCGTTTCATAGTTAAAATTATTCAAATTTACAAAAGCAGAATACAGGAATACCATATGCCGCAGCAGCATTGGGTTCCTGGCTATAAATGTTTCCCACCCCGCTGTAGGGTCCTGGATGCTGTACCATTCTTTGCAGGCCTGCAGCGTATTAAACAAACGTTTTTGCGCTACTTTACCTATTTTCAGACAGCTTACATAATTCATTATCATGCTTTCATTATAAAAAATATGACCTAACAAAATAGCGTCGTTTAAGTCAGCTGACTCTTCCAGAGGCAAACTTAAAGTATACTTTTCACCGCTCAGCCAGTCTGTACATTCAAAAGCGCCGTCATCTGTATAGCTGTCGACTTTAAATACAGCCAGTCTTGCTTTACACAGTTCTTCCAGAACATCACGGTTACGTTTGGCAAATACTGCGTCATATTCATTGCTTTCCGGCAAGCAGGTACGTTCATAAAAAAACTCCAGCGGCCGTTTATCACTGCGCAGCAAATGATAATCAAACAGAAAATAATCCCAAAAACATTCGCTGGTTTCCTCAAGGTTCGCTTTCTTTTCGTCCTCATAGCCCATTAAAATGCCATAGTATAGAAAAGCAGCCCGATCAAGATCCAGACGGAAATATTCCCGTTCAAAAAATCTGTGCAGCACTTCCAGCAATTCCTGCAGACGTTCACCGATATTTAAAAATATTTTGGCAGGTATGTCCGGCGTAGCATCCCAGGCTCTTGCAGAATTGGCATCATCAAAATGTCCGTCCGGCAAAACTATATTCATTTTCTCGCCTTGCAGCAGCAGTACAGCTGCTGCTCCAGGGGCGGAAGCATCAGAGATGGCATTTTTGCCTTTTAAATATTTGAACAGACTGTCACAGGTTTCCAGAAAAAAACGTGTGCCCTCATAATCAGGTGTAAATTCTGAAATATTTCTTCCGCACCAGGCTATGCAATCAACAAAATCATCTGCATTCATATCCCCTAAAAAAGTTTCGGCGCTGCCGAGATATAAACACAGCATCGTTACATTATCCCAACTGCGGTATAAATCACTGTTTTTTTTGCCTTTCCAGGCTTCCATGCGCAGAAAACCTTCGGCATACTCTTGTCTGAGCAATGTGTTCCAGCCTTCATCATGGGCGTAAAAATCTTCTACTAAATCATACACATTGTCTTTTCCGTTATTCATTAATCTAAAATCCTTCTTTCCCTGCAATGCTGTTATTATATCATAGCGTTCCAATGCTTTTCAATTGAACATTTTGTGACAGTAAAAAAGCTCCGATATCAACTATCGGAGCTTTTGGAGTAAGCAAATTCTTATTCTTCACCGATCACCAAAACTTCTGGCTGTAATTCAACACCAACGCCAGCTTTGATTTTGGCTTGAACATCATTGATAAGCTGTAAAACATCAGCAGCCGTAGCGCCGCCAACATTGACGACAAAGCCCGCATGCTTAGTAGAAATCTGAGCGCCGCCGACCGTATAGCCTTTTAATCCGGCCTGATCGATCAGCGTCCCTGCAAAAAATCCTGGCGGACGTTTAAACATACTGCCGGCACTGGGCATTTCCAAAGGCTGCTTGCTGGTCCGCCGCTGGCTGAAATCATCCATTTTCGACTTGATAGCAGCTTTATTCCCAGCCGGCATTTTCAGCGTTACTTCCGTAACGATAAGCCCACTGTTTTGCAAACTGGTTTTACGATAACCAAAATTCAATTCTTCGGCAGTGAGTATACGCTCATCTCCCTGGAGATCCATGACCTTTACGCAATGGACTATATTCTGCATTTCACCATCATAGGCCCCGGCATTCATATATACGGCGCCGCCAATACTGCCCGGAATACCTACGGCAAATTCCATACCAGTCCTGCCGCATTCCATCGCCTTGTAAGAAGCCAAGGCCAGCGAATAGCCTGAACCAAAGACCAGCAAATCATCTGTCTCATAAAAATGCCGCAGCATATTTCCCAGCTTGATAACGATACCTCGGATACCTTTATCACGCACTAAAACGTTGGAGCCATTGCCAAGTAAAGTAAGCGGAACAGCAGTTTTACTGACCGCTTGCAAAACTTCCCGCAACTGTTCGATCGATTCCGGCAAAACCAGAATATCCGCCGGTCCGCCGATTTTAAAAGACGTATGTCCGCTCATCAGCTCATTTAAACGCACAGTACAGGAAACAGAACTTTTCAGTTGTTCAGCCAAATCTAAAAACTCTTTATTCACCAGTAACTTCCTTTACTACGTCTCCGATAGATTTGGAAATATCACCCATCATCATTTGAAAACGCATAAAGGCGTGCAGATACTCCATAGCGACTGTATTTAATCCTAAAATACCAGTAAGTTTTTGCAGTTTTTCATTTTTTTCTTCCGGAACTTCCTGGCCCTGATATTTCGCCAATTCTATTTCCTGGCTCAATTGTAAAAATTCCTCAGCCAGCTCTTTACCTTTGGGATCCTGCTCAAGAGCAGCTTTAGCCTCTTTTAATTTTTTGTATTCCTGGCTTTCGCGCATTGCTTTAGCCAACGCATTTGCACAATCGTAAACGTTCATGCCGGTTCACCTCGTAATTTTTTTTAGCTTTTATATTATAGCATATCTAAATTTTCTGTAAAGGCTCAGTTCAATTCCGCTAATGGCAGATTTAAATGACTGTAGACCGTATCCGGCTCATAATCAAAATGCCACCATTCCATATCGCTGCCCGAAAAACCTTCCAAACTCATCAGCTGATGCAGCAGATCACGCTGATAACGTTCGAGTTCCGTACCACCGGCAAACTTCGTATATTGCCGGACTGACGGTTCATCAAAATCGCTGATCATTACTGCAGGTTCACCTGTTTCAAGATAATACAGGCTTACGTCAACGGATCTGCCGGTATTATGTGAAAAGCCCTGCTCCGGCGCAGGCAGCATTTGCTTTTTATCCTCAGGGAAAGCATCATAGGCAAGCTTAGATACAGACCAGGGCCGGTAAGCTTCCCAAATGACAAGTCCATAACCGTAATCGGCAAGTTTTTTCTGCACCCGGTTCAACGCTGCAGTGGCCTCCTGGTCAAGATAAGCTTTTTGTACGTCAACAATAGGAACGCCAAAACAGTTATTTGTCCCGGCATAACGCAGATCAAGTTTTATCCCTGGTACGGCCTTTGCCACATCCACCAGCCGCGCCTGTTTACCTTCAGCCAGTGCCGCAGGCATCACAGCTTCAGCAGCAGCATTTTTTAAAGCCTGCCAATCTGCCGGCTGCGGCAGACGAAACGGCTTCTCTCTGTCAGCTCCGAAGAAAGCCCGGCTATAACGGTTACCGCCTATTTTACACGTAATGCCATAGCCGTCAGGATCACGTTCAAAACGCACACTAGTCTCAGTATTGTTCATTGGTCCTGCTTCCAAAAGCGTATACGAATCAAAGCGTTCTTTTTTGAGCGGAAACTGGTTGCTCCTGGCAAATTTATAATCTTCCCGCGTAGTTCTGTACAAAAGCTCCAGCTCACCGCCGCGTTCTCTTATAACAAACTGCTCACCATTGCCATAGTACATCCCCAAAAGATATTTCAGATCCTTTGGGCACTCCCTCGGTTCAACAGCAGCCGCCTGTACCGGCAGGTTCTGCACCAGCAATACGGCACATAAAATCATCGCTCCAAGCAACTTTCTGATCATTTTACAAGCTCCTCACGCACGTCAGCCAATGCATTAAGCCTTGCACGCACTTTATCAATATAGGGTAAATCAAGATCGCAGTAAATAATTTCTTCTTCGCTGCCGCCTTCAGCTATGATTTTCCCCATCGGGTCTACTACCATCGAATGTCCGTAAAACGGCGCTCCTTTGAACTCACCCACACAATTAACGGCAACTATATAATTATGGTTTTCCGCGCCGCGGGCCTGGGCCAGCAAAGTCCAAATATCACCCCTGGAAGACGGCCATTCAGCAGGCACAAAAATTATTTTGGCTCCCTGCAGCGAGAGATGTCTATACAATTCAGGGAAACGCAAATCATAGCAAATAGTCGAACCGCAGATAACGCCATTCAGCTCATAGGTATCAAAATTATCACCGGCAGCAAAAAAACGTTCTTCGTTGAACAATCCAAAAAGATGTACTTTGCTGTAAGACGCAACAATGCTGCCCTGCTTATCAATAACTACAGTGTTATTATAAATCTTCCCGTCTTTGTGCCGCAAAGGGATCGACCCCGCTACCACAGCGCAATGGTGATCGTTAGCGATCTTACGCACTGCAGTGACCGTACTGCCGTCTATGGTTTCCGCTTCTTCCTCAAGATGTCCTAAAGAATAGCCTGTGGTCCAGATCTCAGGCAATACGGCAATGTCGCTGCCCACTGCTGCTTCTTGCAGCAATTCCAGACCATGCGCAATATTTCCCGGTGTATTTTTCTCCGCTATTTCCATTTGGATCAATGCAACTTTCATTTTCTTTCCTCCGGCAATAAGCCCTGCGCCTCTAATCTGCGCACCAGCATTTTTTCTATTTGCCTTGTAATCCTTGTCACCGGGAATTCTTTTCCCCGCAGCGACCGTACCCAAAGCACAGTAAAGCCCATTCGTTTGGCACCCAGGACATCGGTTAAAAGCTGATCACCAATAACCATTACTTTCCCCTGCTGCCTGTCAAAACGTTTGAGCGCTCTTTTAAAGCCCCAGGGCATTGGTTTGGCAGCCCAGCTCACTGCTTCAGCCTGGGCTGCTGCGCTGATTTTCCGCAGTCTTTCCCCGCCGTTATTGGAAAGCAGCACTATCTCTATACCGCTTTTACGCAGCGACTCCAGCCAGTTCAGCACAGCTTCCTCCGGCTGCACGGCATCCCGCGGCAGCAAAGTATTATCAACATCTAAAATAACTCTCTCTACCCGTTGTTTTTTCAGCCAGTCAACAGGAATCGCCGCGATACTGTCAAAACGAAAATCCGGGCAAAACATTTTTAGCATAAAACGACTTTCTCCTTCGGAAAGGTCACTTCAAAACGCGTACCAACGCCCTGAGTGCTGAACACCTGGGCCTTAGCTCCGTGCACGCGGATGATTTCTTTAGCAATAGCAAGCCCCAGACCTGTTCCCGGTACATTACGGCAATGTGATTTATCTACCTTGTAAAATCTTTCCCAGATAAATGGCAGATCCTCTTCCGGGATTCCCGGCCCCTGGTCGGCTACGGAAAGCAAAACACTGCCGTCCTCCTGTCTTACCGCAGTAAAAGCGATCGTTCCATTATCAGGCGAATATTTCAGGGCATTATCCCCCAAAATCATAATAAGCTGTACCAGCTGATCGCCATTACCCACAACGGCAATGTTTTCATCGGCATGAATGACCAGCGTTACATGACGCTTCACCGATTTGACCATCAGTTTTTCCGTAACATTACGCACTATTTCCGCTAACGGCAGTGGTTCAATACCTGTCGTCAGTTCGTCACTGGCCTGGAAGCGGCTGATATTCAGAAGCTCTCTGATCATGCGTTCCAGCCTGATCGTTTCTTCATTTATCAAGGCACGGTAACGCTGGATCATTTCCTTATCCGTGATAGTACCGTCACTGATCGCTTCGTTGTAGCCACGAATAATAGTTATAGGTGTCCGCAGCTCATGCGAAACATTGGCTACGAAATCACGGCGGATTTTTTCAGTTCGCTCTGTCTTATCAACAAAAGCACTCAAATCATTACCCAGTGCGTTCAAGGCTCTGCCCAGGGCAGCCACCTCATCTTCGCCATGCACTTCCACCTTCCGCGTATAGTCACCGGAAGCAATAGCGGCGGCACTATCCTTCATGGATATTAACGGCTTGATGATCGAACGTGATAATCGTCTGACCATGAACAAACTTAAAATAAGTGCCAGCACACCTACAATAGAAGTATAGATGTAAATATCGCGCAGGAAACTGTCAAACCCGCTCAGCGGCTCTGCCAGCAAAATAGCGCCATGCGCTCCATCCTGCTTGCCATACGGCACGCCGACCAGCATGACCTGTTCTTTATAATAGGGGTGGAAAATCTGCGATTTTACCGATTTACCACTGTATACATCTTTCAGAATACTGCGGACCTTCGTCGACAAATTACCGCCTTTTATTTCTTTGCCTAAAAGTTCGGTTCCCTCTTTAGAATTATAATTGCGGATCAGTTTATTACCGCCTGCTTCTTCGTCAGTATTAACTAAAGAAGCGGCCAAAAGATCATATTTATTATCAAAAAGCCAAATACGCGCACCAACCAGCCTGTCTACCGCGACTATATAGCGGTGCAGCGTGGTCCGATCTGTATCGCGCAGCATAAAATATTCAATGGTCTCAGCCATCTCATTGCCCTTTTGGGCCAGCTCCTGCTCTTTGATCTTAAAAAAATAGTCGGCGATGAGGTAAGAAATACCCGCTGTCACGCCGACTACAATAACTACGATCAAAGCCATGAAGCTGTACATAAGTCGGGTACTTAAAGACTTATTCACTCTTCACCTCAAATTTATAGCCAACACCCCAAATAGTAGTGATATCCCATTTAGAATTTTCAGGAATGTTGAGTTTCTGACGGATACGTTTGATATGCGTATCTACAGTGCGGGTATCGCCATAATAGGAATAACCCCAAATAGTTTCCAACAGCTGGTTACGCGAAAAAGCTTTACCAGGATTTGTTGCCAGACACCAGAGCAATTCCATTTCCTTAGCTGTAAAAGTCATTTTCTGGCCAAAAGCAATTACCTGATATTCTTCCATATCAATAGTCAGCCCATCATATTCTACCCGCGAACGGCCTTCCTGTTTTTCCTGAGTTCCTGCACGGCGCAGAACAGCTTTGATCCTGGCAACGACCTCGCGGCTGTTAAAAGGTTTTGTAATATAATCATCCGCCCCAATCTCCAGACCTAAAATGCGATCATCGTCTTCATCTTTAGCTGTCAACATAATAATCGGCAGATCAGACATTTTACGAACCTGCTTGCAAACCTCCAAGCCGTCCATAACAGGCATCATGATATCCAAAATGAGAATATCAGGCTTCTCAGATTGTACTTTTAAAATCGCCTCGGCGCCGTCAGCTGCTTCAATAACCTCGAAGCCTTCTTTTTCGCAATACATCTTAAGAATCTCGCGAATATGCTTCTCGTCGTCGGCAATTAAAACTTTTTGAATATCCATACTAATCACCTCATAACTATTCTTGCTTATTATTATACAATAGTTTTCTTTAAAAAGCCTGTTTTTATACTGCTTTCACAAAAATATTACAACTTAAACAGATTTATGACAAGGAAATACATTTTCAGTCTCTTTTTGCTCATAAAAAAAGCAGACAAGAAAGCTTGTCTGCTGAAAGTCCTATCTTTATAAAACGCGGCAGGCTCCGTAATAACGTTCACCCCAATAACCGGTAAACGCATCGGCTACAACCACGCCTGTACTGGTGCCAGCATGGATAAATTTACCATCGCCAAGATAAATGCCACAGTGAGAAGCACCGGGTTCGTAGGTAGAAAAGAAAATCAAATCTCCCGGACGTAACTCGCTCATAGAAATCTGACGTCCATAATACAACTGGCTGTCAGCCATACGGGGAATACTGATGCCTGCACGTGCGAAAGCATACTGAGTAAAGCCGGAACAATCAAAGCCATAAGTGCTGGTCCCGCCAAAAACATAAGGCGTACCCAAAACACTGTATGCCGCACGAATAACGTTACGCACTGATGCGCTGCGGCCGGAACGGTTTGGAGGCATTTCTTTCTGCATCAGGGCACGATAAGTATCGTTGCCGATAATCCCGTCAACTTCCAAACTTTTATCTGCCTGGAACTGCTTGACAGCAGCTTCTGTTTCAGGACCAAACTTACCGTCAACATCAGACACTTTATATTGTAGCTCTACCAGGCGTTTTTGAATCTCAATGACTTCCTGTCCTTCGTCACCGCGCTCAAAAGACGCTAAAGCAGTTGCAATGTTCATAAAACAAAACAGCATTGTCAATACTACGCATAACAGCTTTTTCTTCAGCAAGCACCGCACATCCTTTCTCAACTGTAAATAATTATAACATAAACTTACAATATTGTAAAACTATCTTACTTTTTCCCGAGATGGCGTCCTACAAGATACAGCGGTCTTTGCTTAACTTCCTCAAAAACCCGTCCAATATACTCTCCCAAAATACCAATGCCTACTAATTGAATACCTCCCAAAAACAATACACTGGCTGTCATAGTTGCCCAACCTGGCACAGCATCATCAATAACATATTTAACATAAAAAACATGTCCCAGCACCATCAGGCTGCAAAGTCCGCAGAACACACCGCAGTAAAAAGCCCAGCGCAAAGGCAGGTTGGAAAAAGAAGTGATCCCATCCAATGCGAAATGCAGCATTTTACGCAGACTGTATTTTGATTTGCCTGCAAAACGAGGCGGAGCCACAAATTCTATCTTGGCTACCTTAAACCCTAAAGTATTGATAAGCCCTCTGATAAAGCGCGCTCTTTCCCGATACAGGCGAAAAGCCTCTACGGCTTTTTGATCCATAAGCCTGAAATCGCTGCCGCCGGGAGTGATTTCTACCTTAGACATGATATTGATGAGTTTGTAATAAACTGCTGACGAAAAACGTTTCATAAAAGAAACATTTTCTGTGCTTAAGCGAATCGTCTGAACGATTTCATTGCCGTCTTCCCACAGCTGCAATAAGTCCGGCACTAATTCCGGCGGATGCTGCAAATCGCCATCCATTGTAATAACGGCATCGCCCTCAGCATGATCCAACCCGCAGGTCAGCGCCAGCTGATGTCCGTAATTACGGGAAAGCAAATAAGCCTGCACACGCTCGTCCGCACGCGCCAGTTCCGACAAAATCACAACGCTGCTGTCTTTGGAACCATCGTCAACAAAAGTAATATCGTATTCGTATGGCAGTGGCGACATAATCTCTGTCAGCCGTTGGTAAAATTCCCTGAGATTGGCCTCTTCATTAAAAACAGGCACTACAAAAGAAATATGTTTCATTGAATTACCCTCACCGTCAATTTAGAATACTTTTATATTATATCACTATTTTGAAATTAATATGAAGTGATTATGTGAATTTTTGGAAAAAAGAAAAGCTGCCCCTAACAGGCAGCTTGATATCAATGAATACGAGTGCTCAGTAAGCCGAGTTCTGTTCCGCAAAGCGGTGATGATCATTTATCTAGGCCTGCAATTACTCACAGGCTCCAGCGACACAACCCGGAAGGTTCAGCGGGCCGCTTCATCCCTCCCCTATTTGGTCTTGCTCCGAATGGGGTTTACCTAGCCGGCCGGTTACCCGACCGCTGGTGCGCTCTTACCGCACCGTTCCACCCTTACCTGCATAGCAGGCGGTACACATTTCTGTGGCACTGTCCCTGAGGTCACCCTCGCCGGACGTTATCCGGCATTCTGCCCTGTGGAGCTCGGACTTTCCTCGTTGACGCCTCAGCGTCACCGCGATCATCTTTCGCACTCATATCGTTTGTTAATTTAACACATCGAGATTATTTAGTCAAGCTTCATGCAGTAAAAAACGCTGTAGCATCTTATTATATTCCCAGGGATTTTTCCCTTCATTTTTACTGAACTGATTCATGATCGCATCGATTTCATCAGCATAATGAACAATAAAACTTTCTTTCGTCGCACAAGCAACCGGCGAACCTTTTTCCTGCTCGCCATGATGCGACAGCACAATATGCAGCAGCTGCTGCAGTTTAGGGCCTGTTACTTTTGCCTTAGCGGCAGCCTCCTGCACCATCACAGCCGACATCGCCACATGTCCCAGCAGGCGGCCTTCCATCGTATAAGGGAAACCTATATCCGAAGAAATTTCCCTGAGCTTGCCAATATCATGCAGCAGCGCTCCGGCAACGATCAAATCCTTATCGACGCCGCCAATACGCTCTGCCAGTGCCTGCGCAATCCCTGCTACATCGACGGAATGCTGCAGCAAGCCTCCGATATAGGCATGGTGCAAACGCATTCCCGCAGGATTTATCAAAAACTTGTCGTATAAGCTGCCGCTGAAAATATTCTCAAGCAGCAATCTTATTCCAGGTGTCATTACCCCTTTGATCAGCTTTTGCAGTTTATTTTCATATTCCTGATGGTCAAAATCGCCATTAGGCAGTAAATGCGTGATATCATCTTCCGGCATGATCTCTTCCATACGTTGTAAGACCAGCTGCAGCGTCATATCATTAGAAAATTTATTGATATCGACCATACCGCCAACCATCATTACCCTGGGTCCTTCCATTGACCGCATTTTATCTACAATGCCAGCTTCAAAAACAATAAACGGTATTTTACCGCTGTTATCTTCCAGCAAACCGCGCGCAAATACTCCGCCATTCGACGAATTGCCGATCTTCTGCACACGCAGCAATACAGCCTGACACACTTTTGTGCCTGCCTTAAAATCGCTGATCATATTTGTCACCCTCCTTAAAAGTATACCGTTTACAGGCATTGCAAAATTTTACTTTCCTTCGCTACCAAAACCTGCGTGCGGAAACCACAGGAAGTCAGGCGCAAAGCAATCCTGTCCGCAAGCGTATTTATTACAGGCAATTCTGTACCCTGATGTGTGGCATCGATTATATTCAGACCACTGTAGACCGCCTGCTGGGCGGCATGGTATTTTACATCGCCCGTCACAAATGTATCTGCCCCTGCGGCCAGTGCCTCGCCAATAAAATCAGCTCCGGCCCCGCCGCATAAAGCAACTTTATTTACCATACGCCCGGCATCGCCGACAGTAACTTTTTCCAATTGCAGAACTGCTTTTACTTTCTCTGCAAAATCCTGCAGCGTCATTGCCTCCGGCAAGTGGCCTACTCGTCCTAAGCCAGCCGCGCCGCTGGCAGCAGGGGCCAAAACTTCAGTATGCAATAGGCCCATTTTCTCAGCTAAAACATCATTGACTCCGCCAAGCACGCTATCAAGACTGGTATGAGCACTATAAACGGCAATTTTATTTTCAGCACAATCTAAAAGCAATTTATGCTGCCAGGTTCTGTCGGTCATTTTTTTTATGGGGTCAAAAATAACCGGATGATGCGTAACGATCATCTGTACCTTATGCTCCATAGCCTGCTCTACTACTTCCGGCGATACATCTAAAGCTACCATGAGCTTTTTTACCGCACTGCTGCCGCGCCCCACCAATAATCCGACATTATCCCAGGCTTCTGCCAGATCAGGCGGCGCTATGCCATCCATTATTTTAACGATATCATTTACCGTAGCCTCCATCGTCTAATCCCTCCAGTTCCTGCACTAAAGCCTGTATTTCCTGATACTTGCCACTTTGTTTTGCGGCCGCACTGCGCTGCATATTCAACAGCATTTTTTGATATTGCCCGCATATTTTAGCCAGATGTTTTTGGAAAAGCGGCGGCCTTTGTTCCAGTAACCGCGGCCCTATTTCATAGGCAGCTGTACTGACAGCAGCTTCATGCCCGCGTTTCAGCACTATGATTTCATAAAGATGACGCCCATCTTCAACCAGGACTTCATCAGCAATGTACCAGCCGTGGGCGTTAGCCCAACGTCTTAAAGAAGGCGCGCCGGCCATCGGCTGTAATATCAGCAGACTGGCTTCCCGTGCGGCCTCCATTCCTGCTTCAATGATTTCGATCATCGTACCGGCACCCATCCCGGCAATTATGATCACATCCGTTTCGCCAGGCCTGATAATAGCCAAGCCGTTTCCCATCCGCACTTCTATTTTATCATTCAGTCCGTACATTGCAACTGTATTGCGTGCCGCAGCACACGGGCCTTCACAAATATCGCCTGCTACTGCTTTTTTTATCCGGCCACGCTCTGCCAGCCAGGCCGGCAAATACGCATGATCCGTTCCTATATCTGCTATGCTGACGTTCTCAGGGACTAATCTCCCAATCGCTTCCAAACGCGCACCAATATTCATAGGGCCTCCCACATCATTATTTTCTCATACAAATTATAACACATTCCCGGCTGCCGGTTCGTTATTTCTTTGTGAAACCAGAAATGCCGCCTCTTAAAATTTAAAGAGACGGCATTCTTAACTTTTTAGCCTTTAGCAATCAATTCGATCAATTTCAATGTCATCAGGCATGATTTCTCCAACGAAGGCAGCGGCAGAAATTCACAATTTGAATGGAAATTATGGCCGCCGGTAAAATAATTCGGCGTTAAAATTCCCTGCGTAGAAATATATGAACCATCCGTACCGCCCCGCATCGCAATCGTTTTCGGCTTTATTCCCAGTTCTGACATCGCGGTATAAATATAGTCTATACATTTACGGTTTTCATCATTTACAGCATCGGCAATATTCCCATAGGTATCGTTGATATCACAGTTGATAACAGCTTTAGGATACAGCTTTTGGATTTTTTTAACATTTTCCCAAACAGTCTGTTTGCGTGCTTCGTATTTTATTTTGTCATGATCGCGAATATCCAGATTCACCGTGGCCGTACTTTGATTGCCCTGCATACCCTTGACCCAGATATAACCTTCCTTGCCGTCTGTACATTCCGGGGTCTGCTGCCGGTCAAATAAATTGGCAAAATCAATAGCGGCTAACAGCGGATTGACCATCACCCCTTTGGCTGACATAGGATGCGCGCTGACACCTTTTATTTTTATTACCGCACTGCCGGCATTAAAAGTTTCATACACCACCTCGCCCAACTCACAGCAGTCGATAGTATAGGCGAAAGCTACCGGAAATTTACTGAGATCCATTTTTTTAGCTCCGCGCAGACCACATTCTTCATCTGGCACAAAAGCGACATAAATATCGCCGTGAAGCAGCGTCTTATTCTGGGCCAAAGTTTCCAGCGCTACCACGATATTTGCCACAGCCGCCTTATTGTCGGCGCCCAGAACACTGGTACCATCGCTGAAAACAATATCCTGCCCTTTATATTGCAATAATTCAGGATGCTCTGCCTCACGAAGATAGATTCCCTCTTTTGCATTCAGGCAAACATCGCCGCCGCTATAAGCCCGCACAACCTGCGGTCTGATGTCAGCCGCCAGCTTAACATCAACCGTGTCTAAATGGGCGACAAAACCAACAGCCGGTATTTGTCCGCTGCTGCCGCCAGGCAAATTAGCCGGCAGTTTGCCTGTAAGGACAGAATATTCACTGATCTCAAGATCAACTAAGCCAAGTTCGGCAAGATCTTTCTTTAATAATTCAGCCAGCCTTCTCTGCCCCTCTGTGGAAGGAACCACTGTCTGAGAAGCATCGCTCTGGCTTGTCACCGCGGTATAGCGTAAAAAACGTTCTAATAGACGTGTCTGCATCTGTATTCATCTCCACTCATTATATAACTATAGAAATTATTATAACACAAACCCGCCTGACTACACAGACGGGTTGCATAACACATTTATTATCATGCACGCGCTACTGCGGCAGCCATTCTGGCAACATACTCCTGCACAGGCCCTGCGGCGGCTGTTCCATATTGCTCAACAAGCTTCACGATAGCGCTGCCAACTATCGCGCCATCACTTAGAGCCGCCATCTTTTCCGCCTGCTCCGGCGTCGCAATGCCAAAGCCTACCGCTACAGGAGTATCAGTCACCTCGCGGATCCGGCTGACTATCGCTCCAATGTCCGTAGTGATATTGCTGCGCACACCGGTAACTCCCAGTGAAGAAACAACGTAAATATAACCCATGGCTTCTCTGGCGATCATCTGGATCCTGTCGTCAGAAGTAGGCGCTATCAACGAAATAAGATCGACGCCATACGCCTTACAGCACGCCAGCAGCTCATTTTTTTCTTCATACGGCAGATCAGGCACAATAACGCCGTCGATCCCTGTCTGCCGGCATTTTTCCATAAATTTTTCCGTACCGTAAATAAAAATCGGATTGACGTAAGTCAAGAATACCAGCGGGATCTGCGTAAGCTGCCTCACTTCCGCCAGCATTTCAAACAGCCTGTCCGTAGTCGTGCCTGCGTTTAAGGCCCTCACATTGGCTCGCTGGATAACCTCGCCTTCAGCAACAGGATCAGAAAAAGGTATGCCTATTTCAATAATATCCGCCCCTGTCGACGCCATGGCCAAAATCAGTTCTTTGGTAACTGCCAGATCAGGGTCGCCCGCTGTAACAAATGGGATAAAGCATTTCTTTTTATTTTTAAAAGCCTGCGATATTTTACTCATGCAAATCCACCCCCATATATCTGGCGATCGCCGCTACATCCTTATCGCCGCGCCCCGACAAATTAACGACGATGATCTTATCCCTGGCCATTTCAGGCGCCAGCTTCATTGCATAAGCCAGCGCGTGCGCGCTTTCTATCGCCGGAATGATCCCTTCCGTTTTCGACAGATAATTGAAAGCCTGTACCGCCTCATCATCTGTGATCGCTACATAACTGGCCCGCCCTGTATCATGTAAATAGGCATGCTCCGGCCCGATACCCGGATAATCGAGCCCCGCCGAAATCGAATACACCGGCGCGATCTGGCCGTATTTATCCTGCATAAAATAAGATTTCATGCCGTGAAATATCCCCAGACTGCCGCGATTGATCGTCGCCGCAGTTTCCTCAGTTTCAATGCCGCGTCCGGCAGCTTCGATACCGATCAACTGCACCTCCGTCTCGGGAATAAAATCATAAAACAGTCCCATAGCGTTGGAACCGCCGCCGACACAGGCCATTACTACGTCCGGCAGACGGCCTTCCTGCTCCAGCATCTGCTGCTTGACCTCTCTGCCGATCACACGCTGAAAATCCCTGACTATTTCCGGATAAGGATGCGGCCCCATCACGCTGCCCAGCACATAATAAGTATCATTGACATTGGCAGTCCAGGAACGCAGAGCCTCATTGACAGCATCCTTCAAAGTCATAGTGCCAGTTTCTACAGCTACCACTCTGGCTCCCAACAGCTCCATGCGAAAAACGTTCAGCGCCTGCCGCTCCGTATCTTCCTTGCCCATATAAACGACACATTCCATGTCCATCAAAGCCGCCGCGGTCGCTGTCGCCACACCGTGCTGTCCGGCCCCTGTTTCGGCGATCACCCGTTTTTTGCCCATCTTTTTTGCCAGCAGCACCTGTCCTAACACATTATTGATCTTGTGTGAACCGGTATGATTCAGATCCTCACGTTTTAAATAGATTCTGGCCCCACCCAGATCCCGCGTCATCTTCTCGGCATAATATAATAAAGAAGGCCTGTTGGCGTATTCACGATATAAAGTCTGCAATTCTTCCATAAACTGCGGATCATTTTTATAATGAGCATAAGCGCGTTCCAATTCCAAAACCGCATTCATCAAAGTTTCCGGAATATATTGACCGCCGTGCCTGCCGTATCTTCCTTTAGTCATTTTCTCTGCTTCCTTTCACTGCGTCAATAAACGCACTCATTTTTGTAAAATCTTTCCTGCCCTCGGTTTCCACTCCGCCGCTCACATCGACGGCATATGGCTTCACCGCTAAAACCTCTTTTACATTGTGCGCATCCAGTCCCCCGGCCAGAAAAAAAGGCCGCTGCAGGCTGATGTTTTGTAAAAGCCCCAGATCAAACCGCTGACCGCTGCCGCCATAGGCAGCCTTGGTATAAGTATCGAGCAGCAGATAATCACATTCATAATCCGCCGCGCATCTCAGGCTAGCCGCATTGGCTACCCGCAGCACTTTGATAACCGGCAGCTTTATCCTCCGGCGCAGCTCTCTGCAATACTCAGGACTCTCGTCACCATGCAGCTGCACCACATCGATAGTTCGTTCCGACGCCAGCCGCTTGATAAAATCAAGCTCCTCCTGCACAAAAACACCTACGGCCTGAACCCGTAAATCCAGTTCTGCCCGCAGCTTAGCGGCCTGTCCGGCCGACACCTGTCTGGGACTGGCCGCAAAAACAAATCCGGCATATTCCGGCAGCAGCC
The DNA here is from genome assembly GCA_900545535.1 of uncultured Phascolarctobacterium sp. Taxonomy (GTDB): domain Bacteria; phylum Bacillota; class Negativicutes; order Acidaminococcales; family Acidaminococcaceae; genus Phascolarctobacterium. Next base: position 20,549 of record UQZN01000014.1, read on the forward strand.
TGTTGGCAAAAGCTATATCTTCTTGACGTTTTAAACCGCATATTTTGACCTTGGTCATTTTAACTCACCCGCCAGCCGCCGCAGCTCTAAAGTAATATTCTCACTTCTCATCAGCGTTTCGCCGATCAAAACACCGTTCACTCCCGCCTGCTGGAGCTGTCTAACATCTTCCGCAGTCCTGATACCGCTTTCAGAAACAAATATTTTATCACGCGGCACCAACTGCCTCAGCTGCAGACTGTTCTGTAAATCGACACTGAAATCTTTTAAATTACGGTTATTGACGCCAATGATCTCTGCCCCAGCAGCAAGGGCTGCCTCAACTTCTGCCGCATCATGCGCTTCCACCAAAACCTCCAGGCCTATACTGGCGGCTATAGCCAGTAATTCCCTGATCCTGGCCGTTTCCAGCAATGCGCAAATCAACAGTACGGCATCAGCGCCAATAGTTTTGGCTTCATAAATCTGATACTCGCTGATCGTGAAATCCTTCCGTAACACCGGAACGTGCACTGCGGCGCTGATCGCCTGTAAATATTCATCCCTGCCTAAAAAAAACTGCGGCTCTGTTAAACACGAAATTGCCGCTGCCCCTGCTGCTTCATACTCTCCGGCAATCCTCAGATAATCGAATTCCCGGGCAATGATCCCCTTGGAAGGCGAGGCCTTTTTGATCTCCGTGATAAAATTCATACCTGCTCTTGCCAGACGCGCTTTAAAACCACGCTTGCTTTCAGGTAACCCCTCAGCCTCAAACCTGACGCTGCTTAAGCTTTTGCTTTTCTGCAGCCGCTCTACCCTGAGCTGTGTCGCCGCTGCAATATCATCTAAAATCATCGTCCACCTCAGGCATTGCTCAGCGCTATCAGCTGCTGCAATTTTTCTAAAGCCTTACCGTTGTCAATAGTTTCCCTGGCAAGTTCGATACACTCTTTAATAGAACCTTTACCACCCAAATACAGGCTCAGCCCCGAATTTAAAACTACGGCATTGCGTTTTGCTCCCTGTTCTTTACCGCTTAAAATATCATAAGTGATACCAGCATTGACCCTGGCGTCACCGCCCACCAGATCACTTTTCCGGCAGGGTGCAAAACCCAGAGCCTGCGGATCAAGAGTGTAAGTCGTGATCTCGCCGCCGTTTATTTCCGCTATCGTATTCGTTGCCGAAACAGTCACCTCATCGATCCCGTCATTGCCATAAACTACGATACCGCGTTTAACGCCCAAATTGGCAAGAACCTTTGCCAAAGGTTCTACCAATTCTTTTTTATAAACGCCTAACAGCTGCAGGCTGGCAAAAGCAGGGTTCGCTAAAGGGCCGATAATGTTGAAAACCGTGCGGATACCAAGCTCTTTCCGTACCGGTCCGGCAAAACGCATGGAAGCATGATAAGACTGCGCAAATAAAAAACATAGGTCTATCTCCTGCAGCAGTTCCTGATTGCGTTCAGCCGAAAGGTCGATCTTCACGCCCAGTTCCTCCAAAACATCGGCAGCGCCGCTTTTACTGGAAACGCTGCGATTGCCATGCTTGGCTACTGGAACTCCTGCCGCCGCGATCACAAAAGAACTGGTCGTGGAAATATTAAAGGTATTAGCACAATCGCCGCCAGTCCCCACGATATCCAGCACATCCTTGCCCGGATCGATATGCGTGCATTTCTCACGTAAGACCTTGGCACACGCCGTTATTTCTTCAATAGTCTCGCCCTTCATCCGCATCGCCGTAATAAACGCCGCGATCTGCGCATTAGTAGCTGCACCGCTCATGATCTCGCCAAAAGCCCCCACCGTCTCTGCGCCAGTCAGATTCTGTTTGTCAGCCAGTTTATTGATTGCTTCATTGATCATTTTTTTCACTCCTTAATGTATCGCTAAAAAATTTCTTAAAATTTGCAAACCGTCCGGCGTCATAATAGATTCCGGATGGAACTGTACTCCATAAATATCATGATCGCGATGCTTGACCGCCATGATCTCACCATCTGCCGTAGCTGCAAGAACTTCCAGACATTCAGGTTTTGATTTCTTCTCAACTATCAGCGAATGATACCTTGCAGCCGGTATTTCCTGCGGCAGCCCCTTAAACAGTCTACTGCTGTTATCTATTTTGATCAGACTCTGTTTGCCATGCACCAGTTCTTTAGCATGTACGATCTTTCCGCCAAACACTTCACCGATCGCCTGATGCCCCAGGCAGACACCTAAAATCGGCAGCTGCCCCTGCAGTTTTTCCAAAATCTCTTCGCAGATCCCCGCATCTTTGGGAAACCCAGGTCCCGGCGACAAAATAATATGGGAAGGCTGCAGCGCCGCTACTGCTTCCACCGTTATCTGATCGTTGCGGTATACCTTGACTTCACTTGTCAGCATCCCTACAAACTGAAATAAATTAAATGTAAAACTGTCATAATTATCAATAATAACTACCATTGCTTTGCTCCTTACCGTTCCTTTGCCGTTTCCTGCAAGGCTTTCAAACAGGCCCCTGCTTTATTAACGGTTTCAGCAAACTCATTATCTATCACAGAATCAGCGACGATCCCGCCGCCGGCCTGCACATAAACTTTACCTTCACGTTTCACCATCGTGCGGATCGTAATACAGATGTCCATGTTCCCGCCAAAATCTATATAGCCCATACCACCGCCATAAATACCTCTGCGCTGCGGTTCCAGCTCGTCAATGATCTGACAGGCCCTGATTTTCGGCGCCCCGCTTAACGTCCCTGCCGGAAAGACTGCCTGCAAGGCATCCAGACAATCTTTATCTGCTCTCAGCCTGCCAACGACGCGGCTGGTGATATGCATCACATGGGAAAATCTTTTAACTTCCAGATAATCAAGCACCTTAACGCTGCCAAATTCACTGACGCGGCCGATGTCATTCCTGCCTAAGTCCACCAGCATATTATGCTCGGCTATTTCTTTGGCATCTGCCAAAAGCTCTTTTTCCAGGGCCTGATCCAGTTCTTCTGTAACGCCCCGAGGCCTTGTCCCCGCGATCGGCATCGTCGTGATCTCACGCCCATTGACCTTTATCAATGTTTCAGGTGAACTCCCTGCTATCTCCACATCATCGTTTTTCATCAGCACCATATACTGTGACGGATTCGTTGTCCGCAGGATGCGGTAAGCATTGAAAAGATCCTGATCATAATCTGACGTAAATTTCTGTGAATACACGATCTGAAAAGCATCGCCATTTCTGATGTGTTCCTTGCATTTCTGCACATTCTCCGCATATAATTCCTTACTCTGGTTAGATTTTACTGCGCCAAGTCTGGCCGCCGTCAACGGCTTCTGCTCCACCGTACTGGTCAGCAGCGTTTCGATCGCCGCAATTTCCCGTTCTGCTTTTGCATAATTCACTTCGATATTATCAGTGCGTACATTGACGATAATAAAAATTTTCTGCTTTAAATGGTCAAAAGCGACCAGTTTATCAAACAGCATCAAATCAAAATCCGGGAAAGCTGTAGCCTTGGCCGAATCAAAATGCAGGCTTGGTTCACAATATTGAATAAAGTCATAACCAAAATAACCTACAAACCCGCCTGTTAAAGGCGGTATCCCTTCGATTTTCGGCACCTTATATTCTGCCAGCACTTCTTTGATACAGCTGACAGGATCATCTGCCTTAAATCTAACTTTAGCGCTGTTGATCACTTCTACAACTTTATCCTTTGACCTTAGTTTAACAATCGGATCATACCCGATAAAAGAATAACGACCCCAGCGCTCACCGCCCTCCAGACTTTCCAGCAGAAAATAATCGTTGCTGCTGTTTTTGACTGTCGATAAAAACGCCAGCGGCGTTGTCATATCAGCCAGACATTCTTTAGCGACCGGAACTGCGGTATAATCCTTTTGATAGGCTTTAACTTCTTCCAGCGTAAGATTAAGCACTGTGTTCACTCCTTCATCGTCAAAATATAAATAAAAAAGCCTGTCCTTGATATAACAAGGACAGGCTGAAAAAACATCTACCTGCGGTACCACCTTGATTCACGAAAACAAATCGTGCACTTGAAGCAGAGTGCCAACACACCCCTCGCCCCTAACGCAGGCGTTGCGTTGCAGAGTACTCTCGGCAGGCCGATTTGACTGCACCCTCAGCGGTCCATTTATCGAACTGCATTTCTATCCGGCTCCCAGCCCCCCGGACTCTCTGTAAGCGCATCTTTCGACTTGATCTCCGCCTCTACGGTTTTGTGGTCGTTATTTAATTGCTGTAAGTTTAACACCATGTTCAACAGGCGTCAACAAGTTTTTTTAAATTTCCTGAAAAACTTTTGGAACAGGCTAATTCTGTCAACCAGTTTACACTTTTCATAAATTTACAGAAAATTTCCGTTATTTTCAATATTTATGCACGATCACTCTTCGTTGCTCAAAATGATCCTGCTTACATCGCCGTCACTGTTAAGATAAAAATCCAGCTTTTTACCAACTTTACTTTCCTGCGGGAAGTCATAACCATACATCATCACGGCGCCTTCCTTATCATCTTTCAAATAAACGACTCTGGCCGGGATCCCGTACTGGCCTATGACCCGGGCACCGCTGTCCCCTGCGCCAATACCGCGCATCGTATAAATTACAGGCGAAGCTGTGGTAAGCTCCACGATTTTTTTACTGCTCCGCTTGACCTTGACCCGCAGCTGCTGAAAATCATAGATCTGCTTACTGCCATCTTTGCTTTCCTTTTTTACCTTGCCAAGCGTCTTTGCTGCAGCGCTGTCAAAGAGCTGCCCTAACTGCCAGTCACCCAAAGAATTATCTTCGTCGATCAGTTCTTCAGCTTCAGGCTTTACCAGGTAATCGGCAAAAATGTAACCGCTTTTGCCATTCCAGTCAACTTTTTGCCATTCACCGCTTTTACCGCCATTCAGACGAAAAAGCGAATGCCGCGGCAGGCATGCTAAAACAGCGGCAGTCGTTGAAGGACCGGAACGAAAATTCACATCATCATCAGCTAAAACTGCAAACTCTCCTTTTTTATGATCTGCAATTTTTTGTGTTGTATAATAAGCTTCGCTTTTTGCTGCCCAGGCGAGGTCTGTCTGCAAAAGCAAACCCGTCCCCATGATGATCCCCAGCGCAGCAGCAGCTATTTTATGTATTAGCATTGCATTACTTCCTCCTTCATGCTTCTTACGCTTTATTATATGCTAAAGTCTTTACGAATACAAACTTAGAAGATTGAAATAAATGTAAAAACCTGCCTTTAGAGGCAGGTTTTTACATTTATTACTGCATTAATTATTTTATATACTGGGTATCCAAACGTGCCAGCGTACCATTTAACTCCATCTCTTCCATCCACATATTCACATAGTTAAGAAAAATCTGATCGCCCTGCTGCATCAATATGCCAAAGTTATTTTTCGTAAACGGTTCATCGATCAGCGGCGCCGCCAGCTTTGCATTATCACGTACATAACGGCGGGCTTCCATTGTTTCAGTGATCATAATATCTGCTTTGCCCTCTGCAATCAAGCCGGGGATCTCAGCATTTTGCTGATGTACGATCAGCGTGCAGTCAGGCAGATTCGCCAGGGCAAATTTTTCATTGGTACCGCCCGGATTGACCATCACGCGCACATTTTTCTTATTCATATCGGCCAGCGTTTTAAACTTTTCAGCATCGCCTTTACGGCACAAAATAGTTTTGCCAAACACAAGATAACCTTTACTCTGCGCCATCTTTTGCTCTCTGGCCAAAGTACGGGTAATACCGCACATCGCGATATCAAATTTGCCGGCTATAGTATCAGCCGTCAAAGTGCTCCACGTTGTTGGTACAAATTTTACCTGCACTCCCAATGACTGCGCTAAAAGCCCGCTTGCTTCCACATCAAACCCTTCATATTTACCTGTCTCCTGGTTTAAGTAACTCATCGGCTTATAATCGCCTGTAGTACCAACCAAAAGGTAGCCCCTGCTTTGGATCTCGTCCAGTTTTGACGCTTCCGCATGAGGGAACAACCCGCCAAGTCCAAGCATCGTTACTGCTACAAGGGTCATCATCACAACTTTCTTTACACTTACCATACTACCATCCTCCATTTCAAAGATTATTACTCCTTTATTGTAACTATAAAAAAGCGTTTTGTCTATGCCACATTTTTTTCATTTGTTTTCAGTCCGCCTTTCTGCTATCATAGTACTTACAATCTCATCTGTACATCTGGAAGAAAGTATGGTAGGTACTGCTTATGAAAAAATATCTTTGGCTGATCGCGCTGATTTTTTTAGGCATCGGCATCTGGCAACAACAATATCTCAGCGTGCTTCGCAAAGCAGCTATGATCTGTCTGGAGTGTATCGGCATTGGCTAAACGAACTGTTATTCAATTTCTTACAGCTTTTCTTTATAACGGCAATCTTCCAGGTTTTCTTAACGGGCGTATCTGGCAGGGCCCCAGCAAAAGCATCTGTGTCCCCGGGCTCAATTGCTATTCGTGTCCCGGCGCTTTAGGCGCCTGCCCTCTTGGAGCCTTACAAAGCTCTTTATCCGGAGTTGTTCTCCGCTTTCCTTTTTATGTTTTGGGACTTATGATCCTTTTTGGCCTGCTGCTGGGACGAGTTATCTGCGGCTGGCTTTGCCCCTTTGGTCTCATTCAGGAACTGCTTTATAAGATCCCGTCACCCAAGCTTGTCAAAAATAACGCTACACGCACTCTGACCAAACTAAAATATATCATCGGACTGCTTTTTGTTATTATTTTGCCATTGGTATTTTTCTATGCTGTCGGTGTTGGCGCTCCTACATTCTGTAAATATATCTGCCCTGCCGGTACACTGGAAGCAGCAGTACCGCTTTTAAGCACCAATCCCTTCCTTAAACAGAATCTGGGGCTGCTTTTTAACTGGAAATTGTTTTTACTGATCGTCACTATTATTGCCAGTATTGTTATTTATCGTCCCTTCTGCCGTTTTATCTGCCCTTTGGGGGCATTTTACAGTTTGTTCAACAAGCTGTCTTATTTTGGCATTCAGGTGGACGCAGCCAAATGTATAGGCTGTGACGCCTGTATCCATAAATGCAAAATGGACTGCGTCAAAGTCGGCGACCGGGAGTGCATCAACTGCGGCGAATGTATCGATACCTGCCCTACGGGCGCGATTTCTCTTGGGCGCAAAGTAAAAGCAGCAGACGCTGATGTTGCCGGAGCAACAAATAATTAACTTTTGTAACCATTTATAAAAATAGTATAACAAACGTTCCGTCTTTAGATTTTGTTATACTAAAATAAAGTTTATTACACTATTCTAAAATTTTGCAAAGCGAGGTACTGTTATGAGCACACTCAAAAAAGTTATCTTAGGCGTAGCTTTACTTACTGCCGTTGCTGTCAGCGGCATACATTTTTTTGACCTTCCGCATGTTGCTAAAGCCGAAACCACTGCAGCCCCGTCTTTCACTGTAACTGATATGAACGGCCAGCCTGTTTCTCTGGCCTCTTTAAAAGGCAAACCTGTTTTCCTTAATTTTTGGGCTACCTGGTGTCCGCCCTGTGTTGGTGAAATGCCTGATATCCAAAGAGCATATGCAAAATATGGTGATAAGATCCATTTCGTTATCGTCAATATCGACGGCACAAAGCCTGACGTAACCTCCTTTATGGAAAATCACGCGTTCAGTTTCCCCGTTGTCCTCGATACAAACGGTTCTGCTGCTTCCGCCTATGCAGTTCAGGCCATACCAACCAGCTATATTATCGATGCTGATGGTAATATTATCGACAGCCATGTAGGCGCATTAAGCGCTGACGCTATGGAAAGCTTCGTTACTTCTGCTTTCTGACCTTTAAACCCAAATAAAAAAACGACTGCTTTGCAGTCGTTTTTTTATTTGTTTTATTACATTTTATTCATACAAACCTAAAGTTTTCTCAGAAATATTAATCATGATATTTTTAGTCTGGCTGTAATGCTCCAGCATTACCTTGTGGGTTTCACGGCCGATACCGGATTGCTTATAGCCGCCAAAAGGAGCACCGGCAGGAATAGCATTATAGGTATTGACCCACATTCTTCCGGTCTGTATGGCTTTGGCCACACGCAAAGCACGATTGATGTCCTGTGTCCAGACCGCGCCGCCTAAGCCGTAAACGCTTTCGTTTGCCATCCGGATGACGTCTGCTTCATCTTTAAATTTGATAACTACGGCAACAGGTCCAAAAATTTCTTCCTGCGCTACACGCATATTATTAGTGACATCGGTGATCAGCGTCGGAGCCACAAAATTGCCTTTCTCCAAACCATTTTCTGTCAGTTTATAACCACCGCAGGCAATCGTAGCGCCTTCCTTTTTAGCAATATCGATATAACCCAGAATCTTTCTGACCTGATTCGCATCGATCTGCGAGCCCATTTGTACGCCTTTATCAAGCGGCAGCCCTACTTTTACCTTTTGGAACCGTTCGACAGCAGCTGCTACAAACTTATCATAAATCGATTCATGTACAAAGACACGGGAACCTGCGCAGCAGACCTGACCTTGATTGAAGAGAATACCCAGCAGTAAGCCTTCCATCGCCAGATCCCAGTTGCAGTCCGGGAAGAATATGTTAGCCGATTTCCCACCCAGCTCCAGAGTCGCAGGGATCAGTTTTTCAGCAGCAGCCTCGGCAACAGACCGTCCAACTTCAGTTGAGCCTGTAAAAGCAAGCTTGGCAAAACCAGGATGTTCAAGAATATCGTTACCTGATTTTGAACCTTTGCCGGTAATAATATTCAAAACACCTTTCGGCAGCACGCCTTCAAGCAATCTGGCCAGCTCCAGGATACTGAGCGAAGTCTGGCTGGATGGCTTGATAACGATAGTATCGCCTGCCGCCAGCGCAGGAGCCAGCTTCCAGGCCGCCATCAAAAACGGGAAATTCCAGGGAATGATCTGTCCCACAACACCCAGCGGCTCATGCAAAACCAGACTCATAGTATTGTTATCCAGCATGGTCGCAGTGCCTTCCTGCGTTCTGATCGCTGCCGCAAAATAACGGAAATGATCTGCCGACATCGGAATATCGATCCCAGAAGTCTCACGCAATGGTTTACCATTATCCATAGATTCAACTTTTGCCAGATGCGCGGCATTGGCATCAATAATATCTGCTATTTTATTCAAGATCTCAGCTCTTTGCTGCGCAGTAGTATCTTTCCAGGTCTCAAAGGCCTTCTGGGCTGCTTTTACGGCTGAGTCGACGTCTTCTTTGGTTGCTTCTGCGCATACGGCCAGATGTTCTCCCGTTGCAGGATCGGTAGAATTAAAAGTTGCTCCGTCAGAAGCAGGACGCCATTCGCCATTGATATATAGACCATATTCTTTCAATAAATTTTCTTGCATCATTTACACTTCCTTTATTGTTTTTTCGTTGTCGGCAGCGGGATTGCAGCCGGCTCTTATATATATGATTATAGTGAATTTCCGGCATATGTCAACAAAGTTTTATGTAACATCTACTACATTTTGTTGTTTTCTAATTTATTTAACCATATATTTTGTATTTTAAAGCATATGTCATTTATCCTGATAAACTAAAACGCGGTTTTAAAAACCGCGTTTTATAATGTCTTCCCCAAATTTAGCTTTTAATTTATCAACCGCCTGATTCCGTTTCCCCAAGCGCTCATCCTCGACAAAATTCAGAACAGGCACTGCTCCCGCCGGTTCCAAATGCGCAACGCTGACGCCCAATAATCTTACACCTTCAGTCCATTTTACAGACTGCATCAACTTCTGCGCCAACTCAAAAATTTCTTCGTCATAAGCCACAGGGCCTTCGGCTGTTATACTGCGGGTAATGATCTTGAACGATGCAAACTTTACCTTTAAAGTTACGGTATAACCAACAAAACCGCTGCGCCGCAGCCGCCAGCCGACCCGTCCGCACAGATCAAGGACTGCGTGACGCCGCTCTTCTTCCGTATGCAGATCATGCTCAAAAGTACATTCCTTACCGATAGATTTAGCAGTATAATCATTAACGACCGGTCTGTCATCCAAACCATGTGCCAGCTGCTTTACCACAGCCGCATTACTGCCCAGCGCTTTCTGCAAAATATGTACATCTGCATCCGCTATCTGCCCGATCGTTGCTATGCCAAACTGCAGCAAACTCTTCTCAGCACTGCGCCCGATACCAAAAATACGCCGCACCGGCAAAGGCCTCAAAATAGCCTCGGCCTCCTCCGCCCTTATCACCACTAAACCGTCCGGCTTTTGCATATCGGAAGCCAGCTTGGCCAAAAATTTATTGGGAGCGATCCCTACGGAAGCCGTTAAGCCTGTTTTTTCTTTGATCGCTTTCTTGACCTGCAGACCGATATCACGCTCACAACCAGCCAGTAGTTCCATTCCCGAAATATCCAGAAATGCTTCATCCACTGAAAGCTGCTCAACCAATGGTGAAAAGCTGTCAAAAACAGCCATTATCTGCCGTGATACTTCCTGATACCGCTTCATCCTTCCCGGTAAAAAAACGGCCTGCGGACACAGCCGCCTGGCTTCTACCATTGGCATTGCCGAATGCACACCGTATACCCGTGCCTCATAAGAACAGGTAGATACAACGCCGCGATCCGACTGTCCCCCGACAATTACCGGCAGTCCCAGCAGTTTGGGATTATCAAATTGTTCGACAGATGCAAAAAACGCATCCATATCCACATGCATGATCCAGCGGCGCATAACGATCCTCTCAATACAGCAGTAAAAAATATACAGACGGTACTAACAAAAACAGCCCTATCGCATTATAATACAAAAACAGCAGCAAATAATGCCTGACCTGGGAGGGATAGGCCTCCGCAAACAGTTTATAAGATATCACACTGGCCATAGAAGCGATCAGTGTTCCCAACCCGCCGATATTGACCCCCAGCAGTAAGGCTTCCTTCTGTTGCGTAAACGCGGCCAGCAGCATTGCTGCCGGCACATTACTGATAAACTGACTGGCAGCGATACCTGAAAAATACGTCCCGGCAGCACTTCCTAAAAAACTGTCCCTGATAATATTTAAAAAATCAAATTGCGTCAAATTGCCAATAAAAATAAAAAAACCGCCAAAGGTAATCAAAAGTGAATAATCTATCTGCCTGAACAAGCCACGATCCAGCACCAACACCGCCGTTACCGTTATTGCCAGCAGCAGCCAGTGATCGAACCAGTGAAATACCGCAGCCACACACAGTAAAAACAGCAGCGCTAAAACGCCCAGATCCCACCCCCGTTCTACCTTTACCGCAGCCAGATCCACTTTCAGCGCTCTGTCCTGCTGACGCAGCAAAAGCACAGCCAGCATACCTCCGGCTAAACAGGTCGGCAGTAAAGTGACCTTTAAAAAAGTAATGATCTCAAAATTATAACGGGCATATAAAAACAAATTCTGTGGATTTCCCATCGGTGTCAGCATACTGCCAAGATTGGCCGCTAATGTCTGCCAGATAATGATCTTCCCGACATCGAGCCCGGCTTCTCTGCCAATGATCAAAGTCAGCGGCACAAAAGTTATTAAAGCCACATCGTTCGTTACAAGCATGGAACTGACAAAAGTTACCAGCAGCAGTGCGGCCGTTATCTGCCGCAGCGAAACACATTTCTGCAAAAGGCGGACAGCACAGTGATCAAGTATGCGCCGCTTTTTTAACCCGCCCACGACCAACATCAGACAGTATAATAAAACTAAAACATGCCAGTCGATATACTCTGCTTTAGGGATCGCCGCCAGCGAAGAAACTGCCGCTAACAGACAGGCGGCCACTAATATCCCCTCGCGCCTGACAAAGCTCTTTGAAAACTCCCAGATTTCTTTTGTATCCAAATTTTTCACCATACCTTCGATATGATAAAATTATAGCATAAACACACGTTTTTGAAAATCTCTTTAAAAGCTGCTTTATTGACATAAGCCAATAATGACGTTATGATATTCACAGTAACCAACTCCTTCAGGAAAGGAGGTTTCTGCTATGTCGAGACCTGTTAAATGGCGTAAGATCTGCTGTATGCCGCTCAATAAAACCTTTGCTCCCTCAGGCAGCAAGCCGCAGGGAAAAATAACCATGACGATTGATGAATATGAAACGATCCGGCTTATGGATCTGGAAAACTGTACGCAGGAAACCTGCGCTATGGCTATGAACGTAGCCAGAACTACCGTTCAAAAAATCTATGAAGAAGCACGTCGTAAATTAGCAGACGCTCTAATCAACGGCAGAGAATTATCCATTGAAGGCGGTGAATTCCGCCTTTGCGACGGACACAACCAAAACTGTGTCCGCGCGACCTGCCGTCGCCAGCAGCTCAAAGAGCTGCTGCAAAAAAAACAATAATCAACCGGAGGCGTATCCAATGTCCGAACAAGTTCGTCAATGCTCTGATGCCGGCTGTGACAAAACATCCTGTGAAAATTGCAGCCAGGCTAATGCAGCGCCCGATTTTTCCGCACCGCTTCACGAAATGAGTACTGTAAAAAAAGTTATCGGTATTGTCAGCGGCAAGGGCGGCGTCGGCAAATCTGTCGTCACAGCGCTTTTAGCTGCTGCCATGCAGAAAGCCGGCCAAAAAACTGCTGTTTTAGATGCAGACATCACCGGCCCGTCTATTCCTAAGGCTTTTGGCCTGCATGGCAAAGCCAATGCCACAGAAATCGGTCTACTGCCTCTGCAGACAGCAAGTGGTATAGAAATCATTTCTACCAATCTGCTGTTAAATAATGAAACAGATCCTGTCGTTTGGCGCGGGCCGATCATTGCCGGTACCGTTAAACAATTCTGGAGCGATGTGATCTGGACAGACATCGACTATATGTTCATCGACATGCCGCCAGGTACAGGCGATGTTCCGCTGACAGTCTTCCAGTCACTGCCTGTCGACGGTATTATCATCGTTACCTCGCCGCAGGAACTGGTTTCCATGATCGTGGGCAAAGCAGTGAAAATGGCGTCTATGATGCAGATCCCTATTTTAGGACTGATCGAAAATTATTCCTACTTCAAATGCCCTGACAACGGCAAAGAATATCAGGTTTTTGGTCCCAGTCATCTGCAGGCTGCCGCTGCTGATTATGGTCTTGAAATCCTGGCCAGGCTGCCGATAGACCCCGCTTTAGCAGCCGCCTGTGATTCCGGTAATATTGAACATTATCAGACAGATACCCTGAACGACGTGATCGGGCTCTTAAAAAATATGGAATAAACAAAAACTGGCATCAGAAGCTGATGCCAGTTTTCTGTCATTCGTATTTTTGTATAAGCGCCAAAGCTTCTGCTTCGCTGATATCTATCAATTCTCCCCGCAGATCAAAAAATTCTTTGAAATAATCTGAATCGACATTATCAAAATAACGCCAGCACTGCTCTTTACGGCGCCATAATTCAAATCCTTCTCTGTCTTCATATTTTCTGATCAGCAATAGGCAGCGGCCTGTACTGGTTGTTATTTTTTGATAAATCATCTTACTGCCCCTCTTAAAAACTTTATTTGCTCTCTTTATATAAACATTATAGCACAGCAGTACCCCCCCACAAGACATTTCTACTTTGGCGCAGCCGTTCTTTTACCGTTTTTGCAGTTCAGTTTGATATGTACCTCTGCTACGACGTTAAAATTTCACTCCTGCTCTATCCAAATATTGACAACCAGCCTGCTTTGTCTTAAAGTAAAATCACCAATAGCTATTTATTAGGAGAAATTTATGCGCACATGGAAGAATGGACTTTTTCTGCCATTTTTATTAATTTTCATCTGGTACGTCATAAGTGAACTGCAGCTGTTCAGCCCTTATCTGCTGCCCAGCCCGGCTGTCACTGCCGCAACAGCAACTGAACTCATTCACAGCGGCCTGCTCTGGCAGCATTTGCTGATCAGCCTGCAAAGAGTAGCCGGCGGTTTTCTCTGTTCAGTCGTCATCGCTTTACCTCTGGGCATCCTCTGCGGCCGCAGCAATACTTTTCAGACTTATTGCTGGCCTGTACTGGAATTTCTGCGTCATGTTCCGCCCCTGGCCGCAATACCATTGATAATCCTCTGGTTTGGCATTGATGAAGGCTCCAAATTAGTTATCATCTTTCTGGCCTCCTTTTTTCCCCTTTTTCTCAATACTTACAGCGGCGTCAAAAACTGCGACCGTAAATTACTTGAAGTTGGCCGTTCCCTGCATTTCACAGCCTGGCAGCAGGCCAGGCTCATCCAGCTGCCAGCTGCGCTTCCTGCCATCGCCGTAGGGCTGCAGCTCTCACTGGGTTACAGCTGGCGGGCTCTCATCGGCGCCGAACTGATAGCCGCCTCCTCCGGTATCGGCTATATGATTCTGGACGCAGAACAAATGTCACGCCCGGATGTTGTCTTAGTAGGCCTGTTTGCTATCGGCATCGTCGGCAGTCTGATCGACTGGCTGTTTTTGACACTGACTGATAAAATGCTGCCCTGGAATACAGAAACAGGAGATAATTATGTTGCTTAAAACTACCGGGCTCACTAAAACTTATACAACTTCCGGTCACCTTATCACAGCGCTTGATGCCGTTGATCTGTCATTCTCGGAAAACAGCTTTACCTGCATCGTCGGTAAAAGCGGCTGCGGCAAAACAACTCTGCTGCGTCTGCTGGCAGGTTTGGAACCTGCCGCTGCCGGAACGATAACTTACGGCAACGCAACTAAAATCGGTTTTGTTTTTCAGGAACCGCGGCTGATGCCCTGGCTGACCGTCGCCGACAATATCGCCTTCGCCGCCCGCAATGACACCAGCCTGCCCAAGGCTCCGTCAGAAGAACTGCTGGAGCTTTTGGGACTTAAAGAATTCCGTCTTGCTTATCCTGCGCAGCTTTCCGGAGGTATGGCCCAGCGTGCCGCCTTAGGACGTACGCTGTTTCAAAATCCTGATCTTATTTTAATGGACGAACCTTTCAGCGCTTTAGATTATTTTACGCGCCGCAGTCTTCAGCAAATGCTATTGGAATTATTTCACAGGCAGAAAAAAAGTATTATCTTTGTCACCCACGATGTAGAAGAGGCGCTGCTTTTAGGCCAGCGCATTTTAGTCATGCAGGAAGGCAGCATCAAAAGCGACCGGACCATTGATATGGCGTATCCGCGCCAACCTGCTTCCCTACCGTTTCAGCAGCTAAGGCTGCAGATATTGAACGCCATAGAAAACTGATCAGATAAGGTGGTAATAACAATGCTTCACAGTAAAATCATCAAAAAAATGACGGCCGGCTGCTGCCTGGCCGCCCTCATTCTAACTCTTTCCGGCTGCAGTGGCAGTAAATCAACTGCTCCTGCAGCTCAGCCGCCCAGTGAACTTAAAATCACCTACGTCAAATCACCGCTGAATATACCTTCGATTATTGACAAAAACCTGCAAACAGTCAGTAAAGAATTTGCCAAAACCAATATCAAAGTTGCTTATCCTGAAATCAATTCCGGAGCCAAACAAACCGAAGCCCTGGCCGCCGGCAGTCTTGATATCTGCAGCGCTCTCGGCGGGACCTCTGCTATTTTGGCAGCCTCTAACGGCGTCGATCTGAAAATAGTCGGCATCTACAGCCGTGCTCCCAAAGCCTTCAATATCATGGCCAAAGACCCAGCCATCAAAACAGCCGCCGACCTGGCAGGGAAAAAAGTTGCCGGTCCTAAAGGCACGATCCTGCATCAGATCATCATCGCTGCCCTGGCTAAAGAAAAGCTGCAGCCTGACGCTGTTGAGCTGCTGTCCATGGATATCCCTCCCTCTGTCACCGCCATGCTGAACGGCAACGTCGACGCCGCCCTCGTTGCTGGTTCAGATGTCCTGCGTGCCCAAAAAGCAGGCGCGCATATCATAACCAGCGGTGAAGGCCTGGTTGATGCTACGATCGTTATTGCCGCCCGCGGCGAGCTGGTCAAAAACAACCCTGATATTATTAAACGCTATCTGTCCGCGCATCGTGAAAATATCGCCTATATGAACCGGGAACAGGCAAAGGCCTATGAATTTACTGCTCAGGCCACCGGGCTTGCCCCTGAAGACGTAGCTGTCATGGCTCCCTGGTACGACTTCGCCCCGGAAATAAAAACAGCTGATATCAAAGATTTGAACGAGACGCAGGACTTTCTTTTAGCGACCGGCCTGCAAAAAAACAAAATCGATCTGACGCCTTATCTTGTTCAACTTTAAAATAACAGGCAGTTCCTGTAGAACTGCCTGTTATTACGCAAAAGCTCCGACAGCAATAGCTGTCGGAGCTTTTATATTTACTTCAGACCTTCCCGTTCCACCATCCGGTCTAAAATCTCACCGGCCTTAAAAATAATCAGATTACATTTGATTTCATCGTTCCGGTATTTTGCCTTCAACGCGGCACAGTCTATTGCTCCCATTTCTTTAGTAAAGGTTTCAATAAATTCCTTTTCCAGTGCTTTGATACGGCCGCTTTCATGCCCGTTGCGTTTTACATACAGGCTGCTCAGCACCATAACGCCACCGGTTATGACACCACAACTGCTCTCAACGCCCATCCCGCCGCCGAACCCGGCAGCAAGCTTTAAAGCTTCAGCTGGCAGCTTCATATCATAAGCCCAGTTAGCACCATAAAGGATCTTTTCGGCACAATTCAAATCCATAGCGCTGCCAAAGCCATCCTGCAACAACTTCAATAACATTTCTACCCCTCCAAACACATCTTATAAATTTACTTCAACGACACTGCCTGACATCCTTGTCGCCGGCAGGTCGATCAAGCGCTGGTTATCAGAACCACGAAACGGCAGATCAAGATTGCGCTGCGCCAAAATAAACGGACCGTCAACCAAAACGTCTATTAACTGCAACACTGGCTGCTCCTTTACCTCGTCATACAAATAACCTGTATAACACCAAACTGTGAGCTGCGGTCTTTCTCTGCGCACTATCTCCAGAAAATCCACAATCTCTTCTGCCTGCGCCAGCGGATCACCGCCGCTTAAAGTAATGCCCCGATGCAGCGGCGTCAGCCTGGCAAAAACTTCGTCCGCCAACTGCCGCGGCGTATACGCCGTACCGCCTTCAAATGGCAGCAGATCAGGATTATGGCAGCCTTCGCAATGCCGTGGGCAGCCCTGGAAAAAAATCACAGAACGGATCCCGGGACCATCCACGATCGACTCTTCTAAAACAGCGGCAACTTTGAGCATAACAAACGCCCCCTATTCAGTACAGCAGGTTTCACGACGGTATTTCTGAGTCAGCGTCTTTTCACAGACAGGGCAATAATCACTGTCGATAATACCGGTATAGCCGCATTCCTCGCAATAATCGATCGGGAAATTGATGCCGACATAACCGCAGTCACAAGCCAGCATATGCCGCAGCACATCCTCTACCGCGCCAAGATTGTGTACCGGCGAAGATGCAAATTCCACATAACTGATATGCCCGCCATTAGTAAATTTATGGTATGCGCCCTCTAAACGCATTTTTTCAAAAGCGCTGATCGGATATGATACCGGCACATGGAATGAATTAGTGTAATAAGCCTTATCCGTAACGCCGGGGATAATACCGTATTCCTTCCTGTCCATACGGATGAACCGGCCTGACAGACCCTCGGCAGGCGTAGCAATAAAGCTGTAGTTCAAATCATATTTATCACTCATAGCGTCCACTTTTTCACGCATATGGCCGATGATCTCTTCACCCAGCTTCTGCGCTTCTTCGCTTTGGGCATGATGGCAGCCCAGCAGTGCGGTCAGCGTTTCAGCCAACCCGATAAAACCAACGCCAAGAGTGCCATGTTTGATCGCTTCTTCGATCCTGTCATCATTAGCCAGCTTGTCACTGTCCAAATACAAGCCCTGCCCCATTAAAAACGGCAGATCGCGTACCTTAAGGTTCGCCTGTACTTTATAGCGGTGATAGAGCTGCTCACGCACCAGATCCAGTAAATCGTCCAGCAGATGATAGAAAGTATCGATACTGCGCTCAGACTTGATCGCCAGACGCGGTAAATTGATCGTAGTAAAGGATAGATTCCCGCGCCCCTCTGTAATTTCAGGCCCGCGGCGGTTCGCAATAACACGCGTACGACAGCCCATATAGGCTACATCTCCGCCGTAGGGTTTATTAAAGCTGGTATCCATAAAACTGAACGTCGGATTCAAACGCCGAGCAGCCACGGAAATAGCCAGCTGGAACAAATCATAGTTAGGATCGCCCTTATCAAGGTTCACCCCGCGTTTAACACGGAAAATAACATTCGGGAAAATAGGATTCTCGCCACGCCCCAAGCCTCTGCCATAAGCTTTCAGCAAATTACGGGTCACCTTGCGTCCATTTTCAGAAGTATCCAGACCCAGATTCAAACTCGAAAACGGCACCTGCGCACCGGCGCGGGAATGCATACTGTTCAAATTATAAACAAGCGCTTCCATCGCCTGGAACACTTCTTCCTCAGAAGCGCCTTCCATAAACGGAGCCATGTCCGTATCAAAATAGCCAAACGACTGGCCGCCGAACATATCATTCTGCGAGCTTTGCAGAATGATCGCCGCCAGGGCAGTCGCAGAGCCTGGACGTCTGGGCGGACGGATAAAACCATGTCCATTATTGAACCCTTTAGTCAGCAAACGTCCTAACGGGATATTAAGACAATTTAAAGTCTTACCATAAAAATCAAGATCATGGATATGGATATCGCCACGTTTATGCGCCGCAGCCATCTCTTCGGGGATCAAACGGTTCAGATAAAACTCCCGGCTGGCTGCCGAGGCGATCTGCAGCATTTTTGCAGAAGGAGAATTAGAAATATTAGCGTTATCACGATCGGTTTCCTTCAAAATCTCCGCTACAGTATCCATCAGTTCGCTGCGCGAACTGCGCATGCCTGTTCTTCTGGCCCTGTACAGGATATATGATTTAGCTGTACGGGCATGCCCGCTTTCAATCAAAACCTTTTCCACCATATCCTGTATATGCTCAACATCTATAGTCTGCCTGTTCTCATTCTTGAGAGCCTTTAAAACACTCAGTGTCAGCTCCATTGCCAGCTGCCTGTCAGCGCCGCCTACGGATTTCGCCGCCTCAAAAATAGCATCGGTAATCTTGGTTTCATCAAACTCTACAACCCTGCCGTCACGTTTCCGGATCATCATTCCTTATCACTCCGATCAACACTTTCATTGTTTTTCATAATACGCTGTAATTCCTGCATAAAATTATTGACGTCAGCAAACTGTCTATAAACAGAAGCAAACCGCACATAAGCGATCTGATCAGTTTTCTCTAAATGATTCATGACCGCTTCGCCTATAACTTCGCTCCTGATCTCTGCTTCTCCGCGCATTCTCAGCTCACGTTCGATATGCTCGGCAATCTCCTGGATCTTTTCATAAGAGATCGGCCGCTTCTCGAAAGCCTTGATCAAGCCGCTCAAAAGTTTTTTAGCGTCAAATAATTCCCTCCGGCCATCTTTTTTGCTTACCATCAGAGGTGTTTCCTCATATTTTTCGTAAGTAGTGAATCTGCGTCCACAATCAGGACATTCACGGCGCCGGCGAATAGAAACACCGTCATCTACCGCACGGGAATCGACCACTCGACTGTCACGATAAGAGCAAAACGGGCACTTCATAACGTCACTTCCTTTTACAGCTATATTTATATCAGCGCCTTTATTATATCATAACTTTTGCTTTATTCAAACAATATCTTGTGTTTTTTGTTTTATTTCCCGGGAAATTACCCAAGATATAGAAAAGCTCCCATTGCAAAGCAATGGGAGCTGAACGATTTTATTTTATCCGCGGATCCAAGGCGGAATTTCCGTATCGGAAGTAGGCGGTTTGATAACACCGGAACCATAAGAATTAGCTTGTCCCTGTTGTGCAGGAGCTGCTGTTTGTTGTTTTTCACTGCTGTGCTGCTGTGCATAGCTGTTATTGTAGCTGGGACGGGAAGCGCCGCGCACTCCGACCGCAGGGTTTCTGCGTTCAAAGCCTGTAGCGATAACTGTGACACGGATCTCATCTTCCAGTTCCTCATTGATAACGGCACCAAAAATAATATTGGCTTCCGCATCAACTGCTTCCGTAATAATATTGGAAGCTTCGGTAACATCAAACAATGACAATTCTTTACCGCCGGTAATATTAAAGAGAACACCGCGTGCCCCCTCAATGGAAGCCTCCAGCAACGGGCTCTTGATTGCTGCTTCGGCAGCCGCACGCGCGCCGCCTTCACCTTTGGCAGTACCAATACCCATCAAAGCAGAACCTGCATCAGACATGATCGTTTTCACGTCGGCAAAGTCGGCATTGATAAGGCCCGGCACACCGATCAGGTCGGAAATACCCTGCACGCCCTGACGCAGCACGTCATCGGCAATACGGAAGGCATCAAGCATAGAAGTACGGCGATCGATCACCTGCAGCAAACGATCGTTAGGTATAGTGATCAAAGTATCAACTTTATCTTTCAAATTAACGATACCATTTTCAGCCTGCGTCATACGACGTTTGCCCTCAAAAGAAAACGGTTTGGTAACTACGCCGACGGTCAAAGCGCCGACTTCCTTGGCACACTCAGCAACGATATGCGCAGCACCGGTACCTGTACCGCCACCCATACCAGCTGTTACAAACACCATATCAGCACCGCGCAGAGATTCCAGCAGCTGATCTCTGGACTCCTCGGCAGCTTTTTCACCAACTTCAGGGTTAGCGCCGGCGCCAAGACCTTTTGTCAGTTTTTCACCGATTTGAATACGGTTGGGAGCTTTGGAAAGCAACAAAGCCTGTGCATCACAGTTTACAGAAATAAATTCCACACCCTGGACACCGGCTGAAATCATCCGGTTGACAGCATTGTTACCGCCGCCGCCGACACCGATAACTTTTATATTGGCTAAATTCTCAAAACTTTTCTCTTCAAATTCTTCAAACATCGTATTGTGCTCCCCCTTATGTATTTGGGTCAAAATGAAAAATCAAAACCATTGACTTTTTACATTCAACATTAATAGTCTTTTTTCCTGCTTTTTATAAAAATTTTTTTATTTTTTCAAAAACAGGTGTCTGATCGCCGCCAGATTTTGGAAAATGCGCATCCCGAAAATCAGGATACCAACAAGATATAAGTCGATACCCAAAAGCATACCAACATAACATAAAAAAGCTGCCAGTACAGCGTTCGTAAAAAATCCGGTAATAAAGACCATATTGTCATAAGAACCTTCCATACTGGAACGAATACCGCCAAAAGCAGTATCCAGCGCCGCCATCAAAGCGACAGAAAGCATTTTGCCGTATTCAGGCGGTATATAGACCGGAAAATACAGACCGGCACAGATACCGACCGCCAAACCGGCAATGACGTAATAAATCATTTTTCTGCCGCCCCCTTCTTCGCATCGGAAGCCTGCTCTTCTACTACTTTTGCATACTCAAAGCTGCGGCGTCCTTTAAAGGCGGGAATCTCAATATCATCCGACTGACTTAAATCAGCCTGAATGCCCCAAAATTTAAAGTTCTCCAAAACACCGCCGCGCAGTTTGAGCGCGCTTTCCAGATTATTAGGGTTGCCAATGGCCTTTATCTCATACGGCGGTGCCGAACGATTGTTGTTTACCGATAAAGTTGGCCCCGCACAGCGTATCTCACTCATCGCCACGATCCTTTCACCGTTGATAGCGATAGCTTCAGCACCTGCGGCACGCAGCTCATTGATAACTCTTAGTAAATCATCATCATGGATAATATACAGATTGGGATTTTCTCCAGGCTTACTGGCGATCTTACTGTCGTCCAAAACCAGCTTGATCCCCTTGCCACGCATTTCCAGATCACCTGCGAAAGCCTTTAAACGGACTATTTCACTGGCAACGACCTCGTCGCCTGCTTTGGCCTGCAATTTTTCCAGTTCTTTAGATAACTCATTTCGTTCTTTTTCTACTGCTTTCAAACGGTCAGACAAATCCTCGGCACGCTGAATATTGATAGTCTTTTGTCGTTCTGTAGTTTTAAACTGTGTAGCCAACATAAAACCGAGTACGGCGCAAACCAGTGCAATTAAAATTTTTGCATGTTTGTTCGCAAACATTTTATCCTCCGTGTAATTCTCACTGTGTTACTGTTTCAATTTAATATATGGCTTCGTAAATGTCAAGTCAATAAATTCAGCTTGTATGTTTTTTGCTTTTATTTCATTAAAAACAGTAACAAATAAATTAAGTTTATCCATGATTTGATAAACATCACCCAATAAAATCGGATAACCATACTGCAGATAAAACTTAACATTATTTTGCTGATCTACTGCTATTTCCGAGATATGCGCCACCGTATCGCGGTCCAGCTGACTTAAAAATTCCAAAATCATCAAAGCCCGTTTTTCGCCGATTTTATCGCCAAAATAAATATTGCCGGTAACCACGCCTGATAATATAGGCGCGTTGGCATCCTTGATACCATCGCTGACCTCCATCACCACGCCGGTATAATCAACTTTGGCGTAGCCATTATAAGAGCAGGCCAGATATACTGCCGGACGCCGTTCTGTGATCTTCACCCGCATCACACCAGGCCAGATATACGAAACATCAGCTTTCTCGAACCTTACGTCATGAGTCAGTGCTTTCTTTACCTGCCACGGAGAAATAATAAATAAATTCACAGGTTCCTGCACACCTGACATCTGCAGGATATCTTTGGCAGTAACCTTTTCACTGCCTTCGATGTTGATACTGCCAAAGGCAAAGCCAGGCTGACGCACCCACTGCCAGCCTGCGGCCACTAAAGCAATGCATATTATACAAAAGCAGAGGAAACGCAAAAGGCGCACCCGACGCCTTCTGCGCTCTTTCCGCAAACGTTCACGTGTCGACTGCACCTTTCTCACCTCATTTCATTAACATCAACAATATCGAGCTTATTATTTATCGTTTAAAGAAGCCGACAAAAGAATCTTCTCACATAATTCAGGAAAAGCGATACCTACCGCAGCTGCCGCCTTCGGTACCAGACTGGTAGCCGTCATACCGGGAACCGTGTTCGCTTCCAGCACATAGCCTTTTCCTGCTTCATCCAGCATCACATCCACACGCGCAACGCCGCTGCAGCCCAAAACTTTGTAAGTTGCGACAGCAAGCTCCTGTACGTATCTGGTCGTCGCTTCATCAAGCGGCGCCGGCACTAAATATTCCGTTGCACCTTTAGTATATTTAGAATGGAAATCATAAACGCCGGAATGCGGCACGATATTGATAACAGGCAGAGCTACGGTTTTTCCGCCGTCCTGCATGATCGCAACCGTAAGCTCTTTGCCACGGATAAATTCTTCCACGACGACCTCACGGGAGTAAGCAAAAGCTTTCTGCACGGCAGCATCAATATCAGCTTCGTTATCGACGATCTCCACGCCGATACTGGATCCCTGTGTAGCCGCTTTAATAACTACAGGCAGCTTTTGGAAAACCGACATGATCTTACTGCGGTAATCAGCAGCTTCACCTTTTACAAAAATCAGCGCCTTCGGAGTAGCGATGCCAGCTGCTTGCAGGATACGTTTAGAAGCCGCCTTGTCCATACCCAAAGCACTGGCCAGCATTCCTGAACCCGTATAAGGCATTTCCAGCATCTCCAGTAAAGTCTGCAGCCGTCCGTCTTCACCATACATACCATGCACAGCGTTAAAAACCACCTTGGCCCCGCACGCTGCCAGCTGTTCTGCCAGTTTTTTCGGTTCCAGATCTATTTCAGCAACATTGTAGCCTTTTTCACGCAAAGCCCCTGCAATAGCAGCGCCCGTAACCAGCGATATCTCACGCTCAGCCGACGGACCGCCCATTATTACTGCAACAACATCGTTTTTATCCATTATTATCTACCTCTCTCAAGTTCGGTAACAAGCTCTTCGCCAACCTTAAAAATATCGCCGGCGCCAACAGTCATTATCAGATCGCCCGGTTCGGCAATTTTAAACAAATATTCCTCCAGCTTCGGCAAAGTGGGAATAAAAGTCACCTGCTGCTGCGTCGCCTCAGTTACCGCTTCTGCCAGCGAAGCGCCGCTTACACCGTCGATAGGGAATTCGCCTGCGGAATAAATATCAGTCAAGATCAGCTGGTCGCAATCTGCAAAACACCGGCTGAATTCTTCAAACAACAATTTCGTGCGGGTATAACGATGCGGCTGAAAAGCGCAGATCAACCGTTTTGGCTGCGTCTGACGCGCCGCTTTCAAGGTCACGCCGATCTCAGTCGGATGATGCGCATAATCGTCGACTACCCAAATGCCATCAATGCGGCCTTTGGTCTCAAAACGTCTTCTGGCGCCGCTGAACTTTTTCAGGGCCGGCAAAATCTGCTGCAGCGGGATCTCCATGGCCTGAGCTGTCGCAATAGCCCCCAAAGAATTAAGGACATTATGCTGCCCCGGCACGATCAGCTCTACCGCACTGACAAACGCTCCATCTACATACAGATCATAGCTGGTGCCGTTAACGCTGTAACGGATATTCCGGGCCTGATAACGCGCCTTTTCATCCTCCAGACCATAACTGATCACAGAAGTGGCCGTTTCTTCCGCCAGTTTCCGCAGCTTCGGGCTGTCCATACATAAAATCGCGGCGCCGCCCTCTTTGACATTCGCCAAAAACTGCGAGAATGCCAGATAAATATTTTCTTCACTGCCATAATGATCCATATGGTCATTTTCAATATTTGTAACAACAGCATACTTCGGATGAAACTTCAAAAAAGAACCGTCGCTTTCATCAGCTTCTGCCACCACATACGGCCCTGCTCCGTTACGGGCATTACCGCCCAGACTGCTGACTTCGCCGCCAATAATGATCGTCGGATCTATATCAGAAGCAGCAGCAATACAGGAAATCATGGCACTGGTAGTAGTTTTGCCGTGCGCGCCTGCTACAGCCACGCCGTCAGCATGATTGATTATCTCAGCCAGCACATCCGATCTGTGCAGGATCGGCAAATTACGTTTTTTAGCCTCCACCAGTTCGGGATTATTTTGATGGATAGCGCTTGATATAACTACAGCGTCGACATCATCGACCTGACATTCGGCATGGCCCATATAAACCAAAGCGCCCTCTTGAGCAAGCTTTGCTCCCATATGGCCGGCATTAAGATCAGAACCTGATACCTGATACCCGCGTTTGAGCAAAACATGCGCAACAGCACTCATTCCGGCTCCTCCAATACCGATAAAATGAATGTTTTGCAGACCTTTAAGCACTTAAAAGCCCTCCTCCGTCATTTTCTCACCAAATTCAACGCCTGCTGCGCGATCTCTGCCGCCGCCTCAGGTTTTCCCAGGCTTTTCGCAGCCTTTTTCATAGCCTGCAGCTGGTTATCGTTGATCAGTAATTTTTCTATCTCTTCCAACAAATTTTCGCCTGTCAGTTCTTTATCCAGAATAACTCTGGCAGCACCTGCCGCTTCCACAGCTTTAGCGTTGAACTCCTGATGATTGGCCGTAGCGTAAGGGTACGGAACCAGCACCGCCGGAACGCCTTTGGCCGCCAGCTCGGCCAGACCTATAGCGCCGGCCCT
Source organism: uncultured Phascolarctobacterium sp. (assembly GCA_900545535.1). Lineage (GTDB taxonomy): Bacteria > Bacillota > Negativicutes > Acidaminococcales > Acidaminococcaceae > Phascolarctobacterium. The sequence goes on from UQZN01000014.1 coordinate 46,090, forward strand.
GAATACAGCCAGATCTGCCGCTGCTAAAGCCACCGGCATATTGTGCAGATACGGCTTGATAATAATATTGGCTTCCAAAGGGCCGTCTTTCTTCATTTCACTCATATAATACTCATAATTGGCTTCGCCGGTAGCATGCAGTACCTGCACCTCCGCCCGGCCTGAAAGCTCGCGCTCCACATACTGCATGGCATTATTGATGCTGCGGGCGCCGCGGCTGCCGCCTGATACAAGGATAGTTTTTTTATTTGGATCAAGACCAAATTCTGCAATTGCGTCTTTGCGTTTTTTCTGCATTATCTCACTGCGGATAGGATTACCTGTAAAAATCTTCTTCGCTGAACCGCCGAAATATTTTTCAGCTTCGCTATAGCCTAAAAAAACCTTTTTTACATAACGCGCCAAAATTTTATTAGTCACACCCGGCATCGCGTTCTGTTCCTGGATACAGGCAGGAATACCCTTCAGCGCTGCCAAAAACACGATCGGCCCGCAAACGTAACCGCCTGTGCCGATAACCAGATCCGGTTTCAGCTTACCAAGCAGACTGTACGCATCTTTCAAGCCACGCAGCAGCTTCATACATGAACGCAGCGTGTCCAAACTCAAGCTGCGCTTAAAACCTGCCACATCGATAAACTCCAATTCATAGCCATAACGCGGAATAATGTCTTTTTCCAGGCCCTGCCTTGTCCCGACAAAAATGATTTCTGCCTCAGGACGGATAGCCTTGATTTGATCGGCAATAGTCAGCGCCGGATAAATATGTCCGCCGGTACCGCCGCCAGAAAGTATAACTTTCACGGTTTTTCCTCCTAGCCCTTACTTTGGCAATGCCGCAACCAGATTTTTAAAATAACGGCCGCGGGCAGGGAAATTTTCAAACATATCATACGAAGAACAGGCCGGCGACAGCAGCACCACCTGCGGCGCTGCAGCCAGTTTATACGACAGCTCCACTGCCTCGTCCATCGTCGCTGCTTTTCTGATATCGCTGACACCGGCAGCAGCGGCAGCTTCATAAAAACGCTCTTTCGCCTCGCCCAGCAAGATCAGCACATCCGTTTTTTCCTGTACCAGCTTCATCATCGGCTCCAGCGGCGTCATTTTATCATGGCCGCCCGCCAGCAGGATTATATGCCCATCAAAAGCTTCCAGCGCCTTGATCGTCGAATCAGGATTAGTTGCTTTAGAATCATTATAATACGGCACTCCGTTCACCGTCATCACATATTCCAGACGATGCTCAACGCCTGTAAAATCAAGCAGTACCCTGCGCATATTTTCAATAGTGACCCCGGCAAAAAAGCACGCCGCAATAGCCGCCAGCACATTTTCTTCATTATGCCCGCCAAATATCCGCAATTCTTTTTTATGACATACAGTATAAAGCTGACGGTCCCAGGCGATCGTAAAATTACCGCCGTTCAAATAGACGCCCTGATTAAGCTGTTCCCTGCGGCTGAACCAGCAGACCCTGGACGGCGCCAACGCGCCCCAGCTGCGCACGATCGGATCATCATAATTCAGGATCACGATATCCTCCGGCCGCTGCTTTTTAAAAATATTGCATTTAGCCTCGCCATAAGCCGCCATCGTATGATGACGGTCCAAATGGTCAGGTGTAAGATTCAAAATCACCGCTACATCCGGGCGGAACTCACGCACGCCCTCCAGCTGAAAACTGGAAAGTTCAGCTGCAAGCCAGGCGTCAGGCCCTAAATTTTCGACTTCCTTGGATAATGCCTGCCCAATATTACCGCCGACAGCCGTTGGTACAGTTAAAGTCTGCAGCATTTCCCCAACTAAAGTCGTCGTTGTTGTTTTGCCATTGGTCCCGGTGATACCTATGATATGCCCGTCATAACTGCGATAAGCAGCCTCCACCTCACTAATGACCTCTATTCCCAGCTGACGGGCCCTGTCCGTCAACGGATTAGCCAGCGGGATTCCAGGCGATAAAACGATCTGCTCTACCTCTGCCAGCAAAGCCTCTCCGTTACCACAGAACAATCCTCCGCCCTGCTGTTCCAGCAGTGCGCGCAGCCCGCTGTCTATCTCAGTTTCACGGTCGCTGTACAAAAGCACTCTGCAGCCTTGTTTTGCCAAAGCATCAGCAGCTCCGCAGCCGCTGATACCAGTTCCATATACTAAAACAGTCTTTGCCATTAGCAGCCGCCTCCATTCCCCAGACACCACAGTCCGATACCGATCAGGCACAGCAGCAAACTGCTGCCTGCAAAAACCTTCACGACCTTTGTTTCCTTCCAGCCGCCCAACTCAAAATGGTGATGGATAGGCGTCATACGGAAAATACGCTTGCCGCCGGTCTTTTTGAAATAACCGACCTGGATGATCACCGAAGCAGCTTCCATAACATAAACACCGCCCAGAATGATCAGCAGCAGTTCCGTCCGTGTCAGCAAAGCCAAAGCGGCAATGCCGCCGCCCAACGCCAACGACCCGGTATCGCCCATAAAAACCTTCGCCGGATAACGGTTGAACAATAAAAAGCCCAGACAGGCGCCAGTCAAACTCAAAGCAAATATACTGAGATCCATACTGCCAGCCTGATAAGCAATATAAGCATAAGCAAGCGTCACCGGCACTGTTACCGAAGCCGCCAGTCCGTCCAATCCATCAGTAAGATTAACGGCATTGGTAGTGGCTACTAAAAGTAAAAACGCCAGCACATAATATAAACTGCCCAAAGGAACCGACAGCGCCGTGCCCGGGATATTCAAGCCCAGATCGGCCTGCGGCTGTAATTCCAGATAATAAACATAAGCTCCGGCCAGCAGAAATTGTAAAAACAGCTTCTGTTTGGCGGTAAGCCCCAGGTTGCGTTTCATAACCACTTTGATATAGTCGTCGATAAAGCCGATCAGTGCGTGACCGAAAGTCAGCAGCAAAGCGATCAATACCGCCGGCGTCAGCCTGCACCAAACCAATACAGCGGCTAGTACCGCCGTCAGCATCATCAGGCCGCCCATTGTCGGCGTACCGCTCTTTTTCTGATGCGCCTGCGGTCCGCAGTCACGAATACTCTGACCAAACTTCAACTTATGCAGCAGCGGTATCAGCACCGGCCCGCTGGCCGCGCAGATCACAAAAGACGTCGCCAATGCTCCCCAAAGGCTGTAATCCATTTTCTATCAATCTCCAAACTTATAGCTGTTTATTTTTAAACACTAACTCTAAAAGTGAATCTACCTGCATCGAATGCGAACCCTTTAAAAGCACTATGTCATGTGGCTGCAGCAGGCTATCAAGCAGCCGGGCCGCTTCGTCACGTCCGGCGCACCAATAAGCCGTTCCGCCCAAAGCCTCCACCGCCGCCGTAATCGCCCTGGCTTCTTCACCATAAGCAATCACCACATCGGTCTTTTCCCGCACGGCAAACTGCCCCACCCTGCGGTGTGAATCAGAAGAAATATCGCCCAGCTCCAGCATATCTGCCAAAACTGCGATCGTCCGCGCTCCAGGCGATGCCTTCTTTGCTTCATGCAAAGTTTTTAAAGCAGCTTCCATCGAAGCCGGGCTGGCGTTATATGCGTCATTGATCACCGTCAGCGTACCTGCGCGCACTATTTCCTGACGACTGCCTGTCAGTTTTGCTGTCCTTAAAGCTTTAGCGCTATCATTTAATTTTACACCAAAAACAGCACCTACTGCAATCGCGGCCAAAGCATTTTGTACATTATGCTCACCAATAAAGGGCATATCCACTTCCGTACGCTCGCCCGACCTGCTGTCAATACAGGTAAATACACTTCCCTGAGCCGTTGTTACCACATTATCGCCGCGAAAAGTAGCCTTACCAGCATAACCATAAGTCAAGACCTGCGCTTTAGTCTTATCGGCCATCGCCGCCACGTACTCATTATCGGCATTAAGCACCGCCACCTGCTGTGCCGTCAGCTCTTCAACGATCTCTCCTTTGGCTCTGGCAATATTTTCCATACTGCCCAGCAGCTCCATATGCGTTTCACCGACATTAGTCACCACGGCTACATCAGGCTCCGCGATCTCGCACAGCTCCCTGATCTGTCCCAGACCACGCATACCCATTTCCACAACAGCGATCTCTGTGTCAGGCTGAACGCTCAGCAGCGTCTTCGGCAAACCGATCTCGTTATTAAAATTGCCCTGAGTTTTTACTACTTTGAATTTAGTCGCCAGACAGGCGGCGATCATGTCTTTAGTAGAAGTTTTACCATTAGAACCGGTAACCGCCACCACTTTCAACTGCTTGTGCCGCAGCCTGTAGGCATGGGCTATCTGCTGATAAGCAAGCAGCGTATCCTCAACAGTTATCACCACAGTCCCCGCCGGCAGCTCCGGTACAGGTTTAGATACCAGCACCGCCGCAACCCCGTGTTCCAAAGCCATTTGACAATAAGCATGCCCGTCAAAACGCTCGCCGCACAAAGCTACAAAAAGCTCGCCACTGCTCTCTACCCGTGAATCAGTAGTAATACCGCTGAAAACCAGCTCCCGCATATTTTCACAACGGCCGCCTGTCGCCGCCATTATTTCCTGCAAGCTCAACATATGATCACCTTTTCTTCCAGTATTCCTGTACCACTTCACGGTCATCAAAGTGGATAGTTTTATCTGCCAGAATCTGATAATTTTCATGTCCCTTACCGGCGATCATGATCACATCATTCGCTGCCGCCTTAGCCAGGGCATGGCAAATAGCCTCCCTGCGGTCAGCAATCAACTCAACGCTCTTACCGTCCGGTACCTCCTGCAGTGCCGCCGCGATCTCGGCAATGATAGCAGCCGGGTCCTCAGTACGGGGATTGTCAGAAGTGACTACGATCTTATCAGCCAGCTCCAAAGCGATCCTGCCCATGATCGGCCGCTTTTTATTATCACGGTCACCGCCGCAGCCAAACACTACCCACAGTTTCCCTTCCGTGATACTGCGTGCAGTCTTCAGCACATTTTCCAACCCGTCAGGAGTATGGGCATAATCAACGATAACGGTATAAGGCTGCCCTGCTTCTACTAATTGGAAACGTCCCGGCACACCGTCAAAACCATTTAAAACCTCAACGATCGTTTTTTTATCGATCCGTTCAGCCAAAACAGCCGCTACCGCCGCCATGACATTATAAACATTGAACTCGCCTGTGATCTTCAGCAGCAGATCCAGCTCACCGGCCGGAGTATGCAGCTGTAAACGCATTTGTTTGGCTTCCACTTTAAAAAACAACGGATAAATATCATTATCACGTCCTTCGCCATAAGTCAGCACCTTCGTTTTGGTACGGGCGCGCAAAATAGGCGAACTGGCATCATCCATGTTGAAAATTGCCGTTTTGTTTTCTTTTTCACCTTCGTGCAGATGCTCAAACAACAAGCCTTTAGCATCACGGTAATTTTCCAGAGTTTTATGAAAATCCAAATGATCCTGCGTGATATTCGTCAAAACGGCAGTGTCATATTCACAGCCTGCCACACGCTTCAGCGCCAGCGCATGCGAAGAAACCTCCATCACCACATATTCGCAGCCAGCCTGCTTCATTTGGTATAAAGCACGCTGCAGATCGACCACGTCGGGAGTGGTATTATGCGCCACGATCGCCTCATCCTCGATCATGATATTGATAGTGCCAATAAGACCCACCTTAAAACCGGCACGCCGCAAAATAGCACGCACGATATTGGTAGTAGTAGTTTTGCCATTCGTCCCCGTCACACCGATCATCCGCATCGTTTTACCTGGATAATCATAGAAAAAAGGAGCTGCCGCTTCCATACCTGTCCTGGTATCGGCCACCTGCAAAAGTGTCAGTCCTGCCGGACAGACCTCGGGTATATCCTCGACTAAAGCAGCAACAGCACCGGCCTCAGCAGCCTGCGCCAAATATTTATGTCCATCCACATGCGCGCCCTTCAGGCAGATAAACAGGCTTCCGGCCTGTACCTCACGCGAATCAGCAGTCACATCAGTAATGATCTTATCAACATTGCCAATAACCTGTACTTCCGGCAGTACAGCCACGATTTCCTGTAAAGTCTTTTGCATACGGCATACCTCCAAAAGTGAAAGGGCAGCCTATAACAGGCTGCCTTCTAAAATCTTCATATATTATAGCATATTTTTAGTAAGAAGGCGATGAAATGATTATTTTGCATAAGCATAGCCGTCATAAGCAACTTTGCGGCTATCAGCCTTCACATAGATATTATTGCGGGCCACTGTCATCCCCAGTTGTTTTTCAGCGATACTGGTGATCCTTTCAGGACCTTTCAGCTGCTCGACTTCGATTTTCATTTCAGAATTTTTCAGCAGCAGCGTTGCTTCCTGCTGCTTCAAAGCAACAAGCGCATCGCCGGTACGGACCAGGCTTTCACTGCGCGCGACCGCAGTAAAATAAACCGCCATTACAAGCAATACCAGCACGGCAGCACGGCGACGCACAAGTCTATAGTCAACCTTCCTGACTTTGCGGACCCGCTCGACGGGTCTTTCGTATTCAATTTCTTCCCATGCGTAATTATCATACTTACGTGCTAACATGCTTTACCCTCCAAATCAGCGTTTGATCGCATAACGTAACCGTGCGCTGCGCGAACGCGGATTCATCTCTATTTCCGCGTCGCTGGGAACAATGTTCCCCGCTTTCTTCACCAGCGGCTTTCTGCCGCAAACACAAACCGGAAGCTGCGGCGGGCAAATACAGCCCTTCGCCAGCTGAGCCAGTGTCTGTTTCACAATCCTGTCTTCTAAAGAATGAAAAGTGATCACGCCGATCCGTCCACCGCTTTTTAAGCGTTCGACCGCCTGCGTTACAACCTTTTCCAAAATATTCAGTTCATCATTGACTTCGATACGGATCGCCTGAAACGTACGTTTTGCCGGATGCGGACCATCCTGCCGCGCTCCCCTGGGAATAGCCTTTTTGATCACATTCACCAGTTCAAAAGTCGTTTCAAGAGGTTTTTCAGCCCGTTCCTTAACGATAAACTGAGCAATTCTTTTACTCCAGCGTTCTTCACCATAACGGTAAATGATCTCCGCCAGTTCCTCTTCTTTATAATGATTTACTATATAATAAGCGTCTTTTTTGCTGTCCTTATCCATCCTCATATCAAGCGGGCCGTCATGCATATATGAAAACCCACGTTCCGGTGTGTCCAGCTGATAGGAAGAAACCCCCAGATCAAAAAAGATACCATCGATCTTATCGATACCGAGACCGTCTAAAACATCGCCGAAATCCTTAAAATTTGACTTGGCGATTTTTATTTTACAGGGCAGCCCCTGTAATCTGGCACTTGCAGCTGCAATAGCGTCATCGTCCTGATCGATCGCGACCAGCGTGCCCCGCTCACTGAGCTGCATGGCGAACCCTTTGGAATGTCCTGCACCACCCATGGTGCAGTCCACATAAATTCCATCTTTATCAGTTATCAGCCAGTCGATACTCTCGTCCAGCAATACACTTTTATGTACAAAGTCCATTGTCACGGCCGCCTGTCCTTAGATTCCTAAATCAAGATCTGCCAGCTGTTCGGCCAACTCGCCCACATCTTCGGCATTCTCTTCGTTATATGCGTTCCAGCGCTCGGTATCCCAAATCTCTGCCCGGTTGCCAACGCCGACAATAACAGCGTTTTTATCCAGCCCGGCAAACTCACGCAGATTGGCAGGCAAAAGCACCCTGCCCTGTTTATCGCACTCGCCTTCAGCAGCACCGCCAAAAAAGAAACGGTTAAAATCACGGGCACCCTTACGAGTCATCGGCAAAGAATTAAGCTTTGCTTCCAAAAGACGCCACTGCTCAAGATCATAAACAAACAAGCAGCCGTCCAGCCCTTTGGTTAAAACAAACTTTGTTCCCAAAGCTTCACGGAGCTTTACAGGCATGAAAAGGCGTCCTTTTGCATCAAGGCTATGTTGAAATTCTCCCATTAACATTTTTAGACACCCTCCCCTCCACTTTACTCCACTTTTCACCATTATAACCTCATTTTTGTGAAATTACAACATTTTTTTACTAATATATAAGAAATTATATAAAAAAAACTTCCGCAAGCCTTAGCTTGCGGAAGTTTAAATCTTTTCAATATTAATAATTAGTACATCTCAGCTCAAAATAGCCCTGCGGATGATCGCAGACCGGACATTTTTCAGGAGCTTTTTCAGCTACGACGATCCTGCCGCAGTTGCTGCAGATCCAAACCTGTTTCTCTTCACGTTTGAACACTCTGTCATTTTCGATATTGGCGAGCAGTGCCAGATATCTTTCCTCATGTTCTTTTTCGATCTTGGCAACTTCTTCAAAGAGAAAAGCAATTTTATCAAAACCCTCTTCTCTTGCTTCTTTGGCAAAACCTGCATACATATCGGTCCATTCATAATGCTCGCCGGCAGCAGCATCTTTCAGATTGGCCATAGTATCAGGCAGGCTGGCGTGCGGAATACCGCCGCTCATCAAAATCTTAAACCAGATTTTGGCATGCTCCTTCTCGTTGCCCGCAGTCTCTTCAAAAATAGAAGCGATCTGGTTGTAGCCTTCTTTTTTGGCGATACCTGCATAATAAGTATATTTATTTCTCGCTTCAGACTCACCTGCGAACGCGGTATGCAAATTAGCTTCTGTTTTACTTCCTTTAAATTCCATTGGAAACTCCTCCTTTAAAACAATTTTTATTATACAGCCCGTCCGGGCGTATGTGCTCAGTTCTTTTCCTTGGCTTCCAGCTTCTGGCATTCAGGGCATACACCATTAAAAACAACATCATGGTCTTCCATTCTGAACCCGGTCACTGCTCCTACTTTTTCGTCCAGACCTTCAATATAATCCATATTCTCAACATTCATAAACATACCGCAATGAGTACACTTAATATGATAATGCCTGCTCAGGATATGGTCAAAACGGTCAGCACCGCTGGGTACGGAAACCTTGCCCAAAAGGCCGCTTTCAACCAGTGAATTAAGATTTCTATACACAGTACCCTTGCTTATATCAGGATATTCCATTGTAATACGGTCATATACTTCTTCGGCAGTGGGGTGATCTGCTAAAAATCTTACAGCAGCTATAACAAGCTGTCTTTGGATAGTATTTCTCTTCGTCATATATACCTCTCCTATCGAAACTTATTCTTAATTAGAATTATACACCTAAGTAAATTGTTGTCAAGTGTTTTCACTATTTTTTCACCCGTTGAAACAGTATTTTCAGCAGCCGGTACGGTGGCTTTTTTTGCAAATTGCGAAATCAATATCGATAAGTTTTTTTCATAAAATAGTACTTAAACAAATCAGATAATTTATAAAGAAATCTGCTTCATTGACAACAAAGAAGCAGGCGACGTATAATTTATGCAGCGGCTAACCGCACCAACACAAGTATTTCAAACAAATAACACATATATCGAGGTCCATATGCATACAATAACATTAGATAAACTTGCCATTGGTCAAAAAGCGATCATCACTACAGTCGGTGGCGAAGGTATACTGCGCCGCCGTTTTTTAGACATGGGGCTAACCCCCAAAACCAAAGTCATGGTCCGTAAAAAAGCACCCTTAGGTGACCCGATCGAAATTTTTCTGCGCGGCTACGAGCTTACCCTAAGGCTTGATGACGCCAATAAGATCATCGTTGCACCGGAACCGGAGGCACTATGAGCCTGACCTTCGCCCTTGTCGGCAATCAAAACTGCGGAAAAAGCACACTCTTTAATTATCTGACAGGCAGCAATCAGCATGTCGGCAACTTCCCCGGCGTCACAGTACAGAAAAAAGAAGGCCGGCTGCTGACAAACAAAGACGTCACCGTTATCGATCTGCCCGGCATCTACTCGCTGTCGCCTTATACATCGGAAGAAATCGTGACCCGCGACCTGCTTTTGCGCAATAAACCTGATATCATCATCAATGTCATTGACGCCACCAACATCGAACGCAGTCTCTATCTGTCACTGCAGCTCATCGAGCTCAACACCCCGATGATCATGGCCCTGAACATGATGGACGAGCTTACCGCCAGCGGCGGTTCTATCGACATCCAGAAAATAGAAGAACGCCTTACCGTACCCGTCGTTCCTATTACGGCCAATTCAGGCGCCGGCGTAGACGAACTGCTTTCCCGCGCCCTGAAAACAGCACAGGATAAGAAAATGCCTGAACGCCTTGACTTCTGCTCCGGCGTCACCCATATGGCGATCCATTCCATCGCCCACCTGATCGAAGGCAAAGTGCGCAGCAAAGGGCTGCCGCTGCGCTTCTCGGCCACCAAACTCATCGAAGGCGATGAACCGCTGGCTCAAGAGCTTGAACTGACGGCAAACGAACTGGATATTATCGACCACATTACCAACGATCTGGAAATAGCTCTGGATACAGATAAAGAAGCGGCGCTGGCTGATATGCGCTACACATATATTGAAGAATTATGTTCTTATGCCGTCCATAAGCCGCAGGCCACTATCGCCCAACTGAGGTCAGTCAAAATCGACCATTACCTGACCCATAAATATTTTGCGCTCCCCATTTTCCTGCTGACTATCTTTACAGTCTTCTGGCTCACCTTTGACGTTATCGGCGCCGCCCTTAGCGACTGGCTCGAAGTCGGCATCAGCGCCGTCACAGAAGCAGCTGATCTGGGGCTTACCGCCATGGGGATCAGCGCGCCGATCCATTCGCTTATCATCGACGGTATATTTACCGGCGTAGGCAGCGTCCTTTCCTTCTTGCCCACGATCGTTACCCTGTTTTTCTTCCTCTCCATGCTGGAAGACAGCGGTTATATGGCGCGTATCGCCTTTGTTATGGACAAGCTGCTGCGTAAGATAGGCCTTTCAGGTTCTTCATTCGTCCCCATGCTGATCGGCTTTGGCTGCAGTGTCCCGGCTATTATGGCCACCCGCACTCTCGCCAGCGAACGTGACCGCAAAATGACTATGATCCTGACGCCCTTCATGTCCTGCAGCGCCAAGCTGCCTATCTATGGTGTCTTTATCTCGGCCTTCTTTGCCGACAATAAAGCCGCCGTCATGATGTTCCTGTATCTGCTGGGGATTTTTGTAGCGATCGCTTCCGGACTGCTTTTAAAAACCTTCGTTTATAACGGCCAGCCCGTACCCTTTGTTATGGAACTGCCAGCTTACCGTCTGCCCACGGCCCGTAACATCATTCTGCACATGTGGAGCAAAGCCAAGGACTTCCTGTATAAAGCCTTTACTGTCATCTTCATTGCCAGTATCGTCATCTGGCTGCTGCAAAGTTTTGACAGCCGCTTCTATATGGTCGATAATCCAGAAAACAGCATGCTGGCCGGTATCGGCAGCTTTATCGCCCCCTTCTTCGCACCGCTCGGTTTCGGCGACTGGCGGGCAGCAACAGCGCTTGTCACCGGCCTCACTGCCAAAGAAGTAGTCATCAGTACACTGTCTGTCCTGCTGGGCGGCGACGGCGATATACCAGGTACAGCGCTGCAAAGCATCTTTACCCCGCTGACCGCGCTCAGCTTCCTCACCTTTTCCCTGCTCTATCCTCCCTGTGTCGCGGCACTGGCTGCCATCAGGCGCGAAATGAACTCTACTGTACAAACTCTTTATATCATGTTCTATCAGATCATAACCTCCTGGATCGTCGCCTTCATCGTTTATCACATCGGTAAACTATTGGGCTTTGAGTAAACAAAAACAGTCAGTTCCTTTAGGAGCTGACTGTTTTTGTTTAACCTACAACTGATCCTTACTATGCTTAAAACAACTGTAACTGCAATAATATTTACGTCTGCGGCCTACATAACCGACATATACATGAAAACTCTTATTACAGGCAAATTCTTTCCCACATACAGGACAAAACCGCCTGATATAACTTTTGTCTGCTCGTTTTTCTGTCTGTTCTCTTTCTGCTGCATCAAGCAACTCAAACCTTTCTTTAAAATCTTTAAACTTTCCCTGTTTCCTCTTCCGGTTTAAATTCCACAATCAGCTCATCCAACGAACATTTAACTACACTGTTTAACGCAGCCAGAAATTTCGAGCTTGGTAATAATCTGCCATTTTCTATATTGCACAAATGTACCTGTAAAATTCCTAATTGTTCTGCCCGCAGCCTGCACTTCCCCTATTCAACGCTGCTCTGAGTGTCATTTGTCCGACTTAGACTCAAAATAGATCCAATTTTTCCATGACTTATCAGCATCTTTGGCTAAAATCTTCATTACTTCCAGTAGTGCTGCGATAAAAGGAGGCGTTCCACCCTTATCAGTTGCTGTCACAGCTTCTTCTATCATTACAATATTGCCCGGATCCCGCAAATGCAGCTTTTCCTGTAAAAACTTCAACGCCAATTCATTATATTGTTCCATAAACTGCCTGAAATTATCCTGATCCTCGCCCTGCTCATCAACAAGCAAATCGTCCCGCCACAACGGCTGCAGCAGTTCGACAGTTTCATCTACAGCAAACTTCAATCCCAGTTCGGCTGACAAATCACAAAATAATCCCGACGCAATCTCTTCTTTCGGCGCTGACGATTTAATAATCCTAATCGTTTGCAGTTCCATGCCCTCCAGTAATTCTTTAAAACATTCTTCACCAACGCCTGTTTTTACCCCGTCTCTGAAAATCTGCGCCAATAATTTATAAAGTTCCGCATCATCATTAAAGTTACCGGCAGCAGCAAAATCAAGCAGTCTTGAACCATTACCACCCACGTAAACCGAATGGAATTTATGCAGTTTTTGATAATGCCCCGCCTTACACAATCTGCCGAAAATCAACCCGCAGTAAAAAAATAACCCGCTCAAACCAAAAGTCACAGTCGAACGAAAATGCTTTACCTGCAAACTTTTGACAGCCTGCATCGACAAATTTCTCAGCAATTCTTCCGCACCATATTTCAGTAAGGCATCCAACCGGATCGTAAAAGCATTAACAAGCTGCTTTGTATTATTAGACGAAACCAGGCAAGCCAGTTTATGCAATTCTTCTACCTGCTTCTGCAACGGTTCTGAAACACACAATTCTTTCAATAACAGACAATTATGACCATAAATCAGATAATCACGTATAATATGATGCCCGGCAAATTTCAAAGAATCCTGCCAGGTTATATCAGGTTCGCTGCCATACCAGAACACAATATCCGTGCTGCCGCCGCCAATATCCATACAAATACTGCCCTTACCCAAAGCGCCCGTCTCTTCCTTATCACAGTAAGCTGCCAAAGCTATGCTTTCAGCAACAACATGTTCCCGATCAAGGCTGCATCTGATAGTCCGATCTTCTCCAGGGCCGGTCAGTGTGTTCAGCAGACCGATGACATTTTTCCAGATCTCACCATAACGTACCCATTCTGCTTTCGTAAAAGCCTTGGGATATGAATAACGCCATGACAATTCCGTGATCCCAGAAGCTGCCGCCTCAGCCAGACACTGCGCACACAGCTGATTTAAAAACCCCTGCCTGTAGGCCGTATTTTCATGCTGCCATTTTAATTCTGACAGTACATTCTGCAGACTGCCCAAATCATCTAAGCCATGTACATAAAAAATATTACCGTCTTTAAACAGATCATTTTTATTCTGGCACAAATCCTCATTGTAAATATGAAAAGAACTCAATATCCACGCTTCCAGTCCGCTGCCTGATGCCGGAGAAATAAAGTTCTGCCGCAGTTTTTCCTGCGCCTTATCCCCCTGCCATAACAATTTGACCCGGCTGCCTGGTTGACACGTCTTAACACTTTCCGTATCCGAAGCAAAACATACCGTAGTATTGACTGTACCAAAATCAACGCTGAAAGTACCATTTTTATAATAGCCTACATTGACCAGCCTGGGTTTTTCAGTCAATAAAAAACCACAGTGCATAGGTTCGTCCATATCTATCATACAGCTAATTATTTCAGGATACTGCGTTCCACTTGACACTTCACAATGTTCCTGACCAATATATATTTCCCGCAGAAAATCTGTTTCCCCCGGCCAGTATGGCCGTAAATAAAACTGATGGAACTGCAATTTTTCAGCACTTTCATAATAAAAATAATAACGGTTCCACTGACGTAATCCCTGTAGTACAAAATCAGGCCAGACAGCAGCCACGGGTGCCTGCGTCATCACTTTTATCCTACCGGTCGTAAAAAGTTTGCTTACCAACTGCGGCTTGAACCTGCCATCTGCATACGGAATACTGACCACGACCTTCAAGCCATCGTAACCAGGTTCTTTAACATTTGTAAAAAAAATATATTTTTTTAATTCGTCTACCGGAAGATATTTACTGATTTCAGGCTTTAAAGGATACAGTGCCCTATATTGGCTACCATTCCATTCAACAGTATATAAATCCTCCCATTTAAAATCACCCTTAGCCGCAACCCCAGGCGGTACCAGCAGCAGATAATCAGAAAAAAACTCCTGTTCCCCTTCCCTAAGCACATCCAGTTTATCGGCAGCAAAGCGTCCATAAACTTTAGCCAACAGCACCCCGAACTCAGGCACAAAACCACGCAGAGGCGGCAAGGCAAAAAATACAGCATCCAAATAATAAAAACACAGTCCCCAAAACGCTGTAAAAATAATGGCAACAATACCACCTTCTAAAAAAGACGGTAAAAAAACAGCTGCCAAAACTATATTGACTATTGTTACTGCCACCGCTCCACAAATAAAAATAACCAGATACCGCCGGGCTTTGAGATTACTATAGCTCAGTCCATATTTTAACCATGCTGCCGCAAAAACCGCGCCGCTGGCAATACTGACTGCCGTCAGTAAATAGTAATTATACAGCCACTGCCTGACTGTCACCCCAAAATTAGGCACTACTATTTCCTGCAGCACCAGCTTTCCCAAAATAACTGCTATAGAAGCCAGTACCATAGCCAATACAACACGGTATTTGAGACTTTTACCATAATATTCCCAGAACATTACTGCCACCAGCCTTCTCTTACTTCAATATCTGCAATAAACATACACTTCCTGATAATGAGGGTGCAAATTGACATAAGCAACATCCGACAAGTTGCGGATAAATTTCTTAATATCCAGCATTGTATCTATGGCAAAACTCCCCTTACTGCCTACCTCAAAACTGTCTTCCATTTTCCAGTCATCAAGTTTTGAAAGCTGCAGCTTTTTATAAATATCACTATCCGGCTGCAAAAGCAAACCCACACGGTAGACGCCTCCACTTTGCAAAACGCCTGGCTGCAGATCAAGCCTCAAAGAAACGCCTTCCGACCTGACCTCAGCTTCACTGCTGGCTACCAGTTCAGAAAAAGTCCTTCTGAATTTATGGTCTTCATTATTCCATAATTCATAGTGACACTTTACCTCAAGCTCCTGTCCCAAAAGCTGGCTCTGCGGCAGCCGATAAAGCAAATACACAGACCCCTGCCTTTCCTGTAGTTCGTACTGAGGCACTTCTGCCCCCATTGCAAGAATATCATCCACCGCAGCATAAGTTTTTATTCCCGCCAGCTGTTTATAATCTACAGCCGCCGTTTCCAGTTTCCCTGCACCCAAATCATCAATCCAGCAAATGAGCTTGTAGTCTATGGCATTAGCCAGCCCCTGCTTATAATAACTGCAAAATTTTTCCACAGAACGCTGTTCGCCCAATACCAACAGATAAAAAGGCCTGAAGTTTTTCTGCTCCTCGCCGCTGGAATAATAAAACTGCTCCTTATTCAAACCAACGTCATAAACATAGCCCTTAAAGCGACTTTTAACTCCTATCAGAGCTGCGCCCCTGCCGTTACACAGGTAATCTGCTTTGATCGCTGTTACCAGCTTCTGAAAATCCTGATCTGTCTGTAAAAAGTCACTGACGATAATATTTAAATTTCTGTTATTCGTCGCATGGACTATTTCATCCAGCTGAGTCAGTAAATCACTATAAAATCCGCTCCTGGCAAACATCAAGCGGTCCCTTGCATCTATTTTCTGAATCCTGTCACCAAAGCGGTAATAGGTAATATTTTCATTTTTCCACCCTAAAGTCAGAGTCTGTTCAATATTATTTATCGCATCAACATATTCTGTTGCCACAGGAAAATTAACAAATCCCTGCATCGACATACTTCCATCAAAAAAAACCGCGCACTCGATATTATTATTATCACTCACTGTTCGTTCAGGAGGGGGCGCAACCTGAACGCTGCTGCCGCAGCCAAGTAAAGCCATCAGTACGACCAGCATTGCTGCCGCAGTTATCATGCGTTTCATCATTTCAATACCCCATTCTGTCAATAACAATAACAAATAGCCCAACAGGATTATCCGGTCGAGCTATTTACTGCTATTGTCTTACTCTTATTATTTAGAAAGCTTATCAAAAAAGCTCTGTTTCTTCTCCAGCAGCTCTTCCTGGGTAACTTTGGCTTTGGAAGGAATGCTAAAGCCGATTCCCGGATCCTCAGCCAATAATGCTTCCATGGCATTGGCAAAAGAATCATTCTTTTCCGCCACTTTCTCAGCCTGCTTCTGAAAATTCCGATAAATACTCTGGACCTCACCTAAAGGCATATCCAGACCAGCCGCCAATACGCAAATCCCCGGCGCATCTCCGGTATTCTGCACATGCGTAAACAGTTCATACGGCGTACCATAAGCATTTACCAAAGTCGAAAAGGAAAAGTCTATCGCTCTTTCCAGATCCTCAGGGCAATCGATAATAACGCCGATCCGCTTAGCAGTAGCATTAGTAGGCAGCGATTTGCTTTCAGCAACCATATCCTCCAACAAACGGTTGAACTGCGACATATTCTGCGGCTGTGGATCCAATTCCATGTATTCCGCCAGCAGATAGCCCGGAGTAGTCACGATTTTCAATAAATCGGTACGGTCAATATTCTGCGCGCTTTCCAACATCTCCCTGCCGCTTACAATAGCCAGACGGCGCACAAATTCTTCATTGGCCATCTTCTCGGCACGCAGCTTATTTTTGCCTAACAACGGCAAAAACTTTCTGTTGCTAATGATTTGTAAAGCAATCTTTTCATCCAGGTCTTTAAAATATTCCACTGTATTTTTTAAACCGCGCCCATCTTCTTCAAAACCAGTAAAGACAAAGCCCATCACGTTTTTATTGCTGACATTCAGCAGATATTTATACAGTACTGAAGACGAACCGCTGCCGGTACCGCCTTCAGTAGAATTAACGACGCAAACCAGGTCGGCGTCATCAACAAAAGTATCAACCTTATTATTGCCCACCGAATCAAGATATTCGATAGCAATCTTACGGGCGATATCGCGCTCCTTGCCCGTGCCTTTTACCTTATCGGAAAGCACGATGCAATACTGCTTATATGCTTCCGGCACATCACCCAGATTACTGTTGATCAAAAGCAGCTCGTCCTCGGCGATAACGCCTGCTTCAAATGCAGCTATCGCAGCCTTGTTACCGGCTGCCCCCACACCAATAAGCTTTATTCTTAACATACAAAAACCTCCCTGTCAGCTCCTCGAGCTGTATTCAAAATTTTATTTTTTAACACCACTGCAACCAACTCCTTAAATTTTGGATAATTGCAATTTATTTTGCTGCCACTGGGCAGTAAAAACCATTCACACATTCATTGTTTCGATATCATTTTTATAATCTAATAGGCTCTTTTTATTGTTTTTATTTTATTTTTCAATTTATAAACTATAATCCATTTTCATTATACAACAGATGTCCCCCCCGACAAGACGCAAGAAAGTTTTTTGTGAATTTTTTTCAGCGCCGCGATATCACGCTGCGCGGCACTTGCGGCAAGCCGCAAGTGCGTGTGCGTGCTTCACTCGCCAAGTGACGAAAACATCGAAAAAAAACATCTGCCACAGCAGACGTCTCTAAAAATACTTATTCAAATTTTCTGCCGTTCATACCCATATCCACAGCTCTTCCCAGACAGGCGACACTTATTTCCAGTGCCGCTGCCAGCTTTACCAGCGTAATGACGCTTGTGTTGCACCACCGTTTCAATATTGCCTGGCTAGCGGCTAGAAAACAGAGCCGCCATTTTGCAGAAACTGATCACTGATGCTCTCAAAATAGTGAGCAGCCACATCTAAAAACATAAACACCTCAGGTAAAATACCTGAGGTGTTTATGTTTTAATCATTTATTTCGCAAACAGTAATTTTTAATCGTGTAAATGCGGTGCTTTGTAATCAGCCGGCAGCCAGAAAAGCCTGATCGGCAGATTGGACGCTCCCGGAGGCGACCAGGTAAAACGTCCTTCACTGTTGGGCTCAAGTGTAGCGATGCGGAAGCCTTCTTCGCCTAAGCGGCCAAAAGCAGGAATATCAGGGATATTGATGAGCTTACGTTCACCGCCCTGCTCTAAAACACCTACGCCGGCAAACATGCCGCCCCACGGATTGAGCCAAAGCTCATAAGGTTTATCGCCTTTCAGCTTATAATCGATATTATAAACAACGCCGTAATTGCCATAGTTTTCGGCCGGCAGCCCTGTGGTCGCATCTATGCCCCGCAGATATTCGCCGGTCTGGCTGTCTGCTAAAAGCAGTGCGTAGCCTGTGCCTGTTTCAGTTTCAATCGGACGCTGCAGCGTATAGTTCAGGTCAGCTTTGGCAAAGGTACCCCGCAAAGGATGCTCGTCCATGGGCAGCTGCTGCGCCAATACGGAGAATAGTTCTATATCGCTCTGCGGTTCGCACAGCAGTACCGTTACTTCGACCGGCCTGTCGCTGGTAAAGTCGATAGTGCCTGTTAAAAGCTTGTCTGGCGGCAGCAGCGTGCCTTGTCCGCCCAGAAGTTCCGTCGTCTTGCCAAAACCCAGCGTAGTGGTATGCGGTTTCTGGTCAGCAAAATAATATTCCTGTGATTTTTTACCAACAGCCTGATAGTCATGGCTGGGACCGTCGATACCGCTGCGGGTAACAGTAAAACTGGCAGGACGCAATCCGTTATTTTTGACGAGGATGGCCAGCTTTTTCAGTTTACTGGTACCGTTGACATGATGAAAGAACAGCCGCCCTTCACCCTGCAGTGTATCCCGGTATAAAATACCTGTTGCGTAAACCATTTCCGGGCTGTCGGAAAAGAGCAGCCGCGGACCGTCGGCCTTCACTTTGCCCCGCAGCTGCTGATGATCAGGTACGCCCTGCTGCGGCCAGACAGCCTGAGCCAGACCTGCAGACGGGGTATTCAAAAGAAAGCCGCACATACATGCGGCTATAAGGTTTCCTAAAATTTTTTTCATAAGTATAATTATCCCCAACTACTGTTTTAAACTATTTGCATAGTCCTGCAAAAATTTTTCCAGGCCTTTATCAGTCAGCGGGTGCAGCAGCATCTGTTCCAGCACATTGGTCGGGATCGTCGCTATCTGCGCTCCGGCCAGCATGACCTGATTGACATGGTCAAGATTGCGGATACTGGCAGCGATGATCTCTGTTTTCAGACCATACTGCTTAAATATTTTTACCATATTGGCAACAAGCTGTACGCCGTCTTCGCCAATGTCGTCCAAACGTCCAATAAAGGGACTGACGTAGGAGGCGCCGGCATTAGCGGCCAGCATGGCCTGAGATAAGCTGAACACCAGGGTAACATTGGTTTTTATACCCTCACTGCTCAGGATCTTTACTGCTTTTAAGCCTTCGGCAATACAGGGGATCTTGACAACGATATTATCAGCTATCTGCGCCAGCTGACGTGCTTCACGCACCATACCGGCACAGTCGGTACTGATAACTTCCGCACTGACCGGCCCTGTTACAAGTTTGCAGATTTCCGGTATCACTTCAGCCTGCGTGCGTCCGCTTTTAGCGATCAGGCTGGGATTAGTAGTAACACCATAGACGATACCCAATTCCGCCATGCCGGCTATTTCGTCGACATCAGCGGTATCCATAAAAATTTTCATCACTGAACCCTCTTTCCCACTGGAACTATACTATTTTAAGGTAATACGACTACCTTGGTGGCATTGGTCTGCCCCGGCAGGCTCATGGTCATGATGTTATACCAGGCCATGATGCGGTCGCCTTCTTTGATATTCTGACAGTCTTCATAAACGTCTTTGCTGACAGTTACGATGATGTCACGGTTAGAGTTGAGCAGGCGTACGGATTCTCCGTCTTCACTGGGAGTAACCTTTTCAACATGCATATATTTGCCCTGTTTTTCGTTATTTTTGCCAAAAACAATGGCGAAGCCTTCTGCCTGCGGCGGATAGCTGCGGGTCATTTTGCTGGAATAGTAGGCGGTCACTTTGCGGCCTTTCCTTAAAGCGCGGTCGCCTTTCAGGTCGCCGTCTTTCCCGTCGATAAGCAAGGTTTTATCAGTTACGATAACTGTGGCTACAGGATAATTGCCATCGCCTTTTACAGTTACTTTATCTCCGTCAACGGCAATTATTTCGCCGGTAGTAGCCATTACGTCGCGTACCGGGCTCGGATAGATCTTTTCTGGTGGCTCTGCCGCGCTGACGATACCCAATCCCAGCGTAAACAGGCAAATCAATGTTAGAATAAATGTGCGTTGTAATTTCATGATCACAACTCCTCTCATCGGTTCGTACTTTTTATATTATATCAAACCTTTGTGACAAATGCGTGTTATTTTAATAACTTAATCATGATAAAAACCTTGCCTATGTTAAAAAGGCCCGCAATGCGAGCCTTTTCTTATTTGTTGGTATAGGCGATGGCAAGCTCGGTAAGCATAGCCACAGCTTTATAAAGGCAGTTTTCATCAAAATCGAAGCAGCTGTTATGATGTCCGGCTGCAATTTCAGTGCCATACATCAGGTAAGCGGCACGGCCGCCCTTCTGCTGCACACGTTCCATAAAGTACGAGCAGTCTTCACTGCCGCCCAGATCCATATAATCCACAACTTTGGCATATTGACCGCAGCGTTCTGCGAGCACTTTGATCTCGGCGCCCAGTTCATGGTCGGCTACACAGGCAGGCGCACCGCCTGCTTCGCTGATAGTGACGTCGACATTATACATATCGGCGGAGGCTTTGATCATGCGGCGGGCTTCACTTATCATAAATTCATTGATCTCGGTATTGGCGCCGCGTGTTTCCATTTTGATGAGCCCCACGTCAGGAAGAACGTTCCTGCCGGTACCGGCCTGTAATACGCCTACGTTGATCCTGGAAGCGCCCTGCCCGTGGCGGGAAATAGAGTGCAGCGCGATACATGATGCTGCCGCTGCCAAAAGGGCATTGCGGCCTTTTTCAGGTGCGGCACCGGCGTGGCTGGATTCGCCTTTGAAGCTGGCGTCCAGTTTTGTCGTTGCCAGAAAACCGCCTGTCAGGCAGACAAGCGAGTCCGCTTCGGTTGCTTTAAAGCCAATGTGCCCGCCAAACATATAATCGACATCGTCAACGATACCTTTGGCTACCATAGCACGGGCGCCGCGCACACCTTCTTCGGCCGGCTGAAAAATAAGCTTGACGGTTCCTGCCAGCTCTTCTTTATGTGCAGCAAGCAGTTTAGCCAGGCCGATGCCAATAGTGACATGGCCGTCATGACCGCAGGCATGCATCGCGTTTGCATGCAGCGAACGAAAACCGTTTGCCAGGGGGCGATGCTGCTCGTCTGCGCATTCTTCGACATCATTACAGTCCATATCGACACGAAAAGCGACAGTTTTACCGGGTCGGGCAAATTTCATCACGCCGACGACTCCTGTTTTTCCGCCCTTCATTTTCTCTACCAGATCTGCGTCAGCGCCTTCGCTGACGGCGCGGGCCATAGCCTGCTCCAGAACTTCCGCTCCGGGAAGTCCCATCATTTCAGATTCTTCAAGGGCATCGTCGCCCATATAAACGTCATAACCCAGTGCCTGCAGTTCTTTGATCACCAT
Organism: uncultured Phascolarctobacterium sp.; assembly: GCA_900545535.1. GTDB lineage: Bacteria > Bacillota > Negativicutes > Acidaminococcales > Acidaminococcaceae > Phascolarctobacterium. The sequence goes on from UQZN01000014.1 coordinate 67,923, forward strand.
GGAAGCGGTCCTGAACTCCGTCCAGCCTGTTTCAGGATGACGGTGCAAATCACGACGACGCTTTACTAATTCGGGCTGCAGAGCTTCTGCTTCCTGCCAGATTTTTTGCATACTTCATATCCCCTCTTTCAAAAATCTAAAAAAGCACCAGCTGATCGCTGTCAATAGGCATCAAAGCATCGGCCGGGGTCTGTTTTCTGTTTTTGTCTGTTACCCACTTGCCGCAGGCAGGACAGCTCATGCTGGCTGTTCGCACAGCCCAGGCCAGATGTTTACCGCACTTGGGGCAGATAAATTCGACCTGCATTATTTCGCTTGCTTTGCGCTTTTCCATGACTGTTGCTTCGCACCTTTCGTTTGTACTCTTTGGTTTATTATACTATAATGCGCTGAACTTTGCAGACATTTTTAGCATTAAACCACATGGACAAATACCTGAAAATGGTCTATTCTATAAAGAGAATGTGTTTAGGAAAAGAAAAGCGAGGTAATAGTATGGCTGGATTGGCACAGGAATTTGAACGGCTTGACTGCTGGGAATCGGCAACTGAGGAAGAAAATATCGTGATTTATGGTATGGATTTTGAAGAGGAAAAAGTTTTTGTGGTTTTTACAGACGATGCCGGCAAAACGCCTGCTGATGAGGCAGCGCCGCTGGTGGCCGCCTGCTACAGCGACGACGACTGTTTTAAATGGGGCAAGGAGCTGGAAAACTTTGCCGCCTGGGAGCAGCTGTGCGCCGAGCATAAGCCCGGCTCTCCTGCTTTGCTGCACGCTTTGGCAGCATACGAACTGCCCAAGAAATAGTATTAAAGCGAAAAAAGTCCTGCCGCTTGAAGCGGCAGGACTTTTGCATATTTTTAATTCAGTTTAAAGGTCACTTCAACGCTGGTATCTATTTTCAAAGTACCGGGCATCAGCTGCGTCGGAGCTGCCGCATCGGCTGCTAACGACCGTTTATAATTCATTCCTGACGCAACCATAGTCTCGCCGTTGTAGTCGCTGACTTCGGCGCTGAGCATTTCGCCAAGGTTACGTCCGCCGGCATTGGCCACGATCGCAGCTTTCGTCCTGGCATTGTCAACGGCAGCTGCTAAAAGCTGACGCTGCACAGTGCTTTCTTCGCTTAAGGCAAAGTTGACCTGATTGACATTAGTAACGCCTTCCTGAACGGTTTTATCGATAACATCGCCCAGTTTTTTCAAATCGTCTACCTTGATCCGCAAGGTGGTATTCAAGACATAGCCTTTTTGCCTGCTTTTGCCGTTGATATTTTCATAATCAGGATACAGGTTATAGCTGGAGCTTTGGATATTGCCTTCGCTGATCGCCAGCCCTAACAGGGCCCGGCGTACCTTCTGGCTTGCTTCCGCAGCCTGATCGCGCGATGCTTCGGCAGTATCGGCTTTAACGCTGATCCCCAGCGTTACATAAGCCATATCCGGCGCTACTTCCTGTTTGGCAACGCCTCTGACAGAAATCGTATTTGCTTCGGCTGCCATAGCAGCACCCTGCATCGATAATAAACTTATGGCAACCAGTGTTGCAGCTGCCAGTGCTTTAACTTTTTTCATAGTAAGACCTCCCATTTCATTATGCCTTCATTATAGCATCGAACCTATGGCAAAACTATGTTTTTTAGCAGTCTTCACCTAGATATTACTTTTCTATCACAAAATTGTCACTGCTATTGCCAATTTGCCAAAAAAAATTTACAATTATATAAGCATTTAAACTTAGAAAAGAGGTCATCATCATGGAACGCAAAGTTATCCAAGTCGAGGAACGTCCGCCGCTTCTGCTCAACATTCCGCTCAGTATCCAGCATCTGTTTGCAATGTTCGGCGCAACTGTGCTCGTGCCGTTTCTTTTCAATGTCAATCCTACTACCTGTTTGTTTATGAATGGTATTGGCACATTATTGTATATTTTTCTTACCAAAGGCAAAATACCTTCTTATCTTGGTTCCAGTTTTGCTTTTATTTCCCCGGTAATGGTCATTCTAAGTACATCCAGTTACTCTGACGCCCAATCCGGTTTTATCGTTTTCGGTCTTATCTTCATTTTATTTTCCCTCATTATCAAATATACCGGCACCGGTTGGATAGACGTTATTTTCCCACCTGCCTGTATGGGTGCCATCATCGCTGTTATCGGCCTGGAGCTTGCGCCTACGGCGGCAGGCATGGCCGGTCTTACAGGTGATGTGATCGATTTCCGGAATATTGCGGTTTCCATGTTTACTCTGGCTGTGACGATTATCGGTTCCGTGGCTTTTAAAGGCTTTCTTTCTATTATTCCTATTTTATTCGGCGTTATCTGCGGCTATATCTTCTCTTTCTTTATGGGGCTGGTAGATTTAGCTCCTGTCGCAGCCGCCCCGTGGTTCCAGCTGCCGCATTTTTATCAGCCTACCTTCAATATCAATGCGATCCTGATCATTGCTCCGGCTGCTTTAGTAGTGCTGGCCGAACACATCGGCCATTTAGTAGTTACCGGCAACGTAGTAGAACGTAACCTGATCAAAGATCCGGGTCTGGCGCGTTCACTTTTTGCTGACGGCTGCTCCAATGTCCTGTCCGGTTTCTTCGGTGCTACTCCTAATACCACTTACGGTGAAAATATCGGCGTTATGGCCATCACTAAAGTTTACAGCGTATGGGTCATCGGCGGTGCGGCAGTCATGGCGATTTGCCTTTCCTTTGTTGGTAAGTTGTCCGAGCTTATCCGCAGTATCCCCGTTCCCGTCATGGGCGGCGTCTGCATCCTGCTGTTCGGCGTTATTGCTGCTTCCGGGATCAGGGTACTGGTTGAAAGTAAGGTCGATTACAGCAAGTCTGCTAATCTTGTAATGTCCTCTGTAATTATGATCGTCGGCCTCAGCGGCGCCAAACTTACCTTCGGAACGATCAGCGTTCAGGGTATGGTTCTGGCAACACTGGTTGCCATTTTGATGAGTCTGACCTTTAAACTGCTTGATTCTTTAGGTTTGATGCGTAAAGATTGATGTAAAAAGTTTCGTAAAAAAAGACCTTACCTTTTGCAAAAGGTAAGGTCTTTTTGCTTCATTCAGGCAAAGCAAGAGACTAGCGCCGTCATTATACTTTCATATTAACTTTTTTGACTGCTTCAACTGCTTCGTTATCATCATGCAGTTTTTTCTGCTGTGCTTCAGCAGCATATTTTTTCAGCAATACCGTTACGAGGCCCGGCTCCGTCAGCCCACCCGGACCGTCGATACAGCCACGGTCACAGGCCATGCCTTCAAACAGCTCACATTTTATCTTACCGTCAATAACTTTTTGCAGATCTTCAAGGCAATGCTCCAAGCCACTGGCATAATGCATAGCCGGTTCAGGACGCCCTGCTTCCTGCAGTGCATGGGCTACAGCCCCCTGTACCCCTTTGTGCAAAGGGAAGGAAATACCGAAGCCTGATGCTTTGGTAGCGTATTCTTCAGGTGTAACTGCGGCCGGGTCAATCCCCGCTCCTTCCAGCATACAGAATAATTCTTCAAAGGTCAGCACATAATCAATGGCATCAGAGAACTGTCTGGCTTCACCCTTTTTAGCTATACAAGGCCCGATAAAAACTGTAACGGCATCCGGATATTTTGTTTTTACATAGCGTCCGCAAGCAACCATCGGCGAAACTGTAGTAGAAATTTTATCGATATGCTCGGGCAAATGCTGTTTAATAAGGGAAACAAACGAGGAACAGCAGGAGCTGGTAATAAAGCTTTGCTGCGCCGGCACTTTTTCCATAAATTCTTCCGCTTCATGTAATGCCGCCATATCGGCTCCGACAGCAACTTCTTCGACACCGGCAAAACCCATTTTCTTGATAGCGGCAACTATCTGTTCAGGCGTTACTTTAAAACCCAGCTGCCCTATAAAAGAGGGCGCCAGCAGCGCATAGACCTGCTGCCCGCTTTTGATAGTCTGGATAAGCTGTACGATACTGCTGCGTTCGTCGATTGCCCCAAAAGGACAGGCGCTGCGGCAGGCACCGCATTGAACGCATTTCTGCGTATCGATTTTCGCTTTCCTGTCAGCACCTGCCGTAATCGCATCTAAAGGACAGGCACGTTCACAGGGACGGCTTACTTCAATGATCGCCCCATAAGGGCAGACTTTTTTACACATACCACATTCTATACATTTACTTTTATCTATATAGGCCCTGTTCTGGTGAATAGAAATAGCCTGTTTAGGGCATTTGTTCATACATTTATGGGCTACACAATGGCGGCAAGCATCGGTGATCAAAAATTTGTCGATCGGACACTGATCACAGGCTTCCGGTAAAACATCGATAATTGGCAATTCTTTATTGACAGGCTCTGCTAAAGCACGAGTAGAAGCTTCCACGATGTTCAGGTCTACCGTAAGTCCCAACGCCATGTTGATACGATTCTTTAACACCGCCCGTTCTTTATGCACACAACAGCGCACACGCGGGCCATCTTCAGTTACAACGCTGTAGAGTATATCATAAACATGCTCCGGTAAAGTACCCTGCCATGTAAATTTTGCCAAACCTGTTAAAACAGCACGACGGAATTTAGTAACTTCAGTCAGTTCCATATGATATACCTCCAGTGTAAAGTTCTGTACAAGATTATTGTACCGTTTTTTATTCAAATCAGCAAATAAAAGAAGTTAGAAAATTATACTGACGCCTATAGAAAAAATAGATCAACTTTTTATCTCACGCGCATGCTCCTTTTTGTACACCGGCGGTCAGAGGATGTTATCTCGCTGCGCCATACTTCGGCTACGGCAGCTTTCTATCTCACGCGCATGCTCCTTTTCGTCGCCTGCTCTGTGAAAGCTCTCTGTCTCGGTCGTTCACTTCTCTTCGCTC
>UQZN01000015.1 GCA_900545535.1 uncultured Phascolarctobacterium sp.
ACCAATTCGTAAGCTAAACGGCAAACCGCCAGTCCTGTTTAGAACAGAACTGACGTCCTAACAGGATTTTTGTGTCTACTAAGTATTGACCACTTCACTGTTGAAAACAGCGGCGGAATTTTTTTTATAAAAAAAGCAATAAACGCTGTATTTATGTTAGAATATAATTATCGCTGACAAGGAGCAAAGGGCGATCTGGCTGAATGCAGCCAGTCCCAAAGCTGTTTTTGTAAGTGGTATTGTAGAGAAGCAGATGGAGGAACAATGGAAAGTAAATTCAAGCAGGGGATAACTTATGGCTTAACAGCCTATTTTTTATGGGGGATCCTGCCCATTTTTTGGAAAATGCTGGGAACGGTACCGGCATTTGAAATCTTAGCTAACCGTTTTATCTGGTCCTGTGTTTTTGTCTGGGCCCTGATTGTTGGTTCGGGCAAGGTAAAAAGTTTTTTAGCGGAAACCTACGCTATTTTTACTGACAGAAAACAGGCTTTGGCCATGCTGGCTGCCGCAATTACGATCAGCTGTAATTGGGGCATGTTTATCTGGGCCGTTAATAACGGCAGGATCGTGGAAACGAGTATGGGGTATTATATCAATCCGTTGGTCAGCATCATTTTTGGCGTTTTTTTTCTCAAAGAACGTCTGGACAACTGGCAAATGGCAGCGGTGGCCTGCGCGGCTGTCGGAGTTGGTACGCTGGTATGGAACTTAGGCCATGTGCCCTGGATCTCGCTGACGCTGGCGATGTCTTTCGCACTATACGGCCTGATCAAAAAATGCCTGCTGGTAACTACACTGACCAGCATCATGCTGGAAACACTGCTGATAACGCCGATCGCGCTGGCTTATGAATATTATTTGAGTTTGTCCGGCGCCAGTGCTTACCAGACGGCCGGAACTGACATCCTGATCCTGCTGGCCTGTGCCGGTGCGGTTACCGCTACGCCATTATTGCTTTTTACGGCTGGCGCTAAGCTGCTGCCGCTAAAAATTGTTGGATTTTTACAATATGTTTCGCCGACGATCAGTTTGTTCATAGGAGTGTTTCTGTACGGAGAAAGTTTTACTTCCGTACATATGGTCGCTTTTGGCTGGATCTGGTTTGGCCTGTTTTTATTTACGATCGCACAGATAAAAAGGAGATAAAAATGATGTTAAGCAGCAGTTAAATTAAAAAAAACTGCTGCTTTTTTATTTTCAGAAAATTTGAAAGCTTAAAAGAAGGCTTTAAATATACGTCGGCAAAAGCTTGTGTTTGTGTCAAGAATCTGGCAGTTAAAATTTTTAATCGAACGATTAAAAATTGGCCTTGACAGTGCACTTTGAACACAAAGTATAGACTTTGGTACCGGTATGCATTGATAAATAAACTAGATATTGTGTTGTGGAAAAAGAGGGAAATTTTTCAAAAAGTTATCCACAGAATGTTAATAAAATGTGCATAACTTAGGGTTGATATGGTATAACTTATAAAATTTAGGGGAAAAAAAGACTGAAGTTGTGTATAATATGTAATTTATACACAGAATACTGTGGAAAACTATGTGGATATTGTTGATAAATAGCTAAAAATTTGCTTTTTTGACACATATATTTTGTATCCACCTTAGATGGATAAATAAAAAGGTCTGTTGAAAAGCAGAATTTCTGCTTTTACGAACACAGGTTTAAATTGTGTTCAGTTATTTTCCTGTTTTACTTGCGCAAAAGCCGCAGATTGTGGATAATATTAGAAGGAAGATAACTGAGATTTTTGGAGGATGAAAAATGGCAATTAAACAAGCACTGGCAGTAAAAGCAATGGAAGCGGCAGCAGACGGCAAGATTGTGGCAGCGTCGTTGAGCGAGGTCACTAACGGCTGGGTCGCACTGGTTATAAATGCAGCTGGTAAAAAGCTGGTCTGCGTTACGCAGGGAGAGTGCCCCTTGAGTTCGATGTGGGCTGTTGAAAGTTCCTGTGAGCAGGAGGGTCTGCATGTGGATATAATGCCTTTGAATGCAAATAATGCGGCAGTTATCCGTCGGTTTATAAAATGGGCAGCACCCAGCGCCTGCGGCACGAAAGGTATCAGTATCGGTTTCAGCGACTGGTTGGGAGCGGCAGGTGGCTGCGTAGCGCCATTATTTGCCAAAAAGCAGGTCAAACCTGTTTTGGCAGAATATTCAGCTGCTGACAGCGCACTTTTAAAACGTAATTTTCTGGAGGCTGTGAATGCGGCGACCTGGGGCGTGATGGAAACAGGCTATAAAGAAGGCTACGGCGCCAATGCCGAAGGTCTGCAAAGCGAAGAAGACATCGTCAAGGCCTTATTATACGGTTACAGTATGATTGGTCTGGACTGCAGCGATAAGATCAATCTGCAGATCGAAAAAATGTCCGATGCTGAGGTGGAGCAGCGGTATAATGATTTCCCGCAGGAATTCCGTGACGCCATGAGGGGCTCTTATCTGGAGGCCAATTTCCAGGTTGGCAGCGAGGTCATTCATTTTGAGCCTGAACAGCTGCGGCGTATCGTTTTGGAATATGGCGAAGCTATCATGCATGCGCAGTTCATTTATAATTCTTATCTCAAAAATACTCCCTGGGAAATAGATTTTGAATTATTAGTTGCCAAAGAAGGCAAATTGCTTTCACCGCAGGAGCATTATCTGATCGCTAATGAATTACAGCGTAATGGCATCAAGTTTGCTGCTTTAGGCCTGAATGCTCTGGAGGAGGGACAGATGCTGGAGGAAACGCTGCCGGTCCATGCAGCTATCGCTGATACCTTTGGTTACAGGCTGAGCTTCCTGCAAGCAGATCTGGCTTTAAGGGATCTGGGTGCGGCTGCCAAAATCTTGAAGGGTAAAGTGCATTTTAAACTCAGTAGCGTATTGTGGCTGGCGGCCTGGGAAACGCTTTTTTCAGCAGCCCCGGAACTGGCGCAGCAAATGCGTGAGTATGCCGGCTTACCGGCAGCGGATACTTTAGTGCCGCAAACGGAAACAGGCAGGGCTTATGCTTTGAGCTATAAGACTTTACTGGCGCCTGAGGCAGGTAATTTTGCCGGACAGATCAAAGACGTTTTAGCTGCTGAGCAGGCTGCATATGGTGAACGAATTTCTGTTTTGGTAAGCAATTATTTAAGAACATTGTAAACATTGAAACAAATAAAACTTTTTTTGAAAAAAGTGTTGACAAGTGCCGTTAAAAGTGGCATAATATGACCAATCTTAATATTGTCTTGTAAAAGTGATGATTGGGAAGAAAGACAGGATGTAATGTCACAGAGAGCCGGTGGTTGGTGGAAACCGGTACGGAACGCCCGTTGAGTAAATCACCCATGAACTCGTCAGCGAAAGCAGCAGTAAGTAGCATGATGCGTACCAGATGCGTTAATTCTGAGCCGGTTGATGGACTGGTGCGAAAGTTATAAATTAGGGTGGTACCGCGTATTTTATACGCCCCTGCAAAAGCAGGGGCGTTTTTTATTGTTCCTAACGCACTGCTTTCCATCAAAATCATATGAGGGAGGAAATCAAGATGTCGGGAAAATTATTTTTAAAGGCTAAAAATGAGGAAACTTTACTGCCGAGAGTGCTGCGGGTGCTGTCAAAACAGGGGGTAGCTGTGAGAGAACTCAATATGAAGGCTCAGGCTGATGGTATGGAGCTGGAAATCGTTTTGAATACGGACAGTGACGTTGCGCAAATGGCGAAGCTGCTGGCTAAACAAGTGGCAGTGGTTTCTGTAAATACTCTGATGCTGCAGGAACAGGCAGCTGTCTGAAGGTGCTGATTTTGGGAGGAAAGCGAAGAATGAAGTTATCTGGTGCGCAAGCTATTATTAAAGTTTTGCTGGAACAGGGAGTCGATACTGTTTTCGGTTATCCGGGCGGTCAGGTCATTCCCTTATATAATGCGTTATATGACGCGCCGCTGCGTAATGTGCTGACGGCGCACGAACAGGGCGCCGTTCATGCTGCTGACGGTTATGCGCGCGCCAGCGGCAGGACCGGTGTCTGCATAGCTACTTCCGGCCCGGGGGCGACAAATATCGTTACAGGGCTGGCGACTGCTTATTTGGATTCTGTGCCGCTGGTAGCGATCACAGGTCAGGTTTCGGTTGCCAATTTAGGGCGCGACTCCTTTCAGGAAATAGATATTGTCGGGGTGACGCTGCCGATAACGAAATATAATATTCTGGTACGCAAGGCTGAAGATCTGCTGCCGGCTCTGCGTCAGGCTTTCTATCTGGCCCAGGAGGGACGTCCGGGACCGGTACTGGTAGACGTGCCCAGCGATCTGCAGGTCGGGGATGTGGAATGGACGGAAGCAGAACCGCTGGCGCAGCCTGCACGGGAAACAGCACGGGAAGAAATACTGGAAGCAGCGGCAGTGACGATTACCAATGCTAAACAGCCTGTGTTTTTAGTAGGCGGAGGCGCTGTTCATAGCGGTGCTGCTGCAGAGGTGCAGCACTTCGCCAGAAAAACAGGGATACCTGTGGTCAATACACTGATGGGCATTGGTGTTTTCCCAGGCAGCGACCGGCAATGTCTGGGACTGACAGGGATGCATGGGCATATCGCGGCCAATATGGCGGTGGCCAATGCCGATGTGCTGATCGTAGCCGGCAGCCGTTTCAGTGAAAGAGTAACAGGCGACCGCAACCGCTATGTGGGTAAAAAAACTATTATCCAGTTGGATATCGATCCTTCTGAAGTAGATAAAAATGTTATGACGGCGCTGCCGCTGGTTGGGGATATGAAAGAAAATCTCACTAAGCTGAGCGAACGGGTACAAAAGCTTGAGATAGAACATTGGTGGCATACGATCAGGGCCTGGGACGCGACAGAAAACCGTTCGGCACAGTCGGGCGACAGATTGACGGCTCCCTGGCTGATGAAAGAACTGACGCGTAGTTTTAAAGGGGAAGATACAGTATTTGTTACTGATGTTGGTCAGAACCAGATGTGGGCAGCCTTGCATTTAGAGGTAGACGCACCTCGGCATCATTTGACCAGCGGCGGCTGCGGCACGATGGGCTTTGGGCTGCCGGCGGCACTGGGGGCCAAGATCTCCCGTCCGGAAGCGCAGGTGGTACAGATCTGCGGCGACGGCGGTTTTAAAATGACAGGTATGGAAATGTATACGGCGCTGCGTGAAAGCGCGCCTTTTATCACCGTTGTCATCAACAACAGCTGTCTGGGTATGGTACGGCAGTGGCAGCAGGTTTTTTATGATAAACGTTATTCTTCGACGATTCTGACGCCGTTTAATTTTGTCGGCTTTGCCAAAGCCTGCGGCGCAGACGGTGCGACGGTAACTACCTGCGCTGAATTTACCGCTGCGCTGGCCAAAGCGCGCAAACAGGGAAAAAATTTCCTGATCGAGGCGGTAGTAGAGCAAAGTGATCTGGTAGAACCAATGGTCGCTCCGGGCGCGGTGCTTGACGATTTTGTCAAGACTGATGCCTGAGAAACAGGGCCAATGAGGGAAAAGTCCGCTTCGGCGCAAAAAAAGACCAGCTGTAAATAAGGGAAAGAGTCGTAGAAAACAGCCGAAGCCTGATAACCGTCATGCTGAAAAGCATGGCGGTTATTTTTAGTCAGCTGCTCTTGCAATTTGCTATGACTAATGGTATAATACATAAGCTTGTATATAGTAATATATACTTCCCCTGCTCCCAAAAGGGGGCCAAAGTCCAAAGGAGGAGGTGATTTCGTGAATAACTACGAAGTCATGTACATCGTAAGACCCGTTGAAGAGGAAGCTTTTGAAGCAGTTGTTGCCAAATTTGACAACCTCATCAACAATAACGGTGGTACTGTAGAAAAAACCGATCGTTGGGGCAAGAAACGTCTTGCTTATGAAATCGACGATATCGCAGAAGGTTTGTATGTTCTCGTAACTTTCAGTGCAGAACCTAAAACAGTCAAAGAACTTGACCGCGTTATGAAGATTACCGATGAAATTTTGCGTCACATGATTATCAGAAAAGGTGAGTAACCAGGAGGGTAACTAGTATGAACAAAGTTATTTTAATGGGCCGCTTAACTCGTGATCCTGAAGTGCGTTACACTCAGACCGGCAAAGTAGTTTGCCAGTTCACTTTAGCGGTAGATCGTCCTTTTGCTAATCAGGAAGGCCAAAGAGAAGCTGATTTTATCCCTGTCGTTATCTGGGGTAAGGTAGCTGAATTATGCGGGAATAGTCTTACAAAAGGTCAAAGGGCTCTTGTAGACGGTCGTTTGCAGATTCGCAGCTATGATGCTAAAGACGGTACGAAACGTTGGGTGACAGAAATCGTCGCCAACAGCGTGGAGTTTATTGAACGTAAAGCAGCTGGCAGCGGAGCTCCGGGTCATTCCGGTGACGCAGGTCCGAAGAGCGAGATGGAATCTTTTGGTTCCGCAGTTCCTTTTGATGAAGAGATCCCATTCTAAATAGGGAGGTTATGCGAATGAAACGTGAAAGAGGCAGAAGAACCAGAAGAAAAGTATGCAGCTTCTGTGTTGATAAAGTAGAAGAAATCGATTATAAGGACGTTGCTAAGCTGCGCCGTTATATTACTGAACGCGGCAAAATTTTGCCCCGTCGTATTTCCGGTAACTGCGCTAAACATCAACGCCAAATGACTACTGCTATCAAACGCGCACGTAACGTAGCTTTGCTGCCGTTTACCTGCGAATAACAAGCAGTTTGTAGTTGCAAAATCAAACACCCTGCATTTTGTGCAGGGTGTTTCTGTATTTTTTGGCGTATATGTTGACGACAGGAAAAGTTATTGTTATAATGTAGCTTGAGGTTAGCTTCTGCTAACTAGAGCGGCTGATAATTTTTATAACAAAGGAGATGTAAAAGTGGCAACAAGAAGAGGTCCGAGATTTAAAGAGTGCCGCAGATTCGGGATCAATGTCTGCGGTCATCCCAAAGCATTGGACAGACTGGGGACAACTGTAAAACGTAATAAAAAAATGTCAGAATATGGTAAACAACTCTTGGAAAAACAAAAAATAAAAGCTTATTATGGCATTTTTGAACGTCAACTACTGAGATACTATAAAGCTGCAAGTAAAAGTAAGGAACGTACGGCAGACGCTTTGTTCTGCACACTGGAATGTCGTTTAGACAACCTGGTTTACCGGATCGGTTTTGCCAATTCGATTCGTCTGGCTCGGCAGCAGGTAACGCACCGCCATATTCTGGTCAACGGTAAAAATGTCAATATTCCTTCTTATATCTGTAAGGCAGGTGATGTGATCAGTTTGAAAGCAAGCTCGCGCAGCAACGAACTTTTTAAAAGTAATTTCCTGGAACGGGCAAGCTTTGCTTTGCCGTATATCAGTAAGGATAAAGAAAGTTTTAGTGGCACTCTGGTCCGGCTGCCTCTGCGGGAAGAGATTCCTATTCAGATCGAAGATCAGCTCGTTGTAGAATATTTCTCACACTGATTTATTATGAAAAATCGTGAACGTTATAATGCGTTGTCCTATTGGGAGCAGTTTCTATCAGAAAAACGGTTGGCGGCAGTCGGCTTTTGTGAAGATCATGCGCAGGAAACGGTGATAGTTAACGCCAGTATCGTTGCTGCAGAAAAGCAGATCTTCAGTAGTCACTGGCTGTGCCTGCCGAATTGTTATGCCGTGCTTGGTTTTTTGCAGTATGTGTATTTTCCAACGGTATTTTATCATATTATGCATGGCAATAATGAATTGAAAATGCCACTGACCAGCACGGAAACTTTATATGATTATATCGCTGGCTGTGACACGAAGCATAAGGTTGCTATGTTGGAGCTACTGCAAAGGCTGCAGGGATTGTGGCAGGTACCTGCAGATGAGTGCCTGCTGCAGCTGCGGGACATCTGTACGGTGTTTAATGACTTGCCGCTGAACAGTGCCGCGGCAATGCAGGTCCTGCTGTTCGGCGAGGTGACGCAGGTCTGTGAATATATCAAAAAGCAGATCTGGTGTGAAGAAGTTTTTTATGAAGATTTCGGCTGTTCTTACAGCTGGCTGGAAAAGCTGTGCCAAAGCTTTGCGAACGGTGCTTTTTTCCGTTACCGGCTGCTGCATTTTCTCAATGACCGCGTTGGTTGTTTGACCGGGTAAAATGACAAATTTATAATTTTTATTATGAGCCTTGTACTTTACAGTACTGGGCTTTTGTTTTGTACTGCTGCCGCAGAAAAAAGTTGTATTATAGTGAAGAATGAATTATGATACAAGCAGATGAATGGAGGTGCGTGATGCAGCTGACAGTATTGGTAGATAACAATACCCTGATCGACCGTTATTATCTGGGTGAACCTGGGGTATCCTATTATATTGAAGACGGAGGCGCTAAAATTTTATTTGATGTGGGTTACTCTGATATTTTTTTGCAAAATGCTCAGGCGCTGGGTATCGATTTGAGCAGCTTACAGCGGGTCGTACTTTCGCATGGGCATAACGATCATACCAGAGGATTGCTGTGGCTGAGTGAGCAGGAATATTTTGCTGATTTGGAACTGGTCGCACATCCGGAGGCTTTGGAACCGAAACAGTTTAACGGCGAGGCTATCGGCGCGCCTTTTACAGCGAGGCAGCTGCGGGAAAAGTGCAGGCTGAGGCTGAGCAAAGAACCGGTATGGCTGACAGAAAAGCTGGTTTTTTTAGGAGAAATACCCCAGCTGCATGATTTTGAGCAGCGGCAAAGTTTCAGCGGCGGGTCTGATCCCGTGGACCTGGTCTTAGACGATACGGCTTTGGTTTATTGCGGTACAGACGGGTTGTTTGTAATCACAGGCTGTTCTCACAGCGGTATCTGTAATATCATTGAATATGCCAAACAAGTCTGCGGTGAAGTTAAAGTACAGGGCGTTATCGGCGGCTGGCATTTATTTAAGGTTGACGGACGCCTGGAAAAAACGATCGCCTATTTACAGAAAAATAATATTCAGGAGCTGTATCCCTGCCATTGCTGTTCTTTTAAAGCTAAAGCCGCAGTGCATGCGCAGATCCCGATCCAGGAGATTGGTGTCGGGAAGAAACTGATAATTACCTGATAAAAGTAAGAAGCCATTGAGGATTTTCTCAATGGCTTTATTTTTTTGCCTGGATATGTTGCAGCTGGTTTCTGGTACGGTCAGGTAAATTTTTACAGTTTTTTTACAGCGGAGACAGTTCTTTTGACGGCGGCTTTACGGCAAGTGGTAGTACAATAAATCATCATCAGGTAGATGATTTGCAGATGGTGTTTTTGTACAAGGAGGGAAAATAATGATGGAAATGCTGCCTTTGACAGAGTTATGGCTCAGCTTACTTTTAGCGGTAGGTATTTTATTTTATCTGATTTATGCATTATTGAAACCGGAGGATTTTTAAAATGACAAAAGATATTCTGTTATTTGCATTGTTTTTAGCTGTATTATTGCTGTGCGCCTGGCCGCTGGGTAAATATATGGCACGAGTTTTTAACTATGAAAAGACCTGGGGCGAGAGATTTTTTGCACCGCTGGAAAATATTTTTTATAAAATGGCCAAGGTAGATCCGCACACAGAAATGCCCTGGAAAGAATATTGTCTAAATCTTATTATTTTTAATGCTTTAGGTATGTTATCGCTGTTTATTCTGCAGCTGACGCAGGCCTTTTTACCGTTGAATCCACAGCAGCTGCCCAACGTCGAAACCTGGCATCTGGCATTTAATACGGCCGCCAGCTTTATGACCAATACCAACTGGCAGGCTTACAGCGGCGAGACTACTTTAAGTTATTTGACGCAAATGCTTGGCTTGACCGTACAAAACTTTTTATCGGCTGCAACAGGTGCTGCTGTCGCTATTGCCCTGATTCGCGGTTTGGTACGTAAAAATGCCGGTGAGTTAGGTAATTTTTGGGCGGACATTATCAGATGTACGACCAGAGTACTGCTACCTATTTGTGTCGTAGCAACATTGCTGCTGGTATCTCAGGGAGTTATCCAAAATCTTAGTCCTTATGTCGATGTTCACACTGTTGAAGGAGCGCAGCAAACGATTGCGATGGGGCCGGTTGCCTCTCAGGAAGCGATCAAGGAGTTGGGCACCAACGGCGGCGGTTTCTTTAATGCCAATTCTTCCCATCCGTTTGAAAATCCGACTCCTTTAAGTAATTTTTTGGAAATGTTTTTGATTTTAGTGATCCCGACAGGTTTATTGTTTACCTTTGGCGAGATGTGCAAAGATAAAAAGCAGGGGTATGCCGTTTTAGTGTCCATGCTGCTGCTATTTGTTCTGATGCTGGGGGTCTGCTATGCTTCGGAAAAATATGGTAATCCGATTGTGGCGGCGCAGGGCATCAGCGGAGATACTGCTATGGAGGGGAAAGAAGTCCGTTTTGGCATCGGCAGCAGCAGTTTATTTGCCACTGTCACTACGGCAGCTTCCTGCGGCGCAGTCAACTCAATGCATGACAGCTACACCGGTCTTGGCGGACTGGTTCCCATGCTGCAGATGATGCTGGGCGAAGTCGTTTTGGGTGGTGTCGGCGCCGGCTTTTACGGTATGATGCTGTATGTATTTATCACGGTTTTCATTGTCGGGCTGATGGTAGGCCGGACGCCTGAATATCTGGGTAAAAAGATCGAAGCGAAAGAAGTCGTTTTAACGATCGCCGGTCTTTTGATCCCGGCAGCGACAATTTTGTCAATGGCGGCGGTTTCCTGCCTTACGGAAGCCGGTCAGGCCGGTATCTCCAACCCCGGGCCGCATGGTCTTAGCGAGATCTTATACGGTTTTGCTTCCGGTGTGGGCAATAACGGCAGTGCTTTTGCCGGTTTGGGCGCCAACAGCCTGTGGTATAATGTCCTGATCGGTCTGGCGATGCTGATCGGACGTTTTGCTGTCATTGTGCCGGTCTTAGCTATTGCGGGCAATATGGCAACGAAAAAAATCGCTCCGGCGAGTGCCGGTACCTTCAATACCGGCAGCAGCCTTTTTGCCGTATTGCTGGCAGGCGTTGTTTTGATCGTTGGCGCGCTGACATTTTTACCGGCTCTGGCTCTGGGACCGATCGTAGATCAATTGTTCATGCTGCAGGGCAAGGTATTTTAAGGAGGATCTGAGATGAAAAGAGACAGACAACAGCAAGAGATTTTGAGCGAGGCCGTGCGTAATGCGTTTCTGAAGCTCGATCCTCGTATTCAATGGAAAAATCCTGTCATGTTCATAGTTTTTCTGGGGGCGATTTTAGCAGCATTACTGGCTCTACGCGCCTTTCTGGCAGGTAACATGCAGGAAGGCTGGTTTGACCTGCATATAGATTTATGGCTGTGGTTTACAGTACTGTTTGCCAATTTTGCCGAAGCAGTAGCGGAAGGCCGCGGTAAGGCGCAGGCGGAAAGTTTGCGTAAAGCCCGTAAATCCATTCAGGCAAAGAAAATCAAAGCTGATGGCAGTCTGGAGACCGTGGGCTCTGAGGCGATCCGCAAGGGCGACATAGTTTTGGTTGAGGCTGGCGATACTATTCCTAACGACGGTGAAGTGATCGAAGGTATGGCATCAGTTGATGAAAGCGCCGTTACCGGTGAATCAGCGCCTGTTATCCGTGAATCCGGCGGCGATAAATCTTCTGTAACCGGCGGTACGAAGGTGCTGTCAGACTGGATCAAAGTCAGAGTCACGACTAACCCCGGTGAAACTTTCCTTGATCGGATGATCGGGCTGGTCGAAGGTGCAAAACGGCAGAAAACTCCGAATGAGATCGCCCTGACGCTGCTTTTAGTGGGACTGACGATCATCTTTCTGTTCGCGGTAGTGACACTGGAACCGTTTGCCATTTATTCCGGTACGGTTATTTCTGTGACGGCGTTGGTAGCGCTGCTGGTGTGCCTGATCCCGACGACGATCGGCGGCTTGCTGTCGGCGATAGGTATTGCCGGTATGGACAGGCTTTTGGGCCGTAATGTGCTGGCCATGAGCGGTCGTGCCGTAGAAGCGGCTGGTGACGTTAACGTACTGCTGCTTGATAAAACTGGTACTATTACCCTGGGCAACAGGATGGCGACGGAATTTATCCCGGCGGCCGGCGTTGCTGCGGGTGAACTGGCTGATGCGGCGCAGCTGGCTTCTTTAGCTGACGAAACTCCGGAAGGCCGCAGTATCGTAGTGCTGGCAAAAGAAAAATATGGCCTGCGTGAGCGCGACCTTACGCATTTACAGGCTGAATTCATTCCTTTTACTGCCCAGACCAGAATGAGCGGTATTGATACTGTCGATGCCAGAATACGCAAAGGCTCCATGGAAGCCATGCAGAATTATGTCAGCGAACTGGGCGGTACTTTTCCGGCGGAAGTTCGCAGCGCCTGTGAAAACATTGCTCATCAGGGCGGTACGCCTTTGGTGGTTGCCAAAGATAAACAGGTCATGGGAGTTATTTATCTGAAGGATATCGTTAAAGGCGGGATCAAAGAGCGTTTCAGTGAGTTGCGGAAAATGGGTATCAAAACGATCATGATCACCGGTGATAATCAGCTGACAGCGGCAGCGATCGCTGCCGAAGCAGGCGTGGATGATTTTCTGGCGGAAGCGACGCCGGAAGCGAAATTGAAAATGATCCGTTCCTATCAGCAGCAGGGAATGCTGGTGGCAATGACAGGTGACGGCACTAATGATGCGCCGGCGCTGGCCCAGGCCGATGTGGGCGTAGCAATGAACAGTGGTACGCAGGCGGCTAAAGAAGCAGGCAATATGGTCGATCTTGATTCCAATCCAACGAAATTGATCGAAGTTGTCGAGATCGGCAAGCAGCTTTTGATGACGCGCGGTTCACTGACGACTTTCAGTATTGCCAATGATATCGCAAAATATTTTGCGATCATTCCGGCCTTGTTTGCCGCAACCTATGCGCCGCTGGAAGTACTCAATATTATGCAGCTGCATTCGCCGCAGAGCGCTATCCTGAGCGCGGTTATTTTCAATGCGCTGATCATCATCGCACTGATACCGCTGGCGATGAAGGGTGTAGCCTATAAACCGCTGGGAGCTTCTAAAATATTGCAGAGAAACCTGCTGCTGTACGGTGTCGGTGGTATCATCGTGCCGTTTATCGGGATCAAGCTCATCGATGTGCTTTTAGTTGCGTTAGGCTTGGCTTAAGAGAGGATGAGGTGAAAGTATGGGCGCGATAAGAAGATCGTTAGTAATGATTATAACCTTGAGTATTTTTACCGGGCTGGTTTATCCGCTGGCGATGACAGGTCTGGCACAGGCGGTATTTCCCAGCCGGGCTAATGGTAGTATAATAATAAAAGACGGGGTTCCGGTAGGATCGGCCCTGATCGGCCAGGCGTTTACAGATGCCCGCTATTTTAGCAGCCGTCCTTCTGCCGGCGGCAATGATGCGGCCAATTCAGGCGGCACCAACTATGGCGGCACCAGCGCCAAACTGCAGCAGCAGGTCAATGAGAAAGCTGCGGCAGTCCGTGAAGTAAACGGCTGGGAGGCAAACAGGGATGTACCAAGTGTTTTGGTAACGAATTCCAGCAGTGGTCTGGACCCGCATCTGACGCCAGAGGCAGCTTATTGCCAGGTCGAACGTATTGCTAAAGCGCGCGGTCTGTCAATTGGACAGGTGCGCGATCTGGTGACGGAACATATTGAAAAGGCCGATTTAGGCGTTGTGGGCGAGGATAGAGTCAATGTTTTGAAGCTGAATCTGGCACTTGATAAATTGCAACAGAACCAATAAAGTTAGGGCTGCATTTAGCAGCCCTATTTGGCTATCTTGCTAAGGAGAAACGGTTATGGAACTGACAGAAAAACCTCAAAGTGGACATGAATATGCGGAAACACTGCTGGCAGCAGTTAATAAGGAGCAGCGCGGCAAGCTGACGGTTTTTTTAGGTGCCGCCGCCGGCGTTGGTAAAACCTATACCATGCTGCAGGAAGCACAGACCCGCCTGCGAGAGGGAACTGATATCGTACTCGGGCTGGTGCTTACGCACGGGCGCGCAGAAACAGCAGCGCTTCTGGAAGGTCTGCCGCGTATTCCTGAGCAGGAAATAGAATATCATGGCAAGACGCTGCAGGAAATGGATCTGGATACGATCCTCAAACGCCGTCCGCAGCTGGTCGTCGTCGATGAACTGGCGCACAGCAATGTCCCCGGCTCACGCCATCAACGGCGTTATCAGGATGTAGAAGAGCTTTTAGCTGCCGGTATCGACGTTTATACTGCCGTCAATATCCAGCATATCGAAAGTTTGAATGATGTCGTGGCGCAGATTACCGGCAGTATCGTGCGTGAAACTGTACCGGACGCGTTTTTTGATCTGGCGGATGACATCAGATTGATCGACATCCCGCCGAAGGAATTATTGCAGCGCTTGAAAGAGGGCAAGGTCTATCAGCCGCAGCAGGCCCAGCAGGCGCTTAAGGGCTTTTTCAGACAGGGGAATATCAGTGCGCTGCGGGAGCTGGCTTTAAGGTTTACGGCCCGTCATGTCGATCAGGACATGCTGGCCTATATGCGTCTGCATAAAATAGAAGGGCCCTGGCCGGCTTCTGGAAAAGTCATGGTCTGTGTCAGCGCCAGTCCTTTTTCGGCGCAGCTGATCAGGGCGGCGCAGCGTTTGGCACAGGGGCTGCATGCAGAATTTTTGGCAGTGCACATCGAAACGCCGGAGCGAAGATTTCCTCATGGCGATAAAGAACGGGAAAGGCTCTGGCGTAATCTGAATCTGGCTAAAGAGCTGGGTGGGCAGATTTTGACTACGGCAGGGACTGATTTTGTAGGAACAGTACTGCAAATCGCCGTTCGGGAAAATGTTACTGCGATCGTAGTCGGTAAATCAGGACCTCGCCGCTGGTATGAATGGGGCAGAAAAACTTTGATCGACAGACTGATCGATCAAAGCGGATTTATTCACGTTTATGTCATCCAGGGGCGGGAAGAAGAGGAAAAGCCTCCTGTCATCACTACAGCAGTACCGCACAGGCAGACCGGCTGGCGCCAGTACGTGGGGGCACTGGCGGCAGTTGTTATCACTACAGGGCTTTGTTATGTTTTCCGTGGTCAGCTGGAGCTGGTCAATATAGCATTGCTGTATCTGCTGCCGGTTTTATTGACGGCGGCCTGGTGGGGCAGAGGTACTGCCTATGTAACGGCAGTTTTTTGTGTTTTAGGCTTTGACTTTTTATTTTTGGAACCGGTTTTTACCTTTACGATTTATGATATTCGCTATTTGTGGAGCTTTTTGATTTTTGGTCTGGTGGCATTTTTAGTTGGCGGGAAGACAGAATCACTGCGGCGGGAACTTGAAAGTACCAGACGTCGTGAAAGTAATGTCAACAGTCTGTACCGTTTCAGCAGCCGTATTGCCGCAGTAGACGATGCCGGGACGATCATGGAAGAATTTGTCAGCCATGTGGGGAGTGAGCTGCAGCGGACGGTGGTGGTTTTATTGCCTGAGAGGAAGGTGCTGCGGCTGCAGGCCTGTTATGCCGCGCAGAAGAAGGCTGCGACCGCTGAGTTTCAGTTGCCGCCGTCTGAATATGCCGTAGCAGCGTGGGTCCAGGAACATGGACAGGCCGCCGGGCGTTCTACAGATACTTTGCCTGGTGCTGAAAATCTTTTTTTGCCGCTGTTGAACGGGGAAAAAGTTGTTGGCGTTGTGGGTATCGCTATTGATACGCGCAAGCTGTCGCCGGAGGAAAGGACCGTACTGGGTGCGTGGGTCAGCCTGCTGGCGATCGCTTTGGTGCGGGCCGGTTTGAGCAGCGAAGCCAAACAGGCCGCTATGCTGCGGGAAGCTGATAAATTGAGGACAGCCCTTTTTAATTCCGTTTCCCATGAACTGCGGACGCCTTTAGCAGCGATCATGGCAGCCATTTATACATTGAATGACAAAGCTGTTGCCTATGGGGAACAACAGCGTCAGCAGCTTTTGGAAACTATTGCCGATGCTTCCAAACGGATGGAGCGGATCATCGGTAATCTTTTGGATACAGCCCGCATGGAAAGTGGGATGCTGCAGCTGAAGCTGGACTGGTGCGATCTGGAGGATGTTGTCAGCGGCGCTTTGCGGCGCAGCAGAGAGCATACGCAGAATTACCTGATCAAAGTGGAGATGGCGGAAGATCTGCCGCTGATTTATGCAGATGCCGCTTTGCTGGAGCATGTGGTGTTGAATTTACTAGATAATGCGGTAAAATATTCTGTAGAAGGCAGTAAGATCGAATTACAGACAGCTCTGGGCGCGAATGAAGTGATCGTGATGGTCAAAGACCGCGGTGTAGGCTTTAAAGAAGCGGATTTACCGCATTTATTCGATAAATTTTACCGGGCCGGGAACACGGAAAAAATCAGCGGTACCGGTTTGGGCCTGGCGATCTGCAAGGGCATTGTTGACGCTCATCATGGCAGGATCTGGGCCGAGCTTCGTCCTGATGGCGGCAGTATTTTTGGTTTTGCTCTGCCTGTAACATTGCCGGAAGAAAAGGCTGGTGGAAAAAATGACTGAAAGTGCTTTGCGGGTGCTGGTGATCGACGATGAACCGGCTATCAGAAAACTTTTGAAAATATCGATGCAGGCCTATGGCTATGAGCTGGGCGAAGCGGCGGCAGGTCAGGAGGGGCTTTTAATGGCTGCTTCCTTCAGGCCGGATATCATTCTGATTGACCTGGGGCTGCCCGATATGGACGGTAAGGCAGTGGTAAAGGCTTTGCGGGAATGGTCGGAAACGCCGATCATTGTTTTGACAGCGCGGGAACAGGAGCAGGAAAAAATTGCTGCGTTAGACGCCGGCGCCGATGATTATGTGACCAAACCTTTTGGTATGGGTGAGCTGATGGCCAGGATGCGGGTCTGTCTGCGCCGATCCGGCAATAAAGAGGGAGAACCGCTGCTGACCTGCGGCGGCTTGCAGCTCAATCTGCTGGAGCACAGGGTCGTAGTAGAAGGGCGCGAAGTCAAGCTGACGCCGACAGAGTATGAGCTGTTGAAGGTGATGCTCAAATATGCCGGACGCGTGCTGACGCATAAACAGCTGCTGAAAGCTGTCTGGGGTAATGAATATGATACGGACACCCATTATATCAGGATCTATATGCGGCAGCTGCGGCGTAAAATAGAGCCGGACCCGGCTCAGCCTAAATATCTGATCACCGAAGCGGGTATCGGTTACCGGCTGTTAGGCGGAGAATGAATTTGGGGATAGAAAAAAGGACTATTTCGTAAAGAAATAGTCCTTTTACTTTTAATATTGCGTTACTGTTTAAAAGAATTGCTCAATAAAACCCGGCGGCAGTACGCCAAAAAGATCTGCCAGCATATAGGCCGAAAAAACAGATGTGACGGCGAAAGCTACTGTATAGGCGATTTCTTTTTTTACAGCGTTGGCATAAAAGCCGCGTACGGAACAGAGAAAAATTAAAACCCAGAAAATTTTTAATGTCGTTGGCGTCATTATGTACTCCTTTAGTTTTCAAAAGTTCCTTTGACAAGAGCCTGCCCTGCATCTACCATCAGGCGGCCTTTGGCAAAAACCTTATTTAAAGTCAGGTCGTCGTTCCAAACGATCAGGTCGGCATCTTTGCCGACGGCAACGCGGCCTTTGCTATCCAGCTTCAGAGCGTCGGCAACATTGCAGGTTATCAGCTGCAGGGCCTTTTCAAAGGGCAGTACGCCGGCTTTGACGATACCCAGCATTTCTTCATATAAATAACGCGGCGCTGCCGCAGTCAAACCAATCAGTTCATTGTCGACGTTGAATTTGGGCATACTGCCGTTACCGTCGCTACTCAAAGTCAGGCGCTGCAAAGGTACGCCTGCGTCCAAAGCCTGTTTAACGGCTTCTGGGACAGGGATGGCACTGCCGGTCATGCCGCAGGTCAGATCAATGATGCCGCCCTGCAGAGCAAACTCGATCGCTTGTTTATAAAGCAGGGGGTTACGGTTGACATGTGTGGGCCGGAAGACAGTGACAGGCAGTTCGGTAGCTGCCAGAATTTCCAAAACCGGGTCCAGTCCGCGTTTGCCGTCGCCCATATGGATATGCAGCACGCCGGCCTTACCGCTCAGCATACCGCCGATACGTGCTTCTGCTGCAAGTTCGGCGTAAGCCTGCGTAGCTGGCATCGAGGAACGGTGATCGCTCATAGCGACCTTGCCGCCCAAGATCTTATCGATCAAAACGATATCGCTGCGCAGATTGACGGTGATATGTTTGCTGTCTGCCGGATAGGCGCCGGAATAGATCCAGGTAGAAAGGCCTTCTTCTTCCAGACCGCGGGCTTTGGCCAGCAGATTTTCCATACTGCGGGTCACACCGTCGGTACCAAGCAGCCCGATCACTGTTGTAGTACCTGCCGTGGTCAGCTGCGACAGCTGGATCTCCGGTACGCGGGTAGCGAAACTGCCTTCACCGCCGCCGCCTGTAATATGGATATGCTGGTCAATAAAACCGGTAGTAACTTTAGCTCCTCCGGCGTCGAGAACAGTGCAGTCAAAAGGCAGCTCGCCGATCGACGGAGCCATATGCGCGATTATACGTCCGGACAGCAGGATATCCTGACAGCCTGCGTCGGCAGGAGCGTAAACGTGGGCGTTTTTTATGAGTGTAAACATAGCTACCTCCATGATATATAAATTAACTATTATAAATTCGCTTTAGCTGCTGATAATTCCTGCTGATGGCTGAGATTTTCTGCGGCGAAATGAAAAATCCTGCTGTTTTTGGCAGCAGGAGTCGTCAATAATTTTTGATTTGTCTGTAAAAATAATAAAATATCTTATTTTGAAAAATAATATTTACTTTCTGATGAATATATGATTAAATGCAAATAAGAACATAGCTTAGGAGCGGATCAAAGTGAAAAAACAAAGTGGTTTCACATTAGTGGAATTAGTAATTGTAATAGCAGTGCTGGGAATTTTGGCAGGACTGGCGATACCGTATTTTATGGAAGCGCGTGAGGAAGCGGCCAAAAAGGAATGCCTGGCTAATCGAACGCAGATTTTAAGGATGTTCCATGCTCAGCAGGCACAAGGATACAGCGGGGACCTGGAGCATTTTCTAGATGAAGTTATAGAAGAGCCTAATGCTAATAAATATTTTACTTTTGTACCGAAGTGCGCTGATAATGGAGAGTATATTGTTGCTGGTGATATTGTGGTCTGCTCAATACCTGAACATAATGACGAAAATATTAATGGCGGCAATTCCAGTAATATGGATGCCATAACAAATAATTTTAAAGAATTCCTTGATAAGTATCAGGCGATGACAGACCAGCAACTGAAAGATTTAGGATGGTGGCCAACTTATGCCTCTGGCGCATTAGTAAAAACGAATGATGGTTTTAGAGAGGCTTATTATAAAGAAAAAGGAGAATGGCCTAGCGGAGTAGATTTAAATGGTAATACGATTTATTTTAAATTTCACTTAACTGTGAATGGTAGTTTTCTGACATATGCAAATGGTAATGGTGATTTTAAAAATAGTGGAGATTGGGGCACTAATTATATCTACGATTCTGCAGCTAAAAAATGGTATTATAATTCCCAAGGGACAAATTTAGGTGGTATTTCCAACAGCATTGATAAAGGTGGTAAAACAGAAGCACAAGTTATAGAAGAAATAAAAAAAGCTGGATGGACCGAAGTTACCCTTAACGGCAATACCTTCAGCAAATAACATCTTTGCATAACTGACTAAGTAATAATTACAAAACAGGCATTGTTTCATATGAAACAATGCCTGTTTTGTATATAGTCCGCCAACATAACAATAAAGTAAAAAAGCCTTTCTTCTTTTGTGAAGAAAGGCTTTTGCGTTTTTGTGGTGCCTCAGCACAGAATCGAACTGTGGACACAAGGATTTTCAGTCCTTTGCTCTACCAACTGAGCTACCGAGGCAAAAATGGCGACCCGGATGGGACTCGAACCCACGACCTCCGCCGTGACAGGGCGGCATTCTAACCAACTGAACCACCGGGCCATTGGTGGGGGCTACATAAACTTCTGCCAAAATAAAAAATGGTGGGCGCTGACGGGATCGAACCGCCGACATTCTGCTTGTAAGGCAGACGCTCTCCCAGCTGAGCTAAGCGCCCGAATGGTGACCGGTGGGGGAATCGAACCCCCGATACCGCCGTGAAAGGGCGGTGTCTTAACCGCTTGACCAACCGGCCAATTTTGGTGACCCATGTAGGCCTCGAACCTACGACACCCTGATTAAGAGTCAGGTGCTCTACCAACTGAGCTAATGGGCCGTCGTAATGTTGCTTATATAGAATACACGAAAACAAGCTATTTTGCAAGTATTTTTTTTATTCCCTGTACTTGAAATTTACGAATTGGATTCCATAAACAATATAACAACGTATACAAATTAATAAATTAACATTTAAAACAATTTATTAGCCTATAGTTTACAAGTAAAAATTTTTCTGCTAGTATTCGTAGTGGGGAAAAGTTTTTTAGGGGAATATTTCAAATTAGGGGGTAAAAAAATTGAAAAAGAGAGGGTTTGTTTCAAAAAAGATGCTGGC
Source organism: uncultured Phascolarctobacterium sp. (assembly GCA_900545535.1). GTDB lineage: Bacteria > Bacillota > Negativicutes > Acidaminococcales > Acidaminococcaceae > Phascolarctobacterium. The sequence goes on from UQZN01000015.1 coordinate 20,501, forward strand.
ACTTACAGTGCTGGCCTGTTTAAGGTTGGGCAATAACGCTTATGGCGCAGAAGTTCCAGCTATTAGTATTACACCAGGTAGTAACAGTAGTCCGCATTTAACTATTTCCAGTGGTTCTAATACGCTTGATCTAACCCAAGGCGGCTTTAGTGGCATCGAAGAGGGCAAGCATGTAGAAAGGGCGGTCTATGACTCGGGCGATACGATAAATAAACTGTTTGCCGATACCTATGCAGAATCTTATGGGGCCTATAAAAAGGCTGCCGATGCCTACGAGCTGGCTTTAGCTGCGTTTCATGATGACGAAACCTCGTCGGAATTGGAAGCGGCAAGGGACGAGGCTCTGCTCAAACTACAGCAGCAAGAAAAGGCCTTGAATGACGTCTGCAGCGATCCGAGCAATAAACTGGTGATGTCTGCTGAAGATGTAAAAAAAATATTTGAGAGCCCCGCAGGTGAAGTTCTGCAGTATTCGCGGGGGGAGGAAACCTATAAAGACGCTATTTCCGGTAAAGAGCTGCAGATAAATGTTAAAAAGGATCTGGTTTACAGCCAAAATGACTTAGGTTTGCCGGAAAGCCCGATCACGATCAGTTACGATAAGCCGACTTCGGATGATCCGGTGAATGACCCGCAGCAGCATGACAATCTGCATGTCGTGAAGGTCACTGGCAGCGGTACTGTTTTGAATGTAGATGGTGACGGCGATCCTGCTACTGTTTATGAGTTAAATGCTGTTTCTAAAAACGGGTCCGGTGTTTTTGACGTTAGTGATGGCGCCGAACTGAATTTGAATACTTCTATTTCTTACAAGACAGGCGGCAGCGAAGACGTTGGCACCGAATTTAAAGATACCAGTAAAAGTATTTCATCAAGTATGGTCAAAGGTAATGTTACCTGGGGCGGTATAGTTTCGACACCGTTCGGCGATTTTGATATTCATGATGCCAAAAGCGCTAATGAGTATAATGATGCGCTGATCAAATTTATCCAGAAAGATGAAAAGACCCGGCTGATGAACCAGGAACAGGTGCAGGCTTTTTATGATCAATGGGCCGGCCAAATGTATACGATCACCGGCGAGGTCGATGCCAGTTATAAGTATAACTGGGATCAGCAGAAGCTGCAGGAGATTGCAGAGAAGTCTATCAAAGACGGCGATATTGGAACTGCTTCCACCAGTAAAAATTATTTTGTCGGGGTGCATGATTCCAATTCTGTGATCAATATCAAAGAAGGCGTAGTCATTGATGGCAATAACAGCGGCGGTACGATCATCAAAGGTGATTTTGCCGGGGCCGGCGGGGCAGGTAATAATACCCTGAATGTCAATGGTACGCTTAAAGGCGCGACAACGGCTGTCAATGCTGTAAATATGGATATTAATGTCAGTGCGACCGGTCAAATAAAAGGTTCGATCATCCTGGATAAAGGTAAGATCAAAAACGAGGGTGAGATCGGTAATACTACGATCGCAAATGGCATTTTGGAGAACACTAATAAAGTCAACGGTTATGTCAGTGCCAGTAACAGCGCTGTAACTAATGACGGCGAGATCACCGGCAGCGTCAGCGGTACTAATGGCAGTACGCTGCTCAATACCAGCGCTGCTGTGATCAAGGGCGATGTGTCTTTTTCAGGAAAAGATTCTGGCGGAATTGCTTCCAAGATCAAAAACGAGGGTACGATCAACGGCAGTATCAGCGTTACAGACGGGGCTAAGATCACTAATGCCAGCGATGTCGTTGGCAGCGGGAGAACAGTAGTTACGGTCAAAGACGACTCCAATTATGAAGGGACGAACGATTCCAATATCTATATCGGTTATACCAGCAAAGACCAGTGGGACGATCCGTTAACGCCGAAAGTCGCAGTGCCGAATATCAGCGGCGACATCAGCAGACCGTATACCGGGATCAATATCGAAGGCGGTTCTTTTGATAATGCGGGTACGATCTATATCGCCGGCAGCCAGGTAAATGTAGTAGGTGTTCGTATCAGTGGTAATGCCGTTTATCAGGATCATGCCGGTGCGGAGATCATTTTAAATAAAGAGCAGGATCGGAATGGCCTGGATGCAAGTAGGGCTAATAACAATACGGCGATCCTGGTCGAAAATATTAAAGACTATACCACTAAACCGGTAGAGATCAACAGCAGCATCACTTTGAACGATGTTGGCGGTACGGGGTTAGAGGTCAGGAATTATGCAGATGTTACTTTAAAAGGTGATGTCAATCTTAATTCTGAATCTGGCGGCGTTACTTACGGTGTTTTTGTTGACGGCTCGCATCCGGAGGAAGATAATCCGGACACAGGTACACCCAAGCTTACACTGGTAGACAGCAATATCAATATCAATACGGACAAGGGTATCGGCCTGCATATCCGTAATGGCGGTGTTGCTTCTATCGAAGGTACGTCGCAGATCACTTTCGCCGCAGATAAAAAGAAACAGATCGGCGTGCTGCTGTCCGGTAATGTCAGTGAATCGAATTTAAACTACAAGTCAGACCAAGAGTTGTTGGTCAAAGGTGAAGAATCAGTTTTGTTCAGAGTCGAAAGAGGCGCGACATTTGATGTTGGCGCGTTGTTAAATAACGATCCAATGAATCCAGCAAAAATCGCTTTGGATTCTAATAATTCTGATAAATCTTCGCTGTTTGTAGCGACAGGCGGCGCCACATTAGGTAATACAAACAAAACCCAGCTGACGATCGATAAAGTGGAGATGATCATCAGCGGTAAGGACAGTATGGGTATCAGGGTCGAAGGCGGCGCGCAGGCTACGATCGGCAAAGATACGCAGATCAAACTGAGCGGGAAGAATAACGTTGTCGCCAAAGTCGACGGTCATTATTATGATCTGGACGGCGAGCATCAAAGTGCTAATGATGGTGCTTCCCAGCTGACCAGCAGCCTGACGCTCACTAATGATAATTTCCAGGGAGCTGCAGAGGATTCGATCGGTTATCATGTCTTGAACGGCGGTAAGCTGATCCATGACGGGACGATCGATTTTTCGACCAATGATAACCAGTTGATCGGTGTATTGCTGACGAACGGCGGGCAGCTGGAATCGAAAAAGAATTCCAAAATCGAGGTCAACGGTACGGCAGTCAAGATCGTCGGCGCTAATTCGACCGCGACTATCAATAATGAAGGCGGCGGCAGTGGTCCGTTGATCCATGCTACTGACGGTACGGCTGCTTATCAGTTAACTGATAATGCTAAATTAAAGCTGACCGGCAGCGGTTTGACGCAGGCTGATAAAAGTGCGCACGCGATTCTGATTGATGCCGGTTCTTCCCAAAGTGTTGTGACGCTGGAGGACGCTAAGCTGAAGGCGACCGGTACCGGCAGCGGTATCGAAAATGCAGGCAATGCTACGAACATCACGCTGAAGAAAGCTGAGATAGAAGTCAATAACGGCGCCGGTATCCATTCAGCAGTAGGATTTTCGCCCAGTTCCGACAGCCAAAGCGGCGTGATCAATGTGGAAGGTAACGGTACAGGTATTTTATTTGAAAATATGGATGGGTCGATGACTGATAACGCCATTACCTTTACCCAGGCCAAGGGTCTGGTAGTCAATGTTAAAGGGGCCAATGGCAACGGCATTGTCGCCAATACCAGTAAGGCTGTTAATACGACCGGTTCGGTCAATGTGATCGATGCGAACGGCGGCGCGGCCTTAGAAGTAAAAGGTACTACGAGCAAGGTAGCCCAGGGCGGTAATCTGTATTCGGCTTCGCAAAGCAGCGCGATCGTGGAACTGAGTGATTCGGTCAACGCATTTACCAATTCCGGTGAAATGCTCTTCGGCGAATTTACGCCGAAGACTAATAACGGTTTTGATTTTACGGCGGATGCTGCTACTGACCAAATCGCGCTGACTAAAACCGGCACAACTACTATCGACTTCACTAACAGTAACAGTGGCAAGATCAATGGTGTGGTCAGCTTAACGGCGGCAAACGGCACTGACGGCAACAGCGTTACTTTAACAGCAGTCAGCCAGGGCAATGAATTTATTACCGGCAGCGGCAACGACACTTTTACAGTGAGCAAGATCACAGGCAGCGATAAAGATGGAGTGACTAAACAGTTTAACAGCCTGGACGGAGGCGCCGGCGCCGATGAGCTGACCATTAACGGCGGTTCTGACTATACTGTGACTAATGCCGATACTATTAAAAATATCGAGCAGATCAGTATAACTGGCAGCAGTAAACTGACGCTGGACAAGGTGCTGCCCAACGGCACGGATACTTTTGGTATCAGCGGCGACAGTACGCTGCATTATAATATCGCTGACAGCAAAATTGGCAGCAGCGCTTTTGCCAAACAGGTAGAGGGAGCAGGTCTCTTTACTGTTGAGGGTAAACCAGCGCAAGCCAGTGATAATCTGAACTTTGATTTTGGTACTAAACAAACTGGATTTAATGGTACCTTTGAAACGATCAACGTCAGCTTTGATTTAAAAGGCGTCAATCAGCAGTCGCTGGTCAACGCAACGCTGAGAGGCAGTGCGAACAGTACGATCAACGTAGGCACAGGTGAGCAGAACGTGAAAGGCGTACATATGAACGGCGCCGATTTCGTTTTTGACGATATCACCCCGGATGCTCTGACTGATAATAATCATGTTATGCTGGCCGATAGTAATATTAAGACCGATACTTTAACTTTAAGCAGCGGTACGGTGATCGTCGATGTAGCGGATATCAAGAACCCTGTACATCCGGATACGCTGGACAGCAACAAAGAATCACTTTTGAAACATGATGATGCTAACAGATATATACAGCTTATTCAGGCTAAGGATGTAGCCAACTCACAAAACATCAACCAAATCAATATCGTTGACAGTAACAACATGCCTCTGGCGACAACAGCTGTTGATGTAAATCAGAATGATAAAAAAGTAGCAAATGCCAAATATGGCATTACGGCGGCCGTAATTACCGATAAAGTTGGCAGTAATTATGAAAACGGCCTGTATGCTACGATCGGCCTGACAGAGATCGAACTGTTGGAACAAGAAGAAACTGCCGGCAATGCTTTACGGCTGAATGCTTTTGGTGAAGATGAAGCTGAAGCCAGAACCCTGTCTGCTAAACTGACAGGTGCTGGCGATGTTGTCATTACCGGCGAGAAGGAAGTTATTCTGCGTAACGATATGGGCAGCACTTATACGGGCAAGACTATCGTCGATGCCAATGCTGCTTTGAAAACTGGTGCGCATGGCTCCTTTGGCGCTACTTCGGAATTAGTGCTGCAGGCTAACAGCAACACTGATCTGAACGGTCAGCAGGAAACAGTTGGCGCGCTGACAGCTGACGCCAGCTCGGTGCTTGACCTGAACGGCGGCACTTTGACGATCGGTACGGCGCAGAACACCGGTAACAAGGATTCTTACAGTAACGGCAGTTTAAAAGGCAGCGGTACTTTAAATGTCAAAGATACCAATCTGTATGTTGATGGTGCCAACAATGATCTGAGCGCGGCCGTCAATAATAACGGTACCAGCCAGATCTTTGTGGAACAGGGCGACAGCCTTGGAACAGGCGTGATCACTATGAGCGACACCAGTAAACTGGTTGCCGATATCGACAGTGACACCAGCTTTACCAATAGCTTTGCTGCCGGTGACGCCACAGCTTCGCTGGTCAAAAACGGCAGCGGTACGCTGACCTTTAATGCCGATCAGGCTGCTTATGAAGCTAAAACAGAAATGAACGGCGGTAAACTGGTCTTTGACGGCGGCGATGTTGCTTCGCAGGAGATCGACATCAATGGCGGACTTTTGATAGCCAACGAGGGCACTCAATTTGCCGGTGTGATCAATAACGATGCGGTGATGGTAGCGTTGAAAGATACCCGTGTCAATAATGATTTCCATAATACCGGCGCTTTGTATGTGGGCCATAATATTGGCGATACTGTCGCTAACGGCGACAAGGTCTATGTCGACAACTATGAAGGCACAGCAGGCAGCAGTCTGCACTTCCTGGGCCAGCTGGGCGATGATAATTCCACGATCAATAATCTGGTCATTGAGAATGATTCGACCGGTGAAAGCCTTGTGTATGTCAGAAATTCTGACGGCATGGGCGGGCAGACCAGCCAGGGTATCAAGCTGATCGAGGTCAAAGGCAATTCTGATGCAGAATTTATCGCCGGCGACCGGATCATAGCCGGTGCCTATACTTATGAGCTGCAAAGAGGCGACAGCCTGGGCAACAATATGAAGGACTGGTTCCTGACCAGCCGCCTGTCGCAGGAGCCGCTGGCATATTATGCTAACTATCTGGCTGCTAACGATGTGCTGGATCTGCGTTTGCAGGACCGCACAGGTTCCAAAGAATTTACGGAATACCTGAAGGATGGCGAAGAAGAAAAGGCTGACAGCCTCTGGGCCCGCAGCGTTTATTACAAAAAATCCTATTGGGATGACGATAAATTCAACAAAACCAGCGCCAACAGCAATTATTTCCAAATGGGTTATGACGTTGCCCAGTGGAAAAAAGCTAATAACCGCTTCCATGTAGGCGTGATGGCTGGTTACTATAACGGCAGCAACTCTATAAGCGGCGTAGAAGATACTTCTACTTCCGGAAAAGTCGATCTTTATACAGCCGGTATCTATGGTACCTGGCTCAAAAACCATAACGACAAGGAACAGACTTATCTCGATACCTGGGTTCAGTATATCTGGGGCGATAATGAGATCAAGAACCAGCACATCAATGAAAAATATGATGTCAACGGTGTGGCAGTATCCTTCGAGGTCGGCCATTCCATGGAAGTTTCTCAGTCGGAAAACAAAAAGCATTATATCGAGCCGAAAGCACAGCTGATCTGGAGCAATCTGGAGCAGGAGACCTTTGACTGGGCTGTTAACAATAATAACGGCGCCGCAGTCAACAGTTTTAAACAGAAAACAGATTATCAGCTGATCAGCAGAATGGGTATCCGTTTGGCCAGCAAAACCAAAGCGGACCCGCTGAAGAAAAAATATTCCAATTCCTTTGCCGAGCTGAACTGGCTCCACTATTTCAAAGACTATGAATTCTCGGTCGGCAAGGACCAGCTGGAAATGGGTATCAAAGATAAAGCGGAAATCAAAATCGGTTTGGAAAAACAGTTCAACAAAAATTGTTCGATCTGGGCCAACGGCTTTATCCAGGTCGCTGAAAACAGCTACCGCAATGTGGGCGCTCAGTTAGGCGTCAAGTATACATTCTAAAGCTTTACCGGGGATTACCGGACTGAAAGCACGTTCCTGTCACAGGAACGTGCTTTTTGGTTTTGGGGTGGCGAATCGGGGCCGTACATAAAAAACATTGCCAAAGATGTATACATACGGAAAGGATTGACGCTGACGCGTTAAAGAAGGTACAATAAAAATAGTTAGCTTGTTGAATTGACTAAAAGTTTCCCCTAAAAAATTTTTGGAGGCTTAGAATATGAAATATGATATCGCAATTATCGGCGGCGGGCCTGCCGGCTTATCAGCTGCTATTACTGCCAGCAGCAAAGGACGTAAGGTAGTGGTTTTTGAAGCTCACGGCTTCAGCCCGCGCCTGCGCAGTGTCGAGCTGATCACTGATTATATGGGCTGTCCCGATATTTCCGGCAGTGCGCTGATGGATAGATTTGTCGAGCATGCCTGTCATATCGGTGCGGAGATCATTGAAGAAAAAATAATTTCTCTAAAAGAGAAAGCCGGTTATTTTGAGCTGGGTACGCCTAACAGCAAGTACAATGCCGATACTGTTATTCTGGCTACAGGTATTTCTCGTTCCAGCCTGCTGCCGGGCGAAAAAGAATTTTTAGGGCGCGGCGTCAGCTACTGCGCCAAGGTGGACGGCGCCGAATATAAAGGTAAGCGGGTAGCGGCGATCGCCACCGTTCCCGATGCGATGGAAGAAATCGAATATCTGGCTGATATCTGCAGTGAAGTGATCTTCATCCCCCGGTTTCAGGGCTTCGTAGCGCCTAAACGTAAGAACGTAACGGTAATTCTGGAGCAGCCGACTGATATTACCGGTACCGACAGAGTGACAGGGCTGCATACAGCCAGTGAGTTTTTCAGTGTCCAGGCCGTTTTTATGTTTCGTGCTTCCGATCCGCTCAACAGCTTTTTGCCGGGTCTGCAGATGCGGGGGCGTTCGGTTCTGGTCGATGATCAGGCTGAAACGAGCATCGAAGGCGTTTTTGCCGGCGGCGACTGCACCGGTCAGCCGTGGCAGGTCAACCGTGCGGCTGGTCAGGGTCAGAAGGCCGCGATCAGTGCGATCAATTACCTGGCCAAACGTGATGGCTTGATCGAAACTTTTAAAGAATACAGCTGATTTTAAGCTTCATAACAGTGATTTTACGGGCACGCCGAGGTTCTTCGGCGTGCTCTCTTTCATATTATGGCAATTTGTGCTAAAATAAAGTTTATGAAGTAATTCAACATTTGGAGGAATGAATAATGTTAGATATGAAATTTGTTAGGGAAAATCCTGAATTGGTTATGGACGCTATGCGTAAGCGTAACGCCAATGTGAACCTTGACGAATTTTTGGAATTGGAAAAGAAACGCCGCGAGCTGACGCTGCAGGTCGAAGCTCTTAAAAGCCAGCGCAACGCAGCTTCTCAGGAAATCGGCAAAATGAAAAAAGCCGGCGAGAATGCAGATGCGCAAATGGCTGAGGTGCGTGCCCTTGGTGATAAGATCGCGGAAGATGATAAAGAGCTGAAGGATATCGAAGCCAGATTGAAAGAGATCCTGATGACGATCCCGAATATGCCGGCCGAGGATACTCCGGTTGGCAGCAGCGATGCCGATAATCCGGTAGTGCGCACCTGGAGCGAACCGGCTAAATTTGCTTTCGAGCCGCAGGCGCATTGGGATATCGGTGAAAAATTGAATATCCTCGATGTTGAACGTGCCGGTAAGGTCTCCGGCGCCCGCTTCACTTTTTACCGTGGACTTGGTTCCCGTCTGGAACGTTCCGTGATCAATTTCTTTCTGGATATCCATACCGGGGAAAACGGCTATACGGAATTTTTCCCGCCGTTCATCGTTAATAAAGACAGCATGCAGGGAACTGGCCAGCTGCCTAAATTTGCCGAAGATATGTTCAAGCTGGAAGGGCTGGATTATTATCTGATCCCGACTGCTGAAGTGCCGATCACCAATCTGCACCGTGATGAGATTTTAAGCGGTGACGATCTGCCGCTGTATTATACTGCTTACAGTGCCTGCTTCCGTGCTGAAGCCGGCAGCGCCGGCCGCGATACCCGCGGTCTGATCCGCCAGCATCAGTTTAATAAAGTAGAACTGGTAAAATTCACTAAACCGGAAGATTCCTGGGACGAACTGGAAAAACTGACTGCTAACGCTGAAAAGGTACTGCAGTTATTGGAATTGCCTTATCGCGTCGTTCGTCTTTGTACCGGCGATATTGGCTTCAGCTCCGCCGCTACCTATGATTTAGAAGTCTGGCTGCCGGCAGCTAATTGTTACCGTGAAATTTCTTCCTGCTCCAACTTCCTGGATTTTCAGGCTCGCCGCGCCAATATTCGTTTCCGCCGCGACAACAAATCCAAACCGGAATTCGTACATACGCTGAATGGTTCCGGCGTGGCAGTAGGACGTACTGTTGCCGCTATTCTGGAAAATTACCAGCAGGCGGACGGCAGTGTTATCGTGCCGAAAGTTCTGCGTCCTTACATGGGCTGCGACGTTATCGAAGCACCTAAAAAATAAGCCTGTTTTTGAACCTCTGCTGTTAACAGCAGAGGTTTTTCTATATTTAGGTATTTTCCTTCGTTAATTTAGCAATGTTTACTATATTTAGTAGCAGTTTATTTAGTAAAAAAATATGAAAAAATCCTAAAAAACCCGTAAAATTTTACTAAAAACAGACATTAACCGTGATTATAGCGGTTTTGCCTGAAACTCCTCAAATTTTTTTCAATTTCTTTCATTTTCCTATTGTACTTTCAGTAATTTGTGATAAAATCATATGAGTAAAATCAATGCTAAAGCAAGGGGAGAGTGGATATGAAAAGAGATACCTTTTTTCAATTGAATCAAAATGCTGTCGAAAGGCTGGCTGAGCGCTTTGGGACGCCGCTGCTGGTGCTTTCGTTAGAACAAATAGAAAAGAATTACCGCTTTTTGAAAAAGCATTTGCCGCGGGTACAGCTGTATTATGCTATCAAAGCTAATCCGCATCCGCGGATCCTGGAACGGATGCGTGACCTGGGTTCCTGTTTCGATGTCGCTTCTGACGGCGAGATCAGGACACTGGCTGCGATGGGAATCAGCGGTGAGCGGCTGATTTATGCTAATCCCATTAAAACAGGCAGCGGCCTGCAGGCCTGCTGCGACGTAGGCGTACATAAAATGACCTTTGACAGTGAGAGCGAGATCGCCAAAATGGCTAAGGGCTGCCCGGGCGCTACAGTGCTGCTGCGCATTCGTATCGATAATTCTTCTGCTCATGTAGATCTGAATAAAAAATTTGGCGTTGGGCGTGAGCGTGCTATAGAACTGCTGCAGGCTGCGCAGGCGGCAGGTCTTGACGCAGCCGGCGTTTGTTTCCATGTCGGCAGCCAGACGATGAGCGCCGATCCATATCTGACCGCGCTGGATCTTGCCCGTGAGATTTTTGAAGAAGCTGCCGCTGCAGGAATGCAGCTGCGCATTTTGGACATCGGCGGCGGATTCCCGATCCCCGAGCCGAAAGTTCGCTTCAATTTAAAAGAAATGCTGAAACAGATCAATGCCCGCCTGGACGAGGATTTTCCCAATGTGGAGATCTGGGCCGAACCGGGACGCTTCATGTGCGGCACGGCTGTCAATCTGATCACCGGTGTTATCGGCGTTACCGAACGCGGCGGCCAGCCGTGGTATTTCCTTGATGATGGTTTATACGGAACCTTTTCCGGCGTTATTTTTGACCAGTGGGACTTTAAGCTGATCAGCTTTAAGGAAGGCGAGGAAGTGGAAGCTACCTTCGCCGGGCCCAGCTGTGACTCGCTGGACATCATGTTCCGCGGCAAGCTGACAGTGCGTCAGGAAGTCGGCGATCTGCTGCTGGTTCCTTCCTGCGGCGCTTATACTTCGGCTTCGGCGACGACCTTCAACGGTTTCAGTAAAGCTGACTTTATCGTTTGGGAAGATGTGAAAGCTGAGATCGAGCCCCAGCTGCAGGCTGCTCTGGTTGGCTGAACAACAAAATATTTTTGCTCCGGCTGTTTGCTGCCGGAGCATTTTTATTGCGGCGGCAAGACTGCTGCAGCGCTGTTTTACCGCCGCATTACAATTGCTTGTAACGCCTTGCTGCTTGTGATAAAATGTAAAGATAGCATGGATAAGTGTTTGTATTTATCATGGAGGCTTTCTTTTGCAGGCAGATCAGAAAAAAATGCCGCTGGTAGCGGCAATGCTCAAATATAAAAAAGAACAGGTCTATCCTTTCCATACGCCGGGGCATAAAGGCGGACGGGGCATGGAAGCGCTGCTGGCCGGCGAGCTGGGAGCGGGAGCGCTGCAGATGGACGTTTCGCTGATGGCGGAGCTGGATGATCTCCATTGTCCGGAAGGCTGCCTGGCAGCAGCACAGAACCTGGCCGCACAGCTTTATGGCAGCGACCGCTGCTTTTTTGCAGTCAATGGTACGACGCAGGCGATCCACGCCATGCTGCTGACAGCTGTCAAGCCGGGCGGGAAAGTGCTTGTCCCCCGCAATGCTCACCGCAGTGTTGCCGGCGGTCTGCTTTTAGGCGATTTACAGCCGGTGTATATCTTGCCGCAGTTTGATGCGGCCTTTGGTATCAACACCCAGGTCACAGCCGGGCAGATCGAAGCCGCCTTACAGAAAGATCCTTCTATTAAAGCAGTCTTGCTGACCAGCCCTAATTATTACGGTCAGGCTGCTGATATTAAGGCGATCTCTCAGATCGTGCATAGTTATGGAGCGGTATTGCTGGTAGATGAAGCGCACGGCCCGCATCTGGGTTTCAGCGACTTATTGCCGCCGTCGGCTCTGTCCTGCGGCGCCGATGCCTGTGCGCAAAGCACGCATAAAATTTTGGGCGCTATGACGCAATGCTCCATGCTGCAGGTGCGGGGCCAGCGTCTCGATCTGGAGCGGGCCGCCGATGTGATGAGCCTGCTGACGACGACCAGCCCCAATTATCTGCTCATGGCGTCCTTAGACGCGGCGCGGTTTCAGCTGGCTACAGGCAGCAGGCAGATGGCGGAGCAGGCTGCAGCTGCGTCAGACAGACTGCGGCAGGTGCTGCAGGCCTTTGACGGGCTGAAGCTGCTGGATACGGATTGTATCGGTAGTAACGGTATTGCCGGGTTTGACAGGACCAAAGTCACGGTCAATGCAGCCGCCTGGGGGCATACCGGCATGGAAGTTGCTGACAGGCTGCGTCAGGCGGGCATTGCTGTAGAGTTGGCAGATGCAGATAATGTATTGTTTTTAGTTACCTATAGCGACGGCGGCGCCGGTTATGACGCCGTACTTGCCCAAATACGGCAGGTTTTTGCGGAACTGGAAGCAGCTAAAAAAACTCCGCGCTCTTTGGTGGTCAGTCCGCAGCTGCCTGTGCCGCAGCAGGTGATGTCTTTGCGGCAGGCTTTCGACAGCCCGAAAACAAGTCTGGCCCTGCGGCAGGCTGCAGGAAAAATCTGCGCCGAGCAGGTCAGCTTTTATCCTCCGGGCATACCGGTACTTTTACCGGGTGAGCTGATTACGGAAGCGGTCATTGCTTATTGTGAAAATATGAAAAACTTGAGCCTGCCGGTCAGCGGACCCGCTGACGGCAGCTTGAGGGAAATACGAGTGGTGCTTTAATGAAGAAAGGCTATTTTATTACCCTGGAAGGCCCTGACGGCAGCGGCAAAAGCACGCAGCTGGCCTTACTGGCAGAATATCTGCGTCAGAACGGACATGAAGTTGTCTGTACCCGTGAACCGGGTGGCAGCGAAGCGGCAGAACAGCTGCGACAGCTGGTACTTGATCCGCAGCTGGCCATAGACTCACGTACAGAAACGCTGCTGTATCTGGCGGCGCGTGCCGACCATTTGGCTAAAGTTGTACGTCCGGCTTTAGCTGCTGGTAAGATCGTGCTGTGTGACCGTTTCAGCGATTCGACACTGGTTTACCAGGGCTTTGTCCGCGGGCTGCCGCTGCCGGAGCTGCTGCAGTTGAATACCTTTGCTACAGGCGGACTGGAGCCGGATCTGACGCTGCTGCTGGACGGCGACCCGGAGCTTTTGGCTGGGCGCAGGTCACAGCGCGGTGTGACAGACCGTTTTGAAAACGAAGGTCTTGCTTTCCAGATCCAGGTCAGGCAGGGCTTTATCGAGCTCAGCAAAGCTTATCCGCAGCGGATCAGAGTCATTGACGCCCTGCAGGAGCAGGAAGCTGTCCGCGGCGCGCTGATCCGGGCGCTGGATATTTTACTTAAAGGTTGATAAGAAAGGATGCCTATGTGGGACGACATTCTGGGACACGAACAGAATAAGGAATTTCTGACCCGGCTGCTGCAGCCTGGCAACCGGCCGCATGCGCTGCTTTTTTACGGGCCGGAAGGCATTGGTAAAAAACAGCTGGCGCTGCGTTTTGCCAAAACTTTTCTGTGCCGGCAGCCGGACGAGCATCCCTGCGGCAGGTGCGAGTCCTGCCGCCTGATCAATTTGGAGGAGCACAGCTTTGCCCATCCTGATTTTATTCTGGTGGAGCAGGAAGCTCCCGGTAAAGACCTGAAGATAGAACAGATCAAGGAAATGAGCAGGCAGGCTGCTTTTGCGCCTGCGCTTTCCAGTCACAAGGTCTGCATCATTGATGCTGCTGACAGGATGACGGTGGAAGCGGCTAACAGCCTTTTAAAGCTGCTCGAAGAGCCGCCGCCCAACTGGATGTTTATTCTGGTCGCGTCGCGGCTGGAACGTCTGCTGCCGACGATCCTTTCACGGGTCATTCAATTACGCTTTGACCAGATACCTTTGGCACTGACGCAGGAGGCTTTGACAGGATTGGGACTGGAACGGCCGGAACTGCTGGCCCGGCTGGCAGGCGGCTCGCTGGGAGCGGCTGTCAATCTGGCTGCTGCAGATGCCGTCAGCTACCGCGATCAGGCCCTGGAGTTTTTGGAAGCGCTGCCGCTGACGCAGCCTATGCGTTATGTAGCGTCACAGCCGTGGCTGGAAAGCTATGAAAAGCAGGGTGGTTTATTATTTACGGAAATGCTGCTGTTTTTAACCCGGGACGTTTTGCTGTGGCAAAACGGACTGGAGGAACAGATTTATAACTGTGACTGCACAGATAGATTACGGCGTTTGGCCGCCTCATGGCCCGCTTCACAGCTGAAGCAGGCAGCGGACATCGCCCAGCAGGCATATCAGGCCATCGAAAGCAACGCCGGCGCGAAGCTGGTTTTGGAAACGGTGGTACTTAAAATAGACATACTTCGGAAGGAGGAGAGATAGTGCCAACAGTTGTAGGTATAAGATTCAAAAAAGCAGGTAAAATATATTATTTCGATCCCGCTCTCAGCAGCGTAGCTCAGGGGGATCACGCCATCGTCGAAACTGCCCGTGGGGTGGAATACGGCGAAGTAGTAGTAGGCCCGCGCGAGGTCAGCGACAGCGAGGTGGTTTCACCGCTGAAGCCTGTCGTGCGCAAAGCCACTGAAGCGGACGCGCAGAAGGTCGAAGAAAATATCGTACGCGAGAAGGAAGCCTTCAATATCTGTCTGCGCAAGATCGCTAATCACGATCTGCCGATGCGTTTGATCGATGTGGAATTTACATTTGACGTCAATAAGATCATCTTTTATTTTACGGCCGAAGGGCGTATAGATTTCCGCGAGCTGGTCAAAGACCTGGCTGCCGTGTTCCGTACCCGGATCGAGCTGCGCCAGATCGGCGTGCGCGATGAAGCAAAAATGCTGGGAGGTATCGGCAGCTGCGGCCGGCCGTTATGCTGTTCTACCTTTTTAGGTGATTTTGAACCGGTGTCCATTCGGATGGCGAAGGATCAGAATTTGTCGCTGAACCCGGCGAAAATCTCCGGCATCTGCGGCCGTCTGATGTGCTGCCTGAAATACGAGAACCATATGTACTGCTGTAAAGAAAACGGTTGTAAGCGTAACTGCGGCAACGACCGTATCGAGATCCCGAAACTGGGTTCTCTGGTAGTAACACCGCTGGGAGAAGGCAAAGTAACAGGCATCAACCGCGCCATGCGTACGGCTTCCGTACAGCTGACGCCTGATAACGTCATCCAGGTAGAATGGGACGAGATCGTTGACGCTTCCAAGGCCGACCCGATCTGAAATGAGTAAGGACACAGAACGCTGCGATTCTCTGCCGGGCTGTAATTATGCGATCTGGCAGGATTCAGAGGAATTTTGTTTTACGACGGACGCCGTTTTTCTGGCGGCTTTTCCCCATCTGGTCAGACAGGCCCGGGTTCTGGAGCTTGGCGCCGGTACGGGGGCGATCAGCCTGCTGTTGGCTGCGCGCGGCGCTGGCCAGGTGGTCGGTGTCGACTGCAATCCCCATGTGGTAGAGCTGATGCGCCGCAGTATAGCGGCAAATGGTCTGGAAGGACGCGTCAGTGCCGAAGTGGCCGATCTGCGGGAGCTGAAAAAGCTTTACCGCTCGGAAAGCTTCGACCTGATCGCCGCTAATCCGCCCTACCGCAACAGCGGCAAGGTGCGCCAGGTGGCGACTGCGGCCTGCCATGAACTGACGGCGACACTGGAGGATTTTTTTCAGGCTGCCGTTTATCTGGTCAAATATCGGGGCCGTTTTGCTATTGTGCAGCTGCCCGAGCGTTTTACGGAATGTATGGAGCTGGCGCTTAAATATGGGTTGCAGCCGAAAAAACTGCAATGGGTGCATGCCTTTGCGGATAAACCCGCCTGGATCTTTCTTATGGAAATGGTCAAGGGCGGCAGTTATGGGCTGGAGGTCCTGCCGCCGCTGATAATGTATGATGCGGACGGCAGCCACAGTAAACAGACTTTAGAATATTACGGTATGGCGGAGGAGGCGGAATAATGGCAGGAATTTTATATTTGTGCGCGACGCCGATCGGCAATCTGGAGGATATGACGCCCAGGGCTCAGCGGATGCTGGCCGAGGCTGATCTGATCGCTGCCGAAGATACCCGCCATACGCTGCAATTATTGAACCGTTTCAATATCAAAGGACGGCTGGTGCGTTACGACGAGCACAGCAAAGAACGGCAGGGCGCGTATCTGCTGGACGAATTACTGGCCGGGAAAAATGTCGCGTTAGTCAGCGACGCCGGCTTTCCCGGTATTGCCGACCCAGGCGAACAGCTGGCCAGAATTGCTATCGATGCCGGCGTGCAGGTCGTGCCGGTGCCGGGCGCCAACGCCGCTTTATGCGCGCTCATTGCTTCAGGGCTGCCGGCTTCGCCGTTTTTCTTCGGCGGGTTTCTGCCGAAAAGCAAGAAAAACAGGCGGCAGCAGCTGGAAGACTGGCGTTATCTGCCGGCTACGGTTATTTTATACGAAGCGCCGCACCGGATCGAACAGGTGCTGCAGGAAGTGCTGGAGGTCTGGGGCGACAGGCAGCTGGCCGCAGCGCGTGAGCTGACCAAGCTGCACGAAGAGTTTTTCCGCGGCACGGTCAGCCAGTGCCTGGCCTGGCTGCAGGAAAATAAGCCCCGCGGCGAGTTCTGTCTGGTCATCGCCAAAGGCTCAGAGCAGCCGCAGCTTGAGCAGGAAGTAAAAGACCCGCTGGTACAGGTGCGGGACCTGCTCGCACAGGGCGTTGATAAAAAAACGGCGCTGGCGCAGGTTGCCAAAGCAAATAAGATTCCCAAACGGGAATTATATAATAAATTAATTTCAGAAGAAGAAGGGATCAACATATGACAAAACCAACGTTTTATATCACCACCCCGATCTATTATCCCAGCGATAAACTGCATATCGGTCATGCTTACTGCACGACTATCGCCGATACCGTGGCCCGTTATCACCGCGCCAAGGGCGAAGACGTCTTTTTTCTGACCGGCAGTGACGAGCATGGACTGAAGATCCAGCGTAAAGCGACGGAGATGGGTGTGACCCCGATTCAATATGTTGACGAGATCATTGCCAATTTCAAGCTTTTGTGGCAGCGGCTCAATATCACCAATAACGATTTTATCCGCACCAGTGAAGAGCGCCACCATAAGGTCGTGCAAAGTATCCTGCAGAAAATCTTTGACCAGGGCGATATTTATAAAAAGAATTATGAAGGCTGGTACTGCGTGCCCTGCGAATCCTACTGGCTGGAGCGGCAGCTGGTCGATGGCAAATGCCCCGACTGCGGCCGTCCGGTAGAACGCATGGAAGAAGAAAGTTATTTCTTCAAGCTTTCCAAATACCAGGACCGTCTGCTGGAATATATCGAAGCTAATCCTGACTTCATTCAGCCGGTGGCCCGCCGCAACGAAATGATCAATTTCATCAAGCAGGGGCTGGAAGATCTGAGCATCACCCGTACGACCTTTGACTGGGGCATTCCTGTGCCGTTTGATAACAAACACGTTGTTTATGTGTGGTTCGATGCGCTGCTCAACTACTTTACCGGCATCGGTTACGGCAGTGACCCTGAAAAATTCCATAAATACTGGCCCGCCAACCTGCATCTGGTCGGTAAGGAGATCGTGCGCTTCCATACCATCATCTGGCCGATCATGCTGATGGCGATGGGCGAAGAACTGCCCAAACAGGTTTACGGACATGGCTGGCTGGTAGTTGAAGGCGATAAAATGTCCAAATCCAAGGGCAACGTCATCGACCCGCTGGCACTGATCGACGAATTCGGCACTGACGCCATCCGTTATTTCCTGCTGCGTGAGATCAATCTCGGCAGCGACGGCAACTTTTCGCGTGATGCCCTCATTACCCGCATCAACGCCGATCTGGCCAACGACCTGGGCAACCTGCTGCACCGTACGGTCAGCATGATCGAGAAATATCACGGCGGCGTGATCCATAAAACCGCCGTCGGCGACCCGTTGGACGACCAACTGATCGCGCTGGTCAACGAAACCGTGTCCAAATATCAGGACGCGATGGACCATATGGAGATCAATACGGCGATCAAAGCGCTGTGGGCACTCATCAGCCGTGCTAATAAATATATCGACGAGACCGGCCCCTGGCTGCTGGCGAAAGATCCCGCTAAAGCTGAACGCCTGGAGACAGTGATGTATAATCTGGCCGAGGTACTGCGTATCGTTGCTATCCTCACCAGTCCCTATATCCCGTCCACCAGTCCCAAGATCTATACCCAGCTAGGCCTTACTGCTCCCGAGCAGTTTATGCTGGCCGATACTGCCTGGGGCGGACTGCCTGACGGCACTAAAGTGCAGAAGGGCGAGCCGCTGTATCCGCGGATCGAGATCACCGAAAGCGGTGAAACTGTGATCGCCGCTACCAAAAAGACGGCCCCGGCAGCACAGCCTGCTGCTAAAGCCACAGTAAAGGCCGAAGCTAAAACAGAAAGTAAGCCTGCGGCAGCAGAGGAAATAACTATCGACGACTTTATGAAGATCGATCTGCGTGTAGCTACGATCGTGACAGCCGAAAGGGTGCCGAAGACCGACAAGCTGATGCAGCTGCTGGTCAGGATCGGCGACGAGGAACGTACTATCGTTTCCGGCATCGCCCAGCATTACACGGCTGAAGAACTGGTCGGCCGTAATGTGATCGTCATTGCCAATCTGAAAGCTGCCAAACTGCGCGGCATCGAATCCCGCGGGATGCTGCTGGCCGCTTCCGACGGCGAAGGCAAGCTGGTGCTGGCTGACGCGCCTGATATCGCTTCAGGGAGCAAGGTGAAATAGGATGTCACGTACAGGACTATTCGATTCCCACGCCCATATGGACTCGGAATATTTTACTGATGACCGCGACGTGATGCTGACGCAGCTGCAAGCTGAACTGGATGGTATCATCAATCCCGGCTGTGATGAGGTCACATCAGGATTTGCCGTAAAGCTGGCGGAGCAATATGATTTTATTTATGCAGCCGTAGGCTGGCACCCGGAAGACCTTGAGGGGATAATGGATAACAGCTATCTGGACCAGCTGGCTGCCTGGGCCGTACACCCCAAGGTGGTAGCCATCGGCGAGATCGGGCTGGATTATTATTGGCAGGGAAACGAGCCGAAGGACGTACAGAAACGCCGGCTGCTGGAACAGATCGACCTGGCTAAACAGTTCGATTTGCCTGTTATCATTCATGACCGTGATGCGCACGGCGATATTCTGGAGCTTTTCCAGAAGGAAGTCAAGGGCGTGCGGGCTGTGTTCCACTGCTATTCAGGATCGCTGGAAATGGCTAAGGAACTGCTGAAACGTGGTTTTTATCTGGGCTTTGGCGGCACCTCTACCTATAAAAATGCCGCTAAGGTGCGCGAGGTATTGCAGTATGTGCCTGATGACCTGCTGCTGTTTGAGACGGATTCGCCGTATCTGACGCCAGTACCTTACCGCGGCAAGCGTAATCAGCCCGGTCATACCGAGCTGGTGGCCCGCAATGCGGCCGAGGTGCGTGGTACGACCTTTGAGGCTCTGGCTGCGCAGACAACAAAAAACGTCAAAACGCTTTTTAATAAAATCAAATAAAGTGAAGATACCAACTGCCTGTTTGTCAAAAGCAAACAGGCAGTTGGTATCTTCAGGCAGTTATTGTGAAGCAGTCAAAACAAGTATCTGTGTCCACAGTAGTTTTTACGCTTTTGCTTTTTGTATAAAAACTATTGCCTTTATACAAGCGACGATTTGACAGAAAAATTTTCTTCATGGTAAAATTATACGTCTGTAAAAGGAGGTATGATTTATGCCTAATAAAAAATCATTATATAGAGCAATGGAAATTCTGCCGCTGCTGTTAGTGGTGGTGTTAGTTTTCAGTGCTATCTGTCTGGCTAACAGCAAGGAAATAGTTTTGCGTTATGACGGACAGGAAAAAGTAGTGACCACTATTCTTGAAGACCCCCGCGCTATTTTGGAAGAAGCGGGCATCAAAGTCGGCAAAGAGGACCAGATCCTGATCGCGCCTGCCAATGCCGAGAAAAAAACCAGAGAAAGCATTGAGCTGAGACGTGCTTTGCCTGTTACGATCGAAAGGCATGGCGTCAGCAAAAAATTCTATACCGGTAAAGCGACTGTCGGCGAAGCGCTGGACGCTTTGTCCATAAACTACGAAGGTAAAACTGTCTATCCGGCTGTGGATACACCGGTCACTTCTGATTTGGAGATCCATATTTTAGGCCGCTTTGATAAGCTGCATGAAGAAGAACAGCCGATCGAGCCGCCGGTAGAATTTGTCGACAATCTGGAAATACCTTATGGCGAAAATAAAGTGCTGGAACCGGGTGTGCCCGGTAAGATGAAAGTAACCAGCAAGACCACGCTTAAAGATGGTCTGCTCCAGACCCACATCATCAGCCAGAAAGTGCTGGAAGAGCCCAAACGGGAACTGGTAGAACGGGGCATGGCCCGTTCGATCGAGACCTCGCGCGGCCGGATGCGCTATAATAAGGTGATGACGATGGAGATCACTGCCTATACCCTGGGCGAAGGCAGCGGCACCGGCCTTACTTCTATCGGCCTGGTGCCTTATGAAGGGATCGTAGCCGTTGACCCGCGGGTCATTCCGTACTATACTAAACTGTATATTCCCGGTTATGGCATTGCCATGGCCGGCGATACTGGCGGCGCCATTCGCGGCAATCGTCTGGACGTGTTCATGCACGACTGGCACAGCGCTATCCAATGGGGACGCCGCACTTTAGATGTTTATATCTTAGATTAACGGAGGCGCGGACTTGCTGAAAGAAGTTCTCGTAGTGGAAGGAAAAATGGATACAGTGGCGGTCAAACGCGCCCTGGAAGCTGATACTATCGAAACCGGCGGGTTTAATTTAGCGCCGCATACCCTGCGGCAGATCGCCGCCGCCTATGAAAAAAGGGGCATCATTATCCTTACTGATCCTGATGGTGCCGGCGAGCGTATCCGCCGCTTTTTGACGCAGCGCTTTCCCGAAGCCGGGCAGGCCTTTGTACCCAAAGCCGACGCAACGGCGCATAACGATGTGGGCATCGAGCAGGCGCAGCCGGCGGCTATTTTAGCGGCGCTGGCCAAGGTGCGTCGCCACGAATACAAGCCCGAAAGTGAATTTACTAACCGCGACCTGTGGCAGAACGATCTGGCCGGAGCAGGCGGTGCAGCAGAACGCCGTGACCAGCTGGGTGCTTTGCTGGGCATCGGTTACGGCAATGCCAAAAGATTTTTAGAACGGCTCAACAGCTACGGGGTCACCCGCAGCGAATTTGACAAAGCGCTTGCGCAGTTAGGAGCACAGCATGGATAAGCCGATCATCGCCAGGCGCGAAGTCACCAATCATATACTGCACACTTTTAAGCTAAAAGCTGATAAAAGACTGGGGCAGAACTTTCTCATCGACGAAGAGGTTGTGCGCAGAATCGTAGCTGCCGCAGAGCTGTCTGAGGAAGACACGGTTTTAGAGGTCGGCCCCGGCATCGGTACGCTGACACAGGGGCTGGCGCTGAGCGGCGCCAGGGTCGTAGCAGTGGAACTGGATAAAAGGCTGCTGCCCGTGCTGGCCAAAACGCTGGAAGGCTACAGCAATGTGCAGGTCGTCAATGGCGATATTCTGGAAGTAGATATTCAAAAGACAGTGGGCGCGCCGACCTTTAAGATGGCGGCCAACCTGCCTTACTATATTACGACGCCGATCATTTTCAATCTGCTGGAACAGCGTCTGCCGATGGAACGGCTGGTGGCTATGGTGCAGAAGGAAGTTGCCGAGCGGATGGTGGCCAAACCGGGCGGTAAGGATTACGGCGCTTTATCGGTTTCGATCCAGTATTATACCGAGCCGGAGATCGCCTTTATCGTGCCGCCGGCATCTTTTATCCCGGCGCCCAATGTCGACAGCGCCGTGATTGTCTGCAAACGCCGCAGCGTGCCTCCGGTAGAGGTCTGCGATGAAAAACTGTTCTTTAAGGTCGTTAAGGCGGCCTTTTCCGTGCGCCGCAAAATGCTCAGCAACGCCCTCAAAAATATGGGCATTACCAGTGTGCAGGCGGCAGCCTGGCTGCAGCGGGCGGGCATCGACCCCAAGCGCCGCGGCGAAACATTGTCGCTGGCAGATTTTGCCAGCCTGACCAACTGCTTTAAGGATGTGCTGGCTGAAACGGATAATGGCTAAAGGAAGAATAGAATCTAAAATAACAGTTGACATTAGAAGTGGTGAATTGATATAATCTATACAGATGAAACGTCTGATCTTCGCGATTAGACATTGCCCCTCTGCTCAGGCGGTGGGGTTTTTATTTTATATGGAGGCCTGTATGGAATATGATAAACCGTTTAAAACCTATCAAGAACAAATAGATATTTTGAAAAATCGTTACGGGCTGATTATAGAAGATGATAATTTTGCTGAAGCAGCTTTAAAATCACTTACCTACTATGATCTCATCAATGGTTATAAAGATTGCTTTATGAAAAACGAACAATTTATTGAAGGGATGACCATAGATTTTATATACCTGTTTAGTTTAGTAGATAAGGGAATACAGTCCATACTGTTCAAATATAGTACTATCGTCGAAAATTCTTTTAAGACAAAGCTGGCATATGTTTTGGCTGACAATCTTGGTGTACATCAGGATGACTATCTTAATGAATGCAAATTTTATAAATCGTATAATAATAAATTGTTTTTTGCTGATTTCAAAAGGCACTGCAGTGAGATTTATTCGGGAGGTAAGCCTATACCTCAGCCTACAAAACATTACGTCCAAAAACATAATCATATTCCGCCCTGGATATTGCTAAAAAATGTTTCTTTTGGGAACTCCATTAATCTAATCAGACTTTTAAAAGCTCCGGAACAACAAAAGCTGATCCAAATGTTATTACCAAATGCCGATATTCTTTATAATAATAAGGTTGAATTTATTATTTCTGCCTTAAATATAGTCAGAGAATATAGAAATAAAATTGCACATAATCTAAAATTCATTACATTTAAACCAGCAAGAAATAAATTGAGTCCTGCAATAACTACAAAAGTTATCAGTAAAAATCTTTTAAGGTGGAAGGACGTCAATAAAAATAAAATCGCTGTTTGCGATATTTATGCTTATATTTTGGCACTTGATTTATTATTAGGTGATGATTATATCAGAAGATGTTTTTGTAAAGAGTTATCAGGATTATTTGCGGCAACGATAAAGTCAACAGAAAAACCGTTTCAAACAATAGGTATGTATTATTGTAAGATTACAGGTATTCCTGAAAATATTGATGTCAGGTTGACTGATTATATGAAAAATATGAATCGCTAAAGGAGTGAAGCTCTCATGAAAAAGATCGCTGTTTTAAGATGTCTGCGCACCAGTAATAACTGTACCGGCAGCGGTTGTCTTAAAGCTTTCAATAACAAAACCAACGCTTTTGCCGCTTATGAGGCAGAAGCAACAGAACTGGCCGCTTTTTTGAACTGCAGTGGCTGCGGCGACGTACGGCTGCCCGATAATGAAGCGGGAGTGCAGAAAAAGCTGGACCGGCTTGTTACTATCGGTGTTGAAACCGTACATCTAAGTGACTGCACCCGTAAGAAAGACGTGCAGGGCGAAAAACATGAATGCCCACAGATCACAAAAATGGCCGAGTACCTGACGCAGCAGGGAATCACTGTAGTCAGAGGGACACATCATTAAAAGTGAAAACTACCATTAGAACAGGTTATTGTTCTAATGGTAGTTTTTTTATTGCAGTATTTAAATTTATACTTACGAAAATACAGAGTGCTGTTTCAATAAATCAGACAAATCAGCTTTGACAATGGCCTCTATTTCTAAAGCAGTCCTACGAGCTTTATTTTTATTTAATCCGCCTGTTTGTGCCACAGCCAGTAAATCCTCCAGACCCGGTGCGATACCATTGCCGTTAATGCAGGTAGCATGTTCGCCGCCAATAGAATTACTGTAGGTCAGATCATAAGCAGGTGCCAATTCCCAATTGTTTTTGTCTTCATCATAAATATATGAGAAATTTTTGGAATGATCGTCGCGGTTATGGGCAAAAACATTGAAGCACATCAAGCGAAACAGTTTCTCTGCTTCAGCGGCACTTCTTGTTAAAAGCAAAGTTAATTTCATCAGATCGTTATAATCAAGATTGGGATAGCGGTGTGAAGTTTCCAGCAAACCGCTTACAGAAACCATATGTTTTTTTAGAACATTCCCGCTGGGGGACCGGTATCTGTCAAATCGTTTGGTAGCAAAATAACCGCTGCATATTTTAGAAGGCAGTAAGCGGCACTCGCTCATTTGAATACCGCATTTTTGGGCAACTTCAGCGTAGCGATATTCTATCTCGCCGATATTTTTTTCATCATGTGATGACGGAAATTTTACGATCCAGTCCTCACCGTCAAGTCTGGTTAAAATTTTAGGCCTGGCCCCACCCGAAGAACCACCCAGTCGGAACAATTCGTCCAGATCATCACTGATATTGGTCTGTAACAATTTTTTACATTCTAAAGCCAGGCGATCATAGTCAAGGCTGACGTTTTTTTCTGTGAGCTCGTGTGCGGGACGATATTCCAAAGCCCCCATACCGCTTGCGCCTACGATCGCCAGTCTGTTTAATGGATCTATTCCGGATGGCAACAGGCCCTTACTTGCCAGAAAACGGTCAACTAATAATCTGCCCCAGCCATCCGGCAAGCTGTCGGCAAAGACGCCGAACAAACCGTTAAAAGGCTCGTATCTGGGAATAAAAACCCGTTGTTCTAACGGCAGCTGTAAAGGATTAAGGGCAAAACCATGCCGTAACCAGCTTTCGGTATATTCAAAAGCACAAAGCCCATCGCTGGTCCTGGCTAAAGTACCAACTTTATTATCAGCGATATATACTTCTAAATAGCTGTTATTTTCCATCGATTATCTCCTGAATTGATTGATAGTGACGGCGTTTAAAAAGTTCTTCAAAATCTTTTTCGCAGCCTAAGGCAAAAGCTATTTTCAAAAGCGAAGCTAAAGAAATCTCGCCCGTAGTTTCGAAACGCTTTAAAGAACCAAGGCTCACTCCTGACTTTGCGCTTAATTGTTTCTGGGTAAGCTGTGCCGCTTTTCTTCGCTTTTGGGCATTGGCTGCTATGTCCTGCTGTATGTTATTGGCAGTTTTAAAATATAAGAAATTCGTTTCCATAGCTAATATATTATCTTAAAATAGCTAAAAAGTCAAAAAAGACTAATATATGAGTTGTAAATAAGCGGTAGCCTAACAAAAAACTACCATTAGAACAGGTTATTGTTCTAATGGTAGTTTTTTTATGGTGATTTTCAGTTTGATGCCAATTCAGGAAAAGGTCCTGTTCAACCCTCCTGTTTCAACAACAGGCGTAGCTTATCTAGCCCTTTGAGCCGGTGCTTGGTAACATTGCGTACACTGCATCCCAGTAAGCGGGCTGCTTCTTTGGGCTTCTGTTCACGCAGAAACAGCAGCTCGATGACCTGCTGCTGTTCGGCAGTCAGCTGTTTCAAAGCCTGCTGTACCTCCAGCGACAACAGCAGTTGTGCAATGTCATCCGGCAGGCCCTGCTGCATACCGGCCTCATCCAGCAGAGCGGTTCCCTCTTCACTGTCAGTGTTGACGGCTATCTCGTTTTCCCAGATATGACCCTGCTTCTGCATGGCGTCAAACAGGGCAAAGTGTACCTTGCAGCGGGCATAACCAGGCCAGTTCAGGTAATCGGCGCCCTTATATTTCAATATCAGCTCGATAAAAGCCAGTGCGGCAATACTTTCAGCGTCGCGTCCCAGCGACTTATAAAACATTTCCCGGCGGGCCTCGCTTTGCAGCAGCGGCTTAAAATCGCGGCACAGTTTCAGCAAAGCGCCGTTGTCGCCTGCCTGAGCCGCAGTTATCAAGAGCTGCAGAGCCTGGGCTGCGGCTCTGTGTTCAATATCGTTCGGTAAAATAGTTATTCCCATCAGTTCTTTCTATAATTTTATGACGACGTGCCGTGCTGTAAAGCGTTATGCATAACAGGGCTTAGTATGCGCTTCTACGGCCTTTTTGTAAACAACCTTTGGGGTAGGCCGGAAGAAATACAACCCGCAGGGTTATTTTGCTTTGCTGCTTTTGCAGTTAAAATTTTTTTCAATCAAAACTTTTAGCTGAGGTGCAGAATGAGCAAGCATACTTATAATAACATTGGCAGCAAATTATACCAGCTGCGGCTGGAACTGGGACTGACTCAAAACGATGTAGCCGAACGCTGTAATATGTCAGTCAATTATTACGGGCGCATTGAACGGGAAGAGTGTAACTGCAGCGTTAATCTGCTGGATGAGATACTGAAAGCGTTGGGAAAGGAAATAGATTTTAAGTAAAGCCTTGTAGGAAGAAACTGTTGTTAGATTAAAAGATAAAAAATAACCGTTCTCAGCGAAAGTTGAGAGCGGTTATTTTTTTGCCGGGCTCTATGGGAATAGAGTCCGGCTTTTGCATGTCAGCAGAGGCGGTGCTGGCAAGTGATATTGTAAATATTGCCGCACAGGTACGATGAAAATATAAGTACGAGCAAAAAGCATACTTAAATATAAAAGAAAACGTGCTTATGTCTTGCGGGGGGGGTACAAGTGTGATATAATCTAAAATTAATAAAAAGAATATATTAGTTATTTTATCTAATATTAAGACATGAATTACAGTTATTGCAAAACTGATTGTTAAAATAAAGTTTAAAACAGATAAAGGTGATCATTTGCTGGATACACATGCACATATTTTATGGAACCTGGACGACGGCTCAAAAAACCTGGATATGTCGGTGCAAATGCTGCAGATAGCTGCAGGTAATGAGACTAAAGCAATTTTTGCCACACCGCATGTTATTGAAAAGGCAGCTAAGCCTTCATGGGTAGAAATAAAAGAAAAAACACAGCGGCTGCAGCAACTGGCGTTGGAAGAACAGATAGATATTACACTCTATCCTGGTGCGGAAGTACAGATGAACTGGGAACTCTTAACAGAACTGGGAGAGGAAGGAGCCTACTGCCTGAACGGCGGCAGTTATCTGCTGGTCGAACTGCCAGCGGCGGAAATCCCTGTCTATGCCGATGAATTCTGGTATGAGCTGGAGCTGAAGGGGATAACGCCGATCCTTGCCCATCCGGAAAGATACCAAAAATTAAATGAAAATCCAGATCTCATACTGCTGTGGCGCCGGCGCGGCATACTTATGCAGTGCAACAGCGGCAGCTTTACCGGCATGTTCGGCAGTAGCGTTTGCGAAAATGCTAAAGCGCTGCTGAACAAGGGGCTTGTTGATTTGTTAGGGTCCGACGGACACCGCAGCGAAGGCCGGAATACAGATATGTCTAAAGCGGCAGCAGTGATTAAACAGCTGGTCGGAGAAGAAAAACTGCGGCAAATAACAGAAACAAATCCCCAGACGATCTTAAAAAATCAGCAAATAGAGCTCAAGCAGCCTAAAGTACTTTTAGAAGACAAACCAAAGAGCTTTTGGCAGAAACTCTTTGGCAAATAATAAATTAAAGATTGAAGTAAAGAGAAAAAGGAGAATCCCGATGAAGAAAACAATTTTGGCGCTTACCCTGGCGCTGAGCCTGCAGGGGCTGGCAGCAGCGTCAGCAGCAGACAACGACTATATTATGTGTCCGGGCGACCAGCTGCAGGTAGTAGTCTACGGACATGAGGACCTTAGCAGCTCGCCCAACAGTAACACTACTCCTTATACAGTGCGCCCCGATGGGAAAGTGTCTTTCCCCCTGATCGGCGATATAGACGTGACAGGAAAAACTGTAGCAGAATTTACGCAGACTTTAGAAGCAAATCTGGCTGAATACCTTGTCAGACCTCGGGTCAGTATCAATATCGTTAAACTGGGGACGACACGTGTTTATGTGCTGGGGGAAGTAAAAAAACCGGGACTGTACGAACTGGAAAAAAGCCACCGAATTTTAGACGCTCTGGGCAAAGCGGAAGGCTTTACAGAAAAAGCCGCCAAAAAGAAAATTTTTCTGATCAGGAAAGGCGCAGAAGAACCTGTATTGGTCAATATCAATGATTTTCTTAAAAAATCTGATCAGAGCCAAAACTATGTCCTTAATGAAGGTGACTGCCTGTATCTGACCAGCAACGGCAAAATCGATATCGGCCGCGACATTATGCCCTTCATCAGCGGCGCATACATGGTATCGGAAATCAAAAATAACGACTGATCTGAGGAGAGATAAAGTGGAAGACGAAATCACCATTGATCTGCGCGAACTGGCGCATATAGTGCAGAAAAACGCAAGGTTCATCGCTAAAGTCACCGGCGGCTGTATAGTTGCCGCCGGGCTGTATTTACTTATAGCTTCACCGGTCTATGAATCCGATTCGCTGCTGCGTATCAAGCAGCCCAAGGGCATAGGTTCGTCGCTTTTGGAAAGCATGCCTATGGGTAATACTATGGCAAGCAAGCAGCTGATGAGCACCTATGCGGAAATCTTAAAAAGCCGCAGCGTCATCGTGCCGGTCATTGAGCAGACGGAAGAACCAGACAGTGACGGTAAATATCCAAAATACGAAGACTATATTAAAAACAGGATCACGACCAACCCATTTAAGGATACTGAGATCTTAAAAGTCACGGTTAACGCCGATACGCCGGAAAGTGCCCAAAAAGCCAACGACCTGATCGTTAACGGCTTTTTGCAGCGTTTGACCGGCCTGGTACGCGAAGAACAAAAAATGACCCGCACCTTTATCGAAGAGCGGGTCGTAGCCTCTAAAGCCGAGCTGGAAGCAGCCGAAAGCAGGCTGACCGAATATAAAAAAGCCAGCAAGATCCTGTCACCGACGGACGAAATGAAGCTGGCAGCGGATAAAATGGGTATCGTCGATAAGCTGCGGGCAGAAAACAAGGTGGCATTGGCCACAGCGCAGGCGCGGCTTTCAGCAACAGATCAGCAGCTGGGCGGCGAAGCCAAAGCGACGGCAGATAACGCCGTTATCAAGCAGTATAATGCCAAATTAGCCGAGCTGGAGACCCAGAGGATAGATTTCCTGGACAAATATACAGCCAAACATCCTAAAGTCATCGAAACAGAAGACGCTATCGCCAATTTAAAAAACAAGCTGCAGCAGGAAATCGCCAAAGTGGCCGCACTGCAGGCGCCGTCGGATAACCCTGTGCACCAGCAGCTGCTGACCAGTAAATTCGGCAGCGAAGCGGCGATCAGCGTAGCCGAAAGTAACCTTGCCGAGCTGGAACGTCTGGATAAAAGAAATCAGGAAGACGTGGAACAGCTGTCAGACAAAGAACAAAAATATCTGAGCCTGATGCGCGACGTCAGCGTAGCCGATGAGATCTACATTATGCTGGCCAAACGCCTGGAAGAAGCCAAGGTAGCCGAAGTTGCAGTATCAACAGAAGTTCAGGTAGTGGATACGGCAACACTGCCGGAAGACCCGATAAAACCGAAAAAAGTATTGACTTTGTTGCTGGCAGCTTTTTTGGGAATCTTCGGCGGCAGCGGTTTTGTTATTGCCAAAGAACTGCTGAACAGGACCATTAAGACGACAGACGACGTAGCAAACTATTTGGATCTGCCTGTTCTGGGTTCGGTGCCGGACTATGAGTCATTGAATAGGAGTCTTAAGAAAGAACAGCAGCAGGAAAGCCTTGCTGATAAAGTGCGGAGGTATTTATGGAAACGATAACACTGATTGCCGACCGTGATGCCAAATCGCCGGTAGCAGAAGCCTATAGAACGATCAGGACCAATATCCAGTTTTCCAACATCGGCCAGGAGCTGAAAACGATCATTGTTACCAGCGCCACGCCAAACGAAGGCAAAAGTACGACGATCAGCAACCTGGCGGCAGTAATGGCCCAGGCCGGGCATAAAGTACTTTTGATGGACTGTGATATGCGCAACCCGACTCAGCATAAAATATTTAAAATGACTAATAAAGGTCTGAGTAACTGTATCTCAGCGAACGAAGCCGTGCAGACGCTCATTCAAAAGACCGGCATAGAGAATTTGGAGCTTTTAGCCAGCGGGCCGGTAGCGCCCAATCCTTCCGAGCTTTTGGGCAGCCACAGGATGGAACAGATCTTAGAGCAGCTGAAACCTGACTATGACTATATCCTTATTGATACGCCGCCGATCATGCCAGTCACTGATGCGGCAGTATTATCCGGTAAGGTGGACGGACTGGTCATGATCATCAGCTCCGGCGATGTGACGCCTGCAGTAGCTAAAGAAGCTAAACAAAGACTGCTGCAGGCAGGTACGCATATTCTGGGAGTCATCCTTAATAAGGTAGAGATGGCCCATACACATGGCTATGGGTACTACTATTACTATGGTTCCGAGAGTACATCCGGGGGGGACGTTCGTCGCCAGAAGTAAGGTGGAAGCTGCGCAGGTATTGAACAGATAATACAAAATAATTGCATAGGGGTGGAATATGCAGTAATGGTTAAAGCTGGTGAATTAGGAAAGACTGTTTTTGACTTTACATTAACATTTGTAGGAACGATATGTATAAGCCCGCTTTTAGCCTATATAGCCTACAGAATAAAAAAAGAAAATCCAGGACCTGTGATCTTTGCATATGACTGTGTGGGTAAAAATGGCAAGATTTTTAAATGTTATAAATTCAGAAGCATGGTAATAAATGCTCAAGAACGTCTTGTACAGTATCTTAGGGAAAATGAAGAAGCAAGGGAAGAATGGGAAAAATATTATAAATTAAAAAATGATCCTAGGATTACTAAAATCGGTGAAAAATTAAGGAAAAGCAGTTTAGATGAATTGCCACAGTTATTTAATGTTTTAAAAGGTGAAATGAGCCTGGTTGGACCCAGGCAAATTGTTGCAGACGAAATAAAGAAATTTGGAAAAGATATAGAATACTACTATTCGGTAAAACCTGGTATTACCGGTTATTGGCAGATAAGTGGCAGAAGCGATGTTGATTATCAGACAAGAGTGGATATGGTTACATGGTATGTAAAAAATAGAACTTTATGGATGGATATAAAAATATTATTTAAAACGATAGCAATAGTATTTAGTAAAAAAGGTGCATATTGAGATGAAAGTATTTTTATTAGCTGCCGGTTATGGCACACGATTAAAACCACTTACTGATACAGTTCCAAAATGTATGGTACCAATTTGCGGAAAGCCTTTATTAGCCTGGTGGATGGAATTATTTGAAAAGCACAATATTACTGAAGTATTAGTAAATACACACTATCTGCCTTGTGCCGTACGAGAATTCATAAAAATATATAATGCTAAAAATACAGGCGTCAGATTGATTGAAGCATACGAAAAAGAACTATTGGGAAGCGGCGGTACGATATTGGCAAATAAAAGTTTTGTTGAAGGCGAAAGCGATTTTTTGGTTTGTTATGCTGATAACCTGACTAATGCAAATCTAACCGAGCTGATTGCTTTTCATAGACGTAATCAAAGTACTTTGACTATGGGATTGTTTTATACAAATAAACCCAAAGAATGTGGCATTGCGGCCATCGATTCGCAGAGTTTGATTTATGAGTTTATAGAAAAACCGGAATCACCAAAAAGTAATTTAGCCAATGCAGGTATCTATGTAACAGGTCAGGAGATATTTAAATACTTACCCAATCAGAAGTTCATAGATTTTGGCAAAGATGTGTTGCCGAAATTAATAAATAAAATGTACGGCTATGAAATAAAAGACTATTTGTTGGATATAGGTAATCTGGATAATTATGAAAAAGCTCAGAAGGAGTGGCAGCTGTGATAATCACTAAGACACCTTTACGCATCAGTTTTACTGGCGGTGGGACTGATTTGCCTGCTTACTATGAACAGGGATATGGAGCGGTAGTAAGTGCGGCTATCAATAAATATGTTTATATTACGATGAATAAAAGATTCGATGATACGATTCGTATAAGTTATTCTAAAACAGAAATAGTAGATTCTTTAAAAGAGATTCAGCATGATATTGCAAAAGCCTGTATGCAGATGGCGGGAGTAGAAAAAGGGGTAGAAATTACGTCCATTTCCGATATTCCTGCAGGAACAGGGCTGGGATCAAGCAGCAGTTTTACAGTAGGATTATTGAACGCACTTTATTCCTATTGTGGTGAGCGTTTATCAGCACATGAACTGGCTGATAAAGCCTGCCAGATTGAAATTGATATTTTAGGGCATCCTATCGGCAAGCAGGATCAATTTGCGGCGGCTTATGGTGGCGTAAATTATTTTGCGTTTGAACGCAATGGAATTGTAAATAGAGAAAAAATTGATATAACAGAAGAAGATAAAAGATTAATGGACAACAAGTTAATGATGTTTTATACAGGAATCAAACGCAGTGCTGATGGTATTTTGGCAGAACAAAGTGCGGAAATCAGTAAAAAAATGGATGTTTTGAATTATATGCGTGAACAGGCAAATGACATGAAACATCTGTTGATGGAAAGTGGCTTTGATAACCGATTTGCAGAGATGCTGGATGCTGGCTGGCAGAAAAAGAAGTCTATAACAAGCAGTATTTCTAATGATGCGATTGATAACTATTACAATAAAGCCTTGGAGGCTGGAGCCAGCGGCGGTAAGCTGTTGGGCGCCGGTGGTGGCGGTTTTATTCTGCTGTATTGTGACGAGCAATACCAGAATGCGGTACGTGAAGCAGTAGGATTGATAGAACTGAATTTCAGGATTGCTCGTTATGGTAGCAGGGTAGTTTATTTTGCTTAATAAAGTAGTGTTTTTGGATAGGGATGGAGTTATAAATAAAAAAGCTGCTGAACATGATTATATAAAAAATTGGCAGGAGTTTCAGTTTTTGCCTGATGTGGCAAAGGCTATTAAATTATTAAATCAGAGTGGGTTTATAGTAATTATCGTGTCTAACCAGCGCGGTATAGCCAGAGGAATGATGACGGAGATAGATTTGCAAAACATTCATCAGAAAATGTGCCATGAATTAAAACAAAAGTCTGCCATCATAACAGATATCTTTGTTTGTCCGCATAATAATAACGAATGTAAATGCAGGAAACCGCAAACGGGATTATTTTTACAGGCGGAAATAAAATATCCGGTAAATAGAAACCAGTCGTTTATGGTTGGGGATAGTGAAACGGATATTGAAGCTGGTAAAGCTTACGGCGTCAAGACGATTGCCATTAGTGAACAGGGACTAGGTGCTGATCACAAGTGTAGCAGTTTACTGGAAGCTGCAGAATATATAACAGGAGTGACAAAATAATGAAGGTTTTGATTACAGGCGGCGCAGGTTATATAGGAAGCCATTGTAACAGGTATTTTTTTGAGCAGGGTGTAGAAACTGTAGTTCTGGACGATTTGAGCGATGGACATGCCGAAGCAGTTATAGTTGGGAAATTTGTACAAGGTGATTTTGGTGACAAAGAATTTATACAGAAATTTTTGGCAGCAGAAAAATTTGACGCCATAGTCCACTTTGCCGCATTCGCTTCTGTACCCGACTCCGTAACGCGTCCGCAAAGATATTATGATAACAATGTTACTAAAATGTTGACTTTACTGGATGCAGCAGTAGCAGCGGGGATAAAGTATTTTGTTTTTTCTTCTTCAGCAGCAACCTTCGGGGAACCTCAATATATACCTATTGATGAAGCTCATCCTCAAAATCCCATCAACCCTTATGGTATGACAAAACTGATCGGTGAAAAAATACTGGCTGACTATGAAAAAGCTTATGGCCTGCACTCCTGTTCTTTCAGATATTTTAATGCAGCAGGATGTTCCCACGATGGTTTATTGGGAGAAAACCATGATCCTGAAAGCCATCTGATACCCTTGGTGATTCGTGCTGCCTTGAATAAAAATAAGACATTAAAGGTATTCGGCAATGATTATGAGACCAAAGACGGCAGTTGTGTGCGTGACTTTGTACATGTAGAAGATCTTGCCGCTGCCCATTATCTTGGTTTGCAGTATATTATGCAAAATAATGTGTCAGAACAGTTTAACCTGGGCAGCAGTGATGGATTTACAGTGTTGGAAATTATAGAAGCGTTTGAAAAAATGAGCGGCATCAAAGTACCTTATGAAATAGCTGAACGCAGAGCTGGCGATCCGGCGGTGTTAGTAGCTTCTAATACAAAAGCCAAAGAACTGTTAGGTTGGAAGCTTGTAAATAGCTCTTTGGAAAATATATTAGAAACAGCACTAGCTTGGGAAAAGGATAAGAAATATTGAAAGCAGGGAAATAATGACTGATTACAGAGAAGAAATAAAAAAGTATTTTGATAAAGAAATAGGTGTTATACAGCATCTTGATATTGAAGCAATAAATAAAGCGATGAACGCTATTACAAAAGCATGGCAGCGTGGTGCAACTGTATATACGATGGGAAACGGCGGCAGTGCGGCAACGGCCAGCCATTTTGTGTGTGATTTTAATAAAGGGATATCAAGCGAAGTCTGTAAAAAGTTTAATGTTATTTGTTTAAGTGATAATACACCTATCGTAACGGCCATTGCTAATGATATAGGGTATGATGATATTTTTTTGCTTCAGCTAAAAGGAAGTCTGAAAAAAGATGATTTGATCATAGCTATTTCGGGAAGCGGAAATTCTAAAAATATAATTAAAGCTGTTGAATATGCTAAAGAAATTGGTGCTGAAGTTATTGGCCTTACAGGTTACAGTGGCGGAAAATTAAAAGAACTAGCTGATTATGTTATGCATGTACCTGTAGACGACATGCAGATAACAGAAGATATCCATATGAGCTTTGATCATATGATGATGAGGATATTTTGTGAAAAGATAAGATAGTTATTACAGATTATAAAATAAAGGAGTAGAAATTTTGAAGAAGGCATTGATTACGGGTATTACCGGTCAAGATGGTTCATACTTGGCAGAGTTTTTGTTAGAAAAAGGATATGAGGTGCATGGTGTAACTCGCAGAGCATCTATTTCAAATACCTCACGTATAGATCATTTGATTTTAGCAAATGAGATTCGGTTACATGATGGCGATTTGTCAGATTCTTCATCGCTTATTCGTGTCATTAGCCTTATCCAACCTGACGAAATTTACAATTTGGCTGCTCAGTCCCATGTACAAGTATCCTTTGATGTTCCTGAATATTCGGGAGATGTAGATGCCATTGGTGTATTGCGTATTCTAGAAGCGGTTAGGATTCTTGGACTTATTGAAAAAACGAAAATTTATCAGGCTTCCACAAGCGAATTGTACGGTAAAGTTGAAGAAATACCTCAAAATGAAAATACCCCTTTTCATCCCTACAGTCCTTATGCCGTTGCTAAACAGTATGGTTTTTGGATCACCAAAGAATATCGTGAGGCATACGGTATGTTTGCTTGTAACGGTATTTTATTTAACCACGAATCTGAACGTCGCGGCGAAAACTTTGTAACTCGTAAAATAACTTTGGCGGCGGGCCGGATCGCAGAAGGTATCCAAGATCATTTGGAATTAGGTAATTTAGACTCCCTGCGTGATTGGGGTTATGCAAAAGATTATGTTGAATGTATGTGGTTGATGTTGCAGCATGATACGCCAGAAGACTTTGTTATTGCTACCGGTGAGCAACATACGGTACGCGATTTTACAGAAAAAGTGTTTAGGGTGAACGGTATAGAAATACGCTGGGAAGGAGAAGGTGTGAATGAAAGAGGATATGATGCAAGAACCGGTAAAATGATAGTTTGCGTCAATCCACAGTGGTTCAGGCCTACAGATGTAGATAATTTATTAGGTGATCCAACTAAAGCCAAAACTGTTTTAGGCTGGAATCCTCAAAAAACCAGCTATGAGCAACTTATCCGTATTATGGCGGAACATGACAGAAAACTGGCGCAAAAAGAAGCTGCCGCATTGACTTGTAAATAGTCGGAGTATTAGAAAGTTGGTATTTTATGAAAATAGCAGTTGTTTCTGAATTTTTTTATCCGCACAGTGGTGGGCAGGAACAAAGACTTTTAGAAATACTTGAATATGTTGCCAAACAAGGTCATAAGGTGGATGTTTACACAATTAAATATGATGAAGCTTTAAGTGACCAGGAAAATTATAACGAAATAAATATTTTGAGAGTTATTAAGAATAAAAATTACATCGGTGGTGGTGGCTTAAAATCCCGCAGCCTGAAAACTATTATTCAGTACTCACTGAAGGTTGCTTCAAGACTTGGTGCAAATAGTTATGATAGGGTTATATTTTCGCAATTTCCGATTTTTCATACGTGGCTAACATATTTTACAAAATCGAAAAAAATACTGGACTTTGTGGAATATAGACATGGAAGATTTTGGGAATTGTTGTTTAGTTTAGAAATGAAATGTGCGGATCAAG
The DNA here is from genome assembly GCA_900545535.1 of uncultured Phascolarctobacterium sp. Taxonomy (GTDB): domain Bacteria; phylum Bacillota; class Negativicutes; order Acidaminococcales; family Acidaminococcaceae; genus Phascolarctobacterium. The sequence continues at coordinate 56,999 of UQZN01000015.1, forward strand.
TTGTTTGCATAAGCGATGTTGTTAAAGAGAAGGCCCTGAAGATATGTGACGGTAAGAAGTTATTAGTTATTCCAAGCTCAATTGAACTAAAAAAATTCTATAGTGGAGAACCGAAACATTTTATTTTTATTGGCCGCATGGAGCAGCATAAACATCCTGAAATGGCTATTGAAACTGTATTGCAATACAATGCAGAGCATAATCAAGAGTATATTTTGCACTTGATTGGTGATGGCAGTATGTTGGAATTCTTACGCAAAAAATACAATTATAAAAATATAATATTTCATGGTTTTGTGACTGAAGAAAAAAAGATAAGCTTATTGGCCGATAGTATTGCTTTAATATTCCCTTCGGAAAGGGAAGGATTGCCGGTGAGCGTGATAGAAGCTATGGCTGCCGATGTTCCTACACTTACTACAAGATATTCTAATAATGGGACATATTATTTTGTGAACGATAAGGGTGTAGGTGTTGTTGCAGAACCTGATATCATTTCACTGACAGAAGCGTTACATGAGCTGCTAGAAAATAGGATACAATATGTAGACCTGTGTAAACTGCATAAAAAGAATTTCAGCGCTGAAAGTGCCGCAAGAAAGTTTATAGAGATATAGTGGTGATTTTAATGGATAAATTTGTATTGATTACAGGAGCTTTTGGCTTTTTAGGTTATCATACTGCGCTTCGATTTAAAAGAGAGGGCTATCAGGTTATTGGTTTTGGTCTGGGGGAAATTACGTCAAGGCAAAAACACACTTTTTATAAATGTTATTTCGATTATCTTGATTTTGCTGCTTTATTAAGCATAAAAGAAAAGCTGTCTGTTGTAGTACACTGTGCTGGTTCAAGCAGTGTATCAATGGTAGAAAAGAATGTTAGAGAGTTATTTGAGAGTACGGTTTGCTGTACTAATGATTTGTTGGAATATGTTAGATTATATCAGCCAGAGGCAAAAGTAGTGTACTTTTCCAGTGCTGCTGTTTATGGTGATACTGGCAATAAATTGGCGGAAGAGACTGGAGAATTAAAGCCGCTGTCATTTTATGGCGAACATAAAAAAATTGCAGAAGAGTTGTGCCATTATTATAGAAACAGATTTGCTTTGGCTATAAATATTATCAGACCTTTTTCTATTTGTGGTCCCGGTTTGCAAAAACAGTTAATGTGGGATGCATGTAATAAATTTAAAAATGGAATTACTGAATTTTGGGGAACCGGTCAGGAGGAAAGAGACTGGATATCGCCGTCTGATGTCGTTGATTTAGTTTATAAAATAACTATGCAGCGTAACGCAACGCAATATGTCTTTAATGCCTGTAACGGTAAGGCAGTGAAAAATTGTGACTTTCTTAAAGAAGCAGCAGATTACTATGGAATCAATGTACCGGTAACATTCAATGGAAATAAAAATCTGTTTGACCCGGAACATCTTGTAGGTAGTGAAAATAATGCAAAGCAGCAGCTTGATTGGCAGGCTAAACAGCAATGGATTGATATTGTACATAGTTATATAGATTGGTTTAAGAATAATTAAAGTGGTTTCCTCGTGAAGGGATTATGAGTGTATGCAAAATTTTGATTGGTTAAAACATAATGGGCAACAAATAGCGACATTGAGAGGGATAGCAGTTTTACTGGTGTTTTTCAGTCATTTGAATTTAAATTTATCAAAAGAGCTCCTTTTTATTTCGGGAAGAATAGGAGTTGTATTATTTTTCCTTATTTCAGGAATTTTAGCATATTCATCACGATACAAGAAAAGTTTAAAACAATATATATTTAATAGATTTTGCAGAATGTACCCGGTTTATTGGTTACTTTTAATATTGGCATGTATAACTTTTGAAAAACAGTTTTCTATAATGCAGATTTTGACTAACTTTACGCTATTTCAGGAATTCCTTGGGTATAAATCAATCCTTGGAGCTAGCTGGATGATGCCAATACAAATTATATTCTTCATATTCATGGCAATTTACGGTGTAAAAGAATTGTTTTCGGAGGCAAATTTTAAAAAATTATATTTATTAAATATAGAATTTACTATTGTCATTACCAGCGTGCTGACGGTCTTATGCGGTACTCTTAGATATTTTACAAGTAAACCATGGCCCACAGCTATTTTCTTATTGATAAATGTCTCGTTTTTAGGAATACTTTATTATAAAAAAGTTCAACGAGATATGCCGGTTAGAATATATACTATGCTTCTTTTGTTTGAAATAAGTTTACTACTGGGCGGTTATCTTTCTTATGGGAAAGGATTGGTACATGGAGACTGGATATCTTATTTTATTGCCTATAATCTGGGATTTTTTATTTTTATGTCCATTATATTCTTGAAGATGAATTTCAAATTATTTATAAAATTGGGAGAGGTAGGTTTTACCTTCTTTCTTGGTGCAGAAATACCTTATTCCTTGATTAAAAAAGTTTGTGATTTGGAAAGTGGCGGTTTTGCCAGTTTTCAAGATGTCATAATAAAGTTTATTGCTGCAATTGTGTTTAGTATATTGGTAACGAAATTAGTAGAAATTCCGATTTTAAAATGGAGTAAAAATATAGAAAAGGCAATTAGGTGAATTTATATTTCATGGGGAGGGGAGTAAGTTTTGAGTAGGTACGAATCAGATGTATTGAATATAATGCAATGTATTGCTGTATTAACTGTAGTTGCCAGTCATTCTATTTTAACGCCGCCTCCAAGTCTATTTTGGCAATATGTACTTAAGTTCATTGGTTCTTTTTTTATGGCAATTTTTATGTTGCTTAGTGGTTATTTGTTTTTTCATAGTCGATATAGCAATTTCTTAGACCATATCAAAAAAAAAGCGAGTAGGTTGTTAGTACCATATATCATTATTAGCAGTCTGTTTTTTCTTCCGCGAGTATTACTGAATAATTTTAACAGTGTAAAAATTCAATTCTCATGTTCTGCTTTTCTAAATAATCTAATTTATCCTTGGGACAATGTTATTACTCAATTTTGGTTTCTTCCAACATTATTTTTACTGTTTTTGATTGCACCCATATTGAAATACAGTAACAATAGTATAGTTGATGCCTGTTGGTTAATTGTCGGTGTTCTAGCACATTGCTATTCTTTGTTTTCTGATATAAAAATATTTAATATTACAGGCGTTTTATTTTATATGGTGTATTTTATTTTAGGCTATATGATAGCAAAATATAAGGCTGTATTACAAAGGTTTGTTTACTATGATTATCAAACCCTAATAATTATAGCTGTACTGAATACAGCTTATTTAATTTTGGTATCTAATGAAGCTATTAAATTTTTACTATCGTTAGTAAATTCTTATTTTGTGATGTTAATAGCTATTTTTTACGTAAACAAAGAGTATAAGTTTTTAGATTTTTGTAATGGTTACTATTATCATATCTATTTGCTTTCGTGGCTGCCGCTTAAAATAGTTGTTATTTTAGGTTATAAGATACTACATATAAACAGTGAATTTTTATATTTGATTGAATTTATAGCAGGGGTGTTTGTTCCGTTAAAATTAAAGGCCGTGACGAATCTACTATTAAGAAAATAAACATTATTAAGTGATAGGGGTCAGTTTATATGCAAAGAATGAGAATGTCACAAAAAATTCCAATAGAGGTATTTTCATTTTTTATCAAACCCTTTTTCCACGAAAAAAGAAACGATCAGCCAATTAACTGGAAAGAGGTAAAAAATATCTTAATACTGGACACGATTGATTTATTAGGTGACATGGTAATGTTATTGGGTTTTCTCAGGATACTAAGACTGAATGCGCCTTCTGCCAGCATTATAGTATGCGCAAGACCTTTTACGTATGGAGTGTTAAAAAATCTAGACTTGATCGATGACTTTGTTGGACTTTCCCTGGAAGCTTCCTGGGCAAAGAAAAAAGAAGTGCTTGGTATTTTGAATAAACATTTTTATGATTTGGCGATCAATCCTCGCGGAGATTTTAGGGATATCCTTTATATGTATTTTGTTAATGCAAAAAGAAAGATATCCCATACTAGAACTGGTGGAGACTTCCTTTTGACTGACCCTTTACCGGCAGATTATAGTGATCAGTATTCCCATGCTATTGAAGACAGGATCTATATACTGGATCAGCTTGGTTGCAAATATGATGATATTGATAAGTATCCAATATTAAAATTGGATTTTAAAGGTCAGGATTATGTCAAAGAGTATTTTGCATCATACTCTTTAAATGGAAAAATAATACTGGGTGTGCATCCCGGCGCCAGTGGCAAGGTTAGAGAGTGGATATATTATGGTGAATTGTTGAAGAAAATTCAGGAAGAATACGAGAATATATTTTTTGTGATATTTTCCGGTCCCGGGGATAAGGTGTGTGTAGATAATGCCATACGTTATTTGCAGGGAGAATACATAATTGTAAATGAAAGTATTGAAAATTATATCCAGTTAGTTGGATTTTGTGATTGTTTTATTTCAAATGACAGCGGAGCGGCTCATATAGCCGCAGCTTATGGTATGCCAACAATTGATATTTTTACTAACAATTTGATTTGCTGGTGGAGACCTTACAATTATAATGGCCAAACTAGGTGTATTGGCAAAGATCTCCCCTGTAAGCCTTGTTGCAGAAGTGATAAATGCAAGAAAAAAACATTGGAATGTAATAAATCCATATCAGTAGAAGAAGTGTTTGCAGAATTTGCAGATATGTTTAATAAAATAAGAGGGAAAAAATAGCGATGTTTGAAACTTTTGATTTTTTTAATGGATATCTGAAGATTAACGCCTTAGTTGGAGTCCTGGATGTAATTTTGATTCTGCATTTTTTGCTTTCTTATTATTTTCGTTGTTATAAAAAAGGATATCTGATTGATTTATGGCATGGTAGCCTATTAGTTGTTTATTTTTTGACAGTATTGGTTTTTTATCCCTTTATGGGAGCTGATCGTTTGTTAGATTTAAGGTTTTTTTATAATTGGTCATATTCTATGCCGTTTATTGATTGGGCTTGGTACATTAATATCTTGGGTTTTATGGCTGTTTTTTTGGGTGGATTTTGTTTTTTCATACTCAAAAGGAAAAATACATTTAATAATATTATACTTTGGCCAGTTAAGAAGTGTGAATATGCAATCAATAGAATATTGCAGCATGAGAATCAGTTTCTATTGATGTATCAAATCAATAATTTTATTTGTGCATATTTGCTGTTTTATGGAATAACGACTAGCGGTTTATTTGTAAATCTGAGAGTTTTTTTTATGACAGCAGGGATTTATTCTGCTTTGAGCAATGCTTTTATTGTAGTTGGGCAGCCAATCTTTTTATTCTTTTCACTTATTGCGCTATATGTTTCTAAATCCAGGTTAAAAATAATTCTCCAAATAATCTTTTCCGTAATTATTTTAAATATTTACGGCGCTCGGTCAACATTGATATATCCTTTTGTTTCCTTTTTGTTTGGCTATATTATTATTAACAAAAACAAGACTATTTTCAAAAAAATATTGATTTCATTTCTTGTACTGACCGTAGTTTTTTTTGCTGTAGAACAATATCGTACAGATAGTAATACCAGCTATATGTTTAGTTATTCTTTAACTGACCGCGTTTTATTTGGTAATAATATTGCTGATATACGTGACTTTGGCGTTATCCTTGAATGTTGGGATGGGAAATATATGCTGGGCCGCAATATCGTTGCTGGTATTATTTCGTTCATACCCAAAGAATATTCTGAATTTAGACATACTTGGAATACTTCAAGCTATACAAATAGACTGGTAGGTCTTTCTGATTCGCATCCTGGTATGCGAGGGGGCCTGTTTTGCGAGCCATTTTTGTCTTTCGGGTATCTTGGTGTCATTAGCACAGGTTTGCTTTATGGCTATATTTTAGCTGCTTTGGATCATTTTTCTAAGCAGTGCTGTTTTCCATCTCAAAAACATTTTTTGATATTTATTATGTCTTTGCTTTTTATAAAGGATATATTTGCTTATATCTTATTTCAGAGTTCCTTGCTATGGTTAGCTTATTTAAGGATATTGTTTTTGTTACTTTGCGTAATTCTTTTTTCGGTTAAATTAAGGTTGAACAGGTGATGTATGGAAGTTGAGAATAAAGAGCAAAAATTTCTGAGGGATACAGCAGTCATAGGGATTGGCAATATCCTTTCCAAAGGCATTGTATTTTTGCTCATTCCTATCCATACCGCAATGCTGACTCCTGCGGAATATGGCGCCAGTGAGCTGATCTATAATCTGGTAAATTTATGTTTGTTGATTTTTTCTTGTTCTATAGCTGATGCTGGGGTGCGCTTTGCTTTAGACGCAAGTTTCAGTAAAGAGGCAGTTTTTAGTATAACAATATTTTTGCCAGCCATCAGCAGTTTGTTTTTAGTAATGGCAGCTTATGCTGCAGAGAGCTTTTTTGAAATAGCGTATCTTGATTATATTTTGCTGCTGTACATGTTATTTGCGTTAAGGGAATCTATAACCCAGTTTTTTAGAGGCATTGGTCAATTAAAAACTTTTTCGTGGTTAAATATTCTGTTCGCTGTTTCTTTATTGATTTGTAATGTTATATTTTTGCTGTGTTTGGATTTAAAAGTAAGAGGATATGTTTATTCTTTTGTCACTGCAAGTATTTGCGTAATAGCAATAGGGTTTTATAAGTTGATCAAAAGGTACGGGCTGCGATTTCCCGATGAAAAACTTATGGTTCAGATGCTGCAATATGGCATTCCGTTATCTTTTAATTCTATATCAGCATGGATCACAAGTATTTCAGGACGCTATTTTTTAGCTTATTTTTGCAGTGTTGCTGCCAGCGGAATTTATTCAGCTGCTTATAAATTTATGATGATCATAGTAGTTTTAGTTGATGTATTTCAGAAGTCATGGCAAATAAGCGCTGTACAATCTTATACGGATTTGGATAGGAACACTTTTTTCTCTGCTGTTTATAAAAAGTTTGTGCTGATGGCTGCTTTTTTTAGTTTTGTTTTATTGTTGATTTTGGTACCATTAGCTTCCTTTGCTTTGTCTAAGACATTTAGTGAAGCTATACAGTATATTCCGTTTATGGTGGTTTTAGGTTTTCTGGTAACTTTACCATCTTTTTGGGGTGTGATTTATCTGGTAGTTAAGGATACACGGGGCGTTTTTTTGTCAACAGTTATTGGTGCGGCGGTAAGTTTGGTTATGTTTATTGTTTTGATTCCTGCTTATGAAATTGGCGGCTGTATTATGGCAAGTTGTTTGGGATATCTTTCTATAATAGCTTATCGGATTATAGACTGTAGAAAATATTTAAAGGTTGATAATTTAGCTTGCGAAACAATAATCTTGCTGGGTTTATTAGTAGTTGTTGCTTGTCTTATAAATTATAATATTTATTTCGCGGCCTTGCTTGATGTGATTATTATTATAATGTTCGTCAAAAATTACAGGTATGTATTTATGTCAAAATGAATGGAGACGGATGACATGTCATGTGTTGAAAGTGAAAATTGCTATGGCTGTGCAGCTTGCAGTTTGATTTGCCCAGTGGATGCTATACAGATGGTTGAAAATGCTGAGAAATTTTTTGTCGTACAAATAGATAAATCAAAATGTATAAATTGTGGTAAATGTTTACAGGTTTGTCCGCAGAAATTAAATCATAAAAATAAAGTTCTGACGAGCTATGCCGGTTATTCAACTGATGAATCAATTTTAAAGCAAAGTTCTTCCGGTGGCATGTTTGGAAGTTTTGCAAAATATCTTTTCAATAATAGTGCTAATGTCCAAGTATTTGCTGTAAAGAATGATTTGGGTAAAGTGGCATACGATGTATGTACGGATTATAGAGATTTAGAACGATTTTATAAATCTAAGTATTGTCAGGCCTTTCTAAATAAGTCTTTTTATGAAAGTCTTATTTCAGCAATTTCAAACGAAGCTGTTTGCTTGATTATAGGTACGCCTTGTATATTAAGTGGTATCAAGAACACACTTTTAGCGCAAAAGGCCGAACTGACAAGCTGCATTTTTGTTGATTTGGTTTGTCATGGAGTCATGTCACAGTCTGTCTACCATACGCATCTTGAAGAATGTAAAAAAAGATGGGATGGGGCTGTTGCAGAACATTATTTCCGTTACAAAAGGTCTGTAACAAAAGATAGCCCTGAAGGTTCCCGCTGGAACTTATATAAAGTAAATGACGAGATTATTATCAAAAAATCGGATGATGATTATTATATGCAAACATATTTTGCTGATTTGGCAATGCGTGAAACTTGTTATTGCTGTCAATTTACAGGAACAAATAGAATTGGTGATATTACCATAGGTGATTTTAATAACGCACATTTATTATGCCCGCAGTTTGATGGCTTAAGGTCTGTTTCATTAGTATTGGCAAATACAGATAAAGGACAGAGCTTTATTGATAAGTGTAATGGTAATACTGTAAATTTGCAGCCGGTGGATATAAAACTTTTGCAAAAATTTAACGGACCACTTACAGCTCCTATTAAAAGACCCTTTCAAAGAAGCCTTTTTCATACACAATATATGGGTACATTCGGCCAGATCTTTGCGTGCCGCCAAAGGTTGGAGCGATTCCTTTGCCACACGGCATTCCGTGATGACGTCATTCAGGGCGGAGCGGAGTTTGCGGGCATTGTGAGGGACAATGACCTGCGTTTCCGCGAGAATCCGCTGCACGTTGCCGAGGGCGGCCCCGGCGCGGACCACGGAGGTCAATACCTCGGTCCTGTTTTGGGCGGGAGGGACGGCGTTTTCCTCCGCTTCGACTTGCGCCTCCAGCCAACGCAAAAGGATATTGTTGCCCAGTGTTGAACAGAGGCGCGGTATCATTTCCAGGCTGGGGAGGTAGTTGTCCCCCGCGTTGAGATAGCGTTTGATTACGGAAGGAGAAACGGTAAGCCGTTCAGCGATTTCTTCGATAGTAAGGGCGCTTTCATCCTTTGCGAGTTGGAATGCTTCCGTTCCGGTCATATTCTTCAGATCCGCCATGTGGTCTTTTCCTTAAAATGGATACAGTGATTCTTATTCTTAAACCTTATATTTCTTTCCAAATAACGATATATTCACAGGGAGGCAAATGATGAGCTTAAGCAAGGAAGAACTCGTATTGGCAGCATGTCTTTTGGAAACCACGGATGCGTCGCTTTCGGCTGAGGACGCTATGAGTGATGTGAAGCAGATTATGATGAACCTCCCTGAATCGCTTGATCCGGCGTATCGAGGCCTTCTCGCAAAGGCCGCGTGTATTCTGCTTTCGTCAAACAGGTTTTCGCCGGGAGCGGCAATAGCTGAAGCCCGGAAAGTCATGACGCTTGCCGGGTTTTGATACATTCTTAT